>NZ_JBHTCS010000017.1:0-513007 GCF_042665615.1 Rhodococcus daqingensis | reverse complement strand
ATCCGGCAGCGGCACGAACGTGTCGGCATGCGCCGCACCGGTCGACATCAGGCCGATCGCCACCGCGGCAGCACCGACACCCGCGCTCAGCCGTATGGACCTACGAATCTTGCTCATTCATTCCCCTCGGTTGGTGGCGCCCAGGCCGCCGCACACGCGGCGGTGGGTGTGACGCGCATTACGTCGATGCGACGCTAGCGATCACCGGGACCGACTCCGAGAGGAAATAAGGACGAGCTGGCGGCCGCGATATGGACAAGCTGTCCATTGCGGATTTCATGGGCATGTGCTTCGGCGCAACGCCAGAACCCGACGTCCGCAGATTCGCAGCCGTGTTGCGAAAACTGTGCTGTGCCAACCGCGGCCGCGCCCTGCACCGATCGTTGGTGGTGGTGATCTAGTCGAGCTCGATCACGACCGGCGCGTGATCGCTGGCGCCCTTGCCCTTGCGCTCCTCGCGGTCGATGGACGCCCCGGAGACCCGTTCGGTGAGCGCGGGGGAGCCGAGGACGAAGTCGATCCGCATGCCCTGGCGCTTCGGGAACCGGAGCTGGGTGTAGTCCCAGTACGTGTAGACGCCGGGGCCGGGGGTGAACGGGCGGGCGACGTCGACGAAGCCCGCGTCCTGGAAGGCATGGAATGCATCGCGTTCCGGCTGCGATGTGTGCGTCTTGCCCTCGAAGAGCGCAGGGTCCCAGACGTCCTCGTCGGTGGGCGCGACGTTCCAGTCGCCGACCAACGCGATCTGGGCGCTCGGATCCTGCGCCAACCACTTCGCGGCGTCGTCGCGCAGGGTGGCCAGCCAGTCCAGCTTGTACTCGTAGTGCGGGTCGCTGAGCTCGCGGCCGTTGGGGACGTAGAGGCTCCACACCCGGACCCCGCCGCAGGTGGCGCCGATGGCCCTGGCCTCGACGACCGGGGTGGCGATGTCCAGACTGTCCGCCGCGGGCTTGGCGAAGCCCGGCTGTCCCTCGAAGCCGATCTGCACGTCCTCGAGTCCGACGCGGGAGACGATCGCGACGCCGTTCCACTGGCTCAGGCCGACGTGGGCCACCTCGTAGCCGAGCTCGGTGAACCGTTCCGTCGGGAACTGGTCGTCACGGCACTTGGTCTCCTGGATCGCCAGCACGTCGGTGTCGGTGCGCACCAGCCAGTCCACGACCCGATCGGTGCGGGCCCGGACCGAGTTCACATTCCACGTCGCCAATCGCATTCGAGGCAGCTTAGTGCGAGTGCGACGGCGCCCCCCGGCCGGTCCGGAGGGCGCCGTCGTTCGCTCGTGTGGCTACCAGGCGGTGCCGGGTGCCGCCGCGTAGCGGTACCGGTGGTGGTCGAGCATCCCCATCGTGCGGTACAGGGCGATCGCCGCCTCGTTGTCGGCCACCACCTGGATGTACGCGTGCGTCGCGCCTCGGTCGCGGCCCCAGCGGATCATCTCCGCGCAGATCAGCATCCCGAGCCCGCGCCTGCGGTGAGCGGGAGCCACCTCCACCGCGCTCAGGCCGACCCAGCGACGGCCGTCGGGCGCCTCGGTCACGGCGGCGCGCGCGATGGCCAGCAGTTCGGTGCTCGGGCTGCCGAGCCGACCGAAGCCGAGCTCGCCGTCGCGGACGGCGCCGAGCACGTCGGGGGCGCAGTCCGGCAGCCGTCTCCCGTTGTTGTCGTACAGCGGCAGCCACTGATCGTCCGGTTCGCCGGACACGGTGACCAGCGAATCCCCGTCGGGCAGGGTGAGGTTCGCGATCTCGGCGGCCATCACGAGCACCTCGTCGGAGGTCTCCCAATCCGCGGGGGCGTTGCCGAGGCGGTCCGGCAGCAGCAGGCGCAGCGGCTGATCGCGGTCCGCGTACCACTTTTGCAGGCGCTCGAGGGTGTCGCCGCTGTAGAGGTCGCCGATCCGGTCGGCCTTGCCGAGGGGAGACGCGGAGTTCGCCCGGCCGGTGAACCCGCCGCCGGAGCGGGCCAGCCAGCCGTTGATCCAGCTCTGCTCGAGGCCGGGCCAGCCGTCGGCGGCGGCCAGTTCGAGCGCGCGGATCTCCCGGCTCAGGATCGGTCGGGGACCGATCGACTTGAGCGCGACGACCTTGTCTGGGACGACCTGGACCACACGTCCGTCCGGGGCGCGGACCACGACGGCAGGTGTGAGCGACACCAACTCCCCGATGATGTCGGTGAGGGGCTGCGGGTAACCGGGCGGCAACTTGTATCGCAACACCACCCGGCTACCGAGCACGATGTCAGTCATCGTGGCCGAACGGATCCTCGACAGTGCCCGGGACCCAGCTCTTGCCCGGAACGCCCCAACCGGCGCGCTTGATGGTCTTCTTCGCGGCCCTGGCGTTGCGGCCGATCAGCACATCGACATAGAGGAATCCGTCGAGGTGTCCGACCTCGTGCTGGAGCATCCGGGCGAAGAACCCGGTGCCCTCGATCTCCACCGGCGAACCGTCGGCCTCGGTGCCGGTCACCTTCGCCCAGTCGGCGCGGCCGGTGGGGAACTGCTCGCCGGGAACGGAGAGGCAGCCCTCCTCGTCATCGTCGGGATCCGGCATGGTCTCGGGGATCTCCGAGGTCTCGAGCACCGGGTTGACCACGGCGCCACGACGGCGGATCGAGTTCCCGTCGCCGTCGACGTCGGGGCAGTCGTAGACGAACAGGCGCATCGGGACACCGACCTGGTTCGCCGCCAGGCCGACGCCGTTCGCGACGTCCATCGTCTCGTACATGTCAGCGATCAGTTCGGCGATCTCCGCCGGCGATTCGGTGACGGGCCGCGTGGGCTCGTGGAGCACCGGATCGCCCACGATCCGGATCGGAAGTATTGCCATTCGATCAAGGATAGTGGGGCGGCACCGCGCGACGCGCCAGCACCGCAACCAGGCCACCACCGCGGCGATCATGGTTGAATAATCCCCGGAAGAACAGATGTGTAATTCGTTGCCCGGTCATCGTGAAGCCAACCGGGTCGTCGGGGAACTTTGGTTTCGATGCATCACGCGAGAGCAGTGGCGTTGGGCGAGAGCTCGAAGTTGAGGGAGTGAGATGGACGGGGCAGCGGCGCGTAACCGGAATTCCGAGCAGACCGACCCGCAGGACGCCAACGAGCCAGGCGAGGACGGACTGACCCGCCGGGACCACGACATCCTGTCCTTCGAGCGCCAGTGGTGGAAGTACGCGGGCGCGAAGGAAGAGGCGATCAAGGAACTCTTCGACATGTCCGCCACCCGCTACTACCAGGTGTTGAACGCGCTGGTGGACCGCCCCGAGGCCCTCGCGGCCGACCCGATGTTGGTCAAGCGGTTGCGCCGCCTGCGAGCCAGTCGGCAGAAGGCGCGCGCCGCCCGTCGCCTCGGATTCGACATCACCTAGGTGTCGGCGGACGCGATGCGGTCTCTAAGGTCATTCGAGTGAGCACTCCTGAGCAGCCGAGTGGACCACCGCTTCGTGCGCTGGCGATGGTCCTGATCGCGCTCGCGATCGCCTTCGCCGGCATCGGCGCCATGGCGCTGTCCGGGTCCGATTCCGAGTCGGAGCAGCCGGAGACCACCTCGAGCGTGGCGCGGGTGGCGGGCAACGGCGCCGGTACGGTCACCTCGGCCCGCCCGCCCGCCGCGATCGCACCGACCACGACCGCGGGGATCCCCAGGGGCACCGCCGTCACGACCACCGCCGCAGCCACCACGACGGCCTCCCCGATCACGGACAAGGCCGCCGTTCCGGTTCGGGTTCTCAACAACAGCACGGTCAGCGGCCTGGCCGCGCAGACCGCCAGGACGCTCGAGTCCGACGGCTGGACGGTCGGCGAGACCGGCAACTACAGCGACGGCTCGGTGAGCGCGACGACCGTGTACTACTCGGCCTCGTCGCCGACGGAGAAACAGGCCGCGACGGAGATCGCCGCGACGCTGGGAGCGTCCGCCGAACCACGGTTCCCGGGCATCGTCAGCGCCTCGCCCGGCGTCATCGTGATCGTCACCGCGCCCTGACGGACCGCACCTGCGGAAGGCCGGTCCTCCCGCCTGGCTATGATCAGTTCACTTCCAGCCCATCTAGAAGGAGCGGTTTGATGGCCCTGCTTACCCGACGCGATTCGCACCTCGGCGGTGCCGAGAGTGCACGCCGTACCTCCCGTGGGTCCTGGCGCGTCGTCGCCCCGATGGTCGCGATCGCGGCCCTTGGCCTCACCGCGTGCTCGAACGGTCAGGACCCCAGTGACGTCCCCGGCACCACGCCCCCCGTGTGGACGGGAGCGGCCGCACCGGCCGCCGGCCACGGCGCGGCGGAGGGCGGCCACGGCGGCGCCTCGACCGATGTGCAGGACCAGATCGACGTCGAACTCAAGGACGCGAAGGGCGCCGAGGTCGGCACCGTCCGATTCACCGACGGCAACGGGTTCGTTCAGGTCTCGGTCGAGGCCGAGCACCTCACGCCCGGCTTCCACGGCCTGCACGTTCACGAGGTCGCCAAGTGTGAGGCGAACTCGGTGGCGCCGTCCGGCGGCGCGCCCGGCGACTTCCTTTCCGCCGGTGGACATTTCCAGGCCGAGGGTCACACCGGACATCCCGCGAGCGGCGACCTGACCTCGCTGCAGGTGCGCGAGGACGGCACCGCGGAGCTGGTCACCACCACCGACGCCTTCACCCTCGAGGACCTGCGCAACCACGGCAAGGGCACCGCGATCGTCGTGCACGCCGGCGCGGACAACTTCGCCAACATCCCGAACCGGTACACCCTCCCGGACAACGCTCCGGTGCCGGACCAGACCACGCTGGCCACCGGTGACGCCGGCGGCCGCGTCGCCTGCGCCGTCATCGAGTAGGCACCGATCGCCCCGACGACCCCTCACCGCCGCGGTGGGGGGTCGTTGTCGTGTGCCGGGGCCCGGTCCCGGTGACGGCGGCCGTGCGATCGCTGTGGTTGGATTCGCAGTGTGGGAGTCCACTTCGCCGGTTCGCCCCGGCCGACAATCGGCGTCGAGTGGGAGATCGCCCTGGTCGACAAGACCACCCGCGATCTCTCGAACACCGCGGGACAGATCTTCGACGCGGCGCACTCCCTCGCGGGCGGTGAGACGCCGCGGCTGCACAAGGAGCTGCTGCGCAACACCGTCGAACTGGTCACCGGTGTCTGCGACACGGTCGGCGAGGCGATCGACGACCTGAGCGAGACGCTGCACCTGGTGCGCCGGGTCGCGGATCCGGTCGGCGTCGACCTGTTCTGCGCGGGCACCCATCCGTTCGCGGAATGGTCGACCCAGCAGCTGACCCGTAGCCCGCACTACGACGAGATGATCGAGCGCACCCAGTGGTGGGGACGTCAGATGCTGATCTGGGGCGTGCACGTGCACGTCGGGATCTCCTCGGCGGATCGGGTCTTCCCAATCCTCAACGCGTTGCTCGTGAAGTACCCTCACCTGCTTGCGCTTTCGGCCTCGTCGCCGATGTGGACCGGCGTGGACACCGGGTACGCAAGCAACCGGGCGTTGATGTTTCAGCAGCTGCCGACGGCCGGCCTGCCGTTCCAGTTCGAAACCTGGTCGCAGTTCGAGGGATTCGCGCACGACCAGCTCAAGACCGGCGTCATCGACAAGCTCGGCGGATTGCACTGGGACATCCGGCCCGCCCCGCAGTGGGGGACGATCGAGGTCCGGGTCTGCGACGGCATCTCCACCCGGACCGAGCTGGGTGCCATCGTCGCCCTCATCCACTGCCTGGTCGTGTACTTCGACCGTCGGATCGACGCGGGCGAGGAGCTGCCGGGCATGCCGCCGTGGCACGTGCAGGAGAACAAGTGGCGGGCCGCGCGGTACGGACTCGACGCGGAGATCATCCTCGACGCCGACAGCAACGAGCGCCTGGTCACCGATGACCTGAACGATCTGCTGGAGCAGCTGACGCCGGTGGCGAGGTCGCTCGGCTGCGCCGATGAGCTCGCTCGGGTGGCGGACATCCCCCGTCGCGGCGCGTCCTATCTGCGGCAGCGTCAGGTCGCCGCGGCATCCGGGGGCGACCTGACGCTCGTCGTCGATTCCCTCGTGAACGAGCTCGACACGTAAGGCCTCGTTCACGCTCCGTTTACTATGTACCGGTGCTGATCAACGACTCACCGGTCTCCGGGACCGGTCGATTCTCGTTGCGGTCGCACCCCGTCCTCATCTCGGCAGGCGTCGCCCTCGCCGCGGTACTCGTGGCCTTGCAGCTGGTCGCGCTCCGATTCGGCTTCGAGGGACCACTGCACAGCCTCGCCAAGGATTTCGTCGGCACCCCCAAGTCGATGTCGCTGCCGTGGGCGGGATTCGCGCTCGCGCTGGTCGGGCTCACGAACCCGCAGCGGATCCGGGCCCTGGTCATCGCGGTCGTCCTGGACCTGTTGTTCGCGGCGGGCCGGCTGCTGTTCGACGGGTCGGTGGCAATCGGGAACGGTCCGACCATCGTGCTGACCGGGATCGGGCTCTACGCGGCGCTGGCATGGACCGGCGAGCAGCGTCGCAGCGCGCTGCGCGGCGTGGGGCTCGGTGCCCTGCTGATCCTGGCCACCAAGGTCGGTGACGTCTGGCTTCAGATCACCGTGCTGACCCGGCCGCTGGTGCTCGACGAGTACGTGCAGCTCGCGGACCGGGCGCTGGGCAATCCGTCGTGGGTGATGGGCGGCGTGGTCGACGCGCTCGGCGGCGTCGGCTACGGGGTGCTGCACTGGGTGTACATCGAACTGCCGGTCGCGGCGATCGTGGTGGCGCTCTACCAGCTGCGCAACGGCTGGCCGTCGCACTACCTGGTGCGCACCTTCCTGCTGATCGGGCTGATCGGTCCGCTGTTCTATGTGCTGTTCCCGGTGGTCGGCCCCGACTTCGCGTTCGGGGCCGCGGGCGAGGGCGCCCAGCTCGGGAACTACTGGCCGACGGTGGTGCCGAATGTCGTCGACCCGGTGGCGATCCCGTTCGACAGTCCGGCGCCCCGCAACTGCATGCCGAGCCTGCACACGGCCTGGGCGCTGGCGATCTTCGTCCACACGCGGGGAGGCCCGCGTTGGCTGCGCTGGGGCGGCGCGTTCTGGCTGGTGTGCACGTTGATGGCCACACTCGGGTTCGGCTACCACTACGGCGTCGACCTGGTCGCGGGCGTCGTGCTCTGCCTGACCCTGGAGTCGGCGCTGCGTGATCCGGAGCGGGGCTGGGGCCGGTTCCGGATCCGGCTCGTGCTCGGCGGGACGATCGCATTCGTCGCGCTGCTGCTCGGCTACCGGTACCTGGCCGTCGAGATCGCCGAGTACCCATTGGTCTTCGGCCCCCTGATCCTCGGCGTCATGGGCGCGGTGGTGATCGGGTTCTATGCGAGCTTCTTCGCCGCGCCGGGGTCCGCGCTGGGGCGGTGGGGCGGTCGGGCCGAGCCCGAGGCGGTGCCCGTGCACGCGGCCGGCTAGCGAGAATCGCAGGGCTCAGCGGCCGCAGTGGCGGGGTGCGGCGCCGTCGCCGGAGTCGGTCCGCTACGGTGACGTCGATTCGACGGACTACGCGAGGAGTTCGGGGGGCCGCAAATCACAGGCGTCCCTTCCGGTTACCGCGAGCCACTGTCGACGGGACACTGTGGAGGACGCGTGCGGGAGTCGGTGGGAGTCACGCTCGGCAAGGAGGGTGTGCGGGCGGTCCTCGTCGACACCGATGTGCCCGGTCTCGGGCCGGTGGACAGCCGTTTCGAGGACCGAGGTGGCGACGACGTCGGTCTGGCCGTATCGGCCGCCGATCAGATGGTGGACCGGGCCAGGCACATCGGACTGGATCCGGTGGCCGTCGGAATCGTCGCCGCGGACCCGGAAGCGGCGGTCGCGATCGAGGCGCAGCTGCGCCACTCCGGCCTGCCCTCCGTCGCGGTGGTCGGTGCGGCCGAGGCCCGGCTGGCCTTCCTGCGCGCGATGCCGGAGCTCGCCTCGGCCCGGACCGCGCTCGTCCTGGCCGAGTGGCCGGGGGAGGTCCTCGCCCACGCGGTCGACCTGCGGTCCGGCGTGGCGCAGGCCGGTGTCGAACGGGTGACCGCGGGGACGTTCGCCGACGTGACCGCGACCACCGCGCTGCTGGACCAGATGCGGTCGGATGTCCCTCGCGGCCGGGTCGCCGTCGTCGTCCTCGGGATCAGGCCATCCGAAGCGAGCGTGATCGGTACCGCGGCCGCCGATCTGGGCCTGGCCTCCGTGGTTCCCTACGCCGGTCGTTGGCACCTGGCGACCGGCGCCGCGATCAGCGCGGCGGCCGGCCAGATCTCCGCGCCCGCCGCCTTCGCGCCGCCGTCGGGGGAGGCGAAGGCGCTCCCCAAGGGGCGGGTGCTCGCAGGCGCGGCCGCGGTGGTCGCCGTCCTGCTCGCCGGCCTCGGGGCCGTGCTTGCGGCGCCGGCGCCGACGTCGACGCCGGGACCGGTGGTACCGACGTCGTCCGAGCGGAACGACATCTCCGAGCTGAAGTCTCCGGGCCAACCCGGTGATCCGTGCGCGCGGGCCGGCGCGCCCTCGCCCGGACCCACCATCGAGCCGGCGGCCTGGCGTGCGGGCGAGCTCCGATACTCGGTGCGGTTGGTCAGCGACCCCGACCCGTCACAGCCCGAGCCGGCGGAGCTGCCGTCGAACCGGGCGCCGCGAGCGTCGGGTGTGCCGGGGACGTTCGGTGCGCCGGGGACGCCGCCTGCCGACCCCTGTGGCCGCTGATCCAGGCCTGAGTTACACCGGGCCTGAGGTTTGCACACGCCACGTGTCTAGGGCGTGCGGGGTTTGCCGGGGCACGGTTCTTCATAGGGGACGTCGGGCGAGATCCAATCCTTCCACTGTTGCTCGCTCGGGTTGGCGGTCAGCTTCGCGCACAGCAAATGCTCCCACTCGGCCGGCGCGGGAAGCCGCCAGATCGCGGCTTGCCCGGCTGTTGGCCCGCTGTCGGTCGGCTTCGCGGGCCCCGACCCAATTCCCCCAATGTAGACCGAATGGCCGTTCTTACTGAACGCGACAAATTGGGTCGTGCCCATGTGTTCTGTACTGACCGGCGCGCCGACTTGGCGTCCCGAGGCGGCATCCCAGAACCGCAGTGTTTCATCGGCGAGCAACGCACTGACTGAGGCCAGGTAGTGGCCGTCGGGGCTGTAGTCGATGTCGTCGATGGCGCTGTGGACCTCCATCGTCGGGCCGAACGCCTGACCGCTGCTGACGTCCCACTGCTGAATGTCTCCTTGGGCAGAAGCCGTCGCGAGATGGTGATTATCAGGGCTTACCGCCATGGCCACGAAGGTCAACGGACTGTTCGGACCGCCGACCTGCTTTCCTGTCGGTGGCCGCGTCGAAGTGTCCCAGATCCAGGTCGAGCCGGATCCGCGCGAGAACAGGTGGGAACCGTCCTCGCTGAAAAGGACCTCGGCGACGCCGAATTCATTGCCGGTCTGCAGCTCATCGATCTGTTCGCCTGTGCGCCAGTCCCACATTCGCACGGTGTTGTCCGCGCTCGCGGATGCGAGCATCGTCCCGTCGCGGCTGAACTCGACGTCGTAGACGGCATCGTTGTGGCCGACAAGGGGCTTGCCGGCGGGTTGGCCGTTCGTCGCATCGACGACGCGAATGGCGTTATCCTCTCCGGCGATGGCGATCCAGCGGTGGTCGCGGCTCCAGTCCATGTCGCTATATGACCGAAGTGCGTCGCTCACGACGACACTGACCTGCTCCCCGGTGTCGGCGTTCAGTTGGTGCGCAGCGTTGTCTCGCACAACAACGACCTCCGGTACATCGGTGCTGGTGCCCAGAGCAAGGCTTTCGTCGGGGCCCGGTGCGGCGGCCTTGCTTCCTGCCGTCTCTACGGCCAGCTGGTCATCGAGATTTCCATCCAACTTCTGGACGGCATTATCGGAGACGGCAACGATGTTGTCTCCGTCGAGCGTGAATGCGACATGCCCAACTGGTGATTGAAGGTTCATCGGATTGCCGATCGGCTGACTCGTGCCCGCGTCCCACAATCGCACGGTCTTGTCGTTGCTGCCGGTAGCGATGCGGCGCCCATCGGGGCTGAATGCCACTGATTGGATGAATCCGTAGTCACCCACGACGGGTGCTCCGATCAATGCGCCGGTGTCGGCATTCCACAGCCGTAGCGGTGTGCCGCCACTCAGGAACGACGTGTCGAAGGTAGCTCCGCCTGCGGCGACTACGCCGCCATCCAGGCTGAATGCCAGGCTCGTGATGAGGTCGGAGTCGGCGAAGCCTTCGTCATGGAAACGCGACGTTTCGCGAACTGCGGCTCCGGTTTCGGCATCCCAGAGTTGGACAAAGCTCTCGCCGTAGCTGCCCGTTGCGATCCGATGTCCGTCCGGGCTGAACGCCAGGGCGGTGACAACGGCGTCGGGGTTGACCGGCAGTGTGGCGATCAACCGTCCCGTCGGCGTGTCCCACAGCCGAACCCCGCCCTCGCCCGGCGCTGCGACCCGGCGTCCGTCCACACTGATGGCGACGGGGACCTCGGTCGGAGCCTCCCCGATGGACATCGGCTGACTGGTGTAGTTTCCGGTGTCGAAGTCCCACACCCGAATCGCCTTGTCGGTCTCACCATCGAGGCTTGCGAGGTAGCGTCCGCTGAAGCTCAGGCGCGTCCGATGCGATGGCACAAGGGGGTCCAGTTGCGAGCCGGAGCGATCGCCGAAGCGATGGCCGACCGGCTTCCACGTCCGTGTGTCGACCATCTGAATTCCCGCCTGGCTGGTGGTTGCGACGCGCTGGCCATCGCCACTGAGTATGCCCGAGGCGGGGTAGATCTCGTGAAGGCGCGAACGACCGTCAAGCGCGATCAGCAGACCTCCGAGGTTGGGTCGCGACGAAATATTCGGCGCAGCAATCACTTTAACTAACCCAGACTGTTCGGTACCTGGTTGACCGCCGGCAAGGATTGCCAGCCCTTCCGAGCTGAGCTTCTCGCCCAGCGCCTCACGGCTGCGGGCGTCGGCCACGACTCGTTGCGCGTCGGCTTGATCTTGCGCCCTCACAGCGACGTACGCAAAGACGAGGGCCAGCACGGCGATGACAGCGGTGCCGGCCAGCACAGCGTGCAGGATCCGGGAGCGTTTGCGCAGCGCCAGGGCGTAGTCTTCGGCGGCCTGTTGGCGCTCCTGGGCGTCGCGGAGCTCGGCTTGCTGGCGTTGCTGCTCCGCGGCGAGCCGCGCCTCGCGCGCCGCGCTCTCCTCGTGTGCGCGGCGGCGGTCGCGGTGTTCGCGCACGACGCGCGTGAGCACATCGTGGGTCAGTTCGATCCGTTGCGCGCCGTAGCGCTCCTCGAGACGGAGCAGCCGCGAGTGAATCAGCTGGGTGAGTTCGTCGTCGGTCAGATGCGACGGCACCGCGTCCTCGCGGGGGTAGCTGTTGCGAAAGCCCTTCTCGGTGATCAGGTTGGACTCGATGAAGCCCGCGACGCGTGGCGGCAGGTCACTCACACACGACGAGTAGTAGTTCGACAGGATGTCGCGTTTGGCGTCCTCGACCAGTTGCTCGTCGAACTGCGGCTGCCCATGCCGTTTCCGCTCCTCGTTGAGCTCGCGGCAGAACAAGCTCAGCAGTGCGGGTTCCACGTCCGAACCGCCACGGTGATCGCCAGGATGACCAGCCTCGGCGTCTGCGGTGTCGTGACCGTGGTGCAGGTCCTCGCCGCCGACGATGGCGACCACCCGGCGAGCCAGTGGTTCAGTCATGAGGTGCGGCGCCGGTTTGCGCACCGCAGAAAGTGCGTCGCGTGTCCGCAAGTTCAGCAGCCGCACCCGCGAGCGTCCCAACGCTGGAATGAGCTGACGCCATCCTTCGAGCTCGGGGAGAAAGTCTTCACGCAGGCTGATCAACAGCTTGTACTTGCGCGACCGCAGATCGAATCGTGCAGCCACGGCCTCGTCGTCTTCGATCCGCGCGGCCAGCTCTGCGGGTATGCGGTTCTCGGCCAAGTCGCCAAGATTGTCTCTGAATTCCCGGACCAGATCGGGAACCCGCTCGCCCAGGGTGAACAGCTCTTCGAACTGGTCGAGGACAATCACCGGCGTGAGCGGATAGTTCTGGGTGCTCCACAGCTCGAAGTCTTTGCGATGCAGGTACTCCCAGAGTGATCCCTGGTCCGAGGGCAGCACCGCGTCGGGCACGTCAGCCTTGATCGAATCGCGGACAGCGTGGTGGAGCTGGTCGGTAAGTGGCGCCGCATCCGGCTTCAGGTCGAAGCGGATATAGATCGGGAGTAGGTGGCGCTCACGCAGCACGGGAAACAGTCCCGCTTGGAGCAGCGACGTCTTGCCGAGGCCGGAGCGGCCGTACAAGACGGTGACCGGGGCGTCGAGCACATGGTTTCTCAGCGAGGCTATTTCATGGTCGCGCCCGAAGAAGAAGGCCTGCGCGTCCTCCTCGAATGATTCCAATCCTGGCCACGGGTTGTCTCTGTCGAGCTGCATGGCAATCGCTCCATCGGTCAGGCCGCATCGGTGCGCCGCATGGCACGGATTTCGGAGGTCAGCATGTCGAGCAACCGCGCATCCGGGTCACCCCCTGGAGCGCGGCCAAAATCCAGGCGACCGAACTCCTGCGGAATCTGCCGGTACCGACTCGGATTACCGTCGTAGTCGCTGTCGATGACAACAGGCACGATGAATCGCCGGAGCGGAATCGAGAGCGACCGATCCGCCGCCTCCCTCCATTCTCTGAAGACATAGCCTTCTACCTCGGCCTCCGTGTTCTCGGAGATGACCGGAACGAAGAGTTTGACACCTTTACGAATTCGGGTCAGGACTTCCTGCTCCCATGCGTCGCCTGGACTTATCTGCCGCTCGTCGAACCACACGTCTCCGCCGAGGCCTTTGATCGCGTCACAGAGCCGCCGGGCGGCGTCGGCGTCCTCACGCATGTAGCTGATGAAGATGGTCGGAGGGTCCGCAGCGGAACTGGTAGCGCCAATTCCCGCGGCAGGGTCCGCGGTGTCGAGCGGGGTGCGCGACCTGGCCGCGGTCTGTTGCTCCCAGCGCGTGCGCAACTCCGCGACAAACGCGGCTGGTTCCATGTCCAGCTGCTGGACCAGCGTCCTGCGGCAGTAGGTTGCGAAGAAGTTCGACAGCGCGCTCGAGGTCGAGTTACCAACGAAGAAGAACTGCTGGTTGCGTTCCAGCGACAACCGCGAGTTGCTGGACATGCGCAGCAGAAACCGCCCGAGCCAGTCCGGTATCTCGCAACCGATGAACAACATCGGCTGATGCTTCAGCGGATAGGCAAGCCAGTCGGGAAGGCTCGCCGCGTCGCTGAGCAACGCGTGGAGCCACTCGAGTCGGTCCTCCTCGTGAATCGCGTACTGGGGCGTCGACGCGGTCTGACCGAACAAATTGAGAACGACGGTATCGGTTCTCCTGGCCGGTTCCGAGTTGCGTGACTGTTCGCTCGTGCTCTGATTCGGGGAAAACGAGAGCTCCCGTGTCCCCGGACGACCGTGGAAACGGACGTCGTTCACCGCGCTCGCGAGCAGCCGGTCGGGCGTAGTGCTCACGAACAGGGGAACATCGTCGATGGCGGCGAGGTTGCGGAGCGCGTCGCCGGGAACCGGATCGAGCTGCGTGATGATGTCGTTGATGACGCGATACAACCGCTCGACCTCATCCTGTCCGCGCTCTCGCAGAAAGGCGGCCACCGCTTCACCCATGGTGGTCATCCCGGGCGACTGGGGCAGGTGATAGCGCTCGGCCAATCGCTGGCCGATGAGCGTACTGAGCCGCTGCTCAGTGTCACCGATCTTGACCAGCGTCATATCAGGGCCCACAACCGGTACCAATATCTGTTCCCGGATGTGAGAGAGCAGGTCCTCCCAGAAGTCCTCGGTCGCGTCCATGCGCTCGCTCCTGTGTGCGGCAGTCAACGCCCAGAGCCGGCTGGGTAGCTGAGCACCAGCGTGGGATCGAGACAAACCCGTGAGGCTTGCGGTGGCACGAAGTCTTGCGTTGCCGCTCGCGCCACTTCTGCAACACCAGCACCTCAACCTAACGAGACATAGACCCATGCTGCGCCCCCGACGCAGCCGCGGCGACAGTAGTCGACTACTCGAATTGCGAATTGTTCATTCGTGGCGAATGCAAGCAAGACGTCCGTCTGAACTCGGACGACGCCGGACGCCGAGCTACTCCCGTCGGTCCCGGTTCTCGAGGTCCCCGACGATGCCGAGCCCGTCGCGGCTGCGCTGCTCGCGGTAGGCCACCCGGCCGACCGTGTGCGCGATGACCGGCGCGGTCAACAGGGTGAACAACCCGACCAGCACCAGCATCCAGATGTCGACGTTGCCGCGCAGCCGGATCACCGCCCCGATCAGCACCAGCACCAGGCCGATCACCTGGGGCTTCGTCGCCGCGTGCATGCGGGAGAGGGTGTCCGGGAAGCGCACGATCCCGATGGCGGCGGTCATGGCGAGCAGCGCACCCAGCAGGATGAGCACGGCCGCGACGACCTCGAGCACGGTGTTCACTGGTCGTCACGCACCCGGAATCGCGCCACGCTGACCGAGCCGACGAAACCGACCAGGGAGAGCGCGACGATGGCGGGCACCAGCGTGGTGTCGAGGCTGTAGGCGGCCCACACCGCGAGCCCACAGATGGCGACCGCGACCAGGGTGTCCATCGCGACCAGACGGTCCAGCGTGGACGGCCCGTCGAGCAGTCGATACGAGGTCATCACGGCGGCCACCGAGAGCATCACCCCGGCGATCACGAGCACTGTCGTCACGGCAGATCCTGTCGGTCGGTGGGCCCCGGCGCCGAGGGGTCGAAGACGGGGTTGTCCACGTGCCACGGGGACGGCTTCCATTCCTCGTCGCGCTCGAACGAGGCGATGAACAGTCGCTCCAGCTGCCGCACGGTCCGGTAGAACTGGTCCACTGCCCTGTCCGTGCTCACGTCCAGCACGTGCACGTACACCATCCGCTTGACCTGGTCGACCTCCAGCACCATGGTGCCGGGGATCAGGTTGAGCACGTCGATGCACAGGGTCAGCACCAGATCGGATTTGATGGCCAACCGGGCGCGCAGCACACCGGTCACAGGGGGCGGACCGGGCCGCACCGCCAGCCAGGCCACCTGCGCGCTCGACTGCGCCGCGTACACGATGCAGAGCCCGACCAGCTTGACGATCGACCAGAGGTGGATCCGGCCCTCGACCGGTACCCGCGGCAGCGGGAGCAGCACCATGATCAGCGCCCCGACGGCCAGGCCGCCGAGGATGTTCGCGACGCTGACGTTGCCCCACAACAGGATCCACACGGCGGTCAGCCACACCAGGACCCCGGCGCGGAGCACCCGTTCGCGGTTCATCGCGTACCCCCCGTCGCGGCCGCCTGCTCGGCGTACCCGGGCCCGAGGACGGCGTCGATGTAGATCGAGCGGTCCCGCAGGTCCGCCGCCGCTCGGTCGGTGATCGCGATGAACTGGCCGGCGAACACCGTCAGGGCCAGGCCGACCACGACCACGCCGATCGTGGGGACCAGCATCAGGGCGGGCATCCTGCCGACGTCGGCGCGGTCGTCGAAGGCGATGTCCTGCTCGGACTCGTCGATCAGGGCGGACGGGCTGACGTCGGCGAGGTCGCCCTCGGGGGCGTCGGCACGCGAGCGCCAGAACGCCTTCGTCCAGACCCGGGCGACCACGTACAGCGTGAGCAGGCTCGTGACGGTGCCGCCCGCGACCAGCACCCAGGACAGCGCGCTGGGGTGGGCGACGCCGGCCTGCAGCAGGGCGACCTTGCCGATGAAGCCGGAGAACGGCGGGATGCCCGCCAGATTGAGCGCGGGCACCAGGAACACCAGCGCCAGCACCGGGCTGGCCGCGGCGAGACCGCCGAGCCTGCGCAGCGAGGACGACCCGGCCTGCCGCTCGATCAGGCCGACCACCAGGAACAGCGCGGTCTGCACGATGATGTGGTGCGCGACGTAGTAGATGGCGCCGGACAGGCCCTGCTGGGTGGACAGCGCGATGCCGAACACCATGTAGCCGATGTGGCTGACCAGGGTGAACGAGAGCAGTCGTTTGATGTCGCTCTGTGCGATGGCACCGAAGATTCCGACCAGCATGGTGAGCAGGCCGCAGATCATCAGCACGTTGTCGAGCTCGCCCTGCGGGAACAGCAGGGTGTGCGCCCGGATGATCGCGTACACGCCGACCTTGGTGAGCAGGCCCGCGAACACGGCGGTAACCGGGGCGGGCGCGGTCGGGTACGAGTCCGGCAGCCAGGTCGAGAGCGGGAACACCGCGGCCTTGATGCCGAACGCGACCAGCAGCACACCGAAGATCGCGGTCCTGGTGCCGACCGGGATGCCGTCGAGCCGGGTGGCCATCTGAGCGAGGTTCAGGGTGCCGGTGGCAGCGTAGGCGAGGGCGATGCCGACCAGGAAGATCAGCGAGGACACCATCGAGACCATCACGTAGGAGACGCCCGCGCGCACCCGGTCGGCGCTGGCGCCGAGGGTCAGCAGCACGAACGACGCGGCGAGCAGCACCTCGAAACCGACGTACAGGTTGAACAGGTCGCCCGCCAGGAACGCGTTCGAGATGCCCGCGGCCAGCGCCAGGTAGGTGGGCAGGAAGATCGACACCGGCTGTCGTTCGGTGCCGTCGTGGATGCCCTGCCCGACCGCGAACCCCATGACGGCGAGCAGCACGATGCTCGAGACCACCAGCATCACCGCCGACAACCGGTCCACCACCAGGGTGATGCCGATCGGCGAGTCCCAGCCGCCGACCTGCAGCGTGGAGATGCCGTCCCGGTCGGTGAGGTACAGCAGCAGGCAGGCGACGACCAGGCCGACCACCAGCGCGACCATGGTGACCGCGCGCTGGAACCGCGGCTTCCGGCCGCCGATGAGGGTGACGGCGGCGGCGAGCATGGGCACCAGCACCGGCAGCGGGGTCAGGGTGTGGATCAGGTCGGGGGACAGGGTCATTCGCGATCACCACTCGGAACCCGGAGCGGTTCGTCGCCGTCGGGATCGAACTCGTCGAAGTCGCCCTCCCGAAGGTCCTCGTAGCATTCGAGGTCCTCGAGGTTGGTGAGCTGTTCGAGCGGGATCGGATTGCCCTTGTCGTCGAAGGCGTCGCCGCCGAAGGTGGAGTCGCCGGTGATGGGGTCGTCGGAGCGATCGTGGTCCGGTGCCTCGGCGGGGCTGCGCCGGCGGATCACCTTGGTGTCCTCGGGGTCGTTCTCGAGGGCGTCCTTGGTGTTGATCTTGTAGGACCGGTAGGCCAGCGCCATCACGAACGCCGCGATGCCCATCGTGATCACGATCGCGGTCAGGATCATCGCCTGCGCCAGGGGGTCGGCCATCGTGTCGTACACGGCGTTCGTCCGCCCGACGATGGGTGCGCTGCCGGGCGGCCCGCCGGCGGTGAGGATGAGCAGGTTGACGCCGTTGCCGAACAGCAGCAACCCGAGCAGCATCTTGGTGATGCTGCGCTCGAGCAGCAGGTACACGCCGCACGCGATCAGCACACCGACGATGACGAGGATCCCGAAGTTCGCGTTCACCGGACGCTCACCCGCACGTCGCTCTTGGCCTCGACCTCGGCGTCCAGGCGCGCCCCGAGGCTGCGCAGCACGTCGAGCACGAGCCCGACCACGATGAGATACACGCCGAGGTCGAAGAAGATCGCGGTCACCATCTTGATGTGGCCGAGCAGCGGCAGCGTCACCTCCAGCGTCGCGGAGGAGAGCGCGGGCGCGCCGAGGAACAGCGAGACCAGCGCCGTGCCCGCGGAGAAGATCAGGCCGAGCCCGAGGATCTTGCCCGCGTCGATGGGCACCGTCTCGCCGAGCTCGTAGCGGCCGCCGGCCAGGTACCGCAGCACCAGCGCCAGCCCCGCGGTGAGCCCGCCCGCGAAGCCGCCTCCGGGTGCGTTGTGACCGGAGAAGAAGAAGTAGACCGACAGCACCATCATGGTCGGGAAGATCATCCTGGTGGTGATCTCGAGGACCAGCGACCGGTGCCGCGGGTCGATGAGGTCGCCGCCGCGCAGCCAGGTGGTCTCGCCGCCGGACGAGACCTCGACGGGCGCGTCGGAGACCCGCGGCGCGGTGCCGAACCGGCGGGTGCGGAACACCAGCGAGGCGACGCCGGTGGCCGCGACGAGCAGCACCGAGATCTCGCCGAGGGTGTCCCAGGCGCGGATGTCGACCAGCAGCACGTTCACCACGTTCTTGCCGTTGCCTAGGGTGTACGCGGCCTCGGGCAGCTGCAGCGAGATCGGCGCGGTGTTCCGGGCGTTCATCGCGTACGCACCGAGGACGGTCACCGTGGCACCGACGGCGGCGGCGAGCAGGGCCCGCGGCGCCTTGAATCCGACGGACAGCCGCTCGTCGGTCTCGGCGGGCAGCTTGCGCAGCACCAGCACGAAGATCACCAGCGTGAGGGTCTCGACCAGGAACTGGGTCAGCGCCAGGTCCGGCGCCCCGTCCAGGGCGAAGATGACGCCGCAGCCGTAGCCGCCGACGCCGACCAGGATGACGCTGGCCAGGCGATTGCGCATCACGGTCGCGGCCAGCGCGGCGGCGACCATGATCAGCCCGACCGCGAACTGGATCGGCGATTCCCACAGCCGCAGCCGGACGCCGGTGTCGGTGTTCAACACCAGCAGGATCGTCGGCAGCAGCACCAGCGTGACGAGGATGGACGCCTGCGTCAGCGGCAGCGAACCGCGCTGGGTGGTGCCGGTGAGCTTGATGGAGATGGTGTCCATGGCGCGCAGGGTGGCGTCGTACACGCGGTCGGCGTTGCCCAGCGGGGGATGCTCGAAGCGCAGCCTGCTGACCCAGCGGTGCGCGACGAACAGCAGCGCGCCGCTGCCGATCACCAGGGCGGTCAACCCAAGCGGCAGGCCGAACCCGTGCCACAGCGCGAGGTGGTAGTCCGCGTGCTCGCCCGACGGCAGTGTCCGCGCGTAGGGGCTGAGCAGGCGGTCCATCACCGGCGCCGCGAGACCGGCGGCCAGGCCGCCGACCCCGAGCAGGGCGGGCACGAACAGGAACAGCGGGCCCGCGGCGTGCATGGACTGTACCGCCGGGCTCGGCTGCCGGAGTTGCTTGCGGCCGAAGGCGCCCCAGATGAACCGGATGCTGTACGTCACGGTCAGGATCGAGCCGGCGACGACCGTCGCGAGCACCAGGGTCCGCACCGGCGGGCTCAGCGCGTCGGTGGTGGCGATCGCCTCGAGGGCGCCCTCCTTGCCGACGAAGCCGAGGAACGGCGGCAGACCGGCCATGCTGGCCGCGGCGAGGACCGCGATGGCGCACAGAGCGGGGGCACGCTTGCCGAGGTGGGCCAGCTTGCGGATGTCGCGGGTGCCGGTGGTGTGGTCGATGATGCCGACCACCATGAACAGCGCGGCCTTGAACATCGCGTGCGCGACCACCATGGTGATGCCGGCCAGCGCGGCGTTCCGGTCGCCGATGCCGACCAGGGTGATGAGGAACCCGAGCTGGCTGACGGTGCCGAACGCGAGGACCAGCTTCAGGTCGAATGCCCGCAGCGACCGCCAGCCGGCCAGCAGCATCGACGCCAGGCCGAGGGTGATCACCGTGACCCGCCACGGGGCGGAGTCGGCGAACCCGGGCGCGAGCCGGGCGACGAGATAGATGCCCGCCTTCACCATCGCCGCGGCGTGCAGGTAGGCGCTCACCGGGGTGGGCGCGGCCATCGCGCCCGGCAGCCAGAAGTGCATCGGGACGATCGCGGACTTGGACAGGGCGCCGATGAGCACCAGCACCACGCCGACCCCGGCCAGCCAGCCGCGCGGCGGGTCGGCCAGCAGGTCGGAGATCAGATAGCTGCCGCCGACCTGGCCGAGGATGATGAACCCGACCAGCATGGCGAGACCACCCGCGGTGGTCACCAGGAGCGCCTGGGTGGCGGCCCGGCGGCTCGACGCCCGCTCCGCGTAGTGCCCGACCAGCAGGAACGAGAGCACGGTGGTCAGTTCCCAGAAGGTGTAGAGGACGAGCATGTTGTCGCTGGTGACCAGCCCGAACATCGCTCCCGCGAACGCGATCATCTCGGCGGCGAAGATGCCGAGGCGGGGCTCGTCGTCGGTGAAGTACCGCGAGCAGTAAACCAGCACGAGGCTGCCGATCCCGAGGATCAGCGCCGACATGATCGCCGCGAGCGAGTCGAAGCGCATGTCGATGTCCATCGACAGCCCGGGCGCCCACTGGATGTGCAGGCTCTGCTCGGTGCCCCAGTTCTTGATCACCCAGCCGAGGCTCGCCAGGGGCACCAGCGACAGCGGGAGGAATGCATTGCGGCCCATCGCTCGCACGACAAGCGGCGCCAGGACGGCGGCGATCGCGTGGGCGAGCAGGACAGCAAGCAATGGGCACTCCGTCGTTTGTCGTGTGCGTCGGCGGGGTGTCTATACGCCCCGGAGGTATCCGGGGGTCTGTGTCCGAGTTTAGTGGATGGCGGAGGTGGCTTCGCCACCCGTGCGCGGTGGGCGAGTCCATGGACTCGTTGAGTGCGCACGGGCGCGCCAGCGCCTACCGTGTCCGCATGGCCGAGATCAGGACCGTCGCCCTCGCCCACATCCGGGACCGCCGGATGCTGCAGGCCCGATCCGCGGGGAAGTCGGCCTTCTACATGGCCGGCGGCAAGATCGACCCGGGCGAAACCCCGGAAGAGGCCCTGCACAGGGAGATTCGCGAGGAGCTCGACGCCGGCGTCGTCGAGGGCACGCTCAGCACGCTCGGCGTGTTCGAGGCGGAGGCGTTCGGGCACCCGGCCGGGACCCGGCTGCACATGACGTGTTTCCTCGCGGACCTGACCGACGAGCCGACCGCGACGAGCGAGATCGCGGAACTGCGGTACTTCACCGTCGACGAGTACGCCGCGATGCCGGAGACCGCGCCCGGCTCCCGGCTGGTGTTCGAGCGGCTGCGGGCGCTGGGCCTGGTGGACTGACCGGTGATCTTCACCGCGGCGCACCTCGAGGGCATCAGGTCCGGCGCGGTGACGCTCGCGTTCCGCCGGTGGGACCGGCCACGGGTGCGGGCGGGATCGAGCCAGCGGACCGCGATCGGTGTGATCGCCTTCGACGCGGTCGACGAGATCGCGCCCGCGGAGGTCACCGACGCGGACGCCGAGGCGGCCGGTTTCCCGTCGGCGGAGAAGCTGCTCGCCTTCGTCGACAAGAAGGCGCACGGACCGATCCTGTACCGGATCGCGCTCCGCTACGGCGGCGCCGATCCGCGGCAGGCGCTGCGGGAGAACGCGGAGCTGTCCGCGGCGGAGCTCGAGACGCTGCGGCGGCGGTTGGCGAGGATGGACGCAAACGGGGCCTGGACCGAGGCCACCCTGCGCCTGATCGGGGAGCGGCCCGCGGTGGTCTCGACCGAGCTGGCGCACGCGATGTCGATGGAGCGGCAGCCGTTCAAGATCCGGGTGCGCCGGCTCAAGGAGCTCGGGCTGACCGAGAGCCTGGAGGTGGGCTACCGGCTCAGCCCGCGGGGGCGCGCCGTGCTCGACCGGCTCGACGGATCCGGATAGTCGCCCGCCGCGGCCCGGTGGGGACTAGATTTCGGGGATGGACTCGCCTCGCTTGTCCCGCCGCGCCGTTCTGCGCGGCGCCGCGCTCGGCCTCGGCGCCGCCGCGTTCGGCCCACTCACCACCACCACCGCCGCGGCCTCGGCCGCCCCGCCGGGCGGGAAGACCGCGATAGTGGTCGGCAGCGGATTCGGTGGCGCGGTGGCGGCGCTGCGGCTGGGCATGGCAGGCATCGAGACCACCGTCCTCGAGCGCGGCAGGCGGTGGCCGATCGACCCGGCGGGCAACACGTTCGCCACCCTCGACTCGCCGGACGGCCGGGCGTCGTGGCTGCACGACCGGCCCTACATCAACCCGCTGACCCAACTGCAGCCGATCCAGCGCTACGTCGGCGTCATCGACGAGGTCCGGGGCAACGGCATCAACTCGGTCTACGGCGCGGGCGTCGGCGGCGGGTCGCTGGTGTTCGGCACCTACACCCCGCAGCCGCGCCGGCGCGACTTCGAGCAGGTCTTCCCGCGCCAGATCGACTACGGCGAGCTGGACCGCGTCTACTACCCGCGGGCGCGGGCGGCGCTGGGCACCTCTCCGCTGCCTGCCGACCTGCTCGCCCACCCCGCCTACAAGGGCGCCCGTGCGTGGCTCGCCGACGTCGCGGACTACGGCGGTCAGCCGTCGTTCCACGACTTCTGCGTCGACTGGGACCTGGTGCGCGCGGAGCTGGCCGGGACCCGGCGCCCCTCTGTCACCGTCGGCGAGGGCCCGTACGGCATCAACTCCGGGGCCAAGAACAGCGTCGACCACAACTACCTGCCGAGAGCCGAGGCCACAGGCAATGTCACCGTGCTGCCGCTGCACGAGGTCGTCGAGATCCGGGAAGTGCAGGGGCAGGGCGGGTTCGAGGTCACCGCCAAGCGCATCGACGAGTACGGGACCGTGCTCGAGCATCGCCGGCTGGTGGCGGACTTCCTGTTCATGGCGGCCGGCTCGTTCTACACCAGTTCGTTGCTGGTGACCGCGAAGGCGAAAGGCGCGCTGCCGCGGCTGAACGAGCACGTGGGCAAGGGCTTCGGCAACAACGGCGACTTCCTCATCTCCCGCACCCTGACCCGTCGCGAGTACGGCGCCAAGCAGGCGGGGCCGGGCGTCGCGGCGCTCTACGACGACGACACGCCGGACGGGACCGTCGCCATGTCGTGGCAGGCGGCGCCGTTCCCGGAGCTGGCCGGCGGCAACACCAGCACCAACCTGATCCAGCTGATCACCGCCGAGCGGGGCTCCATCGACTACAACCCCGCCCTCGGACGGGCCGAACTCAATTACCCGCACGGCGAGGCCGACAGCGACGTCGATGCCCGCGGGCGCCGGTTCGCCGGCCGGTTCCACGATCGCGCCGACGTGGCGCACGGCCACCCGGTCAACGGAATCCCGATCTACCCGCGGCTCGCGGGGTTCGGCAGCGCGGCGACCTTCCACGGGCTGGGCGGCATGGTCATGGGCAGGGCGTGCAGCCACGAGGGCCGGGTGGCCGGGTACGACAACATGTACGTCGTCGACGGCTCGCTGATCCCCGGTTCGACCGCGCTGGTGAACCCGTCGCTGACGATCACCGCGATCGCCGAGCGATGCATGGACCATTTCCTGGCCGCCAACGGGTGAGGTGCGCGCGGTTGCCGAGTGCAGCCGCGGGGTCGACGATTGAACGGGGAGACCGTCGAAGGGGCAGAGATGACGTCGAGACCGGCAGCGTTCGCGACGTTCGCCGCCGCCTTCGTCGGCGCGGCGGTCATCGCCAACCGGCTGGCCGGCAAGCCCGTGCCGTTCCTGCGGTGGTCGGTGATCCGGTTCGCGCTCGGTGCCAGGCGGCTGCTCGGCGAGGGGCAGGTCGGTGACGGGCGGGAGGAGGCGCTGGCCGCGCACGTGACGGCGACGGCCCGTCGCGGGGACATCGACGACGTGATCCGCGCCATCGACGACTTCGCGCACACCCGGAGCTTCCTGATGAACGTCGGCGACGAGAAGGGCGAGATCCTGGACGCGGCGGTGCGGCGCGCCCGGCCCGCCCTGCTGCTCGAACTCGGCACCTACTGCGGGTACAGCGCGTTGCGGATGGCGCGGGTGATGCCCCCGGACGCCACGATCTGCACCGTCGAGATCAATCCGGCGAACGAGGCGATCGCCCGAGGGATCTGGGAGCACGCGGGGGTGGGTGAGCGCATCACGTCGGTGGTCGGGTCGATCGGTGACGGTGGAACGACGGTGGCACGGCTGCGGGACGAGTACGGTATCGACACCGGCACAGTCGATTTCGTGTTCATCGACCACCTCAAGAGCGCCTACCTGCCGGATCTGCTCCGCATCGTGGACGAGGGCTGGTTGCATCCCGGCAGCGTGGTGGTCGCCGACAATGTCAGGTTTCCCGGTGCCCCCGACTACCTGGCCCACATGCGCGCCGAGGAGGGCGGGCGGTGGCGGTCGACCGACCACCGCACCCACGTCGAGTATCAGCGGGTGCTCAGGGACCTGGTGCTCGAGTCCGAGTACCAGGGGTGATCAGCGGGGCGGCAGCGGTTCGACCCCGGCGAGCACGGCGCTCTCGGCGTACAGCGCCTCCTGCGCCGCGACGTCGCGGGCGCGGCGGCTGACCGGGTTCGGGCGCTGCGCGGTGAGGTAATCGCCCGAGCGGTCCCGGTAGTCGGGGGAGAGCGCCAGGTCCGCACCGAGCCGGCCGGCCCGGTCGGCCGAGATGAGGAACGGGCGGATCGCCGCGTGCAGGGCCCGCGGCAGGTCCCGGTAGATGTCGGAGTCGACGCCCCCTGGGTGCATGGCGAAGGTGCTCAGGCCGTCGGGCAGGCGCCGGGCGAGGGTGTAGTTGAACATCAGGTTGCCCAGCTTGGACTGCGCGTACGCGGGGAACGGCCGGTACCTCGCGCGCCCGCGGAACGTATCGGGGTCGATGCGGCCGACGTTGTGGGCGACGGACGCCACGTGCACGATCCGCGCATCGCCGGTTCGCTCGGCCGCGAGCCGGAGCTGCGGCAGCAGCAGGTGGGTGAGCAGGAAGGGGCCGAGGTAGTTCGCGCCGAACTGCAGCTCGAAGCCGTCGGCGGTGAACTGCTGCTTGAGCGGGGAGGCGCCGGCATTGTTGATGAGCGCGTCGACGCGGTCGTGGCGCGCGCTGAGGTCCGCCACGAAGCGGTGGATGTGCTCGAACGAGGCCAGGTCGAGGGAGAACACGTCGACCTGGGCCCCTGGGGTCCGGCGCAGGATCTCCTCGCGGGCGGCCTCCGCCTTCGCCTGATTGCGGCAGGCCAGGCACACCGTCGCACCGCGGGCCGCCAGTTCGTGTGCCATGGCGAGGCCGATCCCGGAATTGGCTCCGGTGATCACAACGGTTTTCGGCATTGTGCTCCTAGTCGGCCGGGGTGGCCACGGGCCGTGTCGGAGCGTAGCCCTCCAGCACGGCCCGTGGCGGGGATCCGGTTCAGTGCGCCATGGCCGGCTGCCCCTCGGCCGGGGCGGGCAGCAGACCGCGGGGGAGCAGGAATGCCGAGATCGTCGCTCCCGCAACGAAGATCCCCGCCGCCCACCAGAAGGTCGTGGTGTAGCTCTGCACGGCCGCGAGGGCGGCGTTCGCCGGGGACGGCACCCGCCCGTCCATGAAGCCGGTGGCCGCGGAGGCGGCGACGGTGCTCAGCAGCGCGGTGCCGATCGATCCGCCGACCTGCTGCATGGTGTTCACCGTCGCGGAGGCGACGCCCGCGTCGTCGGGGTCCACGCCGGTGATGGCGCCCTGCATGCCCGGCGCGAACACCATGCCCATGCCGAGGCCGAGAAGCACCAGCCCGGGCAGGATGATCGTCACGTACGAGCTGTCGACCTCGATCTGCGCGAGCACCGCCAGCCCGACGGCGGCGACGATCAGGCCGGTCGTGATCAGTACCCGCGGCCCGACCCTCGGCAGCAGCGCCGCGGTCGAGGTGGTCGCGGAGACCACCATCCCGGCCACCATCGGCAGGAACGCCACGCCGGTGATGATCGGCGAGTACTGCAGGACCGTCTGCATGTAGAAGGTGAGGAACAGGAACACCGCGAACATGCCGGAGCCGGTGATGAACATCGCCAGGTACGAGCCGCCGCGGATGCGGTCGAGGACGATCCGCAGCGGGAGCAGCGGGTGGGCGACGCGGGTCTCGATGATCACGAACACCGAGAGCAGCGCGGCGCCCGCGACCAGCCAGGTGATCGTCATCGGGTCGGACCAGCCGTGCGACTCGGCGTGCGAGAAGCCGTAGACGATGCCGAACAGCGCGGCGGAGACCGTGATCGTGCCCGGGATGTCGAGCGTGGGCCGGTGCTCCGACCGGTGCGCTGCCATCATCGTCACCGCGCCCACCAGGGCCACGGCCGCGAACACCAGGTTGACGTACATGCTCCAGCGCCACGACGTCCACTCGGTGAGGACCCCGCCGAGCAGCAGTCCGACCGCGCCGCCGGCACCGGCGATGGCGCCGAAGACGCCGAACGCCTTCGCTCGCTCGTCCGGCTCGGTGAACGTCGTCGCCAGCAGCGACAGCGCGGCGGGCGCGAGGAGGGCCGCGAAGACACCCTGACCGGCGCGGGCGGCCACCAGCATCGGGAAGTTCACCGCCGCGCCGCCGAGCGCGGACATGACCGCGAAGCCGACGAGCCCGATGACGAAGGTGTTCCTGCGGCCGAACAAGTCGCTGAGCCGGCCGCCGAGCAGCAGCAGGCTGCCGAACGCGAGCGCGTAGGCCGTGACGACCCACTGCCGGTCCGCGTCGGAGAACCCGAGATCGTGCTGCGCCGCGGGCAGGGCGATGTTCACGATGGTCGCGTCGAGCACCACCATCAGCTGGGCCAGGCCGATGACGGCCAGGATCAGCCAGCGCAGTCGGTGCTCCCGTGTCGTGTCTCCTGGCCCGGTCTGCGGGCGATCGATCGTGGTCGTGGTCATGAGCGAGCCTCGCCTCGTGGAGTGGTGGAGGTTGAAGTGGAGGAGTAATCTCCACTTAGGGAACGGTAGCACTAAGCGGAGGAGTTGTCTCCACTTAGTTTCGCGGCTCCGGGAAATCCCCAGATGGCAGATTTCGGGAATGGCAGAATCGACGATTGTGAGTACCGCCCCAGCAGCACGTCCCCTGCGCGCCGACGCCGAACGCAACCGACGGAAGATCCTCGACGCCGCCATGGAGCTGTTCGCGAGCCGCGGCATCGACATCACCCTCGACGACGTCGCGCGGCACGCCAAGGTCGGTGTCGGCACCGTCTATCGGCGCTTCACCTGCAAGCAGGAACTGGTCGACGGTGTCTTCGAGCAGAGCATGGACCAGATCGCCGAGGCGGCCGAGGCGGCGCTGCGGCGCGAGGACCCGTGGGCCGCGCTGGTCGACTTCATCGGGCTGACCAGCGAATGGATGTCGCTGAGCCGGGGCCTCGGCGATGTCTTCTTCACCACCGACGAGGGCCGGGAGCAGGTCGCGTGCGCGCGGCAGCGCATCACACCGGCGATCCAGCAGCTCGTCGACCGGGCGAAGGACGCGGGTGCGCTGCGCCCCGAGATCCAGGTCAACGACCTGTTCGCGGTCAGCTGCATGCTCGACGCGGTCATCGACTTCAACCGCCCGGTCTCGCCCGAGACCTGGCGCCGTTACCTCGCGCTGGTGCTCGACGGTATGCGCGCCGACGGGACCGCGCGGGAGCCGCTGCCGCTGGCGCCGCTGACCGACGAACAGGTCGAGGTGGCCAAGTCCGCCCGCGCCCGCGCCCGTGGCTGAGGGCGGTCGCTAGGGCGACGGGTCTCGCCGTCGCAGCCGGTGGGCGGCCTCGGCGCAACCGAGGATCACCAGCGTCATCGCGAGGCTGAGGGCGAACGGGTCAGGCGGCATGGGCTCGAATATCCCGCGCGGCAGGTCGTCGAACACGGACAGCTGGTCCCAGTGCATGCTCGAGGTGCCCTGCCCGGCGACGGTCAGCGCGCTCGGGACGAACAGCACGGACAGGCCGACCGAGATTGACGCCGCGCGCCGCGGCACGGCCGAGGCGAGCGCGTAGCCGGCGATCGGCGCCAGCGCGAGGTACCGGATCCCCTCGATCGCCCACGCATCGTTGAGTCCGGCCAGCCCGGCCGCGGCGTTGACGGCCAGCAGCGCGAGCCCGAGAGTCGGTTTCGCCCAGCGACTTCCGGCCACGGCGCCCGCGACGAGCAGCGTCAGGAGGATCGCGATCCAGAGCGGGTCGGGGCCGGTCGCCACCAGGAGGGGTGCGGACGCGGCAAGCACCGCGGTGGCGGTGAGCAGGAAGACCCCGTCGCGCCCGTCGAGCAGGGACGAGGCGACGACGATCGCCACCAGCAGCAGGGTGAGCACCGGCGCCGCGACGGACCAGTCGCTGCGGTGCTCGCCGAGGACGGCGTTGGAGGCCAGCCCGGCGACGACGACGATCGCGACCGCGTACAGCGGAGGCCGCGACGCTCCCGCAGGCGTCGTCGCGGAACCCCTCGCGAGCACGGCGCCCGCCACGCAGAACGCGAGCGCGGGCAGTAACAGCCACCACGGTGGATCGGTGAACATGGTTGCTTCGCTGAAGGGGAGGCTGTAGGCCGTCCAGCCGAAGGAAGTGGACTCCACCGTCGGATGCGCGGCGGGGAAGGCGAGCATGAATGCCGCGAACGCCCCCGCGGCGAGCGCGACCGCCGCGTACCGATCGGCCGCCGCCGCGGCCGCGCCGCCCATCACCAGCCCGGCACCGATTCCGGCCAGATAGATCAGCGCGATCCCCGACTCCAGCTGGTGTACATGGACATTCACGAGAGCGCCGAGGCCGAGCATCGCGAGTCCGGAAACCGCGACCACGTAGGCGCCTGCTCGGGAGCCGCGTCGTGCCAAGGCCCCCGCGACGGCGACCGCGAGCACCACGCCGACGGTGGCGGCGAGCGGTCGACTGGTCAGAACCAGTCGGAGCTGGCTCTCGGACCCGGCGATGCCGGACTGCTCGGCCACCGGCGCGATCAGTGCCCACCCGGCGGTCGCGGCGACGAAAAACGCTGCGGCCGTGTCGAGGGCGGCGGTCCAGCGCCTGCTCAAGCGGATTCCCGTTCGGGGGTGGCGATCGGCCGGGCCAGCGCGCGGGCGCCGACCGCGCAGGCCAGCACCGCGATCAGCAGGGCGATGCCCGCGACCCGGTCGTCGTAGTGGGGGATGTCGATGAAGGTCCCGCCCTCGAAGAGTTCGATCTGCAGCTGGGTCTCGTAGGCGCTGCTCATCGGGACGCCGGGAAGCGGCTCGTACGCACCGCCGTACGCGACCGCGCCGGTGAAGACCGTCGCCGCCGAGTGAAAGACCATGGACACGAACGGGATCCCCAGACCGACCGCGGCGATGGCCGCGGTGCCGGGCAGCGATGACCCGAACGCCAGTCCCGCGCCCACGCCGAGCACGGCCAACCGCACCAGCAGCATCGGGCCGTCCTGACCGAGTTCGGGCCAGATCGCGCCGACCATCGGGATGAGGGCTACCACGAACAGCCCGCCGATCGTCGACCGCCACGTCATCGAGAGCCTCAGGCCCAGCGCGACCGCGAGAGCACCGACCAGCACCGCCTGCCAGTGCTCGACATTGGCGAGCGGCCCGCCGAGGTCCACCAGCACCGGCATCGACGCCGCCGCGACGCCGGTCGCGGCCAGCAGGAAGCGGCCCTCGGCGGGCACGACCGCCCGCGCGGCGAACCAGGTGAGGCCGAGCACCACCACCATGCAGACCCCGATGATGACCCAGGTCGCCACCCGCGATGTGTAGTCCTGCCGGTCGATCCAGAACTGCAGGGCCCGGTTGGCCAGCGCGATCGACGCCGCGGCCACGACCGCGAGGCGCAGTTCGCGCCCGGTGGCCCGTTGAATCCGGGTGGCGCCGTCGGCAATGGCCGCGGCCACCGCGGCCAGCACGAGCATCGGACCGAGCAGCCACCAGGACGGTTCGCCGATCGAGGACGTCGTCTGCGCGGGGAACACCAGCTCGAAAACTCGTGCGGTGAGAAACGTGGCAAGCACCGACAGGGCGAGCGCGAGCTGCCCGGCCCGGCGTCCCCACACCGTCGCGACCGCGGCGCCCAGGATCACACCCGCGGCCACGGACTTGAGGTAGTGCACGGCGATCAGCGCGTCGATGGCGCCGACGCCCGGGGTGGCCAGCCGCGCACCGATCAGGACGACCGTCGCGACGGCCATCGCGATCCAGGCGATCCGCCGGGATCCCTTGCGCTGCAGCAGGGCGTACGCGAGCACCGCGACGACGGCTCCCACCGCGATCCCGGTCGGCTGGCTGGAGAGCCAGCGGCTCAGCTCGCGTTCGGAGGTGTGGATCGCCCAGCCGCCGCCGGGCGGATTGGTCAACACGAACGCGGCCAGCGCCCCGCCGAACAGGGCGGTCGACGTCGAGAGGACTTCGCGAGGTTCGACGGGCATTTGCCGACGCTAACCGACGGCGGCTCGCCACGGCGGCAACCGGGCGATCGCGGTGCCCGCATGCCAGGATCTGTGACGACAGACTACGACGCGAGGAGCCCGCATGACTTCGATCAACGACAAGGCGACCACCCTGCTGCGGCTGCATCAGCCCGGCAACCCGGTGATCCTGCCGACGGTGTGGGACGCCTGGTCGGCAAACCTGGCCGCGCAGGCCGGTTTCGAGGCGCTGACGGTGGGGAGTCACCCGGTGGCGGACTCGGTCGGCAAGCCGGACAACGAGGGCATGAGCTTCGAGGAGCTGCTGACCCGCGTCGCGCAGATCACCGCGGCCGTCGACCTGCCGATCTCGGTCGACATCGAATCCGGATACGGGCAGACCCCCGAACGGTTGATCCAGGGCCTGATCGAGGTGGGCGCCGTCGGGCTGAACATCGAGGACACCGTGCACAGCGAGGGTGGCAGGTTGCGCGAGGCGCAGGAGCACGCGGACTTCGTCGGCGGGCTGCGTCGGGCCGCGGACGCCGCCGGGGTGCACGTGGTCATCAATGCCCGCACCGACCTGTTCATCAAGCAGGTGGGCGACGATGCGGATCGCGTCGAGCGCGCGATCGCCCGGCTGACGCTGGCCGCGGAGGCGGGTGCCGACTCGCTCTACCCGGTCGGGTTCCACAGCGACGAGGTGTACCAGCGCCTGACGTCGGCGCTGCCGTTGCCGGTCAACGCGATCGCCGACCCGGCTCGCGGGGAGAAGGCCGGCTACGCATCGCTCGGCGTCGGCCGCGTCAGCTTCGGCCCGCTGCTGCAGGCCGCGCTCGCCGTGCGCGCCAACGAACTCCTCGCCCGCTGGTCGTAGGCGGCTGCGCCGCCTGTGCGCGGTTGACGAGTCCCTGGACTCGTGGACCACGCACAGGCGCGTCAGCGCCTGGTTTGGAGCGTGGGCAGCAGCGCGGCCCCCGGGCCGTCGACCATGAGCACGCGGGGTCCGGACCCGGCGGTGCACCTGGCGCGGAACCGGTCGACCTCGCGGCCGGCGACGATGCCACGGATCGGGGCGTCCGCATTCTCGTGCAGCGAACCGGGATTGGTGCACAGCACCTCGTAGTCGGGGCCGAACGGTAGGTTCGCGCGGGTGCCGGAGGCGCCCGCCGACTGCGGGGGAAGCCCGTAGCGGGTGTCCGGCGGGGGCGTCCGGGAGAACGCCGAGTAGGCGACGACGCATCCGGTTTGCCTCGCATCGGTGCACGCGGGCACCGATGTGAAGTCGCCGCCGACCAGCTCGCCCTTGCGCACGAGCACGTCGCCCCCGATCAGCAGCGCCGAGACCAGCTGCGACTGGGCGGGTTTCCCGTCGATCCGGTTCCGGATCAGCGAGCGCAGCATCCTGGTGCCCTGCGAATGGCCGATCAGGACGACGCCACGCCCGTCGTTGTGGTGGGCGAGGTAGTCGTCCCATGCGCGTTCGACGTCGTCGTAGGCGAGGTCGAGGGCGGCGCTGCGCTCGGCCGCCGTCCCGGTGAACAGCGCGCGCAGCGTGACCTGCCGGTACACCGGAGCCCACACGTTGCAGTTCTCCCCGAAGGGCTCCGCCTGCGCGCGGGCCACCGCGCGCAGCTCGGGCGACGCGTCGAGGTTCGCGTTCACGGACTGCTGCAGCGACGCGGTCGGATAGAAATAGAAGCAGTCGACGGGCGCGCCGGACCTGCCGCCGCACGGGTCGTCCGCCTGACCAGGCCGGCACAGCCAGGTGGTCGTCGACTGCGGGGACGGTGCGGCCGTGACGTGGGGAGCCGCGATCGCGACGGATCCGACGAGCACGAGCAGGGTGGTGCAGGCGCGGGCGAGCGGGCGGAACGGTCGGCGGCTCGGCATGCTCACGGATGCTAGTCCCGTGGCCCCCGGGCGGCCGGCAGGCTCAGCGATTCTCCGCGTACGCGGCGAGGTGCGCCACCTGCTCCGGGTCCAGGGAGGGGCGGACCGTCTTCCTGGCGGCGGCGACGTCGGCCGCCGTCACGTCCGCGGCGTCGACGCTGCGGCGCATGGCGGCCAGCGCCGCCTCCCGCAGCAGCGCCGCGCAGTCCGCCGCCGAGTACCCGTCGAGGTCCTCGGCCAGCGCGTCGAGGTCGACGTCCGCCTCGAGCGGGATCGACTTGCCTGCGGTCTGCAGGATCTGCTTGCGCGCCTCGGCGTCCGGCGGCGGCACGAAGACCAGCCGCTCGATCCGGCCGGGCCGCAACAGCGCCGGGTCGATCAGGTCCGGCCGGTTGGTCGCCGCGAGCACCACCACGTCGCGCAGCGGTTCGACGCCGTCGAGTTCGGTGAGCAGCGACGCCACCACCCGGTCGGTGACCCCGGAGTCGGAGCTCTGCCCGCGGCGCGGGGCCAGGGCGTCCACCTCGTCGAGGAAGATCAGCGAGGGGGCCGAGTCGCGGGCCCGCTGGAACAGCTCGCGCACCGCCTTCTCCGACGCGCCCACCCACTTGTCCATCAACTCGGCGCCCTTGACCGCGTGCACGCTGAGCTGCCCGGAGCTGGCGAGGGCGCGGACCACGAAGGTCTTTCCGCACCCGGGCGGTCCGTACAGCAGGACCCCGCGCGGCGGGTCCACCCCAAGGCGGGCAAAGGAATCCGGGTGCTGCAGCGGCCACAGCACCGCCTCGGTGAGGGCCTGCTTGGTCTCCACCATGTCGCCGACGTCGTCGAGGGTGAGGCTGCCGATCGCCAACTCCTCGGTCCCCGAGCGCGACAGCGGGCGGATGACGTCGAGGGCGCCGACCAGGTCCTCCTGGAGCAGGTTCGGGTCCTCCCCGCTGCTGCTGGCCCGCGCCGCGGCCCGCAGCGCGGCCTCCCGGACCAGGGCGGCGAGGTCGGAGGCGACGAAACCCGGTGCCCGCGCGGCGATCTCGTCGAGCTTGAGGTCGGTGGTGGGAACCTTGCGCAGCATCAGCTCCAGCAGCGCCCGGCGCAGCCTGCCGTCCGGCAGCGCCACGGTGAGTTCGCGGTCGCACAGGTCCTGGCCGCGGACCCGGTCGTCGAGCGAATCGGGGTGCGCGGTGGTCGCGACGAACGCGACCCCGGGAGTGTCCACCGCGCGACGCAGCTCGTCGAGGATCAGTGTGGAGACCGGCTCCGGCTCGGCGGGCAGCAGCGCGTCGATGTCCGTGATGAGCAGTACGCCCCGCTCGTGCGGCTCCCCGCTCGCGGCGCCGGTGAGCCGGGCCACCGCGTCCGACACCCGCTGCAGGCGGGTGTCGGCGTCGAGCGCCCCGACCCCGGGGCCGTCCAGCGCGACCACGGTGCGCCCGGCGAGCACCGCCCGCGCCAGCGTCGCCTTGCCCACGCCTGCGGGGCCGGTGACGAGCACACCGAGATGCGGTGACGCCCCGAGCGTGTGCAACAGTTCCGGCTCGTCCAGTGCCAGCTTCAGCCACTCGCCGAGCTTGGCGGCCTGGTCGCCCACGCCGACCAGGTCGGCCACCGCAACCGGTGCGGGTACGGGTGCCTGGACGGCGCGGACCTCGTGTCCGGGCCGACCGGACGGCGCGGGGGCGGCGACGCCGCTGCCCCAGCTGATGGCCGAATTGGGTTGCACGCTCACCGGTCCCGTGGGATCGACGGACGTGACGGTGAGCAGTTCGGAGGTCCAGGCGACGCCGAAGGTGCGGGCCAGCGACTGCGTCGCACCGGCGGTGCTGGTGCCGGGGCCGAGGTCGCGGGGGAGCAGCGAGACCGTGTCACCGACGGTGAGCACCTTGCCCAGCAGGGCCTGGCGCAGCGTGGTCTCGGAAATGGACCCGGTGGCGAGGGCGGACCCGCTCAGCGTCGCGGTCCGGGCGCCATAGACCGTCACCGGTGAGAGCACCACGCGCGCATCCTCTTTGAGCCCGGCATTGGAGAGGGTGACGTCGTCGAGCAGCGCGGTCCCCGTCGGGGTGGACGCGGGCGCCAGCGCGACCACGGCGGCGGTGCGCCTGGCGCCGATCACGGCGATGCCGTCCCATTCGCGCAGCCCCAGGGCGGCCAGCGCCTCGGGGTGCAGCCGCACCACCCCGCGGCGCGCGTCGGAGGCGGAGGTGTTCAGTCGGGCCGTCAGCGTCAGTTCGGGTGAGGTCACGTGTTCCAGCCTAGTGATGGCCGTCTTCGGCCAGGTCCGGAGCGAACTGGGGGAGCGCGACGATCGTCGCCAGCAGTTCGGACATTCGCGATTCGATCGCGCTCCGGTCGGTGGCGTCCGCCTCGGCGAACGTGAGGATCCCCTCGCTGAAGAGTGACCAGCCTGCGATGGCGGCCAGGGCTGTCATGAGTCGGACATCTGCATTCCGTGAGTCTGGGGCGATGCCGCGAACGGCCCGCATGCCGTCGGCCTGGTTGCCGAGCAGCAGATCGGTTCGGCCTTCGAGCAGCAGCCATGCCGCGATGCGGACGTACTCGGGATCGGACAGTCCGATGGCGAACAGGCTGGTCACGGCGTCCGGTAGGGACCCGACGTTCTCAATCGTGCTGGTGGAGACCTCGGTGTCGCGGGCGAGGACGGCGGCGAGAATGTCCTCCTTGTTGCCGAGGTACTTGTGGATCAGGCCGAGGTTCACCCCTGCCGCCGCAGCGATCTCGCGAACGGTGACGGAGGTGCCTTTCGCGGCGAAGCCCGATCGGGCGGCACGCAGAACCGCCCGGCGGACTTCGTCCCTGCCCCATGCTTTCGGTGTCGATTCTGATGCGCTCACCCCTTGACATTAGACGTTTGTCTACGGTCCAATCAACCACCAACCGGGACCGACTCGAGAGTCCCGGTTGGCAGCGGAAGTCCTTCGCCGAATAGCCTTTTCGGCTCGCAAGCGCCGAAGTGCCCGGTGCCGCGACTCGGCTGCGTGCCCTGTGTATCCCGTGCCCGAATTCCGTGCCAACTTGCGACGGAATTCGGGCGAAAGAGGAGAGGTCTGCGAAACAACCATGAATGCACACGAAGAAACAAGCCCACCGCGGCGACGACGTTCGACGCTGAGAACGGGTATCGCCCTGGCGGCGATCACCGCATCGACCCTTGTCACCGGCGCCTGGGGCAGCGCTGACATGCCGGGAAACATGGGCGGGCTGGGAAGCGTGGGTGAGCTCGGACAGGCGAACGGCGGCGTTCTCGCGACCGACGGCCAGCGCGCGCTGGAGGCGCGGGCACGGCAGATCCTCGCGACCGACGTGGTGCAGAACCAGATCCGTCGGGTGCAGGCGCTGTACGCGGGAGACCCGCAGGGCGCCAAGCCCGCAGGCAAGGCCACCGTCGACCGCGCGGCGAACGCGATCGGGGCGGCGGCCGTCCTCTACACGGTGACCGAGGATACGGATCGCCCGGTCGTGCTGTGGGGGACCACCATGCCGCACGAATTCGCCGGCCTGAGCATGCCGCGTTCGGGCTACGGCATCGACAACCCCGACAACATCTACCGGCACACCATGGTCGCGGGAGACTCGACATACGTGATCCGGGGGCGCAAGACGAATCCCGGCCCCACCGATCTGAACTTCGAGATGCGTGACGCCATTCCCGGCACCACCGCGCTGACAGCCGAGGGTGGCGTTCAGCTCGCGACCCTCACCGGCGATGCGATCACGTCCGCCCCCGACGGGTCGTTCGTGATCACGATCGACGCCGAGCCGGCGAACGGTCGCCCCAACCACATGCAGATTCCCGCGGACGGAACCTCGATGCTGATCGTGCGGGATCTGCTGAACGACTGGTCCCGCGAGAACCCGGTGCAACTCGAGATCGCTCGCGTCGACGGTCCCCCCGCCGCGCCCGAGAGGACGATCGATCAGCAGGCGACCGAAGCCGCGGAAATCCTGTCCAAGATCGCGCCGTTCTGGGTCACGTACTTCAACCAGTACTACTACAACGCGACGCCGCCGAACGTCGTGCGGCCCGTCCGTCAACGCCCCGGTGCCCGGGGCCTGTCGACCGGTGGCTGGTTCTCGCTGGCCGACGACGAGGCGCTCGTGATCACGGTCGACCCGATCGGGGCCGGGTCGACCGGCATCCAGCTGTCGGATCCCTGGGGCGTGGCCTACGAGTACCGCGACCGGACCAGCAGCCTGAACACCACCCAGGCGAAGCCCAACCCGGGCGGCACCTACACCTAGGTCGTGTCACGGCGGGACCCGGGCGTCCACAACTGGCTCGACCCGGAGGGCCACGAGGCAGGCATGCTCGCGATCCGCTGGCAGCACCTGTCCGGCACCCCTGCCGTCGACCGTGCGTTGCGGGGGGCCTCGGTGGTCAAGCTCGACGCACTGAAGCAGAGTCTGCCTGCGGGGACCGCGTTCGTGAACCCGGCTGAGCGACTGATCCAGCAGCAGCTGCGGGCGGTTGCCTACGACCGTCGCCTGACGGGATAGTCCGGGACGGCGTGGTGGGGCGTTCCGGTCCGAGCGCTCGCGCTGCTCGTGTCGGAGCGCCCACCACCCGTAGCGGGCGGCCGGACTACCGGGGCCGACGCAGCCCGAGCCGGGCGGCGGACCGGCTCCGGTCGCCCGTGGGGGCCCGGCGGATCGCCCGTCGTTCGGCGGGCTTGACGTCCCAGACCTCGGGCCGGGCGGCGACCCAGCGCTTGGACCGGACCGCGAACGGGATGTGTGCGAGGTACGCGAAGACCAGCACGATCATCAGGACGAACGGGTAGGTGACCAGTGCGGCCGCGACCAGCGCGACGACCACCAGCAGCGCCGCGGCCATCCGCTTCGGCACGGCGAACGTCTTCATCGCCAGGGTGGGCACTCGGCTGACGATCAACGCGGCGGACAGGATGGTCCAGGCGGCGACCACGTAGAAGGACGACCACCAGCCGTCGCCCCACTGAATGTAGGCGGCGAGCGGGGTCAACGCGATCAGCGCGCCCGCGGGGGCGGGCACACCGACGAAGAACTCGCTCGCGTACGCGGGCGCTGAGTCGTCGTCGAGCAGGGTGTTGAAGCGGGCCAGCCGCAGCACGATGCTCACCGCGTAGACGAGCGCGATGATCCAGCCCGCGCTGCCGCCGTCGAGCAGCGTCACGTACAGCACCAGGGCAGGCGCGACGCCGAACGAGATGGCGTCGGACAGCGAGTCGAGCTCGGCGCCGATCTTGCTGGTGGCGTCGAGCAGTCGGGCGATCCGGCCGTCCAGCGAGTCCAGCACCGCGGCCGCACCGATCATCGCGAGCGCGATGCCGAGCTTGCCGTCGAGGGCGAACTTGACCGCGGACAGGCCGCCGCACAGCGCCAGGATGGTGATGGTGCTCGGCAGCAGGAACAGCCCGGACGCCGCCGTCCTCCTGGCCGTCACCGCCGCGGCGACGGTGCGCTTCGGCGTGTTCACGGGAGCTGGGCGAGGACGGTTTCGGCGCCGATGGCGCGCTGGCCCCGCTCCACCATCAAGGTGGTGCCCTGGGGGAAGTAGGTGTCCACCCGGGACCCGAACCGGATCAGGCCGTAGGTGTCGCCGATCGGGAGCCGGTCGCCGACCTTGGCGTCGCACACGATCCGGCGGGCCAGCAGCCCGGCGATCTGCACCACCGCGACCTCGTGACCGGCCTCGGTGCGCAGCAGCATGGAATTGCGCTCGTTGGCGTCGCTGGCCTCGGCGAGGTCGGCGGAGAGGAACTTGCCCGGCTTGTGGACCACGGCCAGCACCTCGCCCGCGACGGGACTGCGCTGCACGTGCACGTCCAGCACCGACAGGAAGATGCTCACCCGGGGCACGGGGGCATCGCCCATGTTCAGCTCGGCGGGCGGGACGGCGGTGTCGACGAGGGCGACCTCGCCGTCGGCGGGGGAGACCACGACGTTCGCGCGGTTCGGCGGCACCCGGTGCGGGTGCCGGAAGAAGGCGGCGCTGGCGCCCGCGGCCGCGAGACCCCCGCGGCGGACCCACTTGCGGTTGCGCCCGAGCAGGGCGACCGTCAGCGGGGCCAGGACGAACGGCAGCCCGGCCGGATGCAGCGGCGGAACCGTGTTGCGGACCAGTTCCGCGACGTGCGCGATACCGGTGGTTTGCGGGGTGCCAATCGGGATGGGGCGGCGGGCCACGGGCTCCTCTTACTGTTTCGTCTTGCTGTCCGGCGAGAACGTGCGCCCGGGCGGCTTCGACGCCGGGCGCGGGCACCCACAGGCTAGCCGAGACGGCCACGGGAGGGGATCCGGCCGCCGCTGAGCTGGGTGAACGGGCCCGTGGCCGGTTGTCTCACCCGGCCGGGGAGAGCCGTTCCCGCAGCCGGGCGATGCCGCCGCGGATGGTCGCGCCGTACCCGTCGTCCGACAGCGTGGAGACGCTCGCCTCCGCGCGCTCGAGGTGGGCCAGCGCCTGGTCGTCCTCGCCCAGCTTGGCGTAGTCGGCGGCGAGGTTCAGGTGCAGCGACGGATAGAACCCCGCCACCTGCAGCGACGAGTGGTGCCGCTGGGCGCGCTCGTCGGTGAGGGAGTCCGCGGCCCGCAGCGCGCGCAGGTCCCAGTCGAGCTCGTCCGCGGGCTCGTCCTGCACGTCGGCCATGTAGTGGGCGAGCGTGACGGCGTGCAGGGGGTCCCCGTCGGGTCCGATCCGATCCCACAACGTCGCGAACGCCGCGCGGGCCCCCGCCCGGTCGCCCCCGTTCGCCAGTTCCTGCGCGGCCATGATGCCGGTCATGATCGGGTCCGCTTCGCTCATCGTCTGCCTTCCGTCGGGTGGGAGCACGACCGTAGGCCGGGCCACCGACAGTGGGCCGTCAGCGAATCCCGTCGCGGCGCAACGCGACCGACACCGCCGCCGCCCTGGTGTCCACGCCCAGCTTCGCGTAGATGTGCGCGAGGTGCGTCTTGACGGTGGCCTCGCTGATGAACAGCCGCTTGCCGAGTTCCTTGTTGGTCAGGCCCTCGGCGAGCAGGGTGAGCAGTTCGGCCTCGCGCGCGGTGAGCGCCTCGTCGGGACGCCGCATCTGGTGCAGCAACCGCGACGCCACCGGCGGCGACAGTACGCTCTGCCCCGCGACCGCCCCGCGGATGGCGGCGAAGATCTCCTGCGGCGCCGAGTCCTTGAGCAGGTAGCCGATGGCGCCCGCGTCGATGGCCCGCACCACGTCGGCGTCGGTGTCGTAGGTGGTGAACACCAGCACCGGCGGTGCGGGGTCGGCCGCGCGGATCCGGCGGATCGCCTCGACACCGTCGATGCCCTCGCCGAGCGCGAGGTCCATCATCACCAGCCGCGGGGCGAGTTCGCCGGCCATGACCACGGCCTGTTCGCCGGAGTCGGCCTCGCCGACCACCTCGATGTCGGGCTGCGAGTCCAGCAGGGCGCGCAGGCCGGCCCGGACCACCAGATGGTCGTCGACCAGCATCACCGTGATCGCGGTCATCGGTCGCTCCCGTAGGGGATCTGAGCGGCGACGACGGTGCCCTCGCCGGGGGCGCTCTCCACGGTGAGCGTGCCGCCGAGCGCCGCCACCCGCTGCCGCATGGCGCGGAGTCCGAACCCGCCCGCGGGGGAGTGGTCGCCGACGGCGTCGGCCGCGAAGCCGCGCCCGTCGTCGAACACGTCGAGGGCCACCGCGGCGGGCAGGTAGGTCAGGGTCACCCCCAGAGTCTGCGCGTCCGCGTGCCGCGCCACGTTCGAGGCCGCGCTCTGGGTGATCCTCAGCAGCGCGTGACCGACCTCCGCGGGCAGTGGAACCGGTGTCCCGATCACCCGCAGCTGCGCCGCCGGGAAGTGGCCGCGCGCGGCGCTGAGCAGGGCCACGTCCAGCGTCTGCGTCTCGAGGTTGGGGGAGGCGAGGTAGTGCACCAGGTTCCGCGTCTCCGCGAGGTTCTCGCGCAGTGACGCGGTGGCGATCCGGACCTCCTCGCGCGCGGGTGACTGCGGCTGGTCCCAGGCCAGATCCGCGGCCTCGAGGTGCAGCAGGCTGCTGGTCAGGCCCTGGGTGACGGTGTCGTGGATCTCGCGGGCGAGGCGTTCGCGCTCGGACAGCACACCCGCGGCCCGCTCGGTCTCGGCGAGCCGCGACTTCGCCTCGGCGACCTGCTCGAGCAGTCGGACCCGCTCGCGGCTGTCCCGTTCGATCTGGCTGTACGCGATCACGACGAGGGCGCCGGTGCAGATCGGGCCGATCAGCACGGCCCACTCGGTGCGGCCGCTGAAGTTGAAGAAGGCGATGCTGGTGACCACGGCGAGCGCCGCGACGATCAGGTACGCGGTCCTGTTCGAGAACGCGCGGGTGCAGAGGAAGAACATCGGGAACGCGCACCACGCAAAGCTCGGTGCCAACCACACCAGCACCGCCCAGGTGGTCAGTACCGGCCACACCCAGGGTTGCCAGGCGGACGCGCGGCGGGACAGGAGCACGGTCACCGCGTACAGCGCGGCCAGCGTGACGATCAGGGCCGCGACGATGACGAATCGGCCGCTGACGCCGTGATAGGTCAGGTACCGGGCGGTCGAGGTCGCCAGCAGCACGTAGAACGAGACGTGGATCGCGACGTCGATCGGTCCGCGGAAGTCCCGGTCGGCCGGGATCTGGTCGCCGCGGGCGCTGACAGGACTGGACATCGGCTCGATCCTACGGAGCGGGCGCCGCCGCCGGATCGGCCATTCGGATGATCTCCTCGCCTCCGCACGGCTGATCGGGTGGCAGACGTGCGCCCGATGCGGGCGGGTGGGCCCGGCGACGAGTCTGGAATCCGTCAGCCCGGACCGTGTGTGACCGGAACCCCGATCGGGGTGAGACACGCGCACCGTCGATGAAGCCGCTACCGAAAGGCCCCAGATGAACCTCTCCCGCCGACTGCCCAAGGCCCTCGCCGTCGCCGTCCCGCTGGCCGCCATCCTCGCCACCGCCGCGTGCGGCAGCGGCATCGAGGAGAAGGCGGCCTCGGCCACCCCGGTCACCACCGCCGCGGCCGTCGCCCAGGCTCCCGGCGACCAGGAGGCCAAGGGCACGGCGCCCGCGAACCGGCTGACGGTCGGGGCCGCGGGCAAGGCCGCGCAGGCCGCGCTCGCGAAGTGCCAGGCCGACGGGCTCGGCTTCGTCACCGTGTCCGTGGTGGACCGCAACGGCAACGTGCAGGCGATGCTGCGCGGCGACAACGCGGCCCAGCACACCGTCGAGGCGGCGCGCCAGAAGGGTTACACGGCGGCGGCTTTCGGCGCCAACACCAGCGACCTGGCCGGACGCGCCAAGGGTGACGGCGCCACCGTCGCGGATATCGACGGCACCCTGTTCCTGCCGGGCGGCGTCAGCGTGAAGGCGGGCAACGCCTCCATCGCGGGCATCGGTGTGGGTGGGGCCCCGGACGGCATGGCCGACCAGGCATGCGCCGCGGCGGGTCTGGCCGCCATCGCCGGATCGCTGCAGTGAGAACCGCGCTGACCGCCGCCGTCCTCGCCGCGACGGCCACCGCGTGCCTCGCCTGCTCCGGCCAGGATGAGGTGGTCGGCGCGCCCGCGGCAGCGGCCCCGACCACCGCATCGGCGGTCGCATCGGTGCCCGCTCCGTCACCCGCGGCGCCGCCGATCTCGACCCCGGAGCTCGAGCAGAGGCTGTTCGGGGCCGTCAGAGCCGACGACGCCGACGCGGTGCGCGCGGCGCTGTCCCTCGGTGCCGCGCTCGAGGCCCGCGGCGACGGCGGGCGGACCCCGCTCGTGGCCGCGGCGAAGTCGAACTCGGTGAACGCGGCCCGGGTCCTCGTCGAGGCGGGCGCCGACGTGAACGCCAAGGACGACATCGAGGACTCGGCATTCCTGTACGCGGGTGCCGAGGGATACGACGAGATCCTGGCGCTGACCCTGGCGCACGGCGCGGACGTGACCTCGCTCAACCGGTACGGCGGGACCGCGCTGATCCCGGCGTCCGAGCACGGGTACACCTCGACGGTGCGGACGTTGATCCGGGCGGGCGTGCCGGTCGATCACGTCAACGAACCGGGCTGGACCGCGATGCTCGAGGCCGTCGTCTACGGCGACGGGTCGGCTCGGTACGTGGACGTGATCACCCAACTGCTCGAGGCCGGTGCCGATCCCTCGATCGAGGACGCGGACGGCCGGACCGCGCTGGAGAACGCGGAACGCCGCGACCAACACGAGGTCGCGGCGCTCCTGCGGGGACAACGCTGACGGTCAGGCCCGCGCCCCGGCCTTCGACTCCACGGTCGACTTGATCCGGGCGAGGGTGGTGTTCATGCCGGCGATCATGTCGATCTCGAAATCGGCGGTGCCGCCCATCATCTTGTCGATGAGGAAGCTCGAGATCTTGGTGGTCCCGGTCGGCGCCTCGCGGCGCTCGGTGACGCGGGTGCCGGTCCCGGTGGCCTCGAGCGCGTAGGTCCAGATGGTGTGGTTCTCCAGGACCCGCCAGGCGATGGCCTTGTTCGGCTCGAAGCGGACGACCTTCGCGGTGGTCGGCCAGACCAGCAGGCCCTTCTTGTTCAGGTTGAACGTCTTGGTGCCGTGGGTGACCTCGCCGAAGACGTGCATCCGTCGGCACTGCGGGCTCCATTCGCCCATTCGCTTGAGGTCGGAGACCACCGCCCACACCGCGGCGGGGGGTGCGTCGATCTGGATGCTCGCTTCGAGGGTGTTCGTCACTGTGTCTTCTCCGGTTCTTCGAGGATTAGTGCAACGCGGCGTTACGGGTATTTTGCCGGATTGCGGGCGTTCGTCAAGGCCGCGGCGTCAGCCGGAGCACGACGTCGTCGCCGCCGTTGTCGGTGGTGACGAGCAGTGTGCCGTCCGGCTGCCCGCTGACGGTGCGAATCCGGCCGTATTGCCCCTCGAGCAGTGAGGCCTGCCGCTCGACCCCGAGCCCGTCCGGGGTGAGCCCCAGGAGCAGGATCTTCGCGCCCTGCTGGGTCCCGACCGCCAGCGCGCCCGACCACTCGCCCCAGCCGGGGCCGAGGAGAAACGAGCCGCTGGCGGTGGCGAGGGTCGGGTATCCGGAGCTCCACACGGCGGGGATCGCTCCGGGCACCCGGTCCGGGTCGGTCATCGGTGCCGCCTCGATGTACCGGCCGGGTTCGAGGTCGGGGCGCCAGCCGTAGTTGCCTGCCGGCACGAGCCGGTTCACCTCGTCGTCGAGGTGGGTGCCCTGTTCCACCGAGTACAGCTGTCCGCTGCCGGGTCGGAAGCTGAGTCCCTGCACGTTGCGGTGCCCGAGGGTGTAGACGGGACTGGCGGGATCGGGGTTCCCGGCAGCGGGGGATCCGTCGGTGTCGATGTGCAGCACCTTGCCGCCCAGCGAACCGGGGTCCTGGGGGACCGTGGGCAGGGTGGCGTCGCCGGTGCCGACGAACAGGGTGCCGTCCGGTGCCGGGAGGATCCGGCAGCCGGCGTGCCGTCCGCCCGTGCTCGGCAGGCCGGACAGCACGACGCCGGTCCGGGTGAGCGCGGTCCAGTCCTCGTTCACGTTCCACGACAGCACCCGCACGTCGCGGGTGTCGTCGCGCTCGTATCCCTGGCAGGTGTACAGCTTGCGGTTGTCCGCGAACCCCGGGTCCAGTGCGAGGCCCATGAGGCCGGTCTCTGACCTGACGCGCAGGTCCGAGAGGTCGGCGCTCGGTTCGGTGACCGAGCCGTCGGGCCTCCTCGCCACGAACCCGCCGCTTCGCTGCCCGGTCAGGATGGTGCCGTCCGGCGCGACCGCGACGTCCCACGGTTTGTCCAGTCCGGTCAGGAGTTCGGTCACCTCGACCGCGGGTGGGTCGGATGCGACAACGGCGGTGGTGGCCGGCTCGGAGCCCTCGGGGGCGGCGGGGTCGGAGGCCGTCGCGCAGCCGGCGACGAGCAGGACGAGCGCCAGGGCGGCGGGCAGGGCGCGCACGATTCACCTCCGGCTCAGCAGGTGCAGTGCAGGGGCTGTTTCCAGGGTATCGCCCGCGGGGAACCCGTCGGTCCGGCGTGCGCCGATCGCATGGCCGACAGGTGACCCCCGGGGGTGGATTTCGCCGTAATGCCGGGTGGATGATGGACGATGAAAAGGGTATCCACGCAACGTTTGAACGAGGCAGACACCGGAGTGATCCGTCGTGAAGATCCCAGTGGTTCTCCATCATGTGCGACATGAGTCCATCCCGATTCTCGAATCGGCGCGGATGAAGGGGCGCCCCAAGTCCTGGCCGGACGAGAAGCTCGAGCGATTGCTGACCGACGGCGAGCGGGAGGACGTCGAGCGCGGCCGGTTCTGACCGCCTGCCCCGGCGCCGAGTGCGCAGTCCCCGTCACTCCCTTTCGGCGGATGCGCAGGTAGGTGCACTTCCGCCTGTACAAGTTGTTCTATTGGAACTAGAACAATAGAATGAACTCGTGCTGATACGAATCGACCAGACCGCGGCGGAACCGCTGTACGAACAGGTCGCCTCGAGCGTGCGCAGGGCCATCGCCGCCGGCGACGCCGCGCCGGGTGAACGGCTGCCGGTGGCGCGCGACCTGGCGACCTCGCTCGACCTCAACGTCCACACCGTGCTGCGCGGCTATCAACTGCTGCGCGACGAGGGCCTGATCGAACTGCGGCGCGGGCGGGGAGCGGTGGTCACGGCCGACGCGGCCACCCGCGGCCGGCTGCAGGAGGCCCTCCGCGACCTGGTCGCGGAGGCCCGCCGGATCGGCATGGGCGCCACCGAACTCACCGCACTCGTCGCAAAGGAGATGCATTGACCACGTCGAGCTCATTCCCCAGGGTCGGCTGGTTCCGGGCCCTCGCCGGAACGCTGCTGCCGCCCACCCTCGCCGCGCTGGGCGCGGTGACCCTGATCGGGAGGTGGGCCGGGGAGCTGCCGGACCCGGTGGCCGTGCACTTCGGTCCCGGCGGCGCCGCCGACCGTTTCGCCTCCCTCGACTCCGCGTGGTGGTCCCCGCTGGTCGGTCCCGCGTTCGCGGCCGGGTTGTGCCTGGTGCTGGTCCTGCTGACCCGGCGGGACCTGCGGGCCGCGCGGGTCGGGGCGGCGGTGGGAGCGGGCACCGGCGCCTTCGTTGCGGTCCTCCCGGTGGCGCTCATGGCACCCCAGCGTGGCCTGGCCGATGCCGCCGACGCCGCGCTGGGCGGCTGGTGGATGGCGCTGGCGGCGATCGCCGGCCTGGCGGCGGCCGCGGTCGGCTACGCGACCGTGCCCGCGCCGGGGCCGGCCACCGCGTCCCGACCGCCCCGCGAGGACGCGCCGCGCATCGACCTGGCCGAGGGCGAGAAGGTCGCCTGGTCCGGATCGGCCTCGATGCCGCCCTGGCCCGCCGTCGTGATCGGCGTGGTCCCCGCCGTGGTGGTGACGGGTCTTCTCGCCTTCGGATCGGGCTCGGTCGTCCTCGTGCTCGTGGTCGCCGCGATCTCGGCGGTGTTGATGGCCCTGCTGCTCGCACCGGTCCGGGTCACGGCGGACGCCGCGGGACTGGCGGCGCGGACCCCGATCACCGGAAGACCGCTCCGCATCCCGCTCGACGAGATCGCCGAGGCCGACGTCGTCATGGTCGGCGTGCTGAACAAGTTCGGGGGCTTCGGCTACCGGGTCGGCCCCGGCGGGACCGGGCTGATCGTCCGGCCCGGTCCCGCGCTGCGCATCACGCGGGGTGACGGTTCCCGGCTCACGGTCACCGTCGACGGCGCCGAGCAGGCCGCGGCCGTGCTCAACGCCCTCGCCGCCCGGGGGCGCGCGCGTCGCTGAGCTTCGCGGCATACTCGATCGCAGGACCGAACGTCGCAGCGCACGGGAGGATCACGATGACCGAGATTGCCGGGATCGATCCGGACGTCGCGCCGAGCGGGCCCGGCTGCGCGGACTGCGACGCGGGCGGCGGCTGGTGGGTGCACCTGCGTCGATGCGCCCAGTGCGGGCACATCGGGTGCTGCGACACCTCGCCGGGGCAGCACGCGACCGCGCACGCGGCGGCGACCGGGCACCCGTTCATCCAGAGCTTCGAGCCGGGCGAGGACTGGTACTGGAACTTCCAGACCGAGCAGATGTACGACGGGCCCGAGCTGGCCCCGCCGCGGCACCACCCGGTCGACCAGCCGGTCCCGGGCCCGGCCGGCCGGGTGCCCGCGGACTGGCAGGACCACGTCCATTAGCGCCGGCCGACCCGACCCGGACCGCGGGGCCCCGCGGTCCGCGGGTGCGGTGCGGTGGGATCCGGCGCAGTACTCGCTGTTCGGGGCGGAGCGACGTCGGCCGTTCTTCGATCTGGTCGGTCAGGTCGGTGCCCTCGACCCGCGGCGGGTCGTCGACCTCGGCTGTGGGCCGGGCACGATGACCGTGACGCTGGCCGAGCGGTGGCCGGGCGCCGGCGTGCTCGGCATCGACTCGTCGCCGGAGATGATCGCCGAGGCCGTCGGCGCCCACCGCCACGGACGCGTCGAGTTCGCGCTGGGCGGCGCGGAGGACTTCTCCGCCGCGGGGGTCGACGTGCTGGTGAGCAACGCCCTGCTGCAATGGGTGCCGTCGCACCGCGAGTTGCTGGCGAGGTGGGCGGCCGAGCTCAACCCCGGCGGCTGGCTCGCCTTCCAGGTACCCGCGAACTTCGGCTCGCCCTCGCACCGGTTGATGCGCGAGATCGCCGAGTCGCCGCGGTGGCGCGAACGACTCGGTGGGGTGCTACGCCACGACGGCCCGGTGGCCGAGCCGGCGGAGTACCTGGAGTTGCTGCTGGGCGCCGGCCTGCGGGTCGCGACCTGGCGGACCGAGTACCAGCACCTGCTGCCGGGGCCCGATCCCGTGCTGGAGTGGGTTCGCGGGACCGGATTGCGTCCGGTTCTGGATCGGCTGTCCGCCGCCGAGACGGCGGACTTCGAGGCGGAGTACGGGGCCCGCCTGCGGCAGGCGTATCCGCGCGGCCCGTTCGGAACGGTCTTCCCCTTCCTCCGGACCTTCGTGGTCGCGGAGAAGCCGGGGGCGTGAACCGTGGCCGCGGTCGAGGGCGTTCTGTTCGACATCGACGGGGTGCTGGTCACCTCCTGGCAACCGCTCGCGGGCGCCGCGGCGGCGCTCGCCGCCGTCCGCGACCGTGGGCTCGAGCGCGCCTTCCTCACCAACACCACCTCCAGGACGCGGGCCGAGATCGCGGCGGCCCTGCGCGACTGCGGCATGGCGGTGGACCCGGACGAGATCGTCACGGCCGCCGCGCTCACCGCCGAGCACCTTCGCTCGGCGCACCCGGGGCAGCGCTGCCTGCTGATCAATCACGGCGACATCGCCGGGGACATGACGGGCATCGAGTTCGACGCCGACCGGCCGGAGGTGGTGGTGCTCGGCGGGGCCGGGCCCGAGTTCGACCACGCCGCGCTGAGCCGGGTGGTGGAGTTGATGCTCGACGGGGTGCCGGTGGTCGCGATGCAGGGCGGACTGACCTGGGCCACCGCGGAGGGTATCCGCATCGACACCGGGGCCTACCTGCCGGGGCTGGAGGCGGCGGGCAACGCCCGCATCACCGTGGTCGGCAAGCCCTCTCCGACCGGGTTCCTGGCGGCCGCCGGGTTGATGGGCACCCACCCCGAGCGGACGGTGATGATCGGCGACGATCTCGAGAACGACGTGCTGGCGGCCCAGCGCGCCGGATTCGTCGGGGTGCTGGTGCGCACCGGCAAGTTCCGGCAGTCCGTGCTCGAGGCGGCCGAGACCGCCCCCGGGCATGTGCTCGGCTCGGTCGCGGACCTTCCCGAACTACTCACCGAGCTGCGGGACTGAGGCCGCCGGGGCCGCCCCATCGGCCCGCGGGAAACCGGTGCCGAATCGAGATCTGTCGAACCGGTCGTTGCCGGGCGAGTCTTGGGTACCGTCGCGTCCGTATCCGTTCGTTCTGCTTTCGAGGAGTTCCGTGTCGATTCAGCTCAAGCCCCGCGTCCACACCCTCATTCCGTCGATCACCCGCGCGGGCGCGAGTCTGGCGGTCGGCATCGCGATCGCGGGCGGCATGGCGGTGGCCGGGTCCGGCGTCGCGTCCGCCGCGCAGGTCGACTGCGTCTCGCCGCCGTCGGCGAACGACATCAGGGTCATCGGTGACGCGAGTTGCGGCGCCACCGCGACCGTCGGCAACGCGGGCGCGACCGCGATGGACAGCGGGACCGCGGTGAGCGTGGCGAACGGCGGCTCCGCGAACAGCGTCGCCACCGGTTTCGGTGTCGCGCTCAGTTCCTCGCGCGGCGCGGGAGTCGCCCACGCCTTCGCCCTCGGCGGCGGGATCTCGCACTCGAACGCCTCGAACGGCAACACCACCATCGCGGTGGCGGGCTGGGGTTCGGGCGCCAAGGCGGAGGCGTCCGGCGTCAACTGCGTCGGCCCGCTGTCCTTCGCCGTGAACCTGAACACCGGCGCCGTCTGCGCGCTGCGCTGACCGGCCCGTCCCGACCTTGCACTCGCCACCCCTGAGTGCTAAAAATGCACTTGGCACTCGCGCCATGTGAGTGCCAGGTCGGGACGGTGAGATCGGGATCCCATCGACACCCCTGGTCGTCCGTCGCGGGCGCCGAGCCTGGCCGATGGCATGGGTGGATCGCACACGGTCCCCCTGCGCTATGAGACGACCCGACGAGCGGTCGCCTTGTGTGTCACCCCAATCCGGAGGATCACTTCGCAATGGCCAAGATCATCGCGTTCGACGAAGAGGCACGTCGCGGCCTCGAGCGTGGCCTGAACAGCCTCGCCGACGCAGTCAAGGTGACGCTGGGACCCAAGGGTCGCAACGTCGTCCTGGAGAAGAAGTGGGGCGCCCCCACGATCACCAACGATGGTGTCTCCATCGCCAAGGAGATCGAGCTCGAGGACCCCTACGAGAAGATCGGCGCCGAGCTGGTCAAGGAGGTCGCCAAGAAGACCGACGACGTCGCCGGCGACGGAACCACCACCGCCACCGTGCTCGCCCAGGCTCTCGTTCGTGAGGGTCTCCGCAACGTCGCGGCCGGCGCCAACCCGCTCGGCCTCAAGCGTGGCATCGAGAAGGCCGTCGAGGCCGTCACCGCCCGCCTGCTCGACACCGCCAAGGAGGTCGAGACCAAGGAGCAGATCGCTGCCACCGCCGGTATCTCGGCGGGCGACTCGTCCATCGGTGAGCTCATCGCCGAGGCCATGGACAAGGTCGGCAAGGAAGGCGTCATCACGGTCGAGGAGTCCAACACCTTCGGCCTGCAGCTCGAGCTCACCGAGGGCATGCGCTTCGACAAGGGCTTCATCTCGCTGTACTTCGCGACCGACGCCGAGCGTCAGGAAGCGGTCCTCGAGGACGCCTACATCCTGCTCGTGAGCTCCAAGATCTCCACGGTCAAGGACCTGCTGCCGCTGCTGGAGAAGGTCATCCAGTCCGGCAAGCCGCTGGTCATCATCGCGGAGGACGTCGAGGGCGAGGCCCTGTCCACCCTGGTGGTCAACAAGATCCGTGGCACCTTCAAGTCGGTCGCCGTCAAGGCCCCCGGCTTCGGTGACCGCCGCAAGGCGCAGCTCGCCGACATCGCCATCCTCACCGGTGGCGAGGTCATCAGCGAAGAGGTCGGCCTCTCCCTGGAGACCGCCGGACTCGAGCTGCTCGGCCGCGCCCGCAAGGTCGTCGTCAGCAAGGACGAGACCACCATCGTCGAGGGTGCCGGCGACGCCGACGCCATCGCCGGTCGCGTCAGCCAGATCCGCGCCGAGATCGAGTCCTCGGATTCGGACTACGACCGCGAGAAGCTGCAGGAGCGCCTGGCCAAGCTGGCCGGTGGCGTCGCCGTCATCAAGGCGGGTGCCGCGACCGAGGTCGAGCTCAAGGAGCGCAAGCACCGCATCGAAGATGCCGTGCGCAACGCCAAGGCTGCCGTCGAGGAGGGCATCGTCGCCGGTGGTGGCGTGGCCCTGCTGCAGTCCGCTCCCGCCCTGGACGACCTGAAGCTCGAGGGTGACGAGGCCACCGGTGCGAACATCGTTCGCGTCGCCCTGGAGGCTCCGCTCAAGCAGATCGCGTTCAACGCCGGCCTCGAGCCCGGCGTCGTCGCGGAGAAGGTTCGCAACCTGCCCGCAGGCCACGGCCTCAACGCCGCGACCAACGAGTACGGCGACCTGCTCGAAGCCGGCATCAACGACCCGGTCAAGGTCACCCGCTCGGCGCTGCAGAACGCGGCCTCGATCGCGGCCCTGTTCCTCACCACCGAGGCCGTCGTCGCCGACAAGCCGGAGAAGGCCGGAGCGCCCGTGGGCGATCCGACCGGCGGCATGGGCGGCATGGACTTCTAGTCCACAGCCACCCACGGCGCACCAGTTCCACGCAGCGAGGCCCGGGTCACCAACAGGGTGCCCGGGCCTCGCTCGTGCGTGTCCCCGGCGCGGAAACGCAGTGTTCATCCGGACGACCAACGTAGGTCACCGATCTGGACGCTCGGTCCATTATCGTCACTGTCTGTGGCGAGGGGTCACACGCAGTTTCTGCGGTAGGTCAATTCTCTGGAGGATCACATGGGTTCCATCAGCACCATCATCTCGCTCTTCGAGCTCTACCAGCTGCTGAGCAAGTTCAGCTGATCCCCCGAGGCGGCGGCCGGACCCCCTGCGGAGTCCGGCCGCTGTCCTGTCGGGGCACGAGCCCGCGTCAGTTTCGCGATTCCGGAGACAGTCGAACGTATTCCGGGTGACACTGTCCGCGCGGGATCGCTGAACGCGGGAGCGCTGTGCTTCCGTATGATCACCCGCAGCAAGCCGAGGGTCCATGCGTACCTGCGCGTGGACCCCCGTTCTGTAGAGAAGTACCGAACACCCACCGATCTCGGCCCCTTGACAGTCAGGTGCACCACACATGAGCAAGCTTCGTCGATCCGGCGCCCGCACGGCGCGGCTGGCAGCGGCCGCAGCGGCCCTGATGATCCTTCCCCTGGTTGGCGCCGGCGCGGTTGCCTCCGCGGCACCCGCCGGTGAGCAGTCCGCCTCGACCGGCTCGAAGATCGAGCGGGTTGACGGCAGCGGGCGTCAGGTGACCGCGTACGTGTACTCGGCGGCGATGGACAAGACCATCCCGGTCAAGGTGCAGCGCCCGATGGACACGAGCGAGCCGCGGCCGACCCTGTACCTGCTCAACGGCGCGGGCGGCGGCGAGGACTCGGCCACCTGGCAGCGACGCTCGGACGTCGCGACGTTCTTCGCGGACAAGAACGTGAACGTGGTGACCCCCGTCGGTGGTGCCTTCAGCTACTACACCGACTGGCAGAAGGACGACCCGAAGCTGGGCCGCAACAAGTGGACGACGTTCCTGACCAAGGAGCTGCCGCCGCTGATCGACTCCGAGTTCAAGGCCAACGGCGTGAACTCGATCGCGGCCATCTCCATGTCCGGCACCTCGGTGCTCAACCTGGCGATCGAGTCCCCGGGTCTCTACAAGAGCGTCGCCACCTACAGCGGGTGTGCCGAGACCAGCACCGAGCCCGGCCGGGCCTACATCAAGATGGTCGTCGAGTCGCGGGGCGGCGCCAAGGTCGAGAACATGTGGGGACCGAAGAACGACGCGGCCTGGGTGAAGAACGACCCGGTCGTCAACGCCGAGAAGCTGCGCGGGACCCAGCTGTACATCTCCACCGGCAACGGCCTGCCCGGACAGCACGACACCCTGGAGAAGACCGGCGGCGTCTCCGGCCTCGCCAACCAGGTGCTGCTCGGCGGTGCCATCGAGGGCGCGACCCTGCTCTGCACCAACAACCTGTCCAAGCGGCTCGGTGAGCTCGGCATCCCGGCCGTCGTCGACTTCCGGCCGAACGGCACCCACTCGTGGGGCTACTGGCAGGACGACCTGCACAAGTCGTGGCCGATGCTGGCCGCGTCGATCGGGCTGTAGCAGCCCCGGCAATCTTCAGCGACGACAACGGCGCCGATCCCGCGGAGTACGCGGGGTCGGCGCCGTCTTGTCGTCGGGGGCTGGGTGTGCCCCCGGCGAGGCACTCGGCCGAACTAGTTGCCGGACGCCTTGTGCAGGCCCGACGACACGCTCGACTCGAGCTTGTCGTCGAACTCGTCGTAGACGACCGAGCCGATCCAGATGATCAGCGTCGCCCACACCCAGGTCCAGAAGCCCCGGATCTGGAAGTCGTTCGTCAGCAGCACCACGATGAGCAGGACGACGTAGGTCGCGATCAGGTTGACGACCCACGTGTACGCCCTCAGGCCCGGCACGCTGCTGAGCAGGCCGGCGACGATCGGCTTGACGAACAGGGTGGCCAGAGTGAACAGGATCGTGCCGACGATGAACCACAGTGGGTAGGAGATGTGGAACCGGCCGAGGACGAGATCGGCGATCCACAGGACGATGCCGTTCGCGACCAGCGCGGTCAGGATGCGGGGAACCCAGAGCTTTGCCGGAGTCGAACTCGAGGTGGTCATGTCGCCAGGATGAGCTTCGGCGGCCGGTGCGATCGGGCTTTCGTTGTCGATTCAATTGATTGATGCACCTACGTTATCCATCTGTTATTGGATCAGGTGAAATCGCGGAACCCGGTGAAAGCGTTCATCTGGACGACACCACGCCGACGAGCGCGGCCGTTACCGTCCGCGACGGACCGAGTTCGACCCGGATCCGCGCATCGTCTGCCGGGCGCGAGACTCGTTGGGGGACTGACCGGCCCGGCCTCGGTGGGAGGTCCCACCGAATCCGTCGGCGCGCCGTAGCATCACCGGAACCAGTGTTTGACACAACAAACGTCTCCGTGGATAGACAAGGTGGACCTGCGTGGATGCGGTAAAGATCATCCTGGAACTGATCGTTGTGCTCGGCGCCATCGTCATGGGCACCCGCTCCAGCGGTGTGGCACTTGGCTTGTGGGGTGGCGCGGGCGTGGCGGTGCTGGTCTTCGTGTTCCGGGAGGACGTGGGCAGTCCGCCGGTCGATGCGCTGCTGATCATCCTGTCGGTCGTGCTGGCGTCGTCGATGATGCAGGCGGCGGGCGGCATCGACTGGATGGTGACGATCGCGGCGAACCTGATCGCCAAGCGCCCCAAGCAGATCACGCTGATAGCACCGCTGGTCTCGTTCCTGTTCGCGGTCGGCGCGGGCACGTCGAACATCCTGTACCCGCTGCTGCCCGTCATCTACGACGCGTCGTACCGCAACGGCGTTCGGCCCTCGCGCCCGCTCTCGCTCTCCGTCGTGGCGACCGGTGTGGCCCTGGCCTGTAGCCCGGTCTCGGCGGCGATGGCCGCGATGGTCACCCTCACCGATGTCGAGCCGTACAACTTCGAGCTGATCGACATCATCAAGATCACGCTGCCCGCCGCGATCGTCGGCATCGTGCTGTCCTCGATCGTGGTGAACCGGTTGGGCAAGAACCTCTCCGAGGATCCGGAGATCCAGGCGCGCATCGCCTCCGGCGAGCTGGCGGCGCCCGTCGCCGGTGGTCCCGGTGCGGTTGAGCTCAAGTCGACGACCCAGGGGCGCAGCGCTGCCCTGATCTTCCTGTTCGGCGTCGCGGCGATCGTGGTTTTCGGTCTGTTCAAGGAGATTCGCCCGGAATCGGCCGACGGTTCGCCGATGGGCATGACCCCGATCATCGAGATGATCATGTTCCTGGTCGGCACCCTGATCCTGCTCGTCAGCCGCCCGAACGTCGCGGACGTGCCGACGTCCACGGTTTTCAAGGCCGGCATGGTCTCGGCCATCGCGCTGTTCGGTCTCGCCTGGCTCACCGACACCTTCATCAGCGCCCACCAGGAGCTGATCACCAACACCGTCGGCGACTGGGTCAACGCAGCGCCGTGGATCTTCGCGCTCGGTGTCTTCCTGGTCTGTGTCCTCACCACCAGCCAGTCGACCGCGACCCGGACGATCGTGCCGATCGGCCTGGCGGCGGGGCTGGCCCCCGGGCTGCTCACCGGCATGTGGGCGGGCGCCTTCGCCGGCATCTACCTGTTGCCCACCAACGGATCACAGATCGCGGCCGCCAACTTCGACGAGTCGGGCAGCACCAAGCTCGGCACCAAGCTGGTCGACCACTCCTTCTTCATCCCGACGATCGTGTTGGCCATCACCACCATCGCGGCCGGCGCGGTGTTCGGGGTCATCCTGGGCTGACCCCGGTCGGCTATCGGCGGGTTCGGTAGCTGTCCCAGCTGGCCTTGCACGCATGGGCGAGCATGTCCACCCGGGTCGAGTCCGGCTCGGGCCAGTCCACGCCAGGCCGCATCAGTTCGGCGGTGAGGTCGGGGCCGAGCAGGAACTCGCGCCGGAACTCCGCCTGGACCGCGCCGAGCGCCACCCCCGCAGCGGCGGACCGAGGCCCGAGTTCGCGGAATCGCGCACCCGCGGTGATGATCTCGTGGCTGCCCAGGTACGGCTGGTTCAGCATGACGGCGGCCGGGTCGGCCACCTCGAAGCCCGCCCGGTGCGCCTGGGCCAGCGCGCGGACCGCCTGCGGGGCCATGCTCACCGGGTTGTCGCCGCGGGGATCACCCTGATCATCGCCGCGGTTCGACAACGCCACGACGTCGGGCAACCGGTCGGCCTCGGCTCGCTCGACGTTCACCGCGCCGTCGCGGGTGGTGGTGTGGTTCATCGTGTCGTGGAAGGAGAGCGTGGTGAACTCGACGGGCCCCGTGGACTTCTCGGCGCGCTCGAAGGCGAGCGCCACCATCCGCTCGATGAGGTCGTCCCGGGTCCGCTCGTAGACGTCGAGCCCGCGGGAGGCGACCTCGGCGAAGGCGTCGGCGAGTCGGCGCAGGCCCGCGTCGTCGGTGGGCTCGCGCAGCAGCGGGTAGAAGGAGAACGTCACCGGGCGGATCGCGTCGACTCCGGTCAGGTCGGCCCTGTTCCCGGGACCGGCGGCGCGGACCCGAGCGAACGCCTCACGCAGGGTGGCGTACAGGTCCTCGGGCCGTGCACGGTTCGGGTCGCGCACCAGCCGGGGGTGCGGGTTCTCCACGTAGACGATGCGGGGGTCGATCTCCGCCCAGCGGCGCACCACCGGGCTGGTGGAACAGTCGGTGAAGTCGAACTGCAGCCGGCGGGTGAACTCGGGCGCGAGGAACTCGCCGAGTTCCTCGGGGATGGCCGCCCCCGAATGTGGGCAGCTGACAAGCAGATCGGCGTCGGCGAGCGCCTGGTCGAGGCTGCGGCGTCCTCGGTCCGCATAGAAGATCAGGTCGTCCGGGGCGAACACTTTGCCGGCGGGCAGGAACAGCGGATCAGCGGTTGCCATGTCCGAACCCTATCGGCAGGCGCCGCGGCGAGAGAGTATTGGACCGTGGACACCATTCCGATCCAGATGCCCGACGGCACCACCATCGCGGTACGGCTGTTCGCAGGCCGGGAGGCGGCGCCGGTGGTGGTGATCTTCCCGGGCCTCGGCGTGCCGGGAGGGTTCTACGATCCGGTCGCCGAGGCGCTTGTCGCGCAGGGATTCAACGCGGCGATCGGTGAGCTCCGCGGGCAGGGTGACAGCAGGCCCCGGCCGGGAGCCGACAGCAGCTACGGGTACCAGGAACTGGCGTCCGTCGACTATCCGGCGGTCTTCGAGGTCGCCCGCGAGCGGTTCCCGGACAGCACCCCGTACCTGCTCGGTCACAGCATGGGCGGGCAGCTGGGGTTGATGTATGCGGCCAGGGCCAGGGGAAAGCTCGGCGGCCTGATCCTGGTGGCGTCGGGTTCCCCGTACCACCGCGGGCACGGGGTGGTGCGCGGCGCGGCGCTGCTGGCCGGGTCGGCGGCGATGTCGGTGACGGCGAACGTCGCCGGGTTCTGGCCGGGGGACCGCTTGGACGTCGGGGGGTTCGGCAGGCAGTCGAAGGTGCTGATCGGGGACTGGTCCAGGTTCGCGCGCACCGGCAGCATCGAACCCACGGGAGCCGACATCGACTACGAGGAGCGGATCGGCCGGCTGACGCTGCCTGTGCTGTCGATCTCCATGGAGGACGACGACCTGGCACCGCGGCAGGCGATCAAGAACCTGATCGCGAAGATGCCGAAGGCGGACCTGACCACCTGGCATCAGCCGGAGCCGCTGGGCCACAACGGCTGGATCCGCAGCCCGGACAGCACCGTCGGCCGGATCGTGGAGTGGCTGCACGACCGCGCCTGACCCGCCGAGCGTGCACCTGCGGTCCGTCCCACTCGCGCGATGTACCCGTAACTGCACACTCGGCGGGGATACCCTTGATGTGATCACCTAGACCCGGCCGCACCGTGCGGTCGGCTCGGAACCGATCCGCCATGGATGAACCCGTTCGCCCCACGAGTGATGAGACGATCGCCAGCGGGCCGCTGACGCAGGTGGCTCCCGATACCGCCCTGCACGGGAGCTCGATCGGATCGGACACGACCGGCACACACCCGGAATCGGGGCTCGTCGTCGACACGGGCGTCCGTCGCCTGGTCGCCGACTGGGAGACGACGAGGTCCCCGTCCGACCTGACGGACTACCTCCCGGACGCGGCGGCGATCCGGCGCGCGGCACTGATCGACCTGATCATGGTCGACCTCGAGTACCGGTGGTTGCGCGGTGGCCAGCCGAAACGGATCGCTGACTACTGCCGCGAGTTCCCCGAACTGCTCGCGGAGCCGCTGCCCCCCGAGCTGGTGTACGAGGAGTTCCGGGTGCGGCGCGCCAGCGGGGCGGGCGTCGAACCGAGCGAGTACCTGATCGGCTTCCCACTGCAGGCCGATCGATTCGAATGGCTGCTCGAGCACGATCTGCCGGGGCACCGCGGCGCGCCCGTCCCGATCGAGCTGCCCGAGAACACCGAGTTCGCGGCCGGGCAGCAGCTGGACGACTTCGAGCTCGTGGCCGAGCTCGGTCACGGCGCGTTCGCCCGCGTGTTCCTGGCCAGGCAGCTGTCGATGCAGCGCCCGGTGGCGCTGAAGATCTCGCGCAACGTCGGCACCGAGCCGCAGACCCTCGCCCAGCTCGACCACCCGTACATCGTCCGGGTCTTCGATCAGCGGCTGTTCGAGGACCGGCAGGTGCGGGTGCTGGTGATGGAGTACGTGCCGGGCGGCACGCTGCTCGACGTGGTCAAGCTCGTCCGCGCCACCCCGCCGGAGCTGCGCAGCGGTCAACTGCTGATCGAGTCGATCGACAAGGTCCTCGCGCGCAAGGGGGAGGTCCGGCCGAGCGAGTCGAGCGTGCGCGCCGAGATCGCGGCCCTGTCCTGGCCGGAGACCGTCGCGTGGATCGGCATGCGACTGGCCGACGCGCTCGAATACGCGTGCGCCCACGGCGTGTTGCACCGCGACATCAAGCCGGCCAACGTGTTGCTCAGCGTCGAGGGTGTCCCGAAGCTCGCGGATTTCAACGTCAGCTCCAGCGACAGCGTCGACCCGGCGGGCCGGTCCGGCTTCGTCGGCGGGTCGGTCGCCTACATGGCGCCCGAGCAGCTGGCCGCGGTGTCCCCGGAGTGGGCCGCTGGCGCGGCGCCGGTCGACACCCGCAGCGACATCTACGCGCTCGGGGTGATGCTGTGGGAGCTGCTGACCGGGGTCCGGCCGTTCGAGGACGCCCCCGCGGGCGGGCCGCAGGCCTCGCCCGGCGACGTGCTCGCGATCCGGCGTCGCGGTGTCGATCCGGCGGCCAGGACCCGGCTGCCGGCCGACTGCCCGGCCGCCCTGCGTCGCGTCCTGATGACCTCGCTCGCCTTCGAGCCCGCCGACCGCTGGTCGAGCGGCCGCAAGCTGGCGCGGCAGTTCGCGCTCTGCCTGGACCCGCACGCCCGCGACCTCGTCGATCCGCGGCCGGGCAGCTGGCGGTCGACGCTGTCGCGGTGGTCGCTCCCGATCCTGCTGGCCGCGATCGGCATCCCGAACCTGCTGGCCGCGGGCTACAACTACTACTACAACAGGGTGCTGATCATCTCCGACCTCTCACCCGAGGCCCAGGACCATCTCGAGCAGGTCCACCTGTTGGTCGGTGGGCTGGCGTTCCCCCTCGGCGCGTTCCTGATCCTCTACTGGTGTCGGCTCGCGCTGAGCGTGCCGCGCGGTCTGCGCAGGGGTCGGCGGTACGAACCCGAGACCCTGGCTCGGGCGCGGACCGCGACGCTGAACCTGGGCCACCGCGCCGTGGTCGTCGCCTTCGTGTTGTGGGTGGTCGCAGGCGTCGCCTACCCGATCGCGCTGCAGGCCGCGGCGGGCGGCATCCCGTCGCATGCGTACTCGCACCTGATCGCCTCGCTCGCGGTCTGTGGTGCGGTGGCCGTCGCGTACCCGTTCTTCATCCTGACGTTCTATGCGGTGCGTTGCGTGTACCCGATCCTGTTGTCGCACGGCGAGATCGGCAGCGCCGACGGTCGCGACCTGCGGTCGCTCGGCCGGAGCATCACGCGCTACCTCGCGGTGGCGGCGTCGGTTCCGCTCGTGGGTGTCGCCGGGCTCAGCTTCGTCGGGGCCGAGCCCGGCAACGCCGTCAACGCGACCGTCCGCGCCCTGTGCATCGGCGGCATCCTCGCGTTCATCGGGGTATACCAGCTGTTCCGGTGGGTCGAGGGTGATCTGCGCGCCCTCACCCGGGTGGTGTCGCTGGGCGGCTCGCGCGGATACGCCGCCGACATCGACGCCCCGGAGTCCGTTCAGACACCGCGACGCGAGCCCCAGGTCAGCCCGCCAGCTGTGCCCACAGGAAGGTGAAGGTCAGCGCCGTCTTGAACGCCAACTGGGCGTTGTCGGAGGCGCCGCCGTGGCCGCCCTCGATGTTCTCGTAGTACCAGATGCGGTGCCCTTGCTCCTCGAGTCGCGCGGCCATCTTCCTGGCGTGGCCGGGATGCACCCGGTCGTCCCGCGTCGACGTCGCGATCAGGACCGGCGGATACGACGCCTCCGCATCGGTGTTCTGGTACGGCGAGTACCGGGAGATGAACTCCCATTCGTCGGGGTCGTCGGGGTCGCCGTACTCGGCCATCCAGGACGCGCCTGCCAGCAGCAGGTGATACCGGCGCATGTCCAGCAGCGGAACCTGGCAGACGATCGCACCGAACAGTTCCGGGTACCGGGTGAGCATCACACCCATCAGCAGCCCGCCGTTGCTGCCGCCCTGGGCGCCCAGCTGGGCGGGGGTGGTGATCCCGCGCTCGACGAGGTCCCGCGCGACGGCGGCGAAGTCCTCGAACACCTTGTGCCGTCCGGCCTTCAGTGCCTGCGTGTGCCACTCGGGCCCGTACTCGCCGCCGCCGCGGATGTTGGCGACCACATAGGTGCCGCCGCGCTCGAGCCAGGCCAGGCCGGTCGCCCCGCTGTACGCCGGGGTCATCGAGTTCTCGAAACCGCCGTAGCCGTACAGCAGGGTCGGTCCCGGGCCGGCGGGAGCGGAGCCCGCCGAGCGACCCGTCTGGTTCCCACGCACCACGAAGTAGGGGATCCGGGTGCCGTCCTCGGACACCGCGAAGTACTGAGCGACCGTGAGCGGGTCCGCGTCGAAGAACGACGGCGCCTGCTTGAGCACCTCGATCGGCTCGCCGACCGTGCCGTGCAGCAGCGTCGCGGGCGTGAGGTACCCGCTCGAGTTGAGGAAGAACTCGTCGCCCTCGACCGGGTCCACGTCGAGGACGTCGGTGGTGGTGAGCTCGGAGATCCCCTCGAGGGGCACGTCCGTCCAGCCGCGGGGCGCCGGCGTCCGCACCCGCAGCCTGGTCTGCACGTCGGACAGCGTCACCAGCAGCAGGTGGTTGCGGGTCCACACGTACTGCTCGAGCGAGGTGTGGGCGTCGGGCGCGAAAAGCACCGTCAGGTCGCGAGATCCGGCGAGATAGTCCTCGTACCGGGCGGCCAGCAGGGTGCCGGCCGGGTACTCGTGCCCGTCGACGGACCAGGCGGACCTGGTGCGGATCAGCAGCCAGTCCCGGTGCACGGAGACGCCGGCGTCCTCGGGCGTCTCGATCCGGACCAGGCTGCCGTCGTCCATCAGCTGGAAGCGCCGGGAGTTGTAGAAGTCGATGGACCGCTCGACGAAACTGCGCTCGAACCCGGGGGTGCGGTCGTACCAGGCCGACACCGCGACGTCGGTCTGCTCGCCCTCGAAGACGGTGACGGCGTCGGCGATGTCGGTGCCGCGGGTCCAGCGCTTGGCGATCCGCGGGTACCCGGAATCGGTGAGCGACCCCGGCCCGATGTCGGTGCCGACGTACGCCGTGTCCGCGTCGATCCAGCCGATGTCGGTCTTGGCCTCGGGCAGGAAGTACCCGCCGTCGGCAGGCTCGAGGAAACGGCGTCGCTCGAGATCGAACTCGCGGGTCACCGTCGCATCGGCGCCGCCCCGCGACAGGCTGATCAGCGCCCGCTCCTGGCCGGGCCGCAGCACCTGCGCGCCGGACCACACCCAGTTCTCGCCGTCGCGTTCGGCGAGTTCGTCGACGTCGACCAGCACCTCCCAGTTCGGGGAGTCGGTGCGGTACTCGTCCATCGTCGTACGCCGCCAGAGTCCGCGGACGTGCTCGGAGTCGCGCCAGAAGTTGTAGAGGTACTTGCCCCGGAGCCGGACGTACGGGATGCGGGCATCGGTGTCGAACACCGCCCGGATCCGTGCCTGCAGGTCCTCGAACCCGGCGTTGTCGGTGAAATCACCGGTGGTGCGGCCGTTGCGTTCGCGCACCCAGTCCAGCGCGGGCTCGGCGGTGACGTCTTCGAGCCAGAGGTAGGGGTCGTGCAGGTCGGAAGCCATTGTTTATTGATACCCCTGACCGGGAAACCGAGCTGGTACGGGACCCCCGCGAGTGGTAAGAATGACCGCCGGTGTCGACCGGCACAGACCGCGGCCGCAGCCGAGACGAGAGAGTCACAACCATGCCACCCGCTGTACATCTGCGTTCCCCACGAGCGTGGCAGTCGCTCGCCACCGTGATCCTGGCGGCAGCCGTCCCGATGCTGAGCACCGGCTCCGTGGCGACCGCGGGGGCACCGGCACCGGCCGCGCAACAGCAGGACAAGGTCTCACGCCTGGTGTCCGACGTCGCGGGTCCCGCCCAGAAGCGATCCATCACCGTGTACTCCGCGTCGATGGACCGGGAGATTCCGCTCGACGTGCTCCGTCCGAAGGACACCGGCACCCCGGCGCCGACGCTCTATCTGCTCAACGGCACCGGTGGGGGCACCGGCAAGATCACGTGGGAGCAGCAGACGGACGTCGCGGAGTTCTTCGCGGACAAGCACGTCAACGTGGTCACACCGCAGGCCGGTTTCGCGTCCTATTACACCGATTGGGTGAAGGACGACCCGGTTCTCGGGCGCAACAAGTGGACGACCTTCCTGACGAAGGAACTCCCGCCGATCATCGATTCGCATTTCGGCGCGAACGGGGAGAACGCGATCACCGGGATGTCGATGTCCGGGACCTCCGTGCTCAGCCTCGCCATAGCGGCGCCCGGTCTCTACAACAGCGTCGCCTCCTTCAGCGGATGCGCGATGACGAGCGATCCGGTCGGCCAGCGGTATGTCGAGCTGGTGGTGGAGAACCGGGGCAAGGGCAACTCCGAGAACATGTGGGGACCGAAGTCCGGGCTGGGGTGGAAGGACAACGACCCGTTCGTCAATGCGGAGAAGCTCCGCGGGGTGCCGATGTACATCGCCAGCCGCACCGGTGCGCCCGGGCAGTACGACACGTTCGACAATCCCCGAGTCGACGGCGACCCCGTGGTGCTCGCGAACCAGATCGTCGTCGGAGGGGTCATCGAGGCCGCGACGAACGAGTGCACCCACAAGCTGTCCGACCGTCTGGCCTCTCTGGGCATCCCGGCGACCTTCGCGTTCGAGCCCACCGGATCGCACTCGTGGGGCTACTGGCAGGACGATCTCCACAACGCCTGGCCGATGCTCGCGCGTTCGATGAACATGGAGCCGTAGCACTTCCGCGCCCCATCGTCGCGACAGCGAACCACCGATGACGTAGAGCGGCCCCGCACCGGGAATCCGGTGGGGGCCGCTCTTCGTCGATCGAGGTGGACTACAGGCCGATGGACTCGGCGAGCATCGGCCACGACTCGTGCAGGTCGTCCTGCCAGTAACCCCAGGAGTGGGTGCCCGCGGGGCGGAAGTCGAAGGTCGCAGGGATGCCCAGCTGACCCAGCCTGCCCTGGAGGTTGTGCGTGCACTGGTTGACCGCGGCCTCGATGGCACCGCCCAGGATCACCTGGTTGGCCAGGACGTCGGCCCTGCCGTTGATGGCCGGGTTGGCCAGGTTGTCGTGGTCACCGGGCAGGCCGGTGGAGGCGGAGACGAACAGCTTGACGCCGCGCAGCTTCTCGGCGTTGACGACCGGGTCGTTCGCGGCCCAGCCGGGGCCGTCGAGCGGGCCCCACATGTTGGTCGCCTTGGCGCCGCCGCGGGACTCGACGACCGTGCGGATGTAGAACTTGCCTGCGTCGGTGCTGGTCTCGGCGCAGCCGCTGTAGGCGCCGACGCTCCGGTACAGCTGCGGGGCCGCGATCGCGAGGTTGAGCACCGAGGTGCCCGCCATCGAGATGCCGGCGATCGAGTTGACGCCGGTGGTGTCGAACGCCGCGTCGATGATCGGGGGCAGTTCCTTGGTCAGGAAGGTCGTCCACTTGTTCCGGCCGAGCTTCGGGTCGTCCTGCTGCCAGTCGGTGTAGTAGCTGAAGGCGCCGCCGATGGGGGTGACCACGTTGACGTTCTTGTCCGCGAAGAAGGCCATGATGTCGGTCTGCTTCTGCCAGGTGGCGCGGTCCTCGCCGCCGCCCGCGCCGTTGAGCAGGTACAGGCTCGGGCGCGGGGCGCTGGTGTCGGCGGGGGTGATCACCTCGACCGGGATCACCTCGTCCATCGCCGCGGAGTAGACGTGCGCGGTCACCTTGCGGTCGGAGTTCTTCTCGATCCGCTCGAGCTTCGAGCCGGCACCCGACTCCGCCGCCGGTGCGGCGGGCGCGACGGCGGGGCTCATCAGCATGGGCAGCACGGAGAGCGCGATCGCCGCCGCGACGAGTCGGCCACGGCGGGATGTCTGAGGACGCATGCGAGAAACCTTCACCTTTGATTCGTCGGCTCGCCGATCCAGGGCGTTACGGGAGCGCAGTCACGGACGTCGCGGACTCGGCCCAGCCGGTACGGGGTCCTTCTCTTTGTACCCGACTACGCCGGTTGCCAGCTACCGTGCCGGCAGCGGTCGTCGGGATTTCGCCACGTCGCGGTCGTCCGCCGCCGTGTGCTACCGGTGAGTAACCGGACCATGCCGGGACAGCGGATCGCGGCGGGTCTACCCTGAGCAATCGTGACCTCACACTATGACGTCGTTGTTCTCGGGGCCGGTCCCGGTGGGTACGTCGCTGCTATCCGCGCGGCACAACTCGGACTGAAAACCGCCATCATCGAAGAGAAGTACTGGGGTGGTGTCTGCCTGAACGTGGGCTGCATCCCGTCCAAGGCACTGCTCCGCAACGCGGAACTCGCCCACATCTTCCACAACGAGGCCAAGACCTTTGGCATCTCGGGAGATGTGAAGTTCGACTTCGGTGCCGCCTTCACTCGGAGCCGCTCGGTCGCGGACGGCCGCGTCAAGGGCGTGCACTTCCTGATGAAGAAGAACAAGATCACCGAGTACGACGGCCGCGGCACCTTCACCGATGCCAAGACCATCTCGGTGGCGAAGTCGGACGGGACCACCGAGACCGTCACCTTCGACAACGTCATCATCGCGACCGGCACCACCACCCGGATGCTGCCCGGCACCGCCGTCAGCGAGAACGTGGTGACCTACGAGGAGCAGATCCTCACCAGCGAGCTGCCCGGCTCGATCCTCGTCGTCGGCGCGGGCGCGATCGGCATGGAGTTCGCCTACGTCCTGCACAACTACGGCGTGAAGGTCACCATCGTCGAGTTCCTCGACCGCGCGCTGCCCATGGAGGACGTGGACGTCTCCAAGGAGATCACGAAGCGGTACAAGAAGTACGGCATCGAGATCAAGACCTCGACCGGCGTGCAGTCGGTCACCGACAACGGCGCGGCGGGCGTCACCGTCACCATGGCCAAGAACGGCAGCGACCAGGTCGAGACCGTCGTGGTCGACAAGGTGCTGCAGGCGATCGGTTTCGCGCCGAACGTCACCGGCTACGGCCTGGAGAACACCGGTGTCGCGCTCACCGACCGCGGCGCCATCGCCATCGACGAGCGGATGCGCACGAACGTGCCCGGCATCTACGCCATCGGCGACGTCACCGCGAAGCTGCAGCTCGCCCACGTCGCCGAGGCGCAGGGTGTGGTCGCGGCCGAGACGATCGGCAACGCCGAGACCCTCGAGCTGGGCGACTACCGGATGATGCCGCGCGCCACGTTCTGTCAGCCGCAGGTGGCCAGCTTCGGTCTCACCGAGGAGCAGGCCAAGGCGGAGGGGTACGACGTCAAGGTCGCGACCTTCCCGTTCACCGCCAACGGCAAGGCGCACGGCCTGGCCGACCCGTACGGCTTCGTCAAGCTGATCTCCGACACCAAGTACGGCGAGCTGCTCGGCGGCCACCTGATCGGCCCGGACGTGTCCGAGCTGCTGCCCGAGCTGACCCTCGCGCAGAAGTGGGATCTGACGGTCAACGAGCTCGCGCGCAACGTGCACACGCACCCGACGCTGAGCGAGGCCCTGCAGGAGGCCATCCACGGCCTCGCGGGACACATGATCAACTTCTGATCCAGAATCGAAGAGAATGCGCGGCCGGTATCCACCCGCCGCGCATTCTTCGTTTTGGGGTCTTCGCCGTCAGCGTGCCTGGTAGCGCGATTGCGCGTCGATGACCTCGGGCATGCGCGACTCCACCAGTTCGATCAGCCCGACCAGTCGGGACGCCACGTCGGCGCCCAGCGGGGTCAGGCTGTATTCGACCTTCGGCGGGATCGCCGTGAGCACCGCGCGGTCGACGAGCCCGTCGCGCTCGAGGGCCTGCAGGGTCTGCGACAGCATCCGCTCGCTGACGCCGTCGACGCGGCGGCGCAGCGCGCTGAAGCGGTAGGGGCCTTCGGCCAGGGCGGCCAGGGCGAGGGTGCCCCACCGTCCGGTGACCGTCTGGATCACCTCCCGCGAGGCGCAGGCGCGCTCGAACACGTCCGCGGCGAAGGCGAGGCCGGGCTCGGATTCCGGCAGGTCGGGGTCGGTCATGGAGCCAAGGCTACTACCCGCCGATACCTCAGTGCTAACTCAACAGGTTGCGCTTACGAAAAATAAGTGCATGATGGACGCGGACGGTTTGTTTGAAGCGTCAACTCAACTGACTCGCGACACCAGGAGTGCACATGACCATCGCCATCACCGGTGCCACCGGACACCTCGGCCGCCTCGTCGTCGAATCGCTGCTGGCGCGCGGCGCCGACGCGGGCGAACTGGTCGCCGTGGTCCGCGACCCGGCCAAGGCCGCCGACCTCGCGGCGAAGGGCGTGCAGGTCCGCGCGGCCGACTACGCCGATCGTGGCGCGCTGGAGGCCGCGCTGGCCGGTGTCGACAAGCTGCTGCTGATCTCGGGCAGCGAGGTCGGGCAGCGGCTGCCGCAGCACACCAACGTCATCGAGGCCGCCAAGGCCGCCGGGGTCGGGTTCGTCGCCTACACCTCCGTGCTCGGTGCCGCGGACAGCCCGCTCTCGCTGGCTCATGAGCACAAGGCCACCGAGGAGGTCCTCGCCGCCTCGGGCATCGACCACGCCCTGCTGCGCAACGGCTGGTACTGGGAGAACTACACCATCGACCTCGCGGGCACCATCGAGCGCGGGGTGCTGGCGGGCGCCGCAGGCGACGGCAGGGTGGCCGCCGCGGCGCGGACCGACTACGCCGAGGCCGCGGCCGCCGTGCTGCTCGCGGACGGCCAGTCCGGGAAGGTGTACGAGCTCGGCGGCGACGAGCGCCTGACGCTCGCCGAGCTCGCAGGAGAGATCTCTGCGGCGGCGGGCAAGACCGTTGTCTACCAGGACCTCTCGGAGGAGCAGTTCGGCGCCGCCCTCGAGAGCGCCGGCCTTCCCGCCGTCTACGCCGGGATGCTCGCGAACTCGGACGCCGGCATCAAGGCCGGCGCATTGGACACCACCAGCGGCGACCTGCGGACACTGATCGGCCGCCCGTCCACCCCGGTCGCCGAGGTGCTGAGGCGCTCCGCGCCCGTGCGCGGTTGACGAGTCCCTGCACTCGTCAACCGCGCACAGGCGGCGCAGCCGCCTAGTGCATCCCGACGGGTGCCTCGTCGGGCAGATCGCCCTTCTTCGCGCGGACCAGCACGACCACCAGCGGGGTGATCACAGCGATCAGCGCCGCGGCCCAGCCGAAGACGTGCGCGTAGCCGGAGACCTCGGCGGTGAACGCGTGCTCCTTGAGCGCGCCGATGAACTCCTGCACCGGGGCCGGCAGCGCCGCCAGTTCCTCCGCGGTCGGCGGCACGGCCGTGGCCAGGTCCGCCGGGATCGCGCTCGCGGGGACGCCCGCGGGCGCGGTCGGGGCGGCGTTGGTGGCGGTGAACGCCGACTTCGCCGAGACGTAGATCGTGGTGAACAGCGCGGTGCCGAGCGCCCCGCCGATCTGGATGGTGGCATTGGCCAGCGCGCTGGCCGCGCCCGCGTCGTGATCCTTGACGCCGATCAACGACAGATTCTGCATCGGCACCATCAGCAGACCGAGGCCGAACCCGAATGTGGCCAGGCCGGGGAGCACGTGCGTCCAATAGGAGCTGTCCACCCCGATCTGCGTCAGCAGCGCCAGCCCGACGGCGGCGACCAGCGGCCCGACGACCATCAGCGGCTTCGGCCCGATCTTGGTACTCAGCTGGGCCGAGATGCCCGCCGCCATCACGATGAAGATCGCCATCGGCAGCGAGCCGAAGCCGGCGGCCACCGGACTGAAGCCGAGCACGATCTGCAGGTAGAAGGTCAGGTACAGGGTGCCGCCGAGCAGCGCGGACCCGACCAGCATCGAGCCGATGAACGAGGCGCCGCGGTCGCGATGCCACGGCACCGACAGCGGCAGCAGCGGGTTCTTCGAGCGCTTCTCGACCAGGACGAAGGCGGCCAGCGAGACCAGGCCGAGGCCGATGAAGCCGACGGTCTGCGTGGACGCCCAGCCGTGCTTCTCCGCCTGGGTGAAGCCGTAGACCAGGGAGCCGAGGCCGATCGCGATGAGCACGGTGCCGGGGATGTCGTAGCTGGTGTCGCCGTGCGCCTTGGTCTCCCGGACGATCGGCGCGGTGACCGCGATCGCGAAGACCGCGACGGGGATGTTCACCAGCAGGCACCAGCGCCAATCGACGTACTGGGTGAGGAAGCCGCCCAGCAGCAGGCCGATGGCGGCGCCGCCGCCGGAGATCGCGCCGAACACGGCGAACGCCTTGGCGCGTTCCTTCTCACCGATGAATGTGGTGGTGAGGATGGCCAGCGCGGCGGGGGCGAGCAGCGCCGCGAACACGCCCTGTAGGGCGCGGGCGGTGAACAGCTGCATGCCGTTCTGGGCGAAGCCGCCGATCGCGGAGGCGGCAGCGAAACCGGCCATGCCGACCATGAACGAACGCTTGCGGCCCCAGTAGTCGGCGACGCGGCCGCCGAGCAGCAGGAGGGCGCCGAACGCGAGGGCGTACGCGGTGACCACCCACTGGCGGTCGGAGTCGCTGATGCCCAGCTCGACCTGGGCGTCGGGCAGCGCGATCGAGACGATGGTGCCGTCGAGGACCACGGTGAGCTGCGCGAGGGCGACGATGCACAGCACCAGCCAGCGCCGCTCGTGGTTCGGATTCTCGGTGATCGCGGATGCCGCGACGTCGTCGTGGACGTCCTGTGTGCCAGTGGACATGCTGAATTCCTGCCGTCAGGAGGCACGGACTCGCGTCACGGCCCAAGAGGCCGGACGCTACCGACGGGCGCAACCGACGGTCAATCAAAACGGCCGGTCGGGTTGCCATCGTCACATCGCGCGCGTCCCGGCTTGCCGTGAGCGCGGGCGTATGAGCATCGCGGACGCTCGGCGAACGGTGGCTAGCGGCGGAAGGTGTCCCGGTCCAGGCGCAGCGTGCCGATCGTGGTGGCGAGCATGTCGTACTGGCCGACGAGCAGCAGGAATTCGATCATGCGGCGCTCGTCGAGGTGCGCGGCCAGCGCCGACCAGTGCGCGTCGTCGAGGTCCTTCGTGGCGACCAGCGTGTCGACCGCCGCCAGCATCGCCCGGTGCCGATCGCTCCAGCCGGGTTCCTCCGGCCCGGCCAGCACCCGGTCGAGCAGCTCGGGGGTCACCCCGGCTCGCCTGCCCAGCCGGATGTGGTGGTCCATCTCGTAGTCGCAGCCGCGCAGGTGCGCGACGCGCAGGATGATCAGCTCTGTCTCGTGCCGGGAGATCCGCCCGCCCGGCATCAGTCCCGCGCCGAAGTGCAGCCAGCCGCGGAAGGTGCCCTTGGTGCGGCCGAGCGTGCTGAACAGCTGCGCGTCAGGGGTGCCCGAGACCGTCGACAGCACCCGCCACACCACCCAGTTGATCGGCCCGAGCTGACGCAGCCGGCCCGGGGTGATCCGCGCGCTCATCGGGCGCTGTCCGAGAGACGGAGCGGCAGCTCGGGTTGCACGGTGGTGTACCTGGTGTGCTCGGTCCGCGCGATGGCCAGCGCCTGTGCCATGTGCGGCTGCGGCCGGAGCTCGACGATCCGCTGCGCCGCCATCCGGCAATGCAGCAGCCCGCCGACCCACCCCGGTGCGTAGATCCGCTTGCGGCGCCGGGCGATTCCCTTCTCGAAGGCGGTGATCGCGACCTCGAGCGGGGACATCGCGGTGAACATGCCCGACCACTTGATCTTGTCCGCGGCGGCCGTGTCGAAGCCGATCGAGATCATGTCGGTGTCGATCTCGCCCAGGTACCCGACGCCGACGCGGGTGCCGAGGTGGCGCATCTCCACCCGCAGCGTGTTGCCGAGCGCCTCCGCCGCGGCCGCCGTCGCGCTGTACGCCCCGAGCAGGGGGAGCTGCGCCCCGACGGCCCCGGAGGTGATGATCAGCGCGTATCCGTCGCGGTGTCCGATGTGCTCGCCCGCCGCGCGCAGGGTGTAGTAGGTGCCCATCAGGTTGACGTCGACGATGCGCTGCATGACCGCCGGGTCGCCGCCGAGCATCGGCAGCTGCGCCCCGACGCCCGCGTTGGCGATCACCACGTCGAGCCCGCCCAGTTCGTCGACGATCCCCGCGACCGCCGCGTCGACCTGGGCGTGATCGCGCACATCGCAGTAGCGCCAGGGGGCGTTCCCGCACGCCGTCGCCACCTGCTCGAGCAGTTCCCGCTCGAGCCCGAGCAGGCCGACCCTCGCGCCGTGCTGGTGCAGCCGCTTCGCGAGTGCGGCGCCGATGCTCCGGGCCGCGCCGGTGATCAGGACGCGGCGCCCGGCCAGCCCCTCCTCGAGACTTCTCGCCATCGCGTTCCGCACCCCTTGTGTTCGTGCCCAACGGTTCTTACTCAACGGTAGGAAAACGCTACACCGGACGCGCCCGCCCGCGGCGCACATTCGCGGTCCGGCGGACGGCTACTCGCGGATCGCGCGGGCCATCGCGGAGCTGGCCACCGCCTGACCGGTGCGCTCGACGACCAGGTCCCTGGCTCGGCGGATGTGCAGGTGCAGCTCCCCGGCCGCCGGGCCCAGGTCCCCGGCGAGCAGGCCGCGGACGATCTTCAGATGCGAGTCGACGGTGGCGCGGACGCGTTCGGGGGTCCACGGGTCGAGCCGTCGGACGGGGCGCAGCTTGCTGTGCACCGAGTCGAGGGCCTCGGCCAGGGCCTGATTGCCCGAGGCCCGCAGCAGCGTGGCGTGAAAGGCCTCGTCGCTCGCGATGAAATCGGGACCGGGTGCGGGCGGTTCCGCGCGCATCCGGGTCCAGCGCTCGAGCTCGGGGCGCAGGATGTCCTGCGCGTGCTCGAGCCGACGGTCCTCGATGACGCGGTCGATACCCCGCAGCTCGACGGTCATCCGGAGCTCGTACAGGCCGTGGAGGTCCTCGAACCGCGGACGGTAGGGGAACAGTCCACCGTCCTCCCGGGCGACGAGCTCCTCCGACAGCAACCTGGCCAGCGCCTCCCGCACCGGGGTGCGCGAGACGCCGTACAGCTCGGCGAGACGCTCCTCGCCCAGCCGGTCGAGCGGGCTGAATCGTCCGCAGACCAGGTCGTCGCGGAGCGCGCGGTACACCTGCTCGCCGAGGTGTGAATGTTCCTGACGCGCCCGCGATCTCGCGGCCATGGTCAGATGGCCATCGCCGCGCGGACCGCCGACTCGGCTCCGGGCGAACGGACGCCGCGCCCGCCCTCACCGGTGGAGGTGATCCGTCCGGATTCGAGCACGTAGTAGCTCTGCGCCGCCTGCAGGGCGAAGCCGATGTGCTGCTCCACCAGCAGCACCCCGAGGCCGCCGCGACCGGTGAGTTCGACGATCGTGCTCTCGATCTCGGCGACCACCGACGGCTGGATGCCCTCGGTCGGCTCGTCGAGGATCAGCATCCGGGGCTCGGTGATCAGGGCCCGGGCGATGGCGAGCTGCTGCCGCTGGCCGCCGGAGAGCAGCCCGGCGCGCCTGGTGAGCAGGCCCTTGAGCGCGGGGAACAGGTCGAGCGATTCGTCGATCAGCGCCCGCCCGCGCTTGCGGCCGTCCGCCACGACCTGCAGGTTCTCCGCCGTGGTGAGCTGCCCGAAGGACTGCTGGCCCTGGGGCACATAGGCGAGGCCGCGGGCCACCCGGGCGCTGGGGCGCAGCTTGCTGACGTCCTCGCCGTCGAAGAGGACCTGGCCCGAGTTGATCTTCAGCAGCCCGACCGCGGCCCGGAGCAGGGTGGTCTTGCCCGCCCCGTTGTGGCCCATCACCGCGGCCACCCCGTCCGCGGGCACCTCGACGGTCACGCCGTGGATGACCTCGGTGCGACCGTAGCCGGCGCGAACATCCTTGAGCTCAAGCATTCTCGGTCTCCTTCGTGGCGGTGGTCTCGGCCTCGGCGGCCGAGGCGGTACCGAGGTACACCTGCTGCACCTTCGGGTCGGCCTGGACCTCCTCGACCGTGCCCTCGGCGAGGACCTTGCCCGCGTGCAACACGGTGACGGAGGTGGCGAACGCGCGCATGAAGTCCATGTCGTGCTCGACGACGACGACAGTTCGCTCACCGCCGATGCGCCGCAACAGGCTTCCGGTCTCTTCCCGCTCGTCGTGACTCATGCCCGCGACGGGTTCGTCGAGCAGCAACACATCGGCGTTCTGGACCAGGAGCATGCCGATCTCGAGCCACTGCTTCTGCCCGTGCGCCAGGATGCCTGCCTGCTTGTCGCGCAGGTGGCCGAGACCGGTGATCTCGAGCGCCTCCTCGATCTGCGGGCTGACGGATCCGCGCCTGCGGAGCAGGGTCAGCGCGGAGCGGCCCGCGCCCGCGGCGATGTCCAGGTTCTGCAGGACGCTGAGCTGCTCGAAGACGCTCGCCGTCTGGAAGGTTCGGCCGACGCCGAGGCGGGCGATCTTGTGCACCTTCTTGCCGATCAGCTCCACACCGGACTTGGTCACCGAGCCGGTGGCCGGGACCAGGCCGGTGATCGCGTCGACCAGGGTGGTCTTGCCTGCCCCGTTGGGGCCGATGAGAAAGCGCAGGTCGCCCTGCATCAGGGTCAGGTCCACCCCGTCCACGGCGGTGAACCCGTCGAAGGTCACCCGCAGGTCCCTGACCTCGAGGTACTGGCTGGACATTCCGGCGTTGCCGCCGAACACGGGCATTGTCGCGCTGGTCATCGGGCCACCTCGAGTTCGGGAAGGGCGTCGGGGGTGTCGTCGCGGGGGGCCTGCTCGCGCGGACTGCGGCGACGGATCAGGGCGATCAGCCCGGCCACGCCGGCGGGGAAGAAGCCGACCACCACGATGAACAGCAGGCCCTGGGCGTAGATCCAGCCGGAGGGAAAGTTCTCGGACAGGGTGGACTGCGCCCACGCGACGCCGATCGCGCCGAGCACCGGACCGAGCAGGGTGGCACGGCCGCCGATCGCGACACCGATGAGGAACGCGATCGAGGGGACGATGCCGACGTCGGCGGGGGAGATGATGCCGACGATGGGGACGAACAGCGCGCCGGCGACACCGGCGAAGAAGGCGGCGACCACGTAGGCGACGACCTTGATGTTCGCCGGGTCGTAGCCGAGGAACCGGACCCGTTCCTCCTGATCGCGGACCGCGACCAGCAGTTCGCCGTAGCGGCTGTACATCAGCTGCCGGGTCAGGGCGACCACGAGGAGGAGCACTCCGGCGGCGATGAAGAACAGCATCCGCTTGTTCGCGGGGTCGCTGAGATTGAAGCCGAAGAAGGTGCGGAACCGGTTGAGCCCGTTGCTGCCCCCGATCGTCTGCTGGCCGACCAGCAGGATCGCGAAGGCGGCGGCGAGGGCCTGCGACAGGATGGCGAAGTAGGCGCCCTTGACCCGGCGCTTGAACACCCCGAGGCCGAGCACGAACGCGACCAGTGCGGGCACCACCAGGATCGCGAGGATCGTGACGACCGGCGAGGCGAACGGGGTCCAATAGCCGGGCAGCTCTCCGATGCCGGCGATCTGCATGAAGTCGGGGACGTCGTTGCCCTTGAGTTCGGCGTCCGCGATCTTGAGGTGCATGGCCATCATGTAGGCGCCGAGTCCGAAGAAGACGCCCTGGCCGAGGGTGAGCATTCCGCCTCGGCCCCAGGCCAATCCGATCCCGACGGCGACGATGGCGAAGCAGAGGAACTTGCCGAGCAGGTTGAGCCGGAAGTCGCTGAGCACCGCGGGTGCGAGGCCGAACAGCACCAGGGCGGCCAGGGCGAAACCGGCCAGCGGCCGCCAGCGCGTGAGGATGCCGGTCATACGAGACTCCTAGTCTTCACGGCGAACAGGCCCTGCGGCCGCACCTGGAGGAAGACGACGATGATCACGAACAGGATGACCTTCGCGATAGACGCGGTCGTCGAGTACTCGATGTAGGAGTTGAGGATGCCGAGAGCGAACGCCGCGATCACCGCCCCCTTGATCTGTCCGAGGCCGCCGACCACCACGACCAGGAACGCGTCGATCAGGTAGGACTGGCCGACCGTGGAACTCGTCGACCCGATCAGGGTCAGCGCAACACCCGCGACTCCGGCGAGGCCCGAGCCGATGAAGAACGTGGTGATATCGGTTCTGCGGCTGGAGATTCCGCTGGTCTCGGCGAGATCGCGGTTCTGCACGACCGCCCGGATCCGCCGCCCCATCGGGGTGGTCTTGAGCGCGACGGCCAGCACCGCGACGCAGACGACGGCGAGGACCAGGATGAAGATGCGGGTCTTCGGGACGACGGCGCCGAGGATGTCGACGCCGCCCGCCAGCCACTCCGGGGCGACCACGTTGACGGCGGGCGCCCCGAAGATGTCGCGGGCGAGCTGCTGCAGGATCAGGCCCACGCCGAACGTCACCAGCAGGGTGTCGAGAGGGCGGTGGTACATCCGCTGCACGAGGGTCACCTCGAGCAGCACCCCCATGGCCCCTCCGACGAGGAAGCCGACGAGCAGAGAGATCAGCAGGGAGGCCCCCGCCGTCGAGAACACCTGTTGCACAACGTAGGCGGTGTACGACCCGGCCATGATGAATTCACCGTGGGCCATGTTGATCACGCCCATCTGGCCGAAGGTCAGCGACAGTCCCAGCGCTGCCAGCAGCAGGATCGACCCGATACTCAGGCCGGTGAACAACTGTCCGATCACGACATCCATGTCGAATGCCCGTCCTCTCTACTCTCTGTCGTCGGCTGCTCGGGTCGGCTACTTGCTGGCCAGGCTCTCGGCCCACGGGTAGGTGGTCAGGTACGGGTCGGGCTCGATCGGGCTGCCCGAGTCCCACACGGTGTAGATGAGGCCGTCGGGGCGGATCTCGCCGATACGGGCGGTCTTGGTGATGTGGTGGTTGTCGCCGTCGATCGTCACGAGTCCCTCGGGGGCGTTGAAAGTGACTCCGTCCGCGGCGTTCTGGATGTCCGCGACCGCGAAGGAGTTGGCCTTCTCCGCCGTGTTCTTCCACAGATAGACCGACGTGTAGGCGGCCTCCATCGGATCCGAGGTGGGCTTGGTGGCGCCGTACTTGGCCTTGTAGGCGTCGACGAACTTCTTGTTCTCCGGGCTGTCGACCGTCTGGTAGTAGTTCCACGCGGTGAGCTGGCCCGCGATGTTCTGCGCACCGATGCCTGCCACCTCCTCCTCGGCGATCGAGACCGAGACGACGGGCATGTCGGCGGCCTTGAGACCGGCGTTGGTGTACTCGCGGAAGAACGCCACATTGGAATCGCCGTTGAGCGTGTTGAACACGGCGTCGGCGTCCGCGGACCGGACCTTGTTGACGATCGTGGAGAAGTCGGTGGAGCCGAGCGGCGTGTAGTCCTCGCCCTTGATCTCGATGCCGTTGGCCGCGGCGTAGGCCTTGATCTCGCGGTTCGCGGTCTGCGGGAACACGTAGTCGCTGCCGACCAGGTAGAGCGACTTCACGCCCTTCTGCTTCAGGTAGTCCAGGGCCGGGATGATCTGCTGGTTGGTGGTGGCGCCGGTGTAGAAGATGTTCTTGGAGTCCTCGAGGCCCTCGTACTGGACGGGGTAGTAGAGCAGGGAGTTCTTGTCCTCGAACACGGGCAGCATGGCCTTGCGGCTGGAGGAGGTCCAGCCACCGAAAACCGCTGCGACGCAGTCACTGCTGATCAGCTTCTCGGCCTTCTCCGCGAACACTGTCGGCTCGGAGGCGCCGTCCTCGGCGACGACCTCGATCTTCTTGCCCAGCACGCCACCGGAGTTGTTGATCTCCTCGACGGCGAGTGCGATGGAGTCGCGGACGGTGACCTCCGAGATCGCCATGGTGCCGGACAGCGAGTTCAGCGAGCCCACCTTGATGGTGTCGCCGGAGGTGTCCACACAGGATTCGGCCGTGCCGGACGCGGCGGTGTCGTCGCCTGCCTTGCTGCCGCACGCGCTGAGCACCAGGCCGACCGCGGCCAGGGCAGCCGGGGCAACGAGGGCGCGCTTGGTGATCGTGGTCCTACGAGAAACGGACATGTACAGCCTTTCCTTCGTCGGGGAGGCGGCCGCCCGGACAGCGCGCGCCGCACACCGAACACGCCCTGTATCCGCGATGCGTATACAGGGCTGTATTCGTGTGAGCGCAGACGATATGGGCGCGTTGTTGCGCCTGAATGTCACTGCGTGACTTGTTTGTGTCCCGGATTACAGGCAGGTGAACAGGAGTGCCCGAGCGGCGGTTTCGCCGGCTCGGCGGGCGGCGGGGGTGAGGGGCGGGTTCAGCGAATGAGGTAGGGCGACACCGAGCTGCGGTGCTCGTTGATGTCGAGTTCCTTGCCGAGCGGGGGAAAGGCCCGCTGCGGGCAGTTCATCCGCTCGCACACCCGGCAGCCGGCGCCGATCGGGGTGGCGGCCGCCTCGTTGTCCAGGTCGAGGCCGTCCGCGTAGACGGTGCGGTGCGCGTGCCGGAGCTCGCAGCCGAGGCCGATGGCAAAGGTCTTGCCCGGCTGGCCGTATCGGGCCGCCCGGCGCTCGACAGTGCGCGCCACCCACAGGTAGCTGCGGCCGTCCGGCATCTGCGCGATCTGGGTCATGATCTTGCCGGGGTACCCGAACGTCTCGTACACATTCCACAGGGGGCAGGTGCCGCCGCTGGAGGAGAAGTGGAAGCCGGTGGCGGACTGCCGCTTCGACATGTTGCCCGCCCGATCGACCCGGACGAACGAGAACGGCACGCCGCGGAGCTTCGGGCGCTGCAGGGTGGAGAGCCGGTGGCAGATGGTCTCGTAGCTCTGGGAGAAGAAGGCGGACAGCCGCTCGATGTCGTAGCGGAATTCCTCGGCGATGTCGTGGAACTGGGTGTACGGCAGCACCGTTGCCGCGGCGAAGTAGTTGGCCAACCCGAGGATGGCGAGCGACCGGGACGACTCCGAGGTGAAGTTCCCCTCGTCGACCATCCTGTTCAGCAGATCCCCGCACTCGAGGTAGGCCAGCTCGGCGGCGAACTTGAACACCTTCTGCCCGCCGGACAGGTGCGGGGAGATCTCCAGCACGCGGGACTCGGGGTCGTAGCGGTGCAGCACGCCCTCGCCGAGGTCGATCCGCTGCACGATCTGTACGTCGTGCACGTTCTCGAGCCGCCGGGCGATCTCGCCGGCGACGTCGCCGCGGTGGAATCGCATCCGCGCGGTGAGCTCCTCGGCGGCGGTGTCCAGCTCGTGCAGGTAGTTCTGCCGTTGATAGAAGTAGTCCCGCACCTCCTCGTGCGGCATGGTGATCGCGCCGCTGCCGCTGCCGTCGCTGTACCGGTCCTCCGTCGCCGCGGCCAGCTGCGCCGTGGTGTTGCGGTAGCGGCGGTGCATGTTCACGATGGCCTTGGCCAGGCTCGGGTGCGCGGACACCATCTCCGCGATCTCCTGGGCGTCGGAGTCGATGCCCATCTCCTGGTCGAGCGCGACCTCCCGCAGCTCGGCGATCAGCCGGGTGTCGTCCTGCGAGGAGAAGAAGGTGGTGTCCACCCCGAAGACCTCGGTGATCCGCAGCAGCACGGGGACGGTGAGCGGCCGCACGTCGTGCTCGATCTGGTTGAGGTAGCTCGCCGAGATCTCCAACGTCTGGGCCAGGGCGGCCTGGCTCATGGACCGCTCGGTGCGGAGCTGGCGCAGTCGCGCGCCGACGTAGGTTTTCGCCACTCATCCAGGCTAAAACGGTCGACAGATCTTCGCAAGAGAGGGTTAGCAGCATTAGCTACAACGCTCTATCCTGGTGTATCGGGTTCGAATAAGGGTGCGAGCAATGGGCATCTTGTGTCGGCGTGGCTTGGTGGCCGCGGCCGTGTCGGTATTGGTCATGATCGGCGCCGCCGCCGGGGCGGACCCGATCACGGATCTTGCCGCGCCCGCGCGGACTCCGGCATCCCTCGCGGCCGCACCTCTGGGCGACCCGTGGTTCGAGCCGCCGCCCGGGTTCGAGAACTCCCGACCGGGAACGGTGCTGCACACCCGCGCGGTGACGGTGGCGCGGCTCAGCACCCCGGTGACGTCCACGCAGCTGCTGGTCAGGTCGGCGGATTCACACGACCGTCCGGTTCCGGTGGCGGCCACCGTCATCGTGCCGACCGCGCCGTGGGCGGGGCCGGGCGCACGCGCGGTGGTCGGGTACAACACGGCCATCGACTCGCTCGGGCAGGCCTGTGCGCCGTCCTCGACGCTGCCGCGCGGAGAAATGATGGAAATCGGTGCGGTGCAGGAATTCCTGGCCCGCAACTACGCCGTGGTTGTGACCGATCACGAGGGCCCGCTGCAGGCCTACGCCGCCGGGCGGATGGCCGGTCACGCCGTGCTCGATGCCCTGCGGGCAGCGGTGAACACCCCCGGGCTGGGTCTGGCCCGGTCCTCCCGGATCGCGGTGACCGGGTACTCCGGCGGCGCGATCGCCTCCGGCTGGGCCGCGAAGCTGGCGCCCAGCTACGCGCCGGAGCTGAACCTGGTCGGCGCCGCGTTCGGCGGCACCCCCGCCGACTACCGGATCCTGTTGGGGTCGATGAACGGGCGCAACGGGGCGTCCACGGTGCTGTTGGCGGCGGTCTTGGGGCTGGCGCGCGAATACCCCGAGCTGTTCGGGCTCTTCAACGACAACGGCTGGCGGCTCGGGATGCTGGCGAAGGACCTCTGCTTCGCGCAGTTGGCGGCTCCCGGGGTGGTGGCGCCGATCCCCGTGCAGGCCATGTCGGACGTGCCCGACGTGGTGAACCATCCGGTCGCTCAGCGCGTGCTCGACGAGACCCGGATGGCCGGGCAGGCCCCGACCGCGCCCGTGTTCCTCTATCAGGGACAACAGGATCCGTGGATCCCGAGGGAAGGGGCGGAACGGCTCTACGACGACTGGTGCGCGCGTGGCGCGTGGGTGCGGCTGGAGGAGTACGCGGGCGAGCACGTCACCGCGGCCGGGGTCGGCGCACCGATCGCGCACCGGTGGATCGACGACCGGCTCGCCGGGGTGCCGGCGTCGCCGGGCTGCAGCAGTGTCGGGCGCTGAGCCCGGCGGCGTGAGGGGCGTGGCGGCCGGCTGGGACACTGGGCCGATGACGAACGACGCGCCGGGAGGCCTGGAGGTCGGGGCGACCCTGACCACCGCGATGATCAGCCCGGTCTCGGGTGGCCTGGTGCGTACCTGGACGGACAGCGACAGCGTGCTGTGGAGCGTCGACGACCCGGACGGGCTGAGCGAACTGCTCGGACGCGGACTGATCGCGCGTACCTCGGTGCCCGGCGAGCGGTTCCGGGAGGCGGTGCTCCTCGATGCCGAGGCCGGCACCCTGCTGGTGCAGGGACGCTACCCCGAGTCCGCGGAGAACATCTCGGCGCGGGTGTTCCGGCTCGGGGAGCCGGTCCGCCCCGAGCGCAACCCCTGGACCGACCTCGATCACTTCCTCGCCGCCGCCGCGGCGTCCGCCGTCGCCCGCGACGAGTACTGGGTGGTGGAGCTCGGCGGCTGGGACGCGCCGCACGAGCCGTACTGCTTCTTCGGGGTCATCGCCGACGAGGGGGAGCGGGTGTCGGTGATCGAGACGGCGCCGGTGCCGCGGGACACCGGGGTCTGGCCGGAGGTGCCCGAGGACGGCAGGCCGGGCACGTCGGTGTCCTCGCCCGCGTCCGAGGACACCATCGAGGCCGCGGGGATCTTCGCGGTCACCGCCGTTGAGTCCTGGGGCGTCTCGCCGTGGGACGTGGCGCTGACCTTCGGGCACCGGGCGCCGTAGTCGAACCCGCTTTCCAGCTCCTCACCTCGCCGGGCGGCCGCCGCCGCACGGGCTTTTCACCGTGGGTGGGTGGATCCCACACCTTGGGTAGCTTCTGGTCCCCGCGCCAATGGCTCAATCTATTCATGTCACATCGAGAATAGAAAGGAGGGATTGGAAATGCGTCGATTCAAGTTCACCGTCGCCGCGCTCGTCGGCTTTGTGCCGCGAAAAGCGCCGGGCATGTACGAATGGTCCTGACAATGCTCAACAGTGCGGGCGGTCGATTTGATCGGCCGCCCGCACTCTCATTAGGAGATGTAAATGGCACGGCCACCAATGCTCGGGACGTCGAGAGCAGAATTAGCGGAAGCGTACGATCGCGGGCGGCTGGCCTTTCTGCTCGACGCCGCGGAACTCGGGCCGATCGTCGAACTCTGGCCGGGAACCTTCCTCGTGTCGGGTCACCGCGAGGTGCACGACGTACTTGTCGGGTCGAATCGCAAGTTCCTCTCGACACAGAACTTCCTCAGAAACAAGGTGTCGGGCGACCTCGGATCCGAGTCGGTGCAGCGGTGGATGCAATCACGTAAGGCGGCATCCGCGGCATTGGCCTCGCGTGATCGTCTCGAGGACCACCAGGTCGAACTCGCACACGACACACACGCGATCGTCCGGAGTTGGCTGGGGAGGGCGGTCGGCGATCGGGAACTGATCGACACCTTGCAGATCCTCACGTCCGCGTCCATCAGTCGATACTGCTTCGGAACTCGAGACTTTGACGAGATCCCTGCTCTCGCACAAGAACTTCTCGATTCACTCTTCCCGATCACGGCGAGCCCGTTCGTCCTCCCCCGGTGGTTGCGCTGGCGGCCTTCCGATCTGCGAGTCCGCAGGGCGCTCCGCAATCTGGAATCGGCCGTGGCGAAGCTGGTGCAGGCGCCGGGCTCGGACGGATTGTGTGATGACCTGCGGCGCGCCGATCTTCCGCCCAAAGACGTAGTGCAAATGATTATTTCGACACTGCTGGCCGCCCATGGCGTTCCGGCGGCAGCCATCCTGTGGGGGATGGTCGAGCTCGGTGGACGCAGCGCAGTCCAAGAGCAACTCCGAGGTGAGGGCGGTGCCAGCGCGCTCACGCGCGTGGTGTCGGAGACGCTCCGCCTGTGGCCTCCGTCGTGGATGCTGGGCCGTGACGCGGCCGAGGACATCCGTTTCGGGGACTGGGAGATGAAGAAGGGCAGCGTGGTGATGGTGTCCAGCTGGGTCACCCACCGGGTATCGCCCACCTTCGCGCCGACCGGTGGCGACTTCAGGCCAGAGCGGTGGATCGACGCGGCGCCGCAGCGCGGCGAGTTCATCCCGTTCGGCGGCGGGCCGCGATGGTGTGTGGGCGCGAAGTTCGCGGAACGGGAGCTGTCGACTGTCTTGGGTGAGATCGTACGTAATTCCACGATGCGAATTCAGCTGTTGGGCGCCGAACTGAAAGTGAACGAGCGCAGAACCCTCACCCCCGAGGGATTTTCTATGAGGTTCTATGTCCCGGTAGGCGCGTGATGCGCGGAAAACTCCGGGACAGACTGGGGTTTGCCTTTCTCCTCGCCGGCCCGGTCGCGGACTCCGCCATCGTGGTGATAACGGCCGGTCTGGTTATTTCGGCCGGGGGAGGTGCGGCGCTCCTCTCGCTGGCCTTCGGCGCTCGATGCGTCGGAATTCTCGGCGCGGGAATTGTTGCCGGCACGTTGGCGGACCGGCTCGACAAACGGGCGATCATTCTCTCGACCTACGCTGGTCGTGGTGCGCTGATCGCCGTACTTCCGGCGCTCGCGGGCGGACCTCAGATTCTGCCCGTCATGGTCGCACTGGGCGTGTGCAGTGGGCTGTCGCAGCCGGCCGCAACAACCGCGGTCTATCTTTCGGTTCCCCGCGACGCTCGGGCCGGTCAGCTGGCGACCTGGCATTCGCTGAGCCTCACCGTGCAAGTGGTGTCGCCCGCAGCAGCGGCGCTGCTGATCTCGGCGACGGGACCGACGGTGTCGGCACTTCTGCTCGTCGCGACCGTTGCCGTGGGTGCCGCTTTCGCACGTGCGGTCACCCCGAGTCCGACGCGAACCGACCCACCCACGGGGTTTGTCGAGGACACGCGTGAGGGTTTCCGATACGTCAAGGAAAGTCATTGGCTGCGGACGGTCATCCTGGTGTCCGCGGCACAAACAGCACTACCGGTCCCGGCCTGGCTCCTGATCGTCAACGCGGGGTCGATCGAGCGATGGTTCGCGGGCGCTCAGGGTTACATCATGGCCCTGTTCGCGCTCGGTGGCATTGTCGGCACGAGTCTGCTGGGAAAGCGGATTCCTTCTCGCCCGGCGCAGTCGGCGTTGCTGGCGCAGGGGGCGATCTGCGTCGGCCTCGTGGCATTGAGCCTCTATCCGCCGTTTTCCGTGATGGCCGTGGTGGCACTGCTCGTCGGCGCCGCGATCCGATTGGGCAGCGTCTGGGCGGATGTGCTCGTGGCGACGCAGGTGCCCGAAGAGATGCTCGGGCGCGTCGCCGGACTGGGCGCGACCCTCGCCAATGTATGCATGCCGATCGGCTACATGATCGCCGGCGCGCTGCTGGCGCCACTCGGCGCCGCGGTGACAGCAGGTCTCGCGGCCACGGTGAGTGCGGCGGTGACGGCCGTCGGTGTGATGCGGGTTTCGGCGCCCGCCCGGACGCCGCCGGTGCGGAGCACGGTCTGACCCCCGCGGTGCCGGCGATCCGGCGCTATCGTCTCGCCATGCCTTACATGGAGCGCTCGGGAGACGTGTTCGTCCTCTACCTCGGAACCGAGGGTGAACGGGACGAGGAGAACGCGTTCAATCCGCGATGGCTCGACGAGGTCGAGGCGCTGCTCGACGAGGTCGAAGCGAGTCAGGGGCCGGCCGCCCTGGTGACCACCGCGGTCGGGAAGTTCTATTCCACCGGCCTCGACACCTCCTGGATCGCGCAGAACATGAGGCAGCTCAATCCGTACATGGATCGCGTGCACGCGCTCTTCGCGCGGGTGCTGACCTTTCCGATGGCGACCGTCGCCGCGATGCCGGGCCACACCTTCGGCGGCGGGGCGATCCTGGCCACCGCACACGACCATCAGGTGATGCGCGGCGACCGGGGGTTCTTCTGCCTGCCGGGCATCACGGTCGGCATCAGCTACACGCGGGGGGTTCTCGAATTGCTGACCGCGCGGCTGCCGGCGCGGGCGGCGCACGCCGCGCTGACGAGCGGTCGCCGCTACGGCGGGACCGAGGCGCTGGCCCACGGACTCGTCGACGAGGTCGCGGCCGGGGACGACGTGCTCGCCAACGCGGTCGGCCGGGCTCAGGGCCTGGTGCACACCCGCGGGCGCACCCTCGGCGAGATCAAGAGCTCGTTGTACGCGGGTGCCGTGGCCGCTCTCCGCATCCCGTCGGCCAGCCTGGAGACGCAGGAAGCGGCGGTGACCGCCGAGCGGTGAGCCGCGGTCAGGCCCAGGGGTTCTCGCGGGCGAAGACGGTCGGGAAGCTCAGCGCCACGCCGTCCTCGTCGGCCAGCCGGCTGAGCACCGTCATCGTGTGGTCGAGGTCGTCGCCGGCGTAGGGGAGTGCGCGCAGCGGCTCCGACAGCGGCCGGAAGAAGTCGTCCCAGTGGATCAGCACCGCGCGCCGGGCGCCGACCTCGCGGACGGTCTCTCGCCAGTAGTCCTCGATGTACCTCTCGGACTGGATGCCGAGCTGCCCCACCCCGAGGTAGGCCACCTCGGCCCGCCTGCCGGCCAGCGCGCCGGGCACGTACCCGGCGCTGCCCTGTACGAGCAGGGACCGCCCGGAGGACGGATGGCCGACGACGATCGACCAGGCCTCGCCGCACCGGTACGCCGACACCCGGGTCGGCGGGACGACCGGCTCGGTGATCTCGCCAGGGTAGCGATCGGGCGGGCAGTGGTGTGACGCGATCATGGCGACCTCGAAGCCGCCGAGCCGCAGGCCGGCCCCGTCGGCGACGACCGCGATGCGATCGGCGGGCAGCCCGTGCCCGCGGCCGATCGAGGCGGTGGACTCGCCACCGACGAGCAGCCCGCCGGTCCGTTCCGCGACGACCGCGGAGTCCAACGCGTGGTCGAAATGCGTGTGCACCGGGATGACCGCGTCGAGTCGGGTGACGGCTGCCCGGGAGAGTGCGGCGTCGATCCGGGCCGGGTCGGGCGCGATCCTGCCCAGCAGCACCCTCGGCAGGCCCGGCCTGGTGAAGAACCCGTCGGTCATGAGCGCGGACGCGCCGTCGTCGATGAGCAGGCTCGCGACGCCGAGAAACGTGACCGCGAGCCCGTCGGTTGCCGGGGAGAGGTCGAATCGATTCGCGTACCGGTTGATGTCGGGGCGCCCGAGCCGCAGTCTCATGGCCGGAACGTTAACCGGAGCCGTAGCCCGGGGCGCGGACTTCGTCCCGACGGGTGCGAACGAATCGGTCGGCGACCATCGGTGCGACGTGATTGCCCTCACAACTGGGCCGGGTCCACCGTGATCGGGCGTCGGCGCGGTCCTCCGCCGAGCCCGGGGGCCGGGGTGACCGCGGCGGTTCGCGTGCCCCGAACAATCCGCAGGTCGGAACCTACTTGCCGGTAGATCTCCAAGCTACTTGTCGGTAGCCAAGCGTTCGCTTGGCCGGTGTGAACTTTGCAAAGTTAGCAACCCCGGTTGAAAACCTAGCCAAGATTGGCATTAGCAACAGGTAGACGGCAGTTTTTGCGTATGTCACTCTCGATAAGTACATACGAAGGGCCTGGCAAGGATGTGAAGCAGTACATCCGTACCGGACCAGCAGATACAAGAGAGTGGAGCCTCGATGTCGACCACCGGCACCCCGAAGACCGCAGCTGAGATCCAGCAGGATTGGGACACCAATCCCCGCTGGAAGGGCGTCACCCGTAACTACACGGCCGAGCAGGTCGTCAAGCTCCAGGGCTCCGTCGTCGAGGAGGCCACCCTGGCCCGCCGTGGCTCGGAGATCCTGTGGGACCTCGTGAACAACGAGGACTACATCAACTCCCTCGGCGCCCTCACCGGCAACCAGGCCGTGCAGCAGGTCCGCGCGGGCCTCAAGGCCATCTACCTCTCCGGCTGGCAGGTCGCCGGTGACGCGAACCTCTCGGGTCACACCTACCCGGACCAGAGCCTCTACCCGGCCAACTCGGTGCCGCAGGTCGTGCGTCGCATCAACAACGCGCTGCTCCGCGCCGACGAGATCGCCAAGGTCGAGGGCGACACCTCCGTCGACAACTGGCTCGCCCCGATCGTCGCGGACGGCGAGGCCGGCTTCGGTGGAGCCCTGAACGTGTACGAGCTGCAGAAGGCCATGATCGCGGCCGGTGTCGCCGGTTCGCACTGGGAGGACCAGCTCGCGTCGGAGAAGAAGTGCGGCCACCTCGGTGGCAAGGTGCTCATCCCGACCCAGCAGCACATCCGCACCCTGACCTCGGCGCGTCTCGCGGCCGACGTCGCGGACGTCCCGACGGTCGTCATCGCGCGCACCGACGCCGAGGCCGCCACCCTGCTCACCTCCGACGTGGACGAGCGTGACCGCCCGTTCCTGGACGGCACCCGCACCGCCGAGGGCTTCTACGGCGTCAAGAACGGCATCGAGCCCTGCATCGCCCGTGCCAAGGCCTACGCCCCGTACGCCGACCTCATCTGGATGGAGACCGGCGTGCCGGACCTCGAGGTCGCCAAGAAGTTCGCCGAGTCCGTCCGCAGCGAGTTCCCGGACCAGCTGCTGGCCTACAACTGCTCCCCGTCCTTCAACTGGAAGGCGCACCTGGACGACGCGACCATCGCGAAGTTCCAGAAGGAGCTCGGCGCGATGGGCTTCAAGTTCCAGTTCATCACCCTCGCCGGCTTCCACTCGCTCAACTACGGCATGTTCGACCTGGCGCACGGCTACGCCCGCGAGGGCATGACCGCCTTCGTCGACCTGCAGGAGCGCGAGTTCAAGGCCGCCGAGGAGCGTGGCTTCACCGCCATCAAGCACCAGCGTGAGGTTGGCGCCGGCTACTTCGACAGCATCGCCACCACGGTCGACCCCAACACGTCCACCGCGGCGCTGAAGGGCTCCACCGAAGAGGGCCAGTTCCACTAGGAACCCCCGCTTCACCTGCACGACCCGTCCCACCCACCGCGGGGCCCACAGCCCGGGCCCCGCGGTGTGGACGACTCCACTAGACGATGAGGAGCTGACGTGACCAGCGAAAAGATTCAGCGCGTCGGCGTGATCGGCGCAGGCATCATGGGCGCCGGAATCGCCGAGGTGTGCGCCCGCGCACATGTCGATGTTCTGGTGTTCGAGCAGACCCGCGAGCTCGCGGCGGCCGGCCGCGCCCGCATCCTGCGGTCGCTGGACCGCGGCGTGAGCAGCGGCAAGATCACCGAGCGCGAGCGGGAGCAGGCCGCCTGGCGGCTGCGCTTCACCTCCGACCTCGGCGACTTCGCCGACCGGCAGCTCGTCGTGGAGGCAGTCCTCGAGGACGAGAAGGTCAAGAGCGCGATCTTCGCCGAGCTCGACCAGGTGGTCACGGACCCGAATGCGGTGCTGGCGTCCAACACCTCCTCGATCCCGATCATGAAGCTGGGCATCGCCACCAAGGCGCCCGAGCGCGTGATCGGCATGCACTTCTTCAACCCGGTGCCCGTGCTGCCGCTCGTCGAGCTGGTCACCACCCTCAAGACCAGTGCGGCGGTCTCCGAGCGGGCCGAGCAGTTCGCCAGCGATGTCCTCGGCAAGCAGGTCGTCCGGTCGGCCGACCGCTCCGGCTTCGTGGTCAACGCGCTGCTGGTGCCGTACTTGCTGTCGGCGATCCGGATGGTCGAGTCCGGTTTCGCGACCAAGGAGGACGTGGACCGCGCGATGGTGCTCGGCTGCAACCACCCGATGGGCCCGCTGGCCCTGACGGACCTCGTCGGCCTCGACACCGTCAAGTCGATCGCGGACTCGATGTACGAGGAGTTCAAGGAGCCGCTCTACTCGGCGCCGCCGCTGCTGCTGCGCATGGTCGAGGCCGGTCTCGTCGGCAAGAAGTCCGGCGCGGGCTTCTACGAATACGGCGACAACGGTCGGAGCACGAAGAAAGCAAGCTAGGTAGCTGCACCAGTACGCACCTTCGGCGCCCGTGGGCCTTTCATTGTTTGTGACAGCAACGCTGTGGCAGTGAGAAAGGCCCACGGGCGCGAAGCGCATCGAGGGAGAGGTCGACACGATGTCCAACAGCGCCGCCACCTACGGCTCCAGCGTCCTGGGATACCCCCGGATCGGGCCCCGACGCGAACTCAAGCGGGCACTCGAGGCGTATTGGCACGGGCAGTCCAGCCAGGCCGAGCTGATCGCAGTGGGCCGTGAGCTCCAGGAGCAGACCTGGAGCGAGCTGGCCGCGACCGGCCTGACGCAGGTCCCCGGTAACACCTTCTCCTACTACGACCACGTGCTGGACAACGCGCTGCTCTTCGGCGCCGTGCCCGGCCGGTTCGCCCCGCTCGAGGGCGAGCTGAACGAACTCGACTTCTACTTCACCATGGCCCGCGGACGGCCCGACTTCCCGCCGCTGGAGCTGGTGCGGTTCATCGACACCAACTACTACTATCGCCAGCCCGAGCTCGACGAGCGCACCGTGTTCACGCTGCGCGCCGACGCGCTGATGGACGAGTTCGAGCGGGCCAAGGCCCGCGGCATCGAGCTGCGTCCGGTGATCCTGGGCCCGCTGTCGCTGCTGCTGCTGTCGAAGGCGAGCGCCGATGCGGCGGACGGCTTCTCGGTTCTCGACCTGCTGGATTCGCTGCTCCCACAGTACGAGGCGCTCTTCGAACTGCTCGCCAAGGCCGGGGCCACCTGCGTCCAGCTCGACGAGCCCGCCTTCACCCAGGACCGCACCCCGGAGGAACTGGCCGCGCTGGACCGGGCGTACACCGCGCTGTCCCATGCGCCGCTGCGGCCGCGGATCCTGGTCACCGGTCCCTACGGGAATCTCGGTGAGGCCCTGCCGATCCTGGCCGCCACCAAGGTGGAGGCGCTCGGTCTCGACCTGGTCTACGGCAAGGTCCCGGCCGACGAGCTCGCGAAGATCCCCGGGCTCAAGCGCAAGCGCCTCTACGCCGGCGTCGTGAACGGCCGGAACGTCTGGCGGGCGGACAACTTCGTCACGCTCACCTACCTGTCCTCGCTCAAGGACGTGATCCCGGACCTCGTGGTCTCGACGTCCTGCTCGCTGATGCACGTGCCCTACGACGTGCTCGCCGAGTGGGACCTCGACGGTGACGTCGCGGACCGGCTCGCCTTCGCGAAGCAGAAGGTCGGCGAGGTGGTCTCGCTGGCCAAGGCGCTCACCGAGGGCCCCTCAGAGCGCTGGCGCAAGAAGCCGACGAAGGTGCATTTCAAGCAGAAGCACGAAGTGCGCCAACGGGTCTACGCCATCAAGGCCGAGGATCGCATCCGGGCGCCGTACGAGAAGCGCAGGCAGGCGCAGCAGCAGAAGCTGAACCTGCCGATGGTCCCGGCGACGACCCTGGGCTCGTTCCCGCAGACCGACGCCGTCCGGCAGGCGCGGTACGAGCTCGGCCAGGGGCGGCTGGAGTGGGCGGACTACGTCAAGCGCATCCAGGCCGAGATCGAGAGCACGATCCGGCTGCAGGAGGACATCGGCCTCGACGTGTTCGTGCACGGCGAGCACGAGCGCAACGACATGATCCAGTACTTCGCCGAGCTGATGGACGGATTCGCGTCCACGCACAACGGCTGGGTCCAGGCGTACGGGTCCCGCTGCGTGCGGCCGCCGATCCTCTACGGCGACGTCCGCAGGCGGGGGCCGATGACGGTCGAGTGGATCGGCTACGCGCAGTCGCTGACCGACAAGCCGGTCAAGGGCATGCTCACGGGCCCGATCACCATGCTGGCGCGCTCCTTCGTCCGGCAGGACCAGCCGCTGCACGAGACCGCCGACCAGTTGGCGCTGGCGATCCGTGACGAGGTGGCCGACCTCGAGGCCGCGGGCATCTCGATCATCCAGGTCGACGAGCCGGCCATCCGGGAGCTGTTGCCGCTGAGGGCCGGTGGGCGCAAGGAGTACCTGGACTGGGCGGTCGACGCGTTCAAGCTGGCGACCGGCGGTGCCAAGCCGGAGACGCAGATCCACACCCACCTGACCTACACCACGCAGAAGTCGGTGGTGGACGCGATCGAGCGGATGGACTGCGACGTGACCGCGATCGTGGCGACCCGCTCGATCACCTGGGTTCTCGACGCCATCAAGGAGCGCAAGCTCACCCACGGCGTGGGACCCGGTGTGTACGAGAGTCGTTCGGCCCGAATCCCGGACATCGACGAGCTCGACGAGCTGCTCACCGAGGCGGCGGAGTCCGTGGAGCTGGACCGACTGTGGGCCAACCCGGACGGCGGCCTCAAGACCCGGCACTACTGGCAGCTCGAGCCCTCGCTGCGGAACCTCGTGGCGGCGGCGCGTCGTCTGCGCCGCCGGGCGGAGAAGGCTGCCTCGGCCGACTAGGGGTGGACGCGACGAAGGCCCCGGATCCGCACGGGTCCGGGGCCTTCCGCGTGCGACGGGAGCGTCAGGATCCGCTGCTTCCCGCGCCGACAGAACCGCTCGAACCCGATTCGGCGGAACCGGCCGCCTCAGGCAGGTCGTCGCCGGTGGAGTCGGGGCGATGGATCCGGACGGTGACGGGCGCCGCGCCGTCGGTCTCGACCGTCACGATCCGGGCTCCGGGCGCCGACGTCACCTGTCCACCCTGCACCTCGGCGACGTATCCGCCAGGGTAGTGCAGGTCGGAGACATAGATCTCGGTCGGGCGGGCCGCGGGGCGAGGTCGGTAGGTGTACTCGAAATCGCCACCCTCCGGGTTGAATCGGAGCTGGACCGGTTGGCCCGCGGTGGCCTGTGGGTAGGTCCGCACCAACTGGCGGCCCACCTCCCCGAGAAACGGGTCGGGGCGGCCGGTCGGCCCGAAGATGCTGCTGTAGTGCCAGTACTGCCATCCGATGAAGCGTGCGTCGGCGCGCGCGAGGGTGCTGGAGAGCACGGTGGGATCGCCGTCGCCGAACTCGGTCACCACGGTCGGGATGCCGGCGCGCGCGGTGAATGCGTCGATATTGCGCCAGGTGTTCTCCTGCTGCAGTTCGCAGCCGGCGCGCAGGGCCTCCGGCAGGCGGAGATAGATCGCGAGCTGACTGGGGATGCAGTAGTCGTGCGGGGCGAAGACGATGTTCGGGTCGCTGATCGCGGGCGTCGCCGGTGGGTTGGCGAGGTTCGTCGGCATCAATTGGTTCCAGGTGACGTTCGGCTCCCAGAACACGGGGACCGTCGGGTTCGCGGCGCGGACGTGATCGGTGAGCTTCTGCATCGCCGCCTGGTACTTCCGGTCGAAGTCCGGGCAGCCGTTCGGGAAACAGGTCAGGAACGGTGTTCCGGGCCACGGTTCGTTCATCAGCTCGATGCCCACCACGCCCGGTTTGTCGTTCACCTTCGCGGCAAGCGCGCCGAGGGCGGTGCCGAGGTGGTCGAGCACGCCGTGGGTGTTGTTCCAGACCTCGTCCCAGCCGAGGTTCATGGTCGGCATCAGGTAGTTCATCGGGAACCCGGGGTTCGGCTCGCCGGGAAGGGGACGCGCCTCGATCGACCAGGCGGGAAAGCCGTTGCCGCCCCAGATGTTCGAGAGTCCGTCCTGGTGGTTGTCGAGCAGGACGTGGATGCCCCGGGCGGCGAGCATGTCGACCGTGCCCGCGATTCGCTCAAGGTACGCGTCGTCGATCCGGCCGCGTTCGGGCATCAGCCCGTCAAACGAGACCCCGAGCCTGACGGTGTTGAACCCGTGTCGGGTGAGCAGGTCTGCGTCCTGATCGGTGATCGTCAGCCCGTCACCCGGATTGAGGTACGGGGCGCTCTTGTCGACGTTGTTCACCCCGTGCAGCAGGACGGTGCGCCCGAACGCGTCGACCAGCGAGCGGCCCTCCGCGTGAACCTGGCTCGCCGGTGGTCTCTCGACTTCGTCGGCGGTGGCGATCGCGGGCGCGGAGGTGACCAGGGTTCCGAGTAAGGCTGTGGCGAAGCCGATCGCCAGCAGTCGGTGCATGTATTGCCTCCGGGGATTCGTACAGCAATATGGACAGTTGTCCAACAGTGCGATCGTAGGGAGACGAGCCGGGCCGCGTGTGGTTTCGATGAACTCGAACCCGAGTCCGGCATCGGCATTGCGCGACACCGGGGATGTCTATAGACATGTAGCCATGCTCATCGTTTCCGCCTACGCGGCACCCCAGGCCGATGCACCACTCGAAAAGGTCAGTATCGAGCGTCGGGACCTGGGTCCGCTCGACGTGCTCATCGAGATCAAGTACGCGGGCATCTGTCATTCGGACATCCACACGGCGCGAAATGAGTGGGGCGGCACCCACTATCCGGTCGTGCCGGGTCACGAGATCGCGGGCGTCGTGGCGGCGGTCGGCTCCGAGGTGACCCGGCACCGGGTCGGGGACCGCGTCGGCGTCGGCTGCTTTGTCGACTCCTGCGGCGCATGCGATGCCTGCGCGTCCGGGGACGAGCAGTACTGCGTCAAACGCGTTGTGCAGACCTACAACTCGCGAATCGGTGATGGTGAGTACACGATGGGCGGGTATTCCACCCACATCGTGGTCACCGAGGGGTTCGTGCTCGCCATCCCGGACGGTCTCGCACTGGACGTCGCCGCGCCGCTGCTCTGCGCGGGCATCACGCTGTACTCGCCTCTGCGGCACTGGGGTGCGGGCCCGGGCAAGCGGGTGGCCATCATCGGCATGGGCGGGCTCGGGCACGTCGGGGTGAAGATCGCGGCCGCGCTCGGCGCGGAGGTGACCGTGCTGAGTCAGACGCTGAGCAAGCAGGACGACGGCCTGCGCTTCGGTGCCCACCACTACCACGCGACGAGCGACCCGGCGACCTTCAAGGCGCTGCGGTCGAGGTTCGACCTGATCCTCAACACCGTCTCGGTGAACCTCGACATCGACCTGTACATGTCGACGCTCGCGATCAACGGGGTGCTGGTGGAGCTCGGCATGCCCGAGAAGCCGATCCGGGTCAGCGGGTTCTCGCTCGCGGCGAACCGTCGCAGCCTCGCCGGATCGATGGTCGGCGGAATCGCGCAGACCCAGGAGATGCTGAACTTCTGCGCCGAACACGGGATCGGCGCGGAGATCGAGGTCATCTCCGCGGACCGCATCAACTCGGCCTACGACCGGGTGGTCCGCAGCGACGTGCGCTACCGCTTCGTCATCGACGCGGCGACCTTCTGATCGCTCCCCGGGCGATGCCACCCGTCTGACTCTGGCAGTGCCACCCGGCGAGGTTCATACTCGGACCAGGCCCGGGTGTGCTCGCGGCATCCGTCCTGGAAGCGCGCCGCGAGCGAGGCCGCCGGGCGCGGCGGGGGCAGAGCGCGGAGGAGTCTGGGGCACATGACACGGCAACTCGAGGGTCACCGGGTGGCGATCCTCGCAACGGACGGGGTCGAGCAGGACGAGCTGATCGAACCGCGGCGCGCGGTCGAGGCGGCGGGCGCCGCGGTGTCGCTGATCTCCCTGGAGCCGGGGGAGATCCAGGCGTACCGCGCGGATGTGCAGCCGGCGGACCGGTTCCCGGTCGACCTGGTGGTCTCGCGCGCGAACGTCGACGACTTCGACGGACTGATCCTGCCGGGCGGCACGATGAACCCCGACCGGCTCCGGGTCGACGACCACGCGGTCGCATTCGTGCGGCACTTCGTGCACATCGGCAAGCCGGTCGGGGCGATCGGGCACGGCCCGTGGATGTTGCTCGAGGCGGACGTCGTCGGCGGGCGGACCCTGACCAGCTGGCCGAGCCTGCGCACCGACATCATCAACGCGGGCGGCAGTCACGTGAACGAGAAGGTCGTCGTGGATCGGAACATGGTGACCAGCCGCGGACCGGCGGACCTGCACTGGTTCTGCGCGGCGATCGTCGGCAAGTTCACCCAGCACCCCGAATCGGTGGGTCAATTCTGACCTTGTCGCGGTCCGTTAGGCGGGCGTAGCGTCGAGTAAAACAGTCGATCCTCGACGCGAGGAGGAATGAGATGATCCGGGATCTGTTCTCCGACATGAGGCTGAACATGTTCTCCGACCAGGTGCGACAGTTCCCCGGGCAGGTGCGCCGGTTCCCCGAGAAACTGAGCCTGTTCTCCGAATGGGTCGGTTACGCCCTCGGTCTCGTCGCGTTGCTCACGTTCGCACTGACGTTGCTCGCTCACGCATCGGGCTTCACCGGCTGGGCGATCGTGGCGGGGCTGGTCTGCGTGGCCTGCCTGCTGATCGGTTCGAGCATCGTGAGCAGCGCCGTGCGCCACGATCGCCGAGTGCACCAGCACACCCCCCGGTTCCCGTTGCCCGGCGGCGACCGCTGGCCCGTGCGCTGACGAGAGCGAAGGACGCCGCCGGCCGAGAGGAGCCACCGATGAGTCTGAATATCTTCGCCGGGTGGGTCGGCTTCGGCTGTGTCCTGCTCACCGCGCTCACCCTGGGGATGTTCCTGGTGGCCGCCGGGTCCGGCCACCCAGGCTGGGCCATCGTCGCCGGTTCGGCCCTGCTGCTGGTGATCGCGACGGCCGTCGTGGTGGTCGGCGGAACCGTCCACCACGACCACAAGCTGAACCGGGACACGCCCCACTTCCCGTAGGGGGCATCGCCGGCGACCGGACCCGGTGCTCAGGACTCGGCGAGCCGGGCCTTCTCCGCGTCGATGTCGAAATCTGCAGGCGGCCAGCTCAACTCGAGTCCCTCGAGTGCATCGATGAGCAGTTCGGTGACCGCCAGCCTGCTGTACCACTTGCGGTCGCAGGGCACCACGTACCAGGGTGCGTGCTCGGTGGAGGTCCGGTCGAGCATGGCCTGGTACGCCTTCTGATAGTCCGGCCAGAAGCCGCGCTCGGTGATGTCGCCCGGATTGAACTTCCAGTACTTGTCGGGCCGCTCGAGCCGTTCGGTCAGGCGGGCCTTCTGTTCCTCCAGCGAGACGAACATCGCCACCTTGATGATCGTCGTGCCGGCCTCGACCAGCTCCCGCTCGAAGGCGTTGATCTCGTCGTAGCGCGGCTCCCACACCTCCGGAGGCACCAGGTTGTGCACCCGGACCACCAGCACGTCCTCGTAGTGGGACCGGTCGAAGACGCCGATCTGCCCCTTCCGGGGCAGCGCCTTGCGGATGCGCCACAGGTAGTCGTGCCGCTTCTCCTCCTCGGTGGGGACGCCGAAGGAGGCGTGGTCGACTCCCTGCGGGTCGACGTGGCCGATCACGTGGCGGAGCATCCCGCCCTTGCCCGCGGTGTCCATGCCCTGCAACACGAGCAGCACCGAGCGGGTGTCGCCGGACCGCCCGTTGGCATAGAGCAGCTCCTGGAGCTCGGACAGCCTGGCGCCGCGTTCCTCGAGCAGCCGCTCGCCCAGCGCCTTGTTGCCGACGAAGCCCGGCGTGCCACCGGTGTCGATATCGGCGACCCGGGTGTCCGGCGTCGCCCGCACTGCCAGGGCGGCGGGGATCTCCCAGTTGCCGTCTGAATCCTTCGGATGCTTGGCCATGTCGTGACTGTAGTCACGGCGCGGGCGAGATCGGCGCTGCTGCCTGCGGCGTTTCGGCCCCGACGGCGATGGTGAGGGCCGTCACATCTGGTTAGTATCACCGTAGGTATCGGATAGTCGAGGACGGACATGGCATCGCAGGCGGCGTTTGCGGACGGCACGGACGGCTTCCGCACCTCGGACGGCGTGTGGCTGGCGGTCACCGACAGCGGGGCGCGGGACGCGGCCGTCACCGTGCTCTTCGCCCACGGCTGGACCCTCGACAGTCGATCGTGGGACGACCTGACCGCGTTGCTCGTCGCTGGTGCCGGGGTCCCGGTCCGGGCCATCGCCGTCGACTGCCGGGGCCACGGCCGCTCCGGTCCCGCGGGGAAAGGCGGCGCCACCCTGGCCCGATACGCGGACGACCTGGCCGAACTGATCGACCGGCGGATCCCGACGGGGAGGGTGGTCCTGGTCGGGCACTCGATGGGTGGAATGGCGATGATGGCGCTCGCCGAACGACACGAGGACCTGGTGCGCAGGCGGGTCGCGGGGGCGGCGTTCCTCGCGACCGCCGCGGGCAGGCTGGACAAGGCAGTGGCGAAGGTGCCCGGACTGCTCTCGGTGCTGCTGCCCCTGGTCGGACTCGGATTCCGGGTGTACCGAGTGCTCCCGGCCGCGCTACGACGTCGCGCGATCGCGTGGCTGCTGTTCGGGCGCGAACCGCGGGCGCTCGACGTCGCCCGGACCGTCGACGAGATGCAGCGCGCCGATCCGCGCAGCATGCACCGGTTCGGCCGCGACATCATGGCCCACGACCGGGCCCACCACCTGTCGCGGTACGAGTCCGCGGCGACGCTGGTCGCGGCCGGTTCGCAGGACAAGCTGTGCCCGCCGACGCACGCGCGCAAGATCGCGAGCCGGCTGCCGTCCTCGACGCTGCTCGTGTATCCGGGCGCCGGTCACCAATTACCGTATGAGTGTGCGGTCGACCTGGCCCCACACCTGATCGACCTGGCGGAACGGGCAGCGTCGTTCGACGTGGACTCCGCGCGGGGGACGGGTGCCGCCGCGCCGATCGCCGACGAGAGCGCGTAGCGCTCACCGACAGGGAGAACGGGGGCGACCGTGACCAGTGATGTCGAGCCAACGCGCGCGGGCAGGTCTGCGACCGCGGTGCACCGGACGCGGGTACTCATCATCGGCGCCGGCTTCTCCGGGATGGGCATGGCCATCCAACTGTTGAAGGCGGGTCGCCCGGACTTCATCGTCCTCGAGAAGGCCGACGAGGTCGGCGGGACCTGGCGGGAGAACACTTATCCCGGGTGCGCCTGCGACGTGCCGACACACATGTACTCGTTCTCGTTCGAGCCGAACCCGGGCTGGTCCAAGGTGTGGTCCGACCAACCGGAGATCTTCGCCTACCTCCGGGGCCTGGCCGACAAGTACGGCCTGCGCGCCAAGACCCACTTCGGCCGCACCACCAACGGCGGGTACTGGGACGAGACCGAGAACCGCTGGCACATCGTCACCGAGGAGGGCGACGAGTACGTCGCGCAGTTCCTCGTCTCCGGTGTGGGAGCCCTGCACGTCCCCAACATCCCCGAGCTGCCGGGGATCGAGGAGTTCGGTGGCGTCGCGTTCCACTCCGCCCGGTGGGACCACGACTACGACCTCACCGGCAAGCGGGTCGCGGTGATCGGCACCGGCGCCAGCGCCGTCCAGTTCGTCCCCGAGATCGTCGACGAGGTGGCGAGCCTGCAGCTCTACCAGCGCACGCCGGCGTGGGTCGTGCCGCGCAAGAACTTCTCGATCGGTACCCGCATGCGCCGGGTCTTCGACCTGGTGCCGCCCGTCAGGAGGGCCTTCCGCAACGGCATCTACTGGGCGTCGGAGGCGCTGGCGCTCGGCCTCAACGGCCACTCGAACCTGATGCGTCCGCTGGAGAAGATCGCGAAGAAGAACATCGCGCGCAGCATCGCCGACCCCGTGCTGCGGCGGAAGTTGACCCCCGACTACCGGATCGGGTGCAAGCGCATCCTGGGCTCGAACGACTACTACCCGGCGCTGGCCAAGCCCAACGTCGAGATCATCACAGAGGGGATCGAGCGGGTCTTCGAGTCGGGAATCGTGGCAGGCGACGGCGTCGTGCGCGAGGTGGACGCCATCATCTACGGGACCGGCTTCCACGTCACCGACGGATACGACAGTGTCAATGTCGCGGGCGTCGGGGGCCGGGAACTGGTGCCGTACTGGAACGAGCACGGCATCCAGACCCACCTCGGCATCACCGCGGCCGGCTACCCGAACGCCTTCTTCCTGCTCGGGCCCAACACCGGACTGGGACACAACTCGGTGGTGTTCATGATCGAGCAGCAGATCCGGTACGTGCTGGCGGCGATGGCACTGGTCGACGACAACGCGGCGGAGGCGATCTCGGTGCGGCAGGAGGTGCAGGACCGATTCAACGCGGACATCCAGGCCAAGCTGTCCAAGGGTGTGTGGACCAACGGCGGCTGCGTCAGCTGGTACCTCGACGCCAAGGGGGTCAACCGCACGATCTGGCCCGGGTTCACCTGGCAGTACTGGCTGCGGACCCGCCGACTCAACCCGTCCGATTTCGAACTGGTCGGGGGCGCCTCGGGGTCAGCGGCCCGCCGCCGCCCCGCTGCCGACGACCCGGCGGTGCAGGTCATCGAGACCACCGGGTGAGGCCCGCGGTTGGGTAAGATCCTGATCATGGATCGGTGACCGACCGGTCCATGAATGCGCCCGCCGATGCGGGCGCATTGTCGTGAGTTCCCGAGCTGCGCCGCCGAAGGAGCCAGGCTTGTGTCGTCGACGCCCACCGAGCTGACACGGCCCGCCGACGCGCTCGCGCAGGCGCCCGCCCGGCGTGGCCGGCCGCCACAGCCGGGGTTGTCCGAGGCCCGCCGGGACCAGATCCTGTCCTCGGCCATCGAGGAGTTCGCCGAGCGCGGCTACGAGGCGACCACCGCGGCGCAGGTGGCCAAGCGCGCGGGGGTGGGGCTCGGCACCGTGTACCGGTACTTCGACAGCAAGCGCGAGATCCTCGACCACGTGATGGACCGCTGCCTGCGGGAACTGATCGACGTCGTCGACGCACCCGCACTGCTGGAACCGCCGGAGACGCTGGAATCGCTGATCGCCCGGATCCGGGCACTCGCGGACGCGCTGTTCGGGCTGGTCGAGGAATCCCCGAACGTCCTGAAGCTGTTGATGGTCGAGGCCAGCGCGATCGAGGACGAGTTCGGCCGCCGGGTGATGCGGGGCGAGCAGGTCTTGGCCGGGCTCGTCGCGGAGGTGCTCGAACACGGAATCCTCGGCGGCTGGCTGCGGAAGGACCTCGACACGGACGCGGTCGGGCACTCGATCATCGCCCTGACCTGGCCCGGTCTGCTCCGCGGGCTGCGGGTCGGCCAATGCGCCGCGGACCGGACTCGGTACACGGACGCGATCGTCGCGCTGGTGTCGTTCGGCCTGCGCCGGCCGGGTGCGGGCGGTCCCGCGACGTGAGCCACGGAGCAGGCGGCGGCCGGACCGCGGGCGGGCGCAGCGCCGAGCGGCGTCGCGAGCTGATCCAGGCGGCCGCGCAGGTGTTCGTCGCGCAGGGCTACGCGAATTGCGGCGTCGCCGACATCGTGGCGGCACTCGGCGTCGGCCACGGAACCTTCTACAACTACTTCACCAGCAAGCGCGATGTGCTCGATGCGGTCGTGGACCGTGGTTTCGAACTGATCCGGGACCGGATCGTCGAGGACGCGCTCGGACGGTCGGCCGACCTCGAGGAGTTCTTCGAGCGCTATCGGCGCATCGTCGATCGGCTGCACGAGCTGGTGCGGCAGGAACCGGAACTGATCCGCTTCGTGGTGTTCGAGGCGCCGTCGATCGATCCGGTGCTGATCGACCGGTTGCTCGGCGTGTTCGGGCAGTTCGGCGACGTCGCCGCGGAGTTCCTCGCCGACGGGGTGCGGCGCGGGGACCTGCACGGTGCCGTCGATCTGGAGGTGGTCGGCGAGGCGATGGGCTCGATCCTGCTCGCCTCCGCGGTGTTCCCGCTGCACGGGCCCGCCACGGCGGAGGACCTGGCGGCACCGCTCGTCGACTTCCTGCGTTCGGGCATCGGGGTCGAGCCGGTCGGGGCGTGACGCGCGCCCGTCAGAGCAGGCCTTCGGTGTCCTTCGTCGAAGAGGTCCAGTGACCCTGCGGGGCGCCGGTGGGAGTATTCCGACGCTACCGGCATGTTCGTCCCCGTCTCGTAATAGAACCCCGGGCACAGGTTCTCGGAGAGTTCACCCCTCCGCGCAACCCCAGCACTTGTGCCCGGTCGACCGAGCCGCCTGCCGGTTTGTCCCCGCCCAGGGACCGCGCCGCGGCACGGTGCAGGCGCCCCAGCGGGCTTTCCGTCCGCTGGGGCGTTTTGCAACATCCATCCGGCGCGTGGAGCCGTATGTAGGTAGTGGCTCTGTAGGGTTGATTGGCCCCACATGACGGAGAAATCTGGCCTCACCCCCTCAGGATTCGGTGGGTGGTGACGGAAAGAATCTTGGCCCCACCCTCCGACACGCCCGGGGCGACCGTTTCCTTCCGATCGCGCTGGCGCCGCAGTCAACCGCCGGCGCCACAGCTCGCCGCCCACTGCGAGTCAATTCGGGTCAGCGGCAACGACGGGGCTGCCCCGGCACCGTGATTGACAGTCATTACTGATCGAGTAGTCGACTACGCGATACAACACGGCGCAACGGCGCAATACTTGGTCAGACGCTGGTGCGATGTGACCATATTTGCCGATGCCCGGAAATCGCTTGCCAGGGGCGCGCGATTGAGGGACAACGAACAGGGGCACAAACGGTGATAGAGGCGATCAAGTTCCCCCTCGAAAGCGGCGGCGAAGTCCTCGTGCGTGTGGACTCTTCCGACCAATACGGAAGGGTGGTAACGCGGGGTGGGCGCGATTACATTCAGGGCGCCATAGAACAAGCAGGACAGAGCTTCGAGTCCGCATTGAGCACAATCCGCTTAGTCGCCGAAGCCGTTCTGAGCCAGTTGACCGACCTTGCCTCCGCACCCGAGGAGGTGCGGGTCGAGTTCGGACTGGAATTGTCAGCGAAGGCCGGCGCGGTGTTAGCAGCGGCCGGAGCCGGCGCACAACTTCGCGTCGCGCTGACCTGGAACAGCAAAGAATCTGTCGGCGCCAAGCACGGGCCCCTGCACGGGGAACCGTCCCCGTCCACGGGTAGTGACCCATGATCGACGGCGTGGTGCATTGCACAGAAGGCCGGGCGCCGACGGGGCTCTCCGGTGTCGATCCCGTCCGCGCAACGGAAATCAAGCACCAGCATGAACTGGTGACCGTCATGTGGGGCATGTGTTGACGATGAGCGACAAGATTGCCGCCGCCGAGTTCGGGCTGGATCTGACCCCGGGACCTGGGTCGGGCGAATACACCGTCAAAGTCGTGCGCGGTGCCTCCGGAGGAAGACCGCATTCAACGTTCAGGCTCGACGTCGACGCCCTTGCGGACTTATCCCGCAGCTTGGAAACCACAGTGTTGGCCTCCGCCGCTCGGGCCCGGCGCCGAGTGGTGCCGGAACTGGAGAGGCCGCTGCGAGAGGTCGGGTCCCAGCTATTTCAGGCGTTGTTCGCCGGGCCCATCGATACCGCCTATCGCTCCAGCCTCGCGGTAGCAGGTGAGCGTGGGGAAAAGCTCCGGCTGGTGCTTAGCATCACGGCGCCGGAGCTTGCGGTGATGCCCTGGGAGGCCCTCTACGACCGTGAGCTCGAGACGTACGTGTGCCTCAAGGATGATGTGGTTCGGCATATCGACGCCCCCTACACTCCCGACCCGCTGCCGGTGCGCCCGCCATTGCGGATCCTGGCGATCGTGGCCTCACCGAGGGGCCTGCCGGAGTTGAATGTTGACGCCGAAAGGCAGCACCTCGAGAGGGCCCTGGCTGGACCGATCTCGGCGGGGCAAGCGCGGCTGGACTGGGAGACTCAGGCGTCCTGGTGGCGCGTGCATGAGCGGCTCTTGCAGGAACCGTGGCATGTGCTGCACTTCATTGGGCATGGCGACTACGACTACGAGCGCGGTGAAGGACGGATCGCACTGGTGCGAGACGATGGGCGCGCCGATTGGGTTGATGCCACCAAGCTTGCTGACCTGCTGGGTGAGGCCGAACCGACGCCCAGGGTGGTTGTGCTCAACTCGTGCGCTTCGGGACAGAGCGGCAGCAATGACCTGTTCTCGGGCACAGCCGCCACGCTCGTCCGCAGAGGCATTAGCGCGGTGGCGGCCATGCAGTTTAGCGTCAGCGACACAGCGGCGGTGGCCTTTCCTCGCGGCTTTTACACCGCGCTGGTTAGCGGGCGCCGCGTCGACGAGGCAGTACGCAGCGGGCGCATCGATATCCGGGGAATAGGCGACGGGACCCTGGAATGGGTCACCCCAATCCTTCACGTCCGCGGAGACGCCACCGAATTGTTCCAGCTCGTCGGGGAACCGGAGCCCGTGAGGTACTCGGTCACGCGCGCCGATGAGCGCCAAGACCTGCTCGGAGATTCGCAATGGGCTGACGCACTAGGCGCCTACTACGCCAAACGCTGGCCCGAGGCCGTCGAACACTTCGAGGCGCTACAGGCGCGATATCCGGATGAGGCGCGGGTCGAGACGAGACTGCAACAGGCGCGCCGACAACGCGATATTCAAGACTGGTCAGCCAACGCGGACGCCAGCGCCCAGGAGGGCGACTGGGACACCGTGGTGAGCGCCTTGGAGCATCTCACCGCCCTTGATCCGAAACACCCCGATGCCGCCAGTCGTCTCGAACATGCGCGTATCGCCCAGCGATGCCGGTCGCTGGTTGATGAGATGACCGCACTGCATCAGGCCCGCCAATGGGATGCCGTCGTGGCCGCTGCACAGGAACTGGCCGGGCTCGACCCCGACAACCCCGACCCGGACGGAATCGTCTCCGACGCCCAAGCACAGATTCGCGACGCCCAGCTCGCGGACCGCTACGCCCAAGCGCTGAATCACCTCGACGAAGAGAATTGGCGGCAAGCAGCGGAGCTGTTCGCCGTTGTTGAACAGGATCAGCTGGGTTACCGAGACGCCTCGACGCTGCGCGCTACCGCCGAGCAACAATTGGATCTCGCCGATAAGTACCGCAGAGCGACCGAATCCCAGACCTCCGGCGAGTGGACAACCGCAGCAACATTATTCGGCGAGATCGTCGCAATGGACGCCCAATATCGCGACGCCGCCACCCGCCGCGATCAATGCAAGGCCACTTCCCCGGCTGACATCGCACCCACGGCACCGCCAGGCGCACCCACCCTCTCCGACAAGCATCGCACGGCACCCCGCATTGCAGCGCCACCGACCAAGTTCCAGCCCCTCTTTGCGCGGTTGAGTCGGCGCGTAAAAATCGCCGTGACCGCCGGGCTCGTCGCCACCATCGCTATCATCGCCGCCGTCATCACCCTCGCCCCCCAAACATCCCAAACGCCCCAAACGTCGCCCACGACCGAGCTGCCGTTTTCCGGCCGCCCAACCTGGGTGGCGGTGGACAGCGCCGGCGCCGTCTACGTCACCGACGTCGGCACAAACAGGGTGCTGAAGTTGGCCCCCGGGGCGACCAGCGCGACCGAGCTGGCGTTTTCCGGCCTCGGACACCCGGCCGGGGTGGCGGTGGACAGCGCCGGCGCCGTCTACGTCACCGACAACGGCTCCGGCACCAAGCGGGTGCTGAAGTTGGCCCCCGGGGCGACCAGCGCGACCGAGCTGGCGTTTTCCGGCCTCGAGCTCCCGGCCGGGGTGGCGGTGGACAGCGCCGGCGCCGTCTACGTCGCCGACTTCGGCACCAGCCGGGTGCTGAAGTTGGCCCCCGGGGCGACCAGCGCGACTGAGCTGGCGTTTTCCGGCCTCAAGCTCCCGGGCGGGGTGGCGGTGGACAGCGCCGGCGCCGTCTACGTCACCGACATCGTCACCAACCGGGTGCTGAAGTTGGCCCCCGGGGCGACCAGCGCGACCGAGCTGGCGTTTTCCGGCCTCGACAACCCAGGCGGGGTGGCGGTGGACAGCGCCGGCGCCGTCTACGTCGCCGACTTCGGCACCAAGCGGGTGCTGAAGTTGGCCCCCAGGGCGACCAGCGCGACCGAGCTGGCGTTTTCCGGCCTCGAGGTCCCGGGCGGGGTGGCGGTGGACAGCGCCGGCGCCGTCTACGTCACCAACAACGGCACCAACCGGGTGCTGAAGTTGGCCGCCGGCTAGGCGCTTCCGCCCGTCGCCGATGCTGCTGGACTCGAGTGCGGTTATGGACGGCCGTGTGGGCCGCACGGACGGGGCGCCATCGCGAATGGTGGAGTCGCGTCACCTCGGCCCGCGTCGTCAGCACACACGGCCGTCAGTGGCGTTGACGCTGAGCGGGTTACCGCACGTCCAATAGCGCGTTGACGCAACCGACGTCCGACCCGCCCGCACGGGCAGCGGACATCACTTGGCACCTCCGGACACCTTCACGAGTCTGGGGCCTACACGCGGTGCCGAGGCCCGAGATTCGGTTCCTCCGGCCTGGTGGTCGGTTCAATCCGTTGTCGGCGTCGCTCAGCGGTGTGCTGTTCTACGGCGGCGCAGGCACGTTTGTACTCGGCAAGTCGCAGTTCGATGGCGATGGGCTCGATCCTGCTCGCCTCCGCGGTGTTCCCGCTGCACGGGCCCGCCACGGCGGAGGACCTGGCGGCACCGCTCGTCGACTTCCTGCGTTCGGGTATCGGGGTCGAGCCGGTCGGGGCGTGACGCGCGCCCGTCAGAGCAGGCCTTCGGTGTCCTCCATCGCGGAGAACGGCCGACCCGACCGGCCCTCGACCATGTGGCTGCCCCAGAGGTCGATCGAGGTCACCGTCGCGACGCCTGCGCCCTCGGGCGTCTCGATCTCGAGTTCGGCACCGGGCGGGGCCGTCACACCGTCGGGCAACGACTCCGCCAGCCGACGGACCCGGCCCTGCCACAGATAGCGACCGCTGATCGGCTCGAAATGGCCGACCAGCTGGACATCGAGCGCCAGGGTGGGGTGCCCGCCGACGGTGACGAGCGCCTTGCCGGAATATCCGTCCGGTTCGTCGTGGTCCTCGTCGGGCGCGGCATCGAAGTCACTCACCCCGTCAGAATACCTGTTACTCCGGGTAACACAAGGTGCCTCAGAGGCCGTCGGTGGTGTCCCCACGGTGCAGCGGGTGCGGGTTGGCGTTGAACCGGGCGGGAGAGCCGGCGACCTCCGCGATCCCGGTGATGCCGCCCCAGGTCATCATCGTCAGGTAGTCGATGAGGTTCTCCGCGGTCATCGACTTGTTCGAGATCCACCAGTGGGTGGCGAGTTGCACGGCCCCGACGATCCCGTAGGCCCACGGCAGCGACCCGCCGGAATCCATCTCCATCAGGCGCAGGCGCTCGCCGAGCACGGCGGAGAGCAGTTCGGCGATCATCCGCTCCGATTCGGCGACGACGTCCCGGTTGCCGCCCGCGCTGTTCGCCATCACGTAGAGGTACACCTCCGGATCGGAGGCGACGGTCTCGACGTACGCGGTGATGGCCATCCGGGCCAGCTCGTACTCGTCCATGTCGCTGCCGATCGCGGCATACATCCGCGGTGCGAGCACCGTCTCGACGTAGCGCATCATGGTGGCGCTGGTCAGGTCGTTCTTGTCGTTGAAGTACCGGTACAGGACGGTCTTGGAGACGCCGATCTCGGACGCGATCTCGTCCATGCCGATATCGCGCCCGCGCACCCGGATCGCCGCGATGGTGCCGTCGACCAGCTCCTCGCGGCGCGCGATCTTGTGCTCGCGCCACCGCCGCTTGCGGCCGTCCGGCTTCTCGGGCTTGGCCGCCACCTCGGTTTGCTCGGGCTGGGTCCCGGCCTCGGTCTGGTCGGGGTCCTGTGCTGTTGGCACTGAGTTCTTGGGCACTGGGTTCGCCACATCCGTTCGGTTGATCTCCTGCACAGTTTAGGCGGGGCCTCAGGGTGGGAGCCGCTGATTGACGCGGCGTGGCCGAGAGATTCGGCACAATGGGCCTGGTGCAGTTGCTCACCGTCGATGACGCCGCCAAGAAGCGTGACCTCCGCCGGATGAAGGCTCTCGCCACGGGGTTCCTCGTCCTGGCCACCGTGGTGTACCTGGTGTCCCGCTGGCAGGAGACCAGGGGCGCCCCGGATTGGGTCGGCTATGTGCGGGCCGCCTCCGAGGCGGGCATGGTCGGCGCGCTGGCGGACTGGTTCGCCGTGACCGCGTTGTTCCGGCATCCGCTCGGGTTGCCGATCCCGCACACCGCGATCATCAAGAAGAAGAAGGATCAGCTCGGTTCGAACCTGAGCAGCTTCGTGGGGCAGAACTTCCTCGCGCCCGACGTGGTGTCGCAGAAGGTGGAGGCCGCGCAGATCCCGCTGCGGGTCGGCACCTGGTTGGCGCAGCCGGCGCACGCGACGAGGGTGGCCGCCGAGACGGCGACGATCCTGCGCGGGTTCGTCTCGGTGCTCCGCGACGAGGACGTCCAACAGATCATCGACAGCACCATCGTCCGCAGGCTCGCCGAACCGGCGTGGGGGCCGCCGATCGGCAAGGTGCTCGCCGAGCTGATCAAGGAGAACCGTCAGCTGCCGCTGCTCGACCTGCTCGCGGAGCGGGCTCACCAGTGGGCGCTGGGCAGCCAGGACACGATCGACCGGATCATCGACCGGGACAGCCCGGCCTGGACGCCGAAGTTCGTCGACGCGCTGCTCGGCGAGAAGATCTACAAGGAACTCGTGGAGTTCACCTGGAAGGTCCGCTCGAACCCGGAGCACGAGGTTCGGCTGGCGGCCAACCGGTTCCTCGTCGATTTCGCGAACGACCTGCAGCACGACCCGGCGACCATGGCCAAGGCCGAGAAGGTCAAGGCGGAGATCATGGGCCGCAAGGAGGTCACCGGCGCCGCCGAGGCCGCGTGGAAGGTCGCCAAGCGGATGATCCTCGAGTCGGTGGACGACCCGAACAGCACGCTGCGGGCGAAGACCCGCGACACCGTGATCCGGCTGGGGGAGCGGTTGCGCGACGATGCCGAACTGCGCACCAAGGTCGACGGCTGGCTCGACAGCGGGGTGCGGTACGTCGCCGCGAACTACACCGAGGAGATCACCGGGGTCATCACCGACACGGTGGCGCGCTGGGACGCGGAGGAGGCCAGCCGCAAGATCGAGCTGCAGGTCGGCCGGGACCTTCAGTTCATCCGGATCAACGGCACCGTGGTCGGTGCGCTCGCCGGCCTGACCATCCACACGGTCTCGCAGCTGCTGTTCAGCTGACCGTTGCCTCCTGCTAACTGGAGTGCTTGCAATAGTTAGCACTCTCCCGTACCGTGGGATTCACCCACCAGGTAGGGAGTGTGATGTCCGACGAAACGCCCGCCGGCGACAGTGCCGGTGACGTGGCTGCGCGGGTGGTCAGCTCCGCGGCCCAGGACATCGGCAGCTTCATCAAGTCGCAGCGCGAGGCCGCGCAGGTCTCGTTGCGGCAGCTCTCGCAGCTCGCCGGCGTCAGCAATCCCTACCTGAGCCAGATCGAGCGTGGGTTGCGCAAGCCCTCGGCAGAGGTGCTCGGGCAGATCGCGAAGGGACTCCGCGTGTCCGCGGAGGTGCTGTACATGCGGGCTGGATTTCTCGAAGATCGCCCAGCCAGTCCGGTGCGGGATGCCCTGCTCTCCGATGCCTCCATCACGGAGCGGCAGAAGCAGGTCCTCCTTGAAATCTACGAATCGTTTCGGCGTGAGAACAATCCGCGTCTCGACCCCCAGCCCGAACAGGAGAAGCAAGAATGACTGATCTCAAAGGTCTCGACAGCGTGAAGACCCCGTTGTACGCCGCCGTCGGCGCGGGCGACGTGGTCGTCCAGGCCGTTGCCGACGTGGTCGCCCAGGTGCGCTCGCGCGCCACCAGCGGCGAGGAGACGCTCACCGTCGACGCCGCCCGTGAGCGCTTCGAGAAGCTGACCGGCGACCTCACCGAGGGCGTCGAGAGCCTGCGCGAGAAGCTGGCCGGCCTGCCGTCCGAGCTGCCCGAGGAGCTCGCCGAGCTGCGCGAGAAGTTCACCGCCGAGGAGCTGCGCAAGGTCGCCGAGGCGTACCTGAAGGTCGCCTCTGACATCTACACCTCGCTCGCCGAGCGCGGCGAGGAGACCGTCGAGCGCCTGCGCAAGCAGCCCGCCGTCGAGGAGGGCATCGAGCGGGCCGAGTCGGTGCTCGGCGACGCGGCGACCCTGACCGAGGAGGCACTCGGCACCGTCGCCCGTCAGACCCGGGCCGTCGGCGAGCAGGCCGCCAAGTTCGCGGGCCGCGCCGCCGAGCGCATCAGCGACGTCGCCGACGAGGTCAGCGACGCCGTGACCGAGGCGGGCGAGAGCGTCGCCAGCCGCTTCGTCGGTGCGGGTGAGAAGGCGGAGTCCACCACCAAGACCGCCGCCGCGAAGGTCGACACCGCCGCCGCGAAGGCCCCGGTGAAGAAGGCTCCGGCCAAGAAGGCCCCGGCCAAGCCCGCCGCCGCGAAGCCCGCCGCGACCGCCGCCAAGGCCCCCGCGAAGAAGGCCCCGGCCAAGAAGGCCACCAGCTGAATCTCGCACAGCTGAAATCGGGTTCGGCCCCCGCGCATCACGATGCGCGGGGGCCGAACTCGTAGGATGGATGACATGCCGACCGTCAACGGCCTCACCGGCCTGATCATGCTCGCGCTCCAGCTCGCCGCCATCGCCGCGGGTGTTTTCGCGGTCTTCCACGCGATCCGGCAGCGCACCGACGCATTCACCGCGGTCGACAAGCTGAGCAAGCCGATCTGGCTGGGCATCTTGCTGGTCGCGCTGCTGGTGCTCCTGCTGCCCTTCGGGATGCTCTTCTGGATGATCGCGGTGGTCGCGATCTCCGTGTATCTGGTGGACGTGCGGCCGCGGGTGGACGAGGTGCAGCGCGGACCGCGCTGGTAGTTCCGGCGGACCCCGCGCTGGGACGCGTCAGAGCCGTCCACGCCCCGCGGCGACCCGAATAAGTGTCTGCGAATTTCGGTTACATATAGCCATTGACAACCAACCGTGCCGGCCGCATTGTTGAGTGACTCGGTTACGGCCCCCGGCAGGCGGGGGCCGTGATGCGCCCGCGCGTGGCGGGTCCCGATCGAGGCGAGACTCAGACACGGCACGGAGGTGGACAGGTGACGGCACAGTCACGGGGTTCGAAGCGAGGGATCCTCGTCGGAGCGGCTGCCGCGGCGGCGATCGTCGGTGTGGGGGCCGTTGTGCGCTCCCGGCGGACCGGGTCGGGCACGCCGTTCGTGGCCGAGCCGAATCCCGCGCTGAGCGACCCCGTCCACCGCCCCGAGAGGATCTCCGTGAGGTCCGCGGACGGGCACCCGATCCACGTCGTGGCCTACGGCGATCCCGACGCGCAGCCCATCGTGCTCAGCCACGGCTGGACCTGCTCGACCGCCTACTGGTACCCGCAGATCAACGCGCTCGGTGACGACTTCCGCGTCATCACCTACGACCAGCGCGGGCACGGCCGCACCGAGATCGGTCGCAATCCGCTGGGCACCGACCTGCTCGCCGACGACCTGGCCGCGGTGCTCGCGGCCACCGTCAGCGGTGACAAGAAGGCCGTCGTGGTCGGCCACAGCATGGGCGGCATGAGCATCATGTCGTGGGCCGGCAAGTACCCGGAGCAGGTTCGGGAGAAGGCCGGCGCCGTGATGCTGGCCAGCACCGCCACCGACAGCCTCATCGCCGAGAGCACGCTGATCCCGCTCTCGCAGAAGCTGCCGGCGATCCCGCCGCCGGTGGGCCGGGTGCTCCTCGGCTGGCGCAGCTCCGTGCGCGTCGACACGCCCGCCACCCGCCGCGTCATCCAGTACGCGGCGATGGCGCCCGGGTCCACGCGCGAGGAGGTCGAGTTCTGCACCCGCATCGTGCTCGACTGTCACGGCCGCACCCGCGGCGGCTGGGGCGCCGCGCTGAGCATGCTCGACATCCGCACCGCGCTGGAGAACCTGCAGGTTCCGACCACGGTGCTCGTCGGGACCGCGGATCGGCTCACGCCGCAGTCGCATTCACGCCGGATCTCGGAGGTGCTGGACGAGGCCGGGCACCTGGAGCGCCTGATCCGGCTGCCCGCGATCGGTCACATGAGCACCGTCGAGGCCCCCGAGCCCGTGAACGACGAGATCCGGCGCCTCGCCCGACTGTGAGTCCGTCTGGTCCGTAGGGGGACCAAAGGGACTCACGGGCGCGGAGCGCCTAGCTGAAGACGACGGTCTTGCGGCCGTGCACGAGCACCCGGTCCTCGAGGTGCCACCGCAGTCCGCGCGCGAGCACCAGCTTCTCGATGTCGCGGCCCTGGCGCACCATGTCGCGGACCTCGTCGGCGTGGTCGACCCGGATCACGTCCTGCTCGATGATCGGCCCGGCGTCCAGCTCGGCGGTGACGTAGTGGCAGGTGGCGCCGATCAGCTTCACGCCCCGGGCGAAGGCCTGGTGGTACGGCCGGGCGCCGACGAACGACGGCAGGAAGCTGTGGTGGATGTTGATCGCGCGGCCGGCCCAGTGCTCGCACAGCTCGGCGGGCAGCACCTGCATGAAGCGGGCCAGCACCACCGCGTGCGGATCGTGGGCGTCGACCAGCTCGCGCACCCGGTGGAACGCCGGGCCCCGCTCGGCCGGATCCTTGGGGAACGGCACGTAGTGGAAGGTGAGCCCGTGGGCCTCCACGACGGGCGCCAGGTCCATGTGGTTGCCGATGACCGCGCAGATGTCCGCGGGCAGTTCACCGCCCGCGGCGCGGCCGAGCAGATCGTGCAGGCAGTGTGCCTCCTTGCTCACCAGCAGCACGACGCGTTTGCGCTCGGACGAATCCTGCAGCGTCCATTCGGTTTCGGGCCCGAGCTCATCGGCGACCGCGGTGAACGCCGTGCGCAGCTCGTCGATGCTCATGTCGATCGAGGAGGCGCTGACGGCCTGCCGGGTGAAGAACCAGCCGCTGTCGGGGTCGGCGTGGTACGCGGCCTCGACGATGGATCCGCCGACCTCGGCGAGGAACGTGGAGATCCTGGCGACGATGCCGGTGCGGTCGGGGGTGCCGAGGGAGAGCACGAAACGGCGGTCGTCTTCGGTGGTAGGCGAGCTCATGGACCCAGTGTCGCAGGTACCGGTCGGCGTTCGACGACCGCCGTGGCCACCAGCGTGCCCAGGTCCAGCGTCTCGATGTCGCGTTCGGTGAGCAGCGCCAGGAACTCGAGCCGGATCGACTCGACGGCGGCGGCCTCGAGCCCGATGAGCGGGCCGCGCAGCACGCTGCCCAGCACCATGCCCCACGCCAGCTCGGGGGTCGCGGGCAGCCAGTTGGACATCTCGTTGATCTCGACGGAGGTGGTGCCGAATCCCGTGAGCCAGGAGCTCAGGCCGTCGGGTGTGTCGAGCTTCTTGAGCGGATCCTCGGCATCGTCGCGGGGGCCGGCGTCGAAGCCGGGTACGTGCCGGGCGACCGCGTCGAAGTAGGCGCCCGCGTAGTCCTCGAGCGCGCCGCGACGCCACGATGTGACGCCCACCTTGCCGCCCGGGCGGACCAGGCTGACCAGCCGGTTCACCGACTCGTCCATGTGCGGCAGGAAGAACACCCCGTAGGAGCTGGCCAGCGCGTCGTAGCCGGCCTCGGGGACGGTGCTCGGCGGTTCCCATTCGGTGGCATCGGCGCGCACGAAGTCAATGTTGGTCAGGGCACGATCGGAGGCGAGCAGCCTGCCCTCCTCCAGCAGGTCGTCCGCCAGGTCGACCGCGTGCACCCGCCCGCCCGGCCCGACGGCGGCGGCCGCGGGCAGGGCCGAGGCGCCGGCGCCGCAACACACGTCGAGCACCGTGTCGCCCGGCCGCAGCCGCAGCTGGAAGACGAGAGCCTGCCCGGCCGGGCCCCAGACCTGCGGGGTCAACCAGCTGAACTCGGCCGCGCCGGAGTTGAACACTGCGGCAAGCTCATCGGCACCCATACCGACACGGTAGCCGCGGATTCCGCCAGCGCGCGCTCACAACTCGTAGAACGGCTGCGCGTACCGGAACTCGCCGGTGACGTCGGGGGTGTACGCCGACAGGGTGCGGACCTGGAAATGCGAGACCCAGTCCGGGACACCGGGGTCGATGGACAGCGTCGACCCGGGGACGAACCCGAACCGCGGGTAGTAGTCGAGGTGGCCCAGCAACGCGACCAGGGGCTCGTCGAGGGCGTCGGCCGCGCCGAGGCACGCGTGCATCAGCGCCGCCCCGATCCCGTCGCCCTGATGGTGCGGCGGCACCCCGATCGGCCCCAGCGCGAGGACGGGGCGCCCCGCCACGGTGGCGCGGGTCAGGCAGACGTGACCCCGGATCTCCCCGTCGACCACGGCCACCAGCGAGAGCGCGGGCAGCCAGGCGTCGGAGGCGCGCAGCATCGCGACCAGGCCGACCTCCACCGGCTCGTCGGCGCCGGGCGGGATCTGGTCGGCGAAGGCGGCGCGGTGCACCGCCGCGATCGCGTCGACATCGGCGGGGAGTTCACGTCGGATCAGCATCACGGCAGTGTGCGGCGCGGCGCGGCGGCGGCGCAACCGAGTTTTGTCGCTGTGCCAAGCTCTTCGATATGCCTGACGCACCGCTGACCCGCGACCGGGTCGCCCAGATGGTCGACCACACCCTGCTCAAGCCGGAGGCCACGCCCGCCGACGTCGACGCGCTGATCGCCGAGGCGCGTGAGCTCGGCGTCTACGCGGTCTGCGTCTCCCCGTCGATGCTGCCCGTGCGCGCCGAGGGCCTGACGGTCGCGGCGGTCGCCGGTTTCCCGTCGGGCAAGCACCACTCCCTGCTCAAGGGGGCGGAGGCGCGGCTCGCGGTGGAGCAGGGCGCGCGGGAGATCGACATGGTGATCGACGTCGGTGCCGCCGTGGCCGGCGACTACAACGCGGTGCTCGCCGACATCCTCACCGTGCGGGAGGGGATCGGGGACGCCGCCGTGCTCAAGGTGATCCTCGAGTCCGCCGCGCTGTCCGATGAGGCGATCGTGGAGTGCTGCCGCGCCGCGGAGCGGGCGGGGGCGAACTTCGTCAAGACCTCGACGGGTTTCCACCCGGCGGGCGGGGCGTCCGCGGCGGCCGTGCGGTTGATGGCGCAGACCGTCGGCGGGCGGCTCGGGGTCAAGGCGAGCGGCGGGATCAGGACCGCGGACGCCGCGCGGGAGATGATCGAGGCGGGCGCGACCAGGCTGGGTTTGTCCGGTACCCGCGCGGTGCTGGACGGATTCCCGGCGGCCGGGTAGCGCGAACCGCCACCCGGCCACCGCGAGCGCGGATCACAGCAGGGAGCAGCCGCCGCCCGTGGCCTGCGCCTCGGGGGAGGCCTCCGGCATCGTGTAGGCGCCGCCGGCCATCGACATCTGCAGGCCACCGTCGGTGATGGTCAGCGAGGTCGGCGACATCCCGAGGGGGAGGGTCTGCAGGCTGGCACCGAGCACGTCGACGATGCCGCTGACCAGGTCGGTGGGCAGCCCGAGTCCGAGGACCGAGGCCTCGACCGTCTCCACGTCGACGGCGCCGCCCACGACCTGCGGCCGGACGGTCAGCTGCGCGAGCCCGATGACCTGGAAGGACAGCGTTCCCGCCGACGGGTCCGCGGTCACCCCGGAGACCAGCTGGCCGAAGGGCTGCGCCTGGATGGTCGCGAGGATTCCCTCGGTGGACCAGTCGACGTCGGCGGTGGAGCTACCGATCGTGCCCCCGGTCTCGGTCAGCTCGACGTCGTTGACCTTCGCCACGACGTGCATGTCCTTGGCGGGGCCGAAGCTGGAGTCGTCGCTGGTGATCTTGATGTACGGGACGTTCTTGTCGACCGCCTGCAGCAGCACGGGCTTCCAGCTCAGGTCGACGTCGACCTGAGACCCGAGTTCGCTCTCGAACTGGTCGGCCATGCACTGCTTGACGTTGTGTCGCACGAAGAGTTCGGCGGCGATCAGGACCGCGATCAGCGCGGCGATCACGATGAGGACGATCAGCAGGACGCGGTTGTTTTTCGATCCGGGGTTCGTGGACCGGGACGAAGCGTTCGCGGTGGTGGCCATTTCAGGGATTCTTCCCGAAGAGTCTGAGGGGGCTCTGAGAACTCGCTACGAGGATTTCCTGTGATCCACGCCACAGTCGCACGTACTGTGACGTCATGGACGACGGGGTCGTGCGGCACCGCGAGGACCGGGAGCGGGGACTGTACGAGCGTGCGCTCGAGCAGGCCGGGTACTTCACCGCGGGGCAGGCGCGGATGCTCGGCTTCTCGCCGGGGGAGATCAGCGGCGCGGTCGGCGCGGGCGGGTGGGAGCGCGTCGACCGGGACCTGTTCCGGTTGTCGCCATGGCCGCACACCGACCTGGAGGACGTGGCGCGGCAGTGCGTCCAGTTGCAGGGCGCGGTCGTCTCGCATCAGAGCGCGGCCGAGCTGTACGGGCTCGGGCACCTGCACCCGCAGTTCCTGCACGTGACCGCGAGCGCGCCCGTGCACGTCCGCACGGAGCGGGTCGCTGTGCACCGCGCCGAGCTGCTGCCCGCCGACCGCGAACACACCGGGGCCTTCCTGATCACCACCCCGCTGCGCACGGTGCTCGATCTGGCCGACGGCGGGATCTCCCAGTGGGTGCTCGACGAGGTGGTCGGCGATGCGCTGGCCATCGGCAGGCTCGATCGGGCCGGGCTCGAGGCCGGCTCGGTGGGGCGTTCGGTCCGGGTCGAACGCCGGGTCGGCCGGGCGCTGGCCGCCGGGGCCTGACCCGGCGGGCGGAAGTCAGAACCAGGCGTCCCGCATCTCCAGCGTGGTCCGGTCGAGCGAGGCGAGCAGCGCCAGCTGCGGGCCCGTCTTGGGCAGTTCGTACCGGAAGAAGAATCGGCCGGCCTGCCGTTTGCCGTCGTAGAAGTCGCCGGTCTTGCCCTCGCAGGCCAGCATCTGCTCGAGCCAGATCCACGCGACCACCAGGTGGCCGACGGTCTCGAGGTAGACCGAGCTGTTGGCGAGGGCGGCGTCGATGTCACCGGAGGCGAACAGGCCCGCGGTGACCTTGCCGACCTGGCCGAGCACCTCGCCGAGCTGCTCGGCCAGCTCCGCGAGCTCGCCGCCGGTCTCCGTCGCGTCCGCGATGGTGCGGCCGATGGATTCGCTCAGCAGCCGCAGGCTGACTCCGCCCTGCTGGGTCACCTTGCGGCCCAGCAGGTCCAGGCCCTGGATGCCGTGGGTGCCCTCGTGGATGGGGTTGAGCCGGTTGTCGCGGTAGTGCTGTTCGACGTCGTACTCGCGGGTGTAGCCGTACCCGCCGTGGACCTGGATCGCGAGGTTGTTGGCCTCGAGGCACCACTGCGACGGCCAGCTCTTGGCGATCGGGGTGAGGATGTCGAGCAGCAGGCCGATCCGGTTGCGCGCGGACTCGGTGGCGGCGATCCGTTGCTCGTCGACCATCCGCATGCAGAACATCTCGAGCGCCAGCGCGCCCTCCACGTACGACTTCTGCGCCAGCAACATCCGCCTGACGTCCGCGTGCTCGATGATCGGGACCGGCTTGGCGGCAGGGTCTTTCGCCGTGACCGGACGGCCCTGCTCGCGCGTCCGGGCGTAATCGAGCGACTTGAGGTAGCCGGTGTAGCCGAGCGCCGTCGCGCCGAGGCCGACCCCGATCCGGGCCTCGTTCATCATGTGGAACATGTAGGACAGGCCGCGGTTGGCCTCGCCGATCAGGTACCCGACCGCACCCGCCGCTCCACCGGGCGTGTGGGTGCCGTCGCCGAAGTTCAGCACCGTGTTGGTGGTGCCGCGGTAGCCCATCTTGTGGTTGAGCCCGGCCAGCGTCACGTCGTTGTGTTCGCCGAGGCTGCCGTCGGATTCGACCAGCAGCTTCGGGACGACGAACAGCGAGATTCCCTTGGTGCCCTCCGGGCCGCCGGGGATCTTCGCGAGCACCAGGTGGACGATGTTCTCGGAGAGCTCGTGCTCACCGCCGGAGATCCACATCTTGCCGCCGAAGAGTCGGTAGCTGCCGTCGGGCTGCGGCTGCGCGCGGGTGACGATGTCGCCGAGCGACGAGCCGGCCTGCGGCTCGGACAGGCACATCGTGCCGAAGTAGCGGCCCGCGACGAGCGGCCGCGCGTACGTCTCGATCTGCTCCGGGGTGCCGTGCGCCAGAATGAGATTGGCGTTCCCGATCGTCAGCATCGGGTACGCGGCGGTGCCGACGTTCGCCGCCTGGAACCATGCGAAACAGGCGGCGGTCACGGTGGCGGGCAGCTGCAGGCCGCCGGCCTCGTAGGCCATGCCCGCGCCCATCAGGTCCGCCTTCACGAACGCGTCGAGGGCCTCCTTGACCTCCGGGACCATGCTGACCGTGGTGCCGTCGAAGGTCGGCTCCTGGGCATCGCTGAGCTTGTTGTGGGTGGCGAAGTAGCGGGTGGCCAGCTGTTCGCTGAGGTCGAGCATGCCGTCGAACGTGTCCCGGGAATGGTCCTGATAGCGCGGGTCCTCCGTCAACGCCTCGACATCGAGCCATTCGTAGAGCAGGAAGTCGAGATCTCTCCGCGACAGCAGGGTCGAACGCATTCTCAGTGTCCCTTCGCAGGTGCTTCGGTCAGGGCCAAGGCTAGCCTGCAGCTTCGCGCGCAAAGATCCGCGTCGAGGGGCTGTTGAACATCGGGGTATACCCGACCTTGATTCCGGCCACCAGAAGAAGGCTGGCCGGCTCAGACAACCTATGCAACGCTCGCGGGTATGGGCGGGGACTTGGTATTGCTGATCGCCACGATCGGCCCGTTGACGCTGTTCGGGTGGGCAGCAATTCGGGCGAAGCACCGCGGGCTCGGGGGGTCGTTCGTCGGGCCGTTTCAGGAGATGTTCGATCCCGGTGCGGCGCGAGCACAGATCGTCATCGAGGAGATGGCGGAACTGCCGGATCCTGCGGACTCCGGCGACCCGGACAACGACGACGATGTGCCGTACGCAGTGGTGTACAAGGGGGTTCGGCTCTACATCAACCCTGGTAAGGCTCGGCGGCGCGGAGGTGACGGGACCACCAGGCGAGCTGGGTGAGCGCATCGGTGAGTGTCCTGTTCAGCGAACGTCAAACAGGACACCTTCGAGGGGAAGGTGTTGGTGTGGCGCGGATCACGGTGGCGTTCGCGCCAGTCGCGTTGACCTGAACCTTGGTTCATGTCTGAGAGTGGTGTCATCGATCGACGAGACGAGGAGAGTCCGATGACACAGCCCAGGATCCTGGTGGCCGGCGCGACCGGAAAGGTTGGCGGCGCGGTGGTGGCCCAACTGCACGCGGCGGGTGTGCCGGTTCGGGCGTTGGCGAGAGGGATGGCCTCCTTCCCGGAGGGTGTGCAGGTGGTACGCGGGGACCTCAGCGATCCCACGTCGCTGGACGAGGCACTGGTGGGCGTCGATTCGGTCTTCCTGGTGTGGCCGTTCCTGAGCGCCGAGGGCGCGCCGGCCGTGATCGACGCGATCGGAAAGCATGCCCGGCGGGTGGTGTACCTGTCCTCCGCCGGGGTCGGGGACGGGGAAGAGAAGCCGGGCGAGGCCATCACCATGTTCCACACGGAGCTGGAGCGGCTGATCGAGGCGTCGGGTTTGGAATGGACGGCGCTGCGGCCCACCGGGTTCGCGGGCAACGTGCTCGGATGGGCGGAGGAGATCCGCACCACCGGTGCGGTACGGGCGCCGCTGGCGAAGCTGGCCCGCCCCCTGATCCACGAGGCGGACATCGCGGCGGTCGCCGTCCAAGCGCTGACGACCGACGCCCTGCTCGGCGCCCGCCCCCTGATCACCGGCTCCGAACTGGTCACCCAGGAACGGCAGGTTGCGCTGATCGGCGAGGCGATCGGGCGTCCGGTGCGGTTCGAGGAGATCACGCTGGATGAGGCCATCGAGCAGATGAAGGCCGCAGGCTACCCGGTGGAGCTGGTGGAGGCCGTGATGCCGGCCCAAGCGGAGATGCTCAACAATCCGGAGCCGGTCAACGACGGGGTGGAGCGCATCACGGGCACCCCGGCCCGGTCCTTCAGGCAGTGGGCGGTGGATCACGCGGCGGACTTCCGCTGAGGGAGATGCCGACTGAGTAGCGTATGCCTTCGGATTGGCCGACGAAATATGGTCAATCCGAAGGTATTTCGCATACTCTCGCGACCCTCCGGCTTATCTGTCGACTGCCCGCGCTAGGGGATATCCCCCATTCCGATCTCGGGGTTGCGCCCGGATGCGCCCCGCTGCGGGCGAAACTAGCGTTCAGTTCATGACTTCGACCAGGCGAATGCGCCTCGCGGTGGCACTCGGCGTCTCTGCGATTCTCGTCGCCGGGGTGGCCGCCGCCGTCGTCCAGACCGCCGGTGACTCCCCTGTGGAGCGGTTGCGCCAGGACACCGAAGCGATCCACGCCCTCGGTATCAGCGGTGTGCAGGCCCGCGTGATCGCGCCTGACGGCCAGCAGTCGGTCGCCACAAGCGGAACCGCCGACCTGAACACGGGCCGACCGGTCGCTTCCGACGGCTACTTCCGCATGGCCAGCACGGCCAAGACGCTGGTCGCCACCGTGGTCCTCCAACTGGAGGCCGAGGGCCTGCTGTCTCTGGACGACACCGTCGACCACTGGCTGCCGGCAGTGGTGCAGGGTAACGGCAACGACGGCAGCCGGAGCACCATCCGTCAACTGCTCCAGCACACCAGCGGCATCCACGACGACCTGCCCGGATACACCACGCCGGAGGAGTACTACCAGCAGCGCCACGACGTCCACAGCTCCGAGCAGCTGGTTGTCCGCGCCATGGCACACGCGCCGGCCTTCCAACCCGGCGAGGACTGGGGGTACTCCAACACCGGCTACGTCCTGCTCGGCACGATCATCGAGAAGGCCACCGGTCAACCTGGCCACCAGGAGATCGAAGACCGCATCCTGCGTCCGCTCGGCCTCGACCAGACCCTGTGGACGGGCACCTCGCCCACCTTGCCCCAGCCGCACGCCCAGGCCTACCAGTTCTTCGGTCCCGGTTCCGTGGTGGACGTCACCGACCAGATACCGGTGGGTCACGAGGTTCTTTCGTGGGTCACGACCACGAACGACGAGAACGAATTCTTCCGCGCGCTGCTCGGGGGCCGCCTGCTACCGACGCGGCAACTGGAGAAGATGAAGCAGACCGTCCCCGTGAGCGCGGAGGTCCAACAGATGTGGCCCGGCGGCCGATACGGGCTCGGCCTGGTCGAACGCCCCCTGAGCTGCGGAGGAAGCTATTGGGGCCACGAGGGCGGGGACGGCGGCTACATCACCCTCAACGGTGTCACCGCCGACGGCGGGCGAAGCGCCGTGGTCTCCATGTCCGAGGCGCGCGGCGACACCCTGGAGCACATACAGGAGCAGGAGAACGCGGCCAGCGCCCTGATCGACCGCGCACTGTGTGTCTGAGGCCCCAGCGCCCAGTAAGCGGAGTTGTCGTCGCGGTTGGCTCGGCGCGGCTCAAACGGCAAGTCGCGGAACGCCGGTGTCATGGTGCCTGAGTTCGCGGTCAGCTCGACGCAGACACCGCGATCGACGTTCCGAGGTAGTCGGAGCTCGTCGAGGCATCCGCGAGAACTCGGCCGACCGCTCTGCGTGAGACCTTGCGCGAGCCGATTTCTCCTGTGGTGGAAACAAATTCGCGGTCGGCTGCGGGATCGTCCGTGAGGTGCATGGGTTGCACGATGGTCCAGTCGAGGCCACTTGCGCGCACGATGCTTTCCTGCTTGGTGTGGTCGGCGGCCTGCTGCTTGATCAGTACCGCGAAGAAGATCCGATCGACCAGGCCCAGCTTTGCAGCCGTCTCTCCGACGCCATAGGTGCTCTGCACGACGAGTCGAGTGGATCCACTGCGCTTCATCGCGGCGACGACATTGCGGGTTCCGCGCGAGCGGACGTCGGCGGCGGTGTGTGCGGGTCCGAACAGGCGCACGCGCATGGCATTCTCGCTGATCCCCAGCGTGAGGACGACCGCGTCGTGGCCCCGCACAGCGGCCTCGACGGCACTGGAATCGGTGGCGTCACCGTCGATGGTGCGCAGATCGCCCGAGGCATCGACGCGCAGTTCGCTGGCATGACGTGAGAACGCGGTTACCGAATGACCACGCCCGAGCAACTCGGCGACGACCGCTCGCCCGCTCCCACCCGTTGCACCGATGACGAGAACCTTCATGACATTTCTCCTTCGAACGAAGTCTGAACTTCCGACATGTCCACGGTATGAACAGTTGTCAGGATGTTCTATGGCACATAATCTGAAAGACATGTCCATTCGTCCAGAGGTCGTGGAGCCCTGGCTGCCGCGGGACCCGCTCGCTGAAGCGCTCTACCTGGTGCGCATGCGCGGGGTGTTCTACTCCCACACGGAGGCCACCGAACCATGGGGTCTGGAAATGCCACCGTTCGGAAGCTGCCTCACCTTCCACGTCGTCACTCGGGGCGGGTGCTGGCTCGACGTTGCGGGGGAGACCTCGGTGTACTTGCGTGCCGGTGACCTCGCACTCGTACCGCACGGGCGCGGTCACGTGCTTCGCAGCAATCCCGACGCCGCCGTCGACGGCCGCGTCGACGAATTGCCGCAACAGATGGTGAGCGAGCACTACTCATTGCTGCGCTGCGGGGGCGGCGGAGCCCGGACCACCCTGATCTGCGGAATCGTCAGCTTCGACCAGCCAGCCGTCGGGCGGCTGCTCGACCTGCTGCCGCCGATGATTCATTTCGACACCGCCGACGACCGCGATTCACCCATCGGTGATGCACTCCGGCTGATGTCAGCGGAGCTGAGGCTGCTGCGTCCCGGCGGTGAAGCGGTGACAACCCGACTCGCGGACATTCTCGTCATTGAGGCGATACGGTCCTGGCTGGCGGTCGACCCGGCCGCACGCACAGGATGGCTCGGGGCACTGCAAGATCCGCAACTGGGGCGCGCCATCGCCGCGGTCCATCGGTCACCCGGCGACGACTGGACAGTCGAATCCCTTGCGCGCGAAGCGGCTATGTCTCGCTCCGCTTTCGCGGCTCGGTTCACCGAACTCGTCGGTGAACCCGCCATGCGCTACGTGACAAGGTGTCGGATGGACGTCGCGCGCGCTCGACTCGAACGAGGTGACGCTACTGTCGCAGCAGTCGCAGCCGAACTGGGCTATCTGTCCGAAGCATCGTTCAGCCGGGCATTCACCCGGACCGTCGGCAGCTCGCCGGGTGCAGTTCGCCGTGGTGCGCTGAACGGGCCGCCGGCCCGCCTGTCGGTCGCGCTATCGGCTGAATCTCGTACCGGAGCACAGGGGAGGAGCGTGCTCGGCGGATGACGGTGATGCCGAAACGCTCGAAAGAGGCGCGCAGGTGGGTCTGCGCCTTCTCGTCGAGCCAGTCGCCGACGCCGCCGCGGTCTCAGCGCCAAGGATCCGCAACTACGGGTGGTCAATCGGCCACCCCGAACCCGACGGCTACCCGTTGGCAACAGCGGCATCACCGCTACCGTTCGGTGTAGTCGCGGCAACTGTGACCAGTTGTACTGGCGACCATTGCGGCCACCTGGCTGCGCCCAAAGTAACACTGAGAGCCGAGCCTTGAAGTGTCCCAACGCATTAGACAGCGACATGAAGGACACCGTTAGCGTCGTCCTCAGTCCGAGTGGGAACCGGGCTAGAGCGCCGGCGCGACCAGCGACCACGGGACCGTCAGCACGCAGTCGCGGAGCCGGCGGCGCGGGACCTCCACCGGCAGTCCCTGCTGCCGCAACAGATCCAGGGCGGCGCGCCAGCGCACCCGCGGACCGAACGGGGCGTGCGGGGCGGCGGTCGCCCACGCCCGGTCGGCCGCCTGCAGCAACTCGTGGACCGGCTCCCCGGCGACGTTGCGGTGGATCAGGGCCTTCGGCAGTCGTTCGGCGATGTCGCTGGGCCGTTCCACGTCGAACGGGTCCCAGGCGAGGGTCAGGGTGAGCGGCCGCTGCGCATCGAGCAGGACCCAGGCGCAGCGGCGGCCGAGCTCGTCGCAGGTGCCGTCGATCAGCAGCCCGCCCGGGGCCAGCCCGGACTGCAGCTTGGCCCAGGCGTCCGCGACGGCCTCCTCCGGGTACTGCCGCAGCACGTTGAACGCGCGGACGAGCACCGGGTTCAGCCCGGCCAGCTCGAAACCACCGCGCGCGAAGCTGACACCGTCGCGGCCCTCGACCACGCGCGCGGGATCGATCTCCAGGCCGACCAACCGGATGTCCCCGCGGACGGTGCGGAGCCGGGTCGCCAATTCGAAGGCTGTGTGCGGGCGGGCGCCGTAACCGAGGTCGACGACCAGCGGGTCGGCGGCCGCGTGCAACGCGCCGGCGACCGCGGTCCGGTGCACCAGCCAGCGATCGCTGCGGCGCAGCCGGTTGATGCCGGTGGTGCCGCGGGTGATGACGCCGTCCGGCTTCGCTCCACCTGTCTTGATGCTTGCTCCTACTGCTCCGCGAGCCAGTCGGCCGTGACCTTGGCCTCGGTCCGGAACAGTTCGACGAGGTTGACCAGCATGAGCTGCTCGAGCTTGCCCCCGACGAAGGGGATGAACACCTTCGCCTCGGACGAGGTACGGAGCGTGGAGCCGGTGTCGGTCCCGAACAACGTCATCGTGCCGGACAGGCTGCCCGGTCCGGCCGGGATGGACGCCGAATAGGTGCCGGTGACCTCCTCGCCGAAGGTGCTGTAGTGCTCCTTGCGGGTGATCACCATGTCCTTCTTCATCACGGTCTGCGCGATGTCGGGCAGGGTGTCGCGCGGGATGATGTGGTGGAAGACGAGGTCGATGCCGTCGTCGTCGATCTCGAAGCTCTCGACGTGGTTGTCGGAGAACTTGCGGAGCTCGACCATCCGAGCTTCCCAGTAGTCCCGGTTCGTCAGCGCGGAGTACACCTTCTCGGCGGGATGGGTGTAGCGGGCGGAGTAGTCGATGCGGCGAGCCATGACCGGCAAGGGTACCGGCTCGCCGCATCGCCGGGCTCATCCGCCCGGAATCATCGCGACTAGGCGTTCGCCGCGACCCACTCTTCGACAATTTCCTGGTCGCGGCCGAGGATGCCCAGGATCTGGTCGGCGACCATGCCCTCGATCGCCCCACCGATGAGCTTGACGTTCACGTCGACGTCGCCCTCGATGCGGAGGGTGGAGCCCTCGGGGGTGTCGATCAGGGTCGCGGTGCCGGTGGCGTTGATCGGGATGCCGGTGGCGACCGCGCTGAAGGTGCCTTCGGCCTTGCCGTCGACCAGGGGGCCCCACACCTCGCCGCGCACGATCGCCACGTCGCCCTTGATGACCTTGGTGACCAGGGAGGGGAGCTGGCTGGTGTCGATGGCCTGTGCCAGCCCCACGTCGATCGTGCCCTCACCGGTGGTGAGGTGGTCGAGCGTGATGCCCTTGTCGGCGCCGTTCTCGACGCGCTGGTTCCAGAAGCGTCCGTCGACGAGCGTGCGGTGCACGGTTTCGGCGGGCAGTGAATAGTTGGCAGTGAACTCAATTCGGCGTGACATGCCCCGCAGGTTACATGGGCGTCACCCGCGTCACATCCGCCCCATCGGTGTCAGTTGGCGGCGGCGATCCAGCCTTCGGTGAAGTCGTGCTCGGCGTCGAGGAGTTCGACGACCTGCTCTGCGATGACGGCCTCGATCTTGCCGCCGATCAGCGGGAGCTTCACCTCGACCCGGCCGTCGAGGGTGATGGCGGCACCGGTGTTCTGGGGGGCCAGGGTGAGCGTGCCGGTGACCTCGCCGGGCAGGCCCTCGACCCGCGCGCTGAAGGTGCCCGTCGCGCTGTCGCCTGCCAGGGCGCCCCACGTCTCGGTCCGGGTGATGATCAGATCGCCCGGGCGGATCTTGGAGACGACCGCGGGCAGGTGCTCGGCGGGGATGGACTGCGCCATCTCCACGTCGATGGTGCCCTCGCCGGTGGCGACGTGGCGCAGTTCGGCCCCGCCGCCGCCGACCGCGTCCAGGCGGTCCCGCCAGTACCGCTCACTGGTCACCGCCCGGTGGACCTGATCGACGGGCTGGGGGTACGACGCGGAATGCGGAATTCTGCGGGCCATGTTCGGCAGGCTACCGTTTGTCACCGTGCAGGCATTGAGTGACATCGCGGCGGATTCCGGCGCCGAGCTGAGCGAGGGCGTGCCGCTGGCGCGGTACACCACGCTGCGACTCGGTGGGCCCGGACGGGCGATGCTCACCTGCCGCAGCACCGACGCGCTGGTCGGCGCGGTGCGCGCGCTCGATGCCGCGGGCATCCCGAGCCTCGTCCTCGGCGGGGGATCCAACCTGCTGATCGCCGACCGGGGCGTCGACGCGGTCGTGGTCCGGGTGGCCAACGATGCGGTGCGGCTCGGCCCGGACTCGGTGGTCGCCGAGGCGGGGGCCGGATGGGACGACGTGGTCGCGGGGACCGTCGATGCCGGCCTCGGTGGCCTCGAGTGCCTGTCCGGGATCCCGGGGTCGGCGGGTGCGACGCCCGTGCAGAACGTCGGGGCCTACGGGGTGGAGGTCGGCACCTTGCTGCGGCGGGTGCAGCTGCTCGACCGGGCGACCGGAGAGGTGCGGTGGGTGACCCCCGACCGGCTCGGGCTCGGCTACCGGACCAGTGTGCTCAAGCACTCGGACGCGGCGTTGGTGCTGGCGGTGGAGCTGGATGTGCGTCCGGACGGACAGAGCGAGCCGTTGCGGTACCGGGAGCTGGCGCTCGCGATGGGCGCCGAGGAGGGTGAGCGCCGTCCGGCGGCGAAGGTCCGTGAGGTGGTGCTGGGGCTGCGTGCGGGCAAGGGCATGGTGCTCGACGACGCCGACCACGACACCTGGAGCGCCGGGTCGTTCTTCACCAACCCGGTGCTCGACGCGGATCGGCTGCCGCCGGTGCTGGCGACCATCGCCGCGCGGCTCGGCGACGACGTGCGCGTGCCGCAGTTCCCCGGCGAGGCCGGGACCAAGCTGTCGGCGGGCTGGCTGATCGAGCGGGCCGGGTTCACCAAGGGACACCCGGGACCGGCCGCCGCGGCGCGGCTGTCCACCAAGCACACCTTGGCCCTGACCAACCGGGGGAGCGCGTCGACCGAGGACCTGTTGGTGCTGGCCAGGGAGGTCCGGGACGGGGTCCGGGACGCGTTCGGTGTCACCCTCGAGCCGGAGCCCGTCACGGTGGGCTGCGCGATCTGACCCCGTCTTCCGCCGGTCGGCCGATCGGCGAGGCGGGGGCCACATCGGCCGCGCAGGTACCGTGGCCTGCGTGGTAATGGAGCGTGTTCGGACAAGTCAGGCCCGCGGTTTCTCGCTGATCGCCCGGGTGCTCGCGGTCGTCGCGGCGCTCGCGGTCGTGGCGGTGCTCGCGGGGTGCACCGTCGGCGGTGGCGGCGGCAACCCGGTGGCGGCGGACGGCCCGGTCGCGTCGGTCACCCAGGTGCCCGCGGCGGGCGCCGAGAACGTCAGCCCGACGGCGCCGGTCTCCGTGACGGCGGCGCGCGGCACGCTGCGGGACGTCGCGCTCACCAACGCCGCCGGGAAGCCGGTCCAGGGCGTGCTGTCCCCGGACGAGACGACCTTCACCGTCACCGAACCTCTCGGCTACGACGCGAGCTACACCTGGTCCGGTGGTGCGGTCGGCTCCGACGGCGAGACCGTGCCGGTGCAGGGCTCGTTCACCACGGTCACCCCGCAGTCGACCACGTCCGCGAACACGAACATCGCGGACGGACAGCAGGTCGGGATCGCGGCGCCGATCATCCTCAAGTTCAGCGACCACGTCGAGGACAAGGCCGCGGTGGAGAAGGCGCTCTCCGTGACCACCGATCCGCCGACGCCCGGGTCGTGGGCGTGGCTGCCCGACGACAACGGGTCCCGCGCCCACTGGCGCCCGCAGCACTACTGGGCGCCCGGCACGACGGTGAACCTCGCGGCCAAGCTGTACGGCGTCGACTACGGCGACGGAGCGTACGGCGCCGAGGACCTGAGCCTGGACTTCACGATCGGGCGCAGCCAGATCGTCAAGGCGGACGCACCGAGCCACCGCATGCAGGTGGTGCGGGACGGCGCGACGGTGATGGACATCCCGGTCAGCTACGGCGAGGGCAACGAGGACCGCAACGTGACCCGCAGCGGCGTCCACGTGGTCAGCGAGAAGCACGAGGACTTCCTCATGTCGAACCCGCCCTACTACGAGAACGTGCGCGAACGGTGGGCGGTGCGCATCTCCAACAACGGCGAGTTCATCCACGCCAACCCGGCGACCACCGGTGTCCAGGGCGCGGCCAACGTGACCAACGGCTGCATCAACCTCTCGCTGGCCGACGCCCAGGCGTACTTCGGCACCGCGCTGTACGGCGATCCGGTCGAGGTCACCGGAACCCGCATCCAGCTGTCCGCGGCGGACGGGGACATCTACGACTGGGCCGTCGACTGGCCCGCGTGGCAGGAGATGTCTGCGCTGCCGGCCGGTGGGGCGGCCGCTCCGGCCAGCTGAGCGCGGGTCTGCGGCACCGGCCCCGCTCCGGACGGAACGCGATGGCCGGGCGGTGCGTCTATTCGAGATGAGCCGTGAGAACCAGCCGAGCGTGGGGCATCGCGCGCACATGGGGGTGGGGACACAGGCGGCCGTGCGCGGTCTGTGGCGCGTCGATGCCGGTCGGCGGGTTCGAAACGGTGGCCGGCGAGGCAGCTGCCAAGGGGTGAGCTGCCTCGCCGGGTTTTTCTCGGGTCCGGGTGGAACCGGACGGCGTTGTGCCGCGTCTATCCAGGGAGGACCGGTATCGGTCGGGTCCGAGCGCGATGTTCTGCGTGACGAGGGGGATGTGAGATGTCGTTTGTGCCCACCCTGGACGAACTGAAGGGGTCGATCGGTGACCTGGCGTCGGGCGCCCTCGACGACCTGACCGATCTGGCGCGCGACCCCGGCAACAAGGTCATCGACGTGGTGTCCGGCTACGACCTCGACGAGCGCGGGCGGGTCAGGGACGAGCAGGAATCCGGGAATGCGGAGCGCTCCGAGATCTATGGCGAGCAGGCGGGCCTGGCGGTCGCGTTCGGCGACGGCGGGTTCGACCCGCGGTCGGTGATCCCCGACAGTTTCGACTCGATGTCACACGAGGCCATCAAGTCGGCCGTCGCCGCGATGAGCGCGGATCCGATCCGGGCGAGCGCCGACGGGTGGCAGCAGATCGGATCCGCGCTGGGCGAGAGCCTCACGGATTTCAAGGCGTACATCTCCTCGGAGATCGCGGGCAAGTGGGAGGGCATCGGAGCCGCCGCGGCCGTCGCGGCGACCACGGCCTATGCCGTTGAATCCGACAAGCTGGCGGTGGCGGGCAAACTCGTGGGGACCAAGGTTGCGGAGGCCGCGACCGGGATCTCACAGGTCAAGGCGACTATGCCCGCCGTGGAGGCCACCTCGGCGCTCGAGACCCTTGTGAACGTCGCGCTTCCCTCGGTCGGGATGGTGAAGGAGTTGGTGCACGGCTCGGATGAGGCGCGCCAACAGGCGATCCAGATCATGAAGACGGTCTACACGCCGGTCATGGTGCAGGCCGACACCAATGTCCCGGTCTTTCCGAGGCCAAGGGATGCGACCGACACCCCGGTCGACGGGCGCGGACCGATCCCCGGCGGACCGGGTCCGGGCGGGCCGTCCGGGTTCAGTCCGTCCGGCTATGCCGGCCCGGGAACCGGCCACCCGGACGGCGTGTCGCCCGACCCGACGCAGCGCGGCGGCAACGAGCCGTCGCCCGGAACTGCCGGCACCGACCCCTACGGCCGGAATGCCGGCCAGAACCCGCCGTCCCCGGACGGCCCCGGTGACGGCACCCCGAATTCGCCCTTCGCGCAGACGGATCCGTCCTCCGCGTGGACAGCTCCCGCGGCCGCGGGAGGCGCCGAGGGGGCGGGCTCCGGGGTCGGCTCGGGCGCAGGTTCCGGGGGCAACGGCTCGGGCGCCGGTTCCGGGTTCACGCCCGGCGGCGGCGGATCGAGTGCGGGCGCGGGTGCGGGACTGGGAGTTTCGGGCGGCGTCGCGGGTGGCCTCGGCGGGACGGGCGTGCCCGGCGGAGCGGGCGCGGCGGCGGGTGCGGGCGGAGCCGGTGGCGGCGCGGCGGGTGCCCCGGGACGCCCGGGCGCGATGGGCGGCGGTATGGCTCCCGGCGGCGCCCGCGCGAACGGCGACGACGACACCGAACACAAGACCCCCAGCTACCTCGTCAACGTCGACAACGGCAACGAACTGGTCGGCAGGCTTCCCAAGGTCGCGCCGCCGGTGATCGGCGGATGAGCGACGGTCACCGGCGCCTGACCGCCCTCGAGTTCACCGTCCTCTGGGAGCGATTCGGGCGAGACCGCCTGCCGTATCCATTCCAGTTCCGCGGCACCGCGACGACGGACGAGGAATTCCGGGCCGATCGCCGGGCCGCCGCGGCGAAGGTCGCGCCGATGCTCGACGAGAGCATGTACGAGGCGCTGGTCGCGCTGGCCGAGCCCGCGGTACGGGTCGAGGTGTGTGGATTTCGAGGTGCCGGGCTCGAGTCGATGATCAGGGTGCACGCCGGGGTCGGGCGGTCGTGCGCGGCCGTGGCCGTTCAGCTGCCGGGGCCCGACCTTCACGCGGGTGGCGACGTCCTGCTGACGTCCGCTCCGGCCGCGCAGGTGGGAACCATTGTGGTCCAATCGATCCCACCGGTCCCGGCGGGGAGGCGTCGGGGTGTGTCGGTGCCCCGGTCGGTGACGGCCTCGGGCGGCGGCTCCATCATGCAGACGGCGAGCCGAGCGCGTGGCAACGAGGAGCGGGACGAGTTCTTCCGGCGCCCGCGCACGGGGCTCGGCGAGATCACGGTCTTCGCCGGTCCCGCCTACGACAACAGGCCGACCGGCGACGGCCGGGGCTTCCACTGGATGGACTTCGCCGACGACGGACGCTACCTCGTGCGGGGCTCCGACATCGTCAGTGCGCTGCCGGCCCGGGGCGAGGACATCGCGGCCGAGGTGCAGCGGCTCGTCGGCGCCGCCTGCCGGTGAGAACTCACCAGCGGTTGCGGACCTCTTCCGCGAAGCCGAGCAGGTCCACGACCTCGATCCGGCCGCCGTCGTCGAGGATGACGTGACCGCTGAACCGCCCGAACACCTGGTGCTGGATCGAGCGGAGCACCACGAGGTCGATGCTGGCCGCACGGTCCAGGATCGGCTCGAAGGTCATCTCGAACCGGCCGTCGTTGCTGGTGAAGGACCACGGCGCGCCGTCGAAGGTGCCGTCCGGGAGGTGGAAGGTGACCTCGTCCAGCTTGTGCGCGCGACCGTCGACGAACACCATGTTCTCGGTGGCAGCGGAGGTGTCGCCGAAACCGTGACCGATGTTGAACCCGAACGGCTTTCCGTTGACGAGCCCGGACGCCGAGCCCCAGTACCAGGTGTTGTCGTAGGTCCAGACCCCGCGGCCCCAGTCGAACACGCCGAACGCCGACGTCGGGTCGAAGGCGAACGGTCGCCCGCCGACCACGATCTCGCCGCTCGCGGGCAGGCAGTTGATCTTCTGGTTGTAATAGAAGGCCTTGGGGGCCTTGGGGAACGGCGTCGCCACGACCATTCGATCCCTCGCCGGTTGTGCCAGCACGAGTTCGCCGCTCAGGCCACGACCTCCGTCGAACCCCGGGTGATCGATCCGGAGGGACCGGCCACCATCGGTATGCCGGAACGAGATCCGCATGCCCTTGTGGGCTGCCGTCACATCGCCGGAGTCGGCGCTGGCGGGCAGTCCCATCGAGCCCATCGGGAAGGGCAGCATCACGTTCTCGGTCACCTCCGCGCGTGCCCCGAAGTCGAGCCACGACACCCCGAGCAGGCCCAGGTAGCCGTTGTCCGCGATCGTCAACGCGAGACCGACGTCCTGCGTGAGCACGCAGTAGTAGTCCCATTCCTTGATCCGGAACCGGGACGCGGCGACGGCGTGCCGGTCGTATCCGCGGACCTCCGACGTCGCCCAGCCCGCCTCGGCGAGCCGGCCACGCTCGTCGAGCAGGGGGCCCGCGGTCAGCGCGTGCCGCACGGCTAGGTCCGCGAGAAGCGTCCGGGGCTGGCCTGATCGCGGGGTTTGATGATGATCTGGTCGAGGTTCACGTGCGAGGGGCGGGACGCGACGAACCCGATCACCTCGGCCACGTCCGCGGCGACCAGCGGGGTGATGCCCTCGTAGACCTTCTTCGCGCGGTCCGCGTCGCCGTGGAAGCGGACCAGGGAGAACTCGGTCTCCACCGCGCCGGGGGCGATCTCGGTGAGCCGCACCGGCTTGCCGAGCAGTTCGCCGCGCAGCGTCCGATGCAGGACCGCCTGTGCGTGCTTGGCGGAGGTGTAGCCGGACCCGTTGTCGTAGGCCTCGAACGCGGCGACGGACGTGATGGTGACGATGAGGCCGTCGCCGGAATCGATCAGCTTCGGCAGCAGCGCCTTGGTGATCCGCAGGGTGCCGAGGACGTTGGTCTCCCACATCCAGCGCCAGTCGTCCAGGTCCGCCTCGAGCACCGGGGCCAGCCCCTTGGCGCCGCCGGCATTGTTGACCAGGACGTCGACCCGCGGCAGCACGGCGGCGAAGGCGTCCACCGAGTCCTCGTCGGTGACGTCGAGCTCGAGCGCGGTGCCACCGATGTCCTGTGCCAGCTTCTCCAGGCGGTCGATCCGGCGCGCGCCGACAACCACGTGATAGCCCTGCGCGGCGAGGGTTCGCGCGGTGGCCTCCCCGATTCCGGAGCTGGCGCCGGTGACGACGGCGACGTTTTCATCAGGCGAAATGGTCATGGCCTCAGCCTAGGCGCCTGCGGCGCCCGTGCGCGGTTGACGGGTCCCTGGACTCGTCAACCGCGCACGGGCAGCGGAGCTGCCTCGCCGCCGGCGGGTATTTCCCCTCGGCTGGTGGAGAATTCGGCGAGGTGTTAGCTTGGCGCCATGAACTCCGGCCGGCCTCACCCGTTGCGGGTCACCTATGTGACCGCCGCACTGGGTTCACGCCTGCCACTGGCGCGGGAACTCTGTTGTTCCCCCCGCGGTATCTGTCGCTAGTCCGCGCTGCCACTTCCTCGTACGTCGACGCCTGACCCCGGACGCCCTCATGGGTGGACCCGGCGGTTGATGCCGCGTCGTTTGACCTGGTCAGCGCTCGCCCACACCGTGTAGGTCTGTCCCGTTCGGGACGAAGCGCAAGGAACTCGCGTGTCCATCACCACTTTGTCGTCCGCGGCCACCCTCATCCGGCCGATCGTCCGTCCTCCCACCCGCGCCCAGATCGTCCCGCCGGAACTGCGGGTGGCCGACACCCCCGCCGCCGCGGTGTTCCGGGTGGCCTGCGCCCGAGGGCCGATAGCCCGCGACATCGCCGCCAAGACCACCGGCCTGTCCACGGCCACGGTGAACCGCCAGGTCTCGGCGCTGCTGGCCGAGGGACTGCTCCGGGAACGCGCGGATCTCACCGCCTCGGGTGCGGTGGGTCGCCCCCGGGTTCCGTTCGAGGTCAACCACGAGCCCTACCTCACCATCGGTATCCACATCGGTGCGGTGGTCACCGGGATCGTCGCCAGCGACATCCGCGGCAAGGTCCTCGGTGCAGTCGAGGTCGCGACACCGGCTCTCCCGCAGAACGAGGCGCTGTCCCAGATCGCGCGCAGTGCAAAGATGTTCGCCTCGCGATGGCATCGACGACGGCCCCTGTGGGTCGGCGTGGCGCTCGGTGGGCGAGTGGACGCGACCACCGGACGGGTCGACCACCCGCGGCTCGGCTGGCTCGACGCCCCCGTCGGATCGATCATCGGCGAGGGACTGGGACTGCCGGTGTCGGTCGCCGCGCACGTCGAGGCGATGGCGGCCTCGGAGCTGCTGCTGGCCCCGCAGCGCCCCGGCGACGACGGGACCGACGGGACCAGCCTCTATTTCTACGCCCGCGAGACGGCGGGTGTCGCCGTCACCATCGACGGCCGGGTGCACACGCCGTCGTCCGGTCCGGGTTCGATCGTGCACCTGTTCACCGGTTCCTCGGCGCTGTGCTCGTGCGGTGCCCGCGGCTGCCTCGAGGCCACGGTCAGCGATCGCGCCACCATCGCGGCGGCCAGGGAGGCAGGCATCCTCACCGAGACCGACGAACGGCCCGCTATCGCCGCCGTCTACCGGGCGGCGGCCTCAGGATCCATTGCCGCGCACGAACTCCTGGTCGAGCGGGCCCGGGTGCTCGGCCGCACGGTTGCGATGTTGCGTGACCTGTTCAACCCGGACCGGGTGATTCTCGGCGGCCAGGCCTTCACCGAGTACCCCGCGGGCATCCCGCACGTCGCCGAGGCGTTCGCGCGTACGTCGAGCCTGGCCCGCAGGGACATCCGGATCACCGGTTTCGGCAACCGGGTCCAGGAGTTCGCGGCCGGCGTCGTTTCGCTCAGCGCCCTCTACTCCGATCCACTCACCTCCATTCGAAGGGTCGTCTCCCAGTAAGCTCCTCCATTGTCCGGAACGACCGTCGCGCCTTCTCCCGTGGCGCGGGCGCGGCCGCCATCTTCGGCACCGGTCTGCTCGGGGCCTGCACGCCACCGCCGGTCACCCGGCGCACGGCGGGGCGTCCGTGGCGTCCGGCGCCGCGCCCCGCCGGTCCGCCTCGGCCCGGGCGCGGGCCAGCCCGCCGTGCTCCAGCGCCGCCACGGGCGACTCGCCGGACCAGACCGTCCGGTGCCCCCTGCGGACCGTCACCGACATCCGGGCGCCGAGGTGCTCCAGCGCGCCCGGGACGTTCCGGCGCTCGGCGGGCAGCGGGACCGGCAGCACGTGCGCGTCGCCGAGTGCCCCGTGGCCCTCGATGTCCACGCTCCAGCGCGGGCTCCGGCCGCGGAGCGTCCAGTGCTCGTCGGTGACCTGCGCCCGCACCGGGGAGATCACCGGGTCGCCGAGCCGGAGCAGCCGTCCGTCCGGCAGCAGGACCACGACGGCGGTGACCTCGGTGCGCAGCGGTCCGGCGCTGACCTTGCCGCCCGCGAAGGCGACGCACGCCCGCGGTTCCGCGAAGCCCTGCGCCTGGCCCCACCACCAGGATTCGGGGAAACCTCCTCGGCCCCAGTTCTTCTCGGCGTACACCTGGGCTCCGGTGAGGTCCCACTCATTGCCGTCGAGCATCGCGGTGCCCTCGGCGCGGCCGCCGAGCAGCCACGGGTGCCAGTACTGGTTGAGTGCCGGGATCGTCTGGAAGACACTCGAACCGCCGACTATCCGGCGCGGCCAGGGCTGTGGATCCGTGATCCGCACGTCGAGCCCGGCGTCGGGGCCGAGGTCCACCCGCAGCCGTCCCGGCTCGCCGCGGAACGCCTCCCCGGCGGCGGCGCCGAGCCGGTGTCGGTCGGCGACCGCGACCGGATGCGCGGCGGTCCGCAGGAAACCGCCCGGATGCGCGGCCAGGCCCAGGGTGGCCCAGCTGCCGTCGGCGGCCCGGTTGACCCCGCACAGCGCGATCACGACCCGGCTCGACTCCGGCTGGGTGAACCGCCAGAAGTAGCCCTCCATGGCGACGCCGTGGGCGGCCAGGGGATCGCCGAACGGCAGGTCGGCCCCGGTGGCCCGGTAGGCGTCGAGCAAGCGCGACATCGTGCAACGGTAGCCGGGATCGGGCCGGTAAGTGGGCGCGTTGCGACTGGGTCGCTCCACCGCGGGGACGACCTACGGCTGTGGTATTGCTCACATTTGGGTCGAGGGCGGGCGCTTCCGCAGGTGGGATCCAGCTCTTATAGCTGTCCGCTATCAGTTTTCGAACTATCTTTGATTAGTCTGATCAATCAGTGGTCGTTAGGGTCGAAAACGGACATACCAACACACCGTTTCACGAATGAGGCATGCATGTCGCTGATCAACAAGAAGATCAAGCCCTTCTCCGCCGAGGCCTTCAAAGATGGTGCCTTCGTTAGCGTTTCCGACGAGGACATCAAGGGCAAGTGGGCCGTCTTCTACTTCTACCCGGCCGACTTCACCTTCGTCTGCCCGACCGAGCTCGGTGACCTCGCGGATCACTACGCGGAGCTGCAGGGCCTGGGCGTAGAGGTCTTCTCGGTCTCCACGGACACCCACTTCACGCACAAGGCGTGGCACGCATCGTCCGACACCATCGGCAAGATCAGGTACGCGATGATCGGCGACCCGACCCTGCAGATCAGCACCGACTTCGAGGTGCTCCGCGAGAACCAGGGCCTGGCCGACCGCGGCACCTTCCTGGTCGACCCGGACGGCGTCATCCAGTTCACCGAGGTCACCGCCGAGGGCATCGGCCGCAACGCCTCCGAGCTGGTCCGCAAGGTCAAGGCCGCCCAGTACGTGCGCTCGCACCCGGGCGAGGTCTGCCCGGCGAAGTGGGAAGAGGGCGACGACACCCTCGCCCCGTCGCTGGAGCTCGTCGGCAAGATCTGATTCGTCGACGGTTGTCCACACCGGTGGCACGGTGCTCACGCCCCGTGCCACCGGCACCGTCCCCTCGTGCGGCTCATCCGCGCCTCGGCTCGAGCTGAGAAGTTCGCCGACTCCCGTTTCTTCAGGTCACCGTTCTGCCAACATTCGGAGTAGACCCTCATGCTCGAAGCCTCACTCGCAAGCCAGTTGAAGACGCTGCTCGAGAAGGTGATCCAGCCGATCGAGCTGGTGTCCACCCTCGACGACGGCCCGAAGTCCGCGGAACTCGGCGCGCTCCTTGACGAGATCGCCGGCATGTCGGACCTGGTCAGCCACTCCCGTACCGGCGACGACCCGCGTCGGCCGTCCTTCGCGATCCGCCGCGTCGGCACCGACATCGAGGTCCAGTTCGCCGGCATCCCCCTCGGCCACGAGTTCACCTCCCTCGTCCTCGCCCTGCTGCAGGTCGGCGGCCACCCGTCCAAGGAGGACGCGGCACTGCTCGCCCAGGTGCGCGACCTCGAAGGCGACTTCTACTTCGAGACCTACTTCTCCCTGTCCTGCCAGAACTGCCCCGACGTCGTGCAGGCACTGAACGTCATGGCCGTCCTCAATCCGCACGTCAAGCACATCGCGATCGAGGGCTCGCTGTTCCAGGACGAGGTCGACGCTCGCGGCATCATGGCCGTGCCCACCGTGTTCCTCAACGGCGAACCGTTCGGGTCGGGCCGCATGAACCTGGAACAGATCGTCGGCAAGCTCGACACCGGTGCCGCCGAGCGCACCGCCACCGCGATCTCGGAGAAGGACCCCTTCGACGTCCTCGTCGTCGGCGGCGGACCCGCAGGCGCGACCGCCGCGATCTACGCCGCCCGCAAGGGAATTCGCACCGGCGTCGTGTCCGAGCGTTTCGGTGGCCAGGTGCTCGACACGATGGGCATCGAGAACTTTGCGTCCGTCCCCTACACCGAGGGCCCGAAGTTCGCCGCCGAGCTCGAGAACCACGTGCGCCAGTACGACGTCGACATCATGAACGTGCAGAACGCCGCGAAGCTGACGCCTGCCGAGGTCGAGGGCGGCCTCGTCGAGGTCGAGCTCGCGTCCGGCGCCCGACTCCTGTCGAAGTCCGTGATCCTGTCCACCGGCGCGCGGTGGCGGGCCATGAACGTCCCCGGCGAGAACGAGTACCGCAACAAGGGCGTCACCTACTGCCCGCACTGCGACGGACCGCTCTTCAAGGGCAAGCGCGTCGCGGTGATCGGCGGCGGCAACTCCGGCGTCGAGGCGGCGATCGACCTCGCGGGCATCGTCGCGCACGTCACGCTGGTCGAGTTCGACTCGCAGCTGCGCGCCGACGACGTCCTGCAGCGCAAGCTCCGCAGCCTGCCCAACGTCGACATCCTGCTCAGCACCCTGTCGACCGAGGTCCTCGGCGACGGCGCCAAGGTCACCGGTCTGGCCTACACGGACCGCACGACCGACGCGTCGCACACCGTCGACCTGGACGGCGTCTTCGTGCAGATCGGGCTGCTCCCCAACACGGAATGGCTCTCCGGCACGGTCGATCTCACCCCGCGTGGCGAGATCGTCGTCGACGACCACGGGCGGACGTCCGTTCCCGGTGTGTTCGCGGCGGGCGACTGCACGACCGCTCCGTACAAGCAGATCATCGTCGCCGCCGGAGCGGGCGCGACGGCAGCGCTCGGCGCGTTCGACCACCTCATCCGTACCAGCGTCCCCTCCGATGCGGGGTCGCCGGTCGAGGTCGCCGTCTCGTAACAGCGTCGGCGGCGCCGGCTCAGAAGCCGGCGTCGCCGACGACGGCGTGCGACTGCGTCACCTGTGAGACGAGCCTGCCGTCGTCGTCGGTGAGGTCGATCGAGACCAGCACCGTCTTACGGCCGACGTGCAGCGGGCGGGCGGCGGCGGTGACCACACCGCGGCGCACCTGCCGTGCGAACACCGCGTTCGAGGCCGTCGTCACCCGCGCGGCGCCCGATGGGATGTTGAGGAACGCGGACACGGCGCCGACGCTGTCCGCGAGGGTGGTCAACGCGCCGCCGTGCATGATGTGGTCCGCGGTGGTGAGGTCCTCGCTCCACGCCAGCCTGCCGACCACCTCGCCCGGGGTCGCGGAGACCAGCTCGACTCCCGACTTCACCGCGAACGGCATGGTTGCCAGCAGCTCGTCAAGCTCCATGAATCGATGCTAGCCCCGCCGTGCCCCGCCCATGGGTCGATACGGTGACTGTGTGAGCACTCTCGAGGAGCATCTCGACCCCTGGATCGCCCCGCATCTGGCCACCTCCGCCCTGCTCGTGGTCGATACCCAGCGCGACTTCGTCGACGGCGGATCGAGCCCGATCGCCGGCACCACACAGGTGCTGCCGGCGATCACGCGGCTACTCGAGGCCTACCGGTCCGCGGGGCGACCGATCGTGCACATCGTGCGGCTCTACGCGGGCGACGACGTCGACCTCGTCCGGCGGTCGGCCATCGCGGCGGGCGCGCGGATGGCGAGCCCGGGCACCGCTGGATCGCAGATCGTGCCCGAGTTCGGCGCCCCGGACCTCGACCCGGACCTGCTCCTGCGCGGCGGGCTGCAGCAGGTCTCGCCGACCGAGGTCGTGCTGTTCAAGCCGCGGTGGAGCGCGTTCCACCGGACCGAGCTCGAGTCGCACCTGCGCGAGCGCGGCGTCGACACCGTGGTGGTGGCGGGCTGCAACTACCCGAACTGTCCACGCGCCACCGTCGTCGACGCGAGCGAGCGCGACCTGCGGGTGCTCATCGCGGCCGACGCGATCTCGGGTGTCGACGACCGGCATCTCGAGGAGGCGGGCCGGATCGGCGCGGTGCACGCCGTCGCGGCGGAGATCGTCGCGGCGCTGGGCTGAGCCCGCTGTCAGCGGCTCGACTGCGACGCGGCCGCGGTGGCGTCGAGGTCGGCCAGCGTGAGCGGAAGCGTCGGCGGGTGGTCGAGGATCACGGCGGTGTCGATGTTGAGCCCCGCGTCGACGTGCAGCAATTCGCCGGACGCGAGAGACCGCCATGCGGGGTTTTCGTCCATCCGCTCGCTGGCCACCACAACCGCAGGCGCCGAGGCCAGTTCGCCCGACCGGACCCGGACGGTGCCCGCCGGGCTGGCGTGTTCGAGGTGCCTGCCGGTGTCCGGCGCGCGGTCGAGCACCATGAGCTGGTGGGTGTCGGGGTAGCGCAGCGCCCACAGCTCCGTCGGGGTGGTCAGCACGATGTTGATGGCGAAGATCGGCAGGTGCTCGGCGACCCAGCGGGCGGCCTCGGTGATGCCTGCGGTGACGTCGCCGCCGTGGCCGTCGACATGCTTGGTGATCAGCGCGAAAAAGCGCTCGGAGTCGGTATCGCCCGCGACCGCCGATCGGTACGGCCCGAGCTCCTCCTCCAACCGGGGCAGGTCCTCGATCACGCCGTTGTGCGCGAAGATGCGGCCGTTGTGGCTGAACGGGTGGGTGTTGACCATCGCGAGCCCGCCGGTGGAGGCGTGCCGGATGTGGGCGACGAAGGTCGCGGATTCGCGTTCCCTCGCCTCCGTCGCGAAGCTCGCGTCCGCGTAGGCCGGCAGCGGTTGCTTCTCCACGAGCGGTTCGCCGTCGGCGGTGAAGGTGCCGAGGCCGGTGCCGTCGGGTTCGCGTCGGCTCTGAACGGCCAGGCTGTCGGCGGCGTCGAGCAGCCAGAACGTGGCCCTGACCCGGGTCGGTGCGCTGGTCATCCCGAACAAGCGGCACATGAACTGAGTATGCGCTTCGCGCCCGTGTGACCTTCAGTCCCGTGTGCCGGGGGTTTCACGGACAACCCCCGGCGTGGCCCGCGTACCGCTAGCAGGCCTGCGGCACGGCATCGCCGGTCGCGGCCGGGGCGTTGCCGGTCGCGGGCTGGGCGTCGACGAGCGCGGCCGGGGCGTCGCCGTTCGCCGCCTGGGCCCCGGTGGCGACCGCTTCCTTCAGCGACTCGATCGAGACGGTGGCGGCGGCGTCGTCGGGAACGATGGTCTTGATGGTCTTGACGAGTGCCTCCTGCTGCTTGGCGGTGGCGTGCGCGGAAAGGCCCTCGTCGATCAGCTTCTGCAGTGCCTCTCCGGTGACCACGACGCCGTCGGAGCAGGCGACGCCCTCGGCCGGCGTGGTCGCCGTCGCGGGGATCGGGGTTCGTGAGGAAGTGCATCTAGGCCTCGGGTTCCTGCTGGGTGGTGCAGTGGATGCCACCACCACCGGCGGCGATGCCGTCGATGTTGATCTGTACCACCTGGCGGTCGGGGAACAGGCGTCCCAGCGTGGCCCTCGCGGCCGAATCTGCTTCGAGGTCACCGAATTCCGGGGCGATGACGGCGCCGTTGCAGACATAGAAGTTGATGTAGCCCGCCGCGAAGTCCTCGTCGTCGTACGTCGGCCGGACGTGCGTCGGGCCCTCGATCACCTCGACCTGGAGGGCCCTTCCGCGCGCGTCTGTTTCCGAGCGCAGGATCTCCAGGTGGGTGTGGGTGACCCCGTAGTCGAACGAGTTCGGGTCGGTGTCCAGACCGGCCACGACCACGCCGGGTCGAGCGAAGCGGGCGTAGAAATCGGTGTGACCATCGGTGATGTCGAAGCCCGAAATGCCGGGCAGCCAGATGATCTTCTCGAGGCCCAGGAGGTACTCCAGTTCCTCCTCGACGTCCTTCTTCTTCCAGCCCCGGTTGCGGTTGTTGTTGAGCACACAACTCTCGGTGATGATGGCCGTGCCATGACCGTCGATCTCGATGCCTCCTCCCTCGAGCACCAGATCGGTCGGCAGTGACTCCACGCCCGCGTGGCGGGTGACGACGTCGGCCACGCCGCGGTCGCGGCGGCACTTCTGTTTTCCGCCCCAGCCGTTGAAGTTGAAATCGACGCCTGCCCTCGTGCCCTCGCCTTTGACGAACACCGGCCCGGTGTCGCGCATCCACAGATCGTCGAGCGGGGCCTCGATCAACTCGACGTCCGCGCCGCCGACCAGGTGGCGGGCGAGATCGATCTCGTGTGGCCGCACCAGCATGGAGACGGGTTCGAATTGGGCGATCGTCCGCGCGATGCGCGCCAGGTCGTGACGGACCTGCGACAGCAGATGCCTACCCCAGACCTCTTCGCTGGCACCGAATGCCATCCAGGTGCGCTTGTGTCGATCACCTTCGTCCGGCATCGACCAACGACGCCCGTCGTCCTCGCTGTTGCCGGAATCTCCGAGCAGCAGGGCGGCGAGCGCATCGCCCACCTGTGCGAGTCGGCCCTTACCCATTTCGTCTCCTGATGTCGTACGCGCTCGAGTCGGTTCACGGCGCGCCGCGCGGGTCGGTGCCCCCGCGGACTGCGCAGCCGTGCCGCTGTGCGACGACACGACCGTCTGACCACCTCACCGTAACCATGACTGAAAATTCAGTCAAGATCTGTCCAGTGTCCTCGCGACGAATTTGCGATCAGATCTAGACTGAATTTTCAGTTAGGGCTACGGTGGGCCGCGAAGGATGTGATGGCAGTCACCTCCACAGATCGAAAACGGAGGATCCCGCGTGATCACCAACGACACTCCCGTGCCCGTGCGCACGGCCCCACCACACCAACCGCCGCCCGAGAACCGGTTCGGTCAGGTCGAGGCCGTCGGCGTCGAGTTCATCCCCGAGTCCGAACGCGATTCGCGGCCGCTGAACATGCTCGCGGTGTTCTTCGGCGGCAACCTCGCGTTCTCGGTGATCGTGTTCGGCTGGCTCCCGATCTCGTTCGGCCTCAGCTGGGTGAGTGCGGTGACGGCGAGCGCCGTCGGCATCGGGCTCGGCACCGTGCTCATCGCGCCGATGTCGCTGCTCGGGCCGCGAACGGGCACCAACAACACCGTTTCCAGCGGCGCACACTTCGGTGTGAGCGGGCGGATGGTCGGCTCCGGGCTGACCCTGCTCTTCGCGCTCGCCTACGCCGCGATCGCGGTGTGGACGTCGGGGGACGCGCTCATCGCTGCCGCCCACCGCCTGCTGGGCACGCCCGTCGATGACGGCATGCTCGCACTCGGCTACGGCATCATCGCCGCCGAGATCGTCGTTGTCGCGCTGTTCGGGCACGGCACCGTGGTGGCCCTTCAGAAGTTCGTGCTGCCCGTGGTCGGAGTGCTGCTCCTGCTCGGGGTGGTCGCGTTCGGCGGCCGATTCGATCCCGGTGCCGGCGGCGGGGACTACCTCCTCGGCAGCTTCTGGCCCACCTGGATCCTCTGTGTCGTTCTCGCCGTCGGCGGTCCGCTCTCCTACGCACCGACCCTCGGCGATTACAGCCGGCGCATCTCGCGCACTCGGTTCAGCGACCGCTCGATCGTCGCGGCCACGATGGGCGGCATCTTCTTCGGACTCTTCGTCACCGCGGCGTTCGGGTCGTTCACCGCGTCCACGTTCACCACCCTCGGCGATTCCTATGTCGTCGACCTGGTCACCGAAGCGCCGGGCTGGTACGTGCTGCCCATCGTGCTCATCGCGTTGGCGGGCGGACTCGGCCAAGGCGTGCTCAACGTCTACGCCAGCGGACTCGACCTCGAGGCGCTCATCCCGCGACTGCGCCGCGTGCACACCACGCTGATCACGTCGGCGCTGGCGGTGCTGCTGCTCTATGTCGGGGTGTTCGTCGTCGACGCCGTCGACTCCATCACCGCGATGACGCTGGTGCTCAACGGCTTCGCCGCACCGTGGGTGGCGATCAACGTGGCCGGCTTCCTCGTCGCCCGCAAGGGCCGCTACGACCCGGCGGATCTGCAGGTGTTCAACGAGGGACGCCGCGGCGGCCGGTACTGGTTCACCGGTGGCTGGAACCTGCGGGCCGTGATCCCCTGGGCGGCCGGATCGCTCTTCGGCCTTCTCGCCGTCGAGACCTCCCTCTACACGGGGCCGCTCGCCCACCTGGCGAACGGCATCGACGTCAGCCTCGTCGGATCGTCGCTGATCGCGGTGGTCGGCTACCTGCTGGCCCTGCGCCTGTGGCCCGAGCGGGTGGACCCCGTCGACGGAGGTGATCCGCGCCTGAGCCCGCAATGACACGACCACACGACACGATTCGACAGGAGTGAATTCGATGAGCAAGCGGCGCGATGCGATTCTGCGGACGAGTGCGACGGCGATTGCCCAACACGGGGTCGGGGGGTTGCGCGTGAACGACGTCGCCGAGGTCGCGGGCGTCTCGTCCGGACTGCTCTACTACCACTTCAAGGACCGTGACGGCCTCCTCGACGCCGCCCTGAACTACATCAACGACCGGGCCCGTGGATATCGCAGCGAGGGCAACCGGTCCACCGACTCGGCCCGAGGCCGGCTCGTGCACTCGCTGCTCGGGGAGATCCAGGACCGGCCCGAGGTGATCGAGAACTCGCTCGCCTGGAACGAACTCCGCGCCTCCGCGGTCCACGAGGAACGGCTCCGTGAGCCGCTCGCCCGCACCACCGCCGCGTGGGTCGACGACATCGCCGACGCGGTGTCGCAGGCCCAGCTGGCGGGGGAGATCTCCCCATCGATCGACCCGCACCGGGTGGCGGTCACCATGACCGCGCTCGTCGAGGGACTGTCCGGTCGCTGGCTGTGCCAGGAGATCTCCACCGAGGACGCACGGTCCCACGTGCTCGGCGCGATCGATGTCGTGATACCTGCCGAAACCACCATTCCGTCAACACCATCCAGAATCTCGAAGGAACAATGATGAGCTTCACCACCCGCACCGCCCTGACACCGCCCGCGTCTCCCGCCCGGTCCACCGAGCCTGTCCGCCCGCCGCTGCGCGTCGGACTGGTCCAGCACCGGTGGAACGCCGACCCGGACGCGTTGCGTGCCGACCTCACCGCCGCGGTCGGCCAGGCCGCGGAACTCGGCGCGACCGTGGTGTTCCTGCCCGAACTGACGCTGTCGAAGTACCCGGCCGACGTCCGCGCGACCGGAACCCCGGGGGAGACCGCCGAGGACCTCCTGACCGGGCCGACGTTCACGTTCGCGGCGAATGCTGCCCGCGCGCACGGTGTCTGCGTGCACGCCTCGCTTTACGAGCGCGCCGACGCGCCGGACGGGCTCGGCTTCAACACCGCGATCCTCGTCTCGCCCGACGGCGAACTGCTGGCGCGCACCCGTAAGCTGCACATCCCCGTCAGCGCCGGCTACTACGAGGACACCTACTTCCGCGGCGGTCCGGCCGACGACGCCTATCCGGTCCACCGTCCCGCCGAGCTGAACGGTGCCGCAATCGGACTGCCGACGTGCTGGGACGAGTGGTTCCCCGAGGTTGCCCGCATGTACTCGCTCGGCGGCGCCGAGATCCTCGTGTACCCGACCGCGATCGGCTCGGAGCCGAGCTTCCCGGGCTTCGATACCCAGCCCCTCTGGCAGCACGTGATCGTCGGGCACGGCATCACCAACGGCACGTTCATGGTGGTCCCCAACCGCTGCGGCGACGAGGGCGGCGTGCACTTCTACGGGTCGTCGTTCATCTCCGACCCCTATGGCCGGGTGCTGGTGTCGGCGTCGCGCGACGAGCAGACCGTGCTGGTCGCCGACCTCGACCTCGAACAGCGCAAGGACTGGCTCGACCTCTTCCCGTTCCTCACCACCCGCCGCCCCGACACCTACGACCGGCTCACGGACGACGTCGACCACGCGCATCCGTACGGTCGTCCGGCCGACGTGACGGTCTCGCGATGACCTGGCGGATGCCCAGCGAAACCGCGCCGCAGGACCGCGTCTGGATGGCGTTCCCGCCGGTGGGTGCCTCGATCAGCGCGACCGTCGAGGACGCCCACGCGGCTCGGGTCGCGTGGGCGAACGTCGCGCACGCGGTCGCGGGCTTCGAGCCGGTGACCATGGTCGTCGACCCGGCCGATCGAGATGTCGTCCGCCGGTACCTGTCCGCCGAGATCGACGTCGTGGAGGCACCGCTCGACGACGCGTGGATGCGCGACATCGGCCCGACCTTCGTCCTCGGCGACGACGGCCGGCTCGGTGCCGTCGACTGGGTCTTCAACGGGTGGGGGCAGCAGGACTGGGCCACGTGGGGCAAGGACGCCGAGATCGGCGCCGCGGTGGGGGAGTGGTCCGGCGCCCAGCGCGTCACGTCGACCCTCGTCAACGAGGGCGGCGGCATCCAGGTGGACGGCTGCGGCACCGTGCTCGTCACCGAGACCGTCCAACTCGACCCGCTGCGGAACCCCGGTCTCGACAAGGCGGCGGTGGAGGCGGAACTCCGGCGCACCATCGGCGCCGAGCACGTGATCTGGTTGCCGCGCGGGCTGACTCGGGACGCCGAGAAGTTCGGCACCAAGGGGCATGTCGACATCGTCGCCGCGATCCCGTCTCCCGGCGTCGTGCTCGTGCACACGCAGCGGGATCCGGCGCACCCCGACCACGCGGTGACGAAGGAGATCCTCGCGGTGCTGTCGGGTGGTACCGACGCGTCCGGGACGCCGTGGACGATCGTCGAGGTGCCGGCGCCCGTCACGCTGCGCGACGACGAGGGGTGGGTCGACTACAGCTACATCAATCACCTCGTCGTCAACGGCGGCGTGATCGCATGCAGCTTCGACGACCCGAACGACGCCGAGGCCCGCGGCATCCTCGCAGATGCCTACCCCGGTCGGGAGGTGGTGGCCGTCGACGCGCGCGAGATCTTCGCCCGCGGCGGTGGCATCCACTGCATCACGCAGCACCAGCCGTCGGTGTAGCAGGCGGCTTCGCCGCCCGACCGCCTCAGGCGGTCGGGCGGCGAAGCGCCTCAGGCGGTCAGGCGCTGTTGCAGTTCCCAGACAGTCTCTACTGCGCGGGCTCTTGCTGGGTGGTGCAGTGAATTCCACCTCCGGCCCAGGCGATGGCGTCGATGTTGAGCTGGACGACCTGACGGTCGGGGAACAGGCGCTCGAGAGTGGACCGGGCGGCCGAATCTGCCTCGGGGTCACCGAATTCCGGGGCGATGACCGCGCCGTTGCAGACATAGAAGTTGATGTAGCCCGCCGCAAAATCCTTGGACTTGAATTCGGGCCGAACCCGGGTCGGCGCCGTGAGCACCTCGACCTGCAGGGCTCGGCCCTGCAGGTCGGTCGCGCCCTTGAGGATCTCGAGGTGGCGTCGGGTGACGTCGTGATCGTAGGAAGTCGGGTCGGTGTCCAGGCCTGCCACGACCACGCCGGGGCGGGCGAAGCGGGCGTAGAAGTCGGTGTGGCCGTCGGTGATGTCCTGACCGGCGATGCCCGGCAGCCAGATGATCTTCTTCAGCCCGAGCAGGTACTCGAGTTCGGCCTCGACATCCTTCTTGCTCCAACCCGGATTGCGGTTGTTGTTGAGCACGCAACTCTCGGTGATGATGGCCGTGCCCTGCCCGTCGACCTCGATACCGCCACCCTCGAGCACGAGCTCGGTGCGCAGGGTTTCGACACCCGCTCGCCCGGTGACCACCTGCGCCACCTCGGCATCTCGACGGTGCTCTTGCTTGTTGCCCCAGCCGTTGAAGTTGAAATCGACACCGGCACGGGCACCGTTGCCCTTGACGAACACCGGCCCGGTATCGCGCATCCACAAGTCGTCCAGCGCTGCGGGGACGAGTTCCACGTTGGCGCCGGCGATCAGGCCGCGGGCCAGGTCGATCTCATCGGGTCGGACCAACATCGACACCGGCTCGAACCGGGCGATCGCCCGCGCGATCGCCGCCAGATTGCGTTGGGCCTCGGGCAGCACGTCGCCGTAGTGCGCGGCGGCCCCGAATGCCATCCAGGTCCGGCTGTGCCGATCACCTTCCTCAGGCATCGACCACGTTCTCCCGTCGTGGTCGGCTTGGCCGCGGCCGCCGCTGCTTCCGAAGAAGGACTGGGGCGAGCCGCTGTTCGCCGCCAGCAGGAACCCGCCGACCGCCGTGACACCCGACTGGATGAACTTACGCCGTTGCATTGCACCACTCCTCGCGTCCTGTCTGCTGTGCGCGCCCGCCCGTGAATCCGTTCGGGAGCGCGTCGCGGGTCGGCGACCCGCTCGTTCCCGGCCGGCCCGTGGATGACAGGTCGACCCGGGAGCCTGAACCATAATTCTGACTAAAACTTCAGTCAAGGTTTTGCTGGGATCCCGCCGGCCGGGGATGTTGGGATCGATCCGTCCGCATGGCCGGTACATCCCGTCGGGCGTGCGCGTCGCGCCCGGCCCGACGGGATGCCCGTCTCGGCGGTGGGGCGAGGGACCTGTCCCGTCGAGAGCGAGTCCTACCCCGCGGAGAGCAGGGCGACACCTGCGACGCCGCTGGCGACCGCCAGGACGGCGGACGCCAGGCCTGCGACGGCAACGATCTGGTTCAACTCGGTGGCGGACGAACCCATTGTGGAGACTCCTTCGTGTGAAATGTGTTGATGATTCGGTGGTTTCGGATGATTCGGCGAGGTGGGTCGCCGGTCCGGAGGTCCGCGGCCGAGGCCTGTCGGGTCGGTGGCGGGTCCGGAGCCGCTAGGCAACCGGTTCCTCGGCGGGTGCGGCCCGCCGTCGTGGTGTCCATCCGGGGCGGGGGACGCTGTCGAGCAGCGCACGGGTGTAGGGATGCCGGGGATCGCGTAGCAGGTCGTCCGTTCGGCCGCTCTCGACGATTCGCCCGCCCTGCATCACGATGCTGTGTTCGGTGACCTGCCGGACGACGGCCAGATCGTGCGTGATGAACACGTACGAAATGCCCGTCGCGTCTCGGATGTCGGCGAGCAGGTTCAGAATCTGGGCCTGGATCGATACGTCCAGAGCCGCAACGGCTTCGTCGAGTACGAGCACCCGGGGGTCGGCTGCGAGCGCCCGCGCGATCGCGACGCGCTGCCGCTGGCCGCCCGACAGGTGGCCGGGCATGGAGGCGAGCAGTCGGGCGTCGAGCGAGACCATGTCGGCGAGAGCCTGCACCCGTTCGGGGTAGGGGGTGCTCGCGTGGGCGTCGTGCAGCCGCACCGCCTCGGTGAGTGTCTGGTGCACGGTCTGGTACGGGTCGAGGCTCGTGTACGGGTCCTGGAACACGATCTGGGCCTCGCGCGCACGTGTGCGTCTGGCGTCGGTCGCGCGGGACGGCCGTGAGCGGTCGTTGCCGCAGCAGACGATGGTGCCGGCGGTCGGCTCCTCGAGGCCGATGATCATGCGCGCGACGGTCGTCTTGCCGGATCCCGATTCGCCGACGATGCCGAGCGAGGACCCGGCCGCCAACGTGAACGAGACATCGTCGACTGCCGCGAACGTACCGAAGGTCTTGCTCAGGTGGGTCACGGTCAGGACCGGATCTGTCATTGGGATTCCCCTTGCAGCAGTGGTCCGAGTTCGTCGGCGCGAAGGCAGCGCACCGCGTGGTCGGAGTCGTGGGTCAGGGGCAGCGCCCCCGATTCGGTGCAGCGCGGTTGGCGGTGCGGGCATCGATCCGAGAACGCGCACGTCTCGGCGGCCTCCCATGCACCGACGGGGCGGCCGGGGATCGAGGCGAGCCGCGGCAGGGGCCGTTCCAGGTCCGGACGGGCGGCGGCGAGGGCCGCGGTGTAGGGGTGCCGCGGACGGTGGTGCAGTCCCGTGGACTCCTGGGCCTCCACTATCTGTCCGGCGTACATGACCGCGGTGCGGTCGCATACCGCGGCTGCGAGGTCCAGATCGTGGGTGATGAACAGCAATGCGACGCCGGCGTCGTGGCGCAGCTCGTCGAGGATCGCCATCACCTCCGACTGCGTGGTGACATCCAGCGCGGTGGTGGGCTCGTCGGCGAGGATCAGCTTCGGGTCGCTCAGCAGGGCTGAGGCGATCATGACCCGCTGCAGCATGCCCCCGGACAGGTCGCCGGGATACTGGCGCATTCTGCGGGCGGTGTCGGTGATGCCGACCTCCGACAGCATCTTCTGGGCGCGCCGGGTCGCCTCGTGACGATCGACGTGGGCGACGGTTCGGAGCTGTTCGGTGAGGAAGTCTCCGATGCGCCGGACGGGATTGATGTACGCGCGTGGGTCCTGGAATATGACCGACATACCACTGCGGGCCCGGCGCAGCGGTTCGCCACGGAGACCGAGCATTTCGCGGCCCTCGAAGTGGATGGAGCCCGTCGTGGTCGCCCGATCCGGCAGCAGCCGGGCGATCGTCCGTGCCGTCATGGACTTGCCGGCGCCGGATTCACCGACGAGCGCCAGTGCCTCGCCCCTCTGGATCGTCAGCGAGACGTCGCGGAGCACCAGCCGCTTCTGGCCGGCGACGTCGAGCGTCAGGTTCAGGTCCCGCACGGCCACCAGCGGCGGGCCGGGTGTCGGTGATGACGAGGTGTTCGGGTTCGGTTCGGTCATGGGTAGCGCTTTCGTCATGAGTGCTCCTTGGCCTGTCGGTCGTTGAGTCGCTCGCCGAGGACGTTGAACGCGACGATGACGAGTACGAGGGCGGTGCCGGCGGCCATGGATTCGGCGGGGAAGCCTTGCAGCACACCGGTTTGACCTTCAGCCGCCATCACGCCCCAGTCCGCCTGCGGTGGCTGAACGCCGAGGCCGAGGAAGGAGATCGCGGCCAGATCCAGTGCGGCCCAGCCGAACAGAATGGTCGCCTGGGCGACGAGCATGGGGGCGATGTTGGGAACGATGTGCCGGGTGCAGATCGACCAGGCGGAGCTGCCCTGGACCTCGAGTGCCTCGATGTACGGCATCGATCGTTCGCGCAGCGCCGCTCCTCGGACGATCCTGGCGACGTACGGGGTGAACGCGACCGCGAGTGAGAGGGCGGCCGACCACTGGCTGGGGCCGAACACCGCCGCAGCAAGCACCGCGAGGAGCAGGCCGGGGAAGGCGAAGACCAGGTCCGAACCGGAGGAGATGACGCTGTCGAGCCATCCCTTTCGCCAGGCCGCGAGCACGGCGAGCACTGTTCCGGCGGTCATCGCCAGCACGATGACGATGAGGGCGCCGAGCATCGATGAGCGCGCTCCGACCAGTAATCGGGACAGCAGGTCGCGGCCCTGGGAGTCGAAACCCAGTGGGTGGGCTGGGCTGGCGCCGACGAATGCGTTGGCGAGATCGCTCTGGTTCGGCGGGTACGGCGCGAGGAGCGGACCGAACACGGCGATCAGTGCCGCAAGAACGATGATCGCCGCGCTTGCGTATCCCAGCCACCCCACTCCCTGCAGGCCCCGAATCCTCCGACTGCGGGTGGGCGTGTCAACGACGCCGGTGATGGGGGCGTGCCCGGTCGCGGTCGTCATCATGCCGCCGCCGTCCCGAGGCTGACGCGCGGGTCGAGCAGCGCGTAGAGGAAGTCGACGATGGTGTTGATGAGCACGAACGCCACCACCATCAGAAGAGAGATAGCCTGGACCACTGCGAAATCCTTGTTCTGTGCGGCGCTGACCAACGTGGACCCCAAACCGTTGAGGTTGAATGCCTGTTCCACGATCGACACCAGCACGACGAGCGAGGCGATCGTGAGGCCGGTGGCGGTCGTGATGGGGATGGCGGCGTTGCGGAGGATGTGACGGCGCAACACGACTCCGGCCGGCAACCCGCGACTGATCGCGGTCTGGACGTGCTCGCGTTTGGACTCGTCACGCACGGACGCACGGGTGATGCGAGCGACGAGCGCGAGTGACGAGCAGGCCAGCGCGATGGCGGGGAGGGTGAGATGCCAGAGCTGGTCGGAGAATCCTTCCCCTTCCCCCAGCGCCGGGAACCAGCCCAGCCGTACCGCGAAGACACTGATCAGGATGAGCGCGGCGACGAACGACGGAATCGCGGCGAGCACGGTGGTCACCAGCAGGGCGGTGGTGTCGACGACACCGGGCTTGAGTGCGCTGAGGATGCCGATGCCGATCCCGATCACGGCAATGATGACCGACGCGTAGACGACCAGTGCGATCGTCGTCGGTGCGCGCTGCGTGATCAGGGTCGACACGTCTTCCCTGCTGGCGATGGAATACCCGAGATCTCCATGGAAAGCCGAGGTCAGCCAGTACCAATAGCGCACGGGCAGAGGGTCGTCGAGGTGGTACCGAGCAGTCAGCAGCGCCCGCACCTCAGGTGTGACCTGCCGCCCACCCGTCAGTGTTGCGATGGGGTCGCCCGGCGCGAGATACATCGCCACGTAGATCGCGATGCTGGCCGCGAACAGGGTGGCGAGCAGGAGGGCGCCGCGCCGAAGAATGAAGTTACGCATGTCAGTTCACCTGTCCGATCTTGGCCAACCACGGTGCCTGCATGTAGGCGAAGGACGACGGCGCGCCGGTCAGCTTCTTGTCGAGAACCAGGAACGAGGCGGGGTGCGACATGGGGATCCAGGGCAGGTCCTGCATGACCAACTTGTCGGCTTCGATCGTCGCCTCGGCCCGTCGAACCGGATCCGGCTCGGTGCGGGCACGGTCCAGGGCGGCGGACAGCGCCGGATTGCTGTACCCGGAGAAGTTCTGGGATCCGGTGGGCTCGGTGTACAGGGCAATCATCGCCGCGGGATCGGCATAGTCGCCGTATGTCGTGGTGCTGAACGCATCGACGTTGGCGCGCGCTTCAGGATCCGTGAAGAAGTTGATGTAGTTCTGCGGAGAAACGTTGTACAGGCTTGCGTTGAGCCCGATCGCGTTTGCCGCCTCCAGCCAGGCGTTGGACGCGGTGTTCACCGTGGTGATGCCGGTGGAGGTGCCGATGACCAGTGGCTTGCCCGCCGCGCCGGCCTCGGTGATGAGCTGCTTGGCCCTCTCGAGGTTCTGTGCCGGCTCCGGAGCGGCGTTCCACGCCGCGGCGAACGTGTCCCTGGCGTATCCCCACGTTCCCGGATTGGCGGACATCCGCGGGCCGACCGCGTTGCCCCCGTAGACGGCGCCGTCGAAGCTGATTCGATCGAACGCGAGCGACAATGCCTGCCGCACACGGGGATCGCCGAGCACGCCGGTGAGGTTGGCGGGGATGAAGAACTCGGTCTCGAAGGACGGCCCGCGGTGCACGGTGACGTTGTCCGTGCGTTCCAGTTGCGCCAACGTGGAGGTGTCGTTGAGCCACGAGCCGCTGATCTCACCGGTCGACAGACCCCTGGTCAGCGTGGCGGCGTCGGACACTCCGCGGAAATCGATCTCGCCGGTCATCGGCTTCAGCGACGCGTCCCAGTAGTCGGGGTTCGCCGCGACCTTCAGGGCCCCGCCCGCGGTCCATTCGGCCAGCTTGTACGGACCCGTACACATGGCGCCGCCATCGGGGGTTCCGTAGTCGCGGCCTCGGTCGCGGGCATACTTTTCCTGGATGACGACGCCCGGCATCGCCGAGAGTTCGCCCGGTAGCCAGTAGTCGGGGCTGCTCAGATTGAGGGTGACGGTCTCGGGTCCGTCGACAGTGATCGAGCTGATCCGCTTGAGGACGTCGCCATAGAGGCCGCCGGTCTGCGGATCCATGGTGCGTTGCAGACTGAACGCCACATCGGCAGCCGTGAGCGGCTGACCGTCCCAGAAGCGAACACCGGAGCGCACCGTGAGTACGAGCGTGGTCGGCGAGGTGTAGCGATAGTCACTGGCCAGGCCCGGTGTGATGGCGCCATCCGGCTGCTGCCGGAGGAGGGATTCGCACATCGTCGAGATGACCGTGTTCTCCGGGTAGTCGATCGCGGTGGCCGGATCCACCGATGTCGGATCGCGATACAGCGCCCAGGTCGCGCTGTCCGCGGGACCGGTGGCTGCGTTTGTCATGGTGGGAAAACTCAGAAACTCTTCGTTGCTGACTGGTGCGGAGGCGGTCTCAGTTCGTCCTCCGCATCCCGCCAGAACGACAGTCGTGCATGCGGCGGCCGCCGCGAGTTGTAGCTTGTTGATGCGCATCCTCGACTCCTCGGAAGTGATGGACCTGTCTCGGTGCCGCAGGCGGCCGCCGGGCACGGGCGGGGGGTTAAACCGAGGCCGCGGGCGACTCGGTGGTGAGTTCGCCGTAGCTGGCGGGTTGGCGGGTGTCGAACAGGCCGAAGGTGAGCCAGTCCCGCCGCTGGTCCAGATCGAGGTCCGCGACGAGGACACTGTCCCGGTCCCGCGGAGCCTGCACGATGGTGCGCCCATAGGGATCGGAGATGAACGAGGATCCGTAGAACGTGATCCCGTCCTCATGGCCGATCCGGTTGACGGCAACCATGAAGGTGGCATTGGCCAGGCCGTTGCCCGAGATCATCTGATGCCACATCGGCTGGGTGTCGAATTCCGTCAGCTCGGGGTCGCTGCCGATCGCCGTCGGGTAGACGAGGATCTCGGCCCCGCGCATCGAGTACACGCGCGCCAGTTCGGGGAACCACTGATCCCAGCAGGTCGGGAAGCCGAAGGTGGTGCCCGCGGCCGCGATGACCGGGAAACCGCTGTCATCCGAGTCGAAGTAGTGGTCCTCGTGGTACCCGGGAAAGGCGGGAATGTGTAGCTTGCGGGTCCGCGCGAGCACCTCACCGTCGGGTGCGACCAGGATTGCGGTGTTGAAGCCCTTCCCGCTGTCGCTGCGCTCGTAGAGCGAGGCGTGCACGCAGATGCCGTGCCGGGCAGCGAGTTCCCGCGCGAAGGAGGTCGTCGGCCCGTCGGGGATCGACTCGCTGTGGTTCGCGGCGTCGGTGTTGTCGGGCACCGTCGCGAAATACGGGCTCAGGGTCAGCTCCTGCAGGCACACCACCTGTGCGCCCAGGTCGGCGGCCCGCGCGACACCCGCTGCCAGGACGGCTCGGTGCTCGTCCGGGTCGAGGTGCCAGGAGGTCTGCACCGCGCCGACGCGGACCGGTACCCGGGTGGCCGGCCGGTCGCGGGCCGGTGAGGGCAGCACCGAGTCGACGGACGTGATCACCACGAACTCGCCGTCCTCGACGACCTGGCCGATCACGCCAGCGGGAGCGGCAGCATCATGCGTATTCACAGGTTCTCCTCCTGGGTGAGATGGGCCGCCGGGATCTGCTGGGTGATGCAGTGGACGCCACCGCCGCCGTACGCGACGATGTTGCCGGGCACACCGACCACTTCTCGGTCGGGAAATGCCACGCGCAGCGTTGCCAGGGCCTGGTCGTCGAGTTCGTGCCCGGCGATGGGCACGATCACGCCGCCGTTGGCGACGTAGAAGTTGGCGTAGGCCACCATCGTCTCCGTGCCGTCGGGGAGCGTCTGGTAGGGGAACTGGGGCAGCTCGAGGATCTCGAAGGGCCGTCCCGCCGCGTCGGTCGACTCCCGCAGGACCTTGAGGTTCGCGGCCATCCGCTCGAAGTCGGGCAGCTCGGGATCCTCGCAGGTCTGCGCGATCACGACGCCGGGACGCACATACGTGCAGACGCCGTCGACGTGGCCGTCGGTGTGGGCGTCGTCGTAGCCGCCGTAGGGGAGCCAGATCACTTTCGAGACACCGAGTCGCGTCTTGAGCTCGTTCTCGATGTCCTCCCTCGACATCGACGGGTTGCGGTTGGGATTGAGCAGGCACTGCTCGGTCGTGATCAGGGTGCCTTCCCCGTCGACGGTGATCGCGCCGCCCTCGAGGATCATGTCCGATGGAATGCGCTCGATCCCAAGGGTTTCCAGAACCCGCGCGGTGATCGTGGCGTCCTGGTCGAACGGTAGGAATCGCTCACCCCAGGAGTTGAAACCGAAGTCGACGGCCGAGCGACGCCCCGCCTGGTCGAGCACGACCAGCGGACCGGAGTCCCGGATCCAGGAATCGTCGATCGCCAGCTCCACCACCTCGACCGCGCTGCCGCATGCGGCGCGGACCTCATCGGCCTGGCCGGGGTTGGTGATCATGAGTACGGGCTCGAACGCGCTGATCGCGTTCGCGGTCGCGGCGTACTCGGCTTTTGCCTCCTCGAAGTATGGGCCCCAAAGGCTTTCGCGGGTGGGCCATGCCATGAGGCACCGCTCATGGGGCGCCCATTCGGCCGGCATGCGCCAGGTGGTGGATGCGGCGCTGTCGGTGATCGTGTGTTGGTGTGACGAATCTGTCATGAGGCGATCATCACACTGACTAAAAATTTAGTCAATAGCCGTGACGTGCGAACGCGCGAAGCGCCTGTCGGGTCGGCGATGCTTGGCGGGGCGCGAGCCTCCGATTTGCCCGTGGTCAGGCGTGCAGCGCTCGGCGAATGGCGGTGGTGACCGTCCGGATTGTGAAGTGGCGGAAGGTCAGTCGGACAATGCCGGTGCAGCTGCCCCGGCGGCGAATTCGCTGTCCAACGCGGCGATGATGTGGCCGCGCGCCTGATCGGTCGTCACCAGGTGTGCGAGCCAGCGGTTGCTGAGCCCCTCGACCAGCGCGCTCATCCTGAAGGCGATCGCCCGCGGGTCGACCGACGCCGCGATGCTGCCATCGCGCTGCCCGTCTTCGATGAGGGCTGTCAGATCGGCGACCCACCGCTCGGTCGCACCCGTGAGTACGGGGCGCAACCCGCCGTCGAAGACCGCGGCGGCACGGACCTCGCCCCACACCGCGGAGTTCTCCCTGACGGAGTCGTCATCGTGGAACTCTCCGAGCAGCTGGGCAACCAGGCGTTCTCGCCCGGCGGTTCCCTCGGTCGCGTCCGCGTAGGTCTCGGCGCGCGTGTTGACGTGCTCCATCGCCTGTGTCAGCAGGCCCGAGCGGTCCCCGAAGTGGTAGTAGATCAGCGCGGTGGAGGCATCCGCCTCCGCCGCGACGTTCTCGATCCGTAGGCCCCGGATGCCGTCCCGGGCGATCACCCGACAGGTGGCATCGAGGAGTCGGCTTCTACGGTCCGTCATTCCACGCACATTAGTTCAGGCCGGCAATCATCCACACCGACCGGTTGGTTTACCTCGGGGTGAGTTCGCAATGCGCTACGACTCATCGAGGCTGCCCTTGACTGAATCTTTGGTCAGGATAGGATGGAGGCAGCAGTCGCACGAATCCCCCCCGAGCGGCGCGTCTACACAGGAGCGGGACCCACACCCGGCCCCCCGAGCAAGTGATCAGAGGCCCGCGGGTCGTATCTGGGGGGAGAACAGGAAGATTCACGCGATGCTCAGACGACAATTCCTGCAATCGAGCCTGGCGGTGGCCGGCGGACTGCTGATTGTGGGGTGTACGGACGGCGGGTCCTCGGTCGCGGACGGTAGCGGCGACGCCGATCAACGCGAGTGGTGGATGCCCGAGGAGGGCGACCCGCACAAGCGGACCTGGATGGCGTTCGCTGCGAGCGAGGCGATCTGGGGCGCGGAGCTGCTCCCCGAGGTTCGCCGGAACCTGGCGACGATCGCGCAGACGATCGCCCAGTTCGAACCGGTGTCGATGCTGGTCCCGCAGGAGGACCTCGAAATGGCCCGCGGACTCGTCGGTCCCTCCGTTGAACTCGTCGTCGCCCCGCTCGACGACCTCTGGATCCGTGACACCGGGCCGGTGTTCGTCAAGGGGAACGGGACCAAGGCCGGGGTCAACTTCAACTTCAACGGCTGGGGCGAGAAGCAGGACTACGACCAGGACGCCCTGGTGGCGGACTTCGTCACGGCCCGCGCCGGGGTCGAATCGTTGCCGACGGACCTGGTCCTCGAGGGCGGCGGCATCGAGGTCGACGGCGAGGGGACCGCGATCATCACCGAGAGTTGTGTGCTCAACGACAACCGGAATCCGGGCTGGTCGAAGGAGGATGTCGAGGCCGAGCTGGGCGCTCTGCTGGGTCTCGAGAAGATCATCTGGCTGCCCGGCATCGCGGGCAAGGACATCACCGACGGCCACACCGACTTCTACGCCCGTTTCGCCCGCCCGGGCGTTGTCGTCGCGGGATACGATCCGGACCCGGAGTCGTTCGACCACGACGTCACCACCCGCCACCTCGAGATCCTCAAGACGGCGACCGACGCGCAGGGTCGTTCGCTCGAGGTCGTGGTGCTCGATGCGCCGGGTACGGTCAGGCCGGAGTTCGAATCCGACGACTTCGCGGCCGGTTACATCAACTTCTACGTCTGCAACGGCGCGGTGATCGCCCCCGAGTTCGGCGACCCCGACACCGACCAGGCTGCGAAAGAGGAACTGCAGCGTCTCTTCCCCGATCGCCAGGTGGTGCAGATCAACATCGACGGCATCGCCGCCGGCGGTGGCGGCATCCACTGCACCACCCAGCAGGAACCGGCGGACTAGAACCGTTCGAGGATCGCTGGTCGAAATCGGGGCCACCGGTTTGACGCGGTGTCAGCGCGTCAAACCGGTCGGCCCGAAGGCGTCCGTAAAGTGAGGTGTCGTGGCAGACCGTCGAACACAGATCATGGAAGCAGCAGTCCGCGTGATCGCGCAGGATGGAGTGCGCGGCCTGCGGGTCGAGAAACTCGCCGCCGAGGCCGGCGTCTCGACCGCACTGATCTATTACCACTTCCAGGACCGGGCCGGGGTGTTGCGCAGCGCCCTCGACCACATCAATGACCGGGCCGAGCGCTACGCCGACGACGTATCCACGTCCACCGACCCTCGCACGCAGCTCGAACAGATGCTCCTGCTCGAGATCCAGGGCGCCCCCGAGGTGCGGGAGAACAGCATCGCCTGGGGTGAGCTCAGGGCGAGCGCCGTCTTCTCCGACGACCTGCGTGAGCCGCTGCGCACAACCACGGAGGCGTGGGCACGCGATGCCGAAACCCTCATCCGGCACGCACAGGCCGCAGGTCTGGCGAACCCGACGGTCGACCCTGCCGACGCCGGAGAGCGACTCACCGCGCTGGTCGAGGGCCTCAGTGAACGCTGGCTGAGCGGCTCGATGACGCTCGAGCGGGCCCGAGATCTGCTCGCAGGCGCGATCACCGTGGAACTAGGCCCGGCCGCCTCCTGACCACGGCCGGGGTCGTGGGTCACCCGCCGGGGCCGACCTCGGCCCGGCTGGGCGGCGGCGAGACCGGATCGAGACTGGGCTGCGGGTCGGCGGGTGGTTCTGCTTGTGCTCCCGCGACGACGGTGGTGATGACGCAGAGCGCGATGATCGCCTCAGTCCACAGGAAGGCCATGTAGTCCAGCAATGACCCGATGGGCGGGGCGCCGGGCGCAGTGTTGCGGAAGGCGGCCAGGGCGAACAGCGTCGCGGCCATCCACCCGAGGGCGGGCCAGACCAGGCCGAGCCGCCGGGAGGTCAGGAACCGGGTACCGATCACGACGGCGATCGCGAGCGCCCACATGGCGGCCATCATGAAGATCGCGTAGATCAGCACGCTGTTCGAGCGGCCGACGCTGACCTCGAAGGCGGCGGTATCGACTGTGTCGGCGACCTCCACGGTGGGATGGAACAGGGCATCTCTGTTCGACAGTGTCGCGGTGACGGGGACCGGGTGATCGCCCTGTCGGGCGGCGAACTCGATGTCGGTCAGGTAGCTGTCGAAGGGGTAGTCGGTGATGGAGCCGCCTGACAGCGCGACCGGGACGTCGACGGTGGCGATTCGTGTGTCCGCCCGAAATATCAAGTCTTGCTGGATATCTGGTGAGGTCAGGAGGGTGAGGTCCTCGTTCGGGGTGAGTCCGCTGTCGTCGCTGAGCGCGCCACGTGGAGTGACGAGGACTCGCAGTGTGAGTTCTCGTGCGGCCGCGTCCACCCGCTGCACCGAGGCCTCGATGTCGACCCTGTCGGGGGGTTCGGACGTTCCCGAGACGTGGACGGTGTCCAAGTCGAGGCGTTCGCCGAAATGGAGCCAGATTCCCGCTGCTACCGCGGCCACCGTCGCGGCGGCCACTGCCGGCAGGAACAGACTTCTGCGACCGGGCCGTTCCTTCGTCCGCATGACCAGGTTCTCCGCATCGTGATGCTCGGTGACCGTTGTCGTGGCCCCTCATCCTTGCACGGTATCGAGAGGCTACGACTCCGCTGACTGCTATCCTCTGCTCTGGACTGAAAATTTAGTCAGTGAATCCGTCGGGTGCGCTCACCAAGAGGGAGAAAGTACGTGGATGGAACCTCGTTTGGGCGGTACCGCCTGCTGGAGCTGATCGGCGAGGGCGGCATGGGCAAGGTCCACAGGGCCTACGACACCCTCACCGACCGGATCGTGGCGTTGAAGGTGCTGCACGAGCACACCGCCGCGGACCCCGGCTTCCGGGAGCGCTTTCGCCGCGAAGCGCACGCAGCCGCTCGCCTGAGCGAACCGCACGTTGTCCCCATTCACCACTACGGGGAGATCGAGGGTCGGCTGTATCTCGACATGCGCCTGATCGAGGGCACCGACCTGAAGACACTCCTGGCCCTACACGGGCCGATGGCCCCGGCCGTGGCCGTCTCCGTGGTCGAACAGGTAGCGGCCGCGTTGGACGCCGCGCACGCCGCCGGCCTGGTGCACCGCGACGTCAAACCCTCCAACATGCTGGTCAGTGCCCGCGACTTCGTCTACCTCATCGACTTCGGTATCGCCCGCTCCGCCCAGGACAAGGGCCTGACCAGTACGGGGGCCACGATTGGCACCTTCCACTACATGGCCCCGGAACGATTCACCACCGGGCAGGGCGATGCACGGTCCGACGTCTATGCGTTGGCCTGCGTGCTCCACGAATGCCTGACCGGCGCACACCCCTACCCGGGGGACAGCCTCGAGCAGCAGATCTCCGGGCATCTGACCGTGGCCCCGCCGCGGCCCAGCCAGGTCCGGCCCGGGGTGCCCGCCGGGTTCGACCAGGTCATCGCCCAGGCAATGGCGAAAAGCCCCGACGACCGCTACTTCACCGCCGGGGGACTCGCTGCCGACGCCAAGCGCGCCCTCACCACCGAACCGCACACGAACACCGCGACCACCGTGGTCCTCGACCCCGGGACTGCCCGAATCGTGAACACCGGCAACCGTCCACAACCGAGGTCGTTGCCGGCGACCGCGCTGCTGCTGGGGGAGGACTCGACGTCACGACCGGGCGGTGATTCCGACGATCCTGCACCGACTCCGGGTCGGCGGACGAGCACGAAACGGAGAGCCTGCCTGCTCGCGGCGGCGGTGGTCGTCGTTGCCGCGGGTGCCGCCGCGGTCGGCTACGCGGCCGTCGACGTTCCACCGCCGGCCACGCCGGTCAACGCACGCCCGGCGCCCGCCGTCGAACCGGTTCGACCCCGACCTACCCCGTCGGCCGCGCCCACCCCCGCCACACCGAGCGCACCGGTCACCACCCGCCCCATCCAGCCGACGGGACAATCCGAGCCGGTTCCCGACCCCGGTGGCAGCACCGGCCCGGACGGCGGTCTGCCCGCGCCCGCATCGCCTGCGGACCCCTACTACCCGGATCCCTACTCCGACCCCTACTACGACCCCTATTACTCCGAGTAGGTCGCGACGCCACGGCCGTCTCCTGCGATCGCGCGGTCGGCTCGTCGGACCCGTCACCCCAGGGTCGAAGGTTCCCCTTCGCGCCGGAGGCGCAGAATGGCCGGCATGGCTATCCGGGAAACCGTCAGTGTGGACGGCACGTCCATCGTCTATCGCGTCGAGGGTGACGCCGCCGCGCGTCCGCTCGTGTTGCTGCACGGCTGGGCGCAGTCGCTGCGGTGCTGGGGCGACGGTGTGCTCGAGGCGCTGTCCGCGAAGTACCGCGTGATCGCCGTCGACCTGCGCGGCCACGGCTATTCCGGGGCGCCCGCCGCCGGCTACGACGACCCGAAGGTGTGGGCCTCCGACGTCGAGGCGGTGCTCGCCGCGGAGCGCATCGAGTCCGGTGCGGTGCTGCTGGGCTGGTCCTACGGCGGCCTGGTGATCTGTGACTATCTCGCCGAGCTCGGCGAGGCCGCCGTCGATGCGATCGTGCTCGTCGGCGCCATCACCAGCATCGGACCCGGGCAGAAGGGCGGCCGGGTCGGCTCGGCCATGCGCGCGGCGATCCCGGGCGCGATGTCCGAGGACCCGCGCGAGTCGATCCGCGCGCTCGGCAGCTTCGGCCCCGCGCTCACCGGCCCGCCCGAGGGCAAGGGCGTCGCCTCGCAGGCGCTCTTCGGGGCCAGCCTGTCGACGCCGCCGCGGGTGCGCGCGGCCCTGTTCAACCGCGCGGTCGGGCACGACGACCTGCTCGCGGGCCTCACCGTCCCGGCGCTGATCCTGCACGGCACCGCGGACTCGGTCGTGGACGTCGCCGCCGCCCGGCACGCGGCCGAGCTGATCCCCACCGTCAGCACGTCCTACTGGGAGGGCTGCGACCACGGGCCGTTCGTCGAGGACCCGCAGCGCTTCGTGGCCGAGGTCAGCGAGTTCGTCGACGGGCTGTGACGTGGTCGGTGGTCGCTGACGGCCCGGCCGATGCCGACGTCCCCAGGTCGGCTTCGTCGCCCGCGGTTGCCACAGGGCAAGATGGACCCGTGACCCCAGCGCAGAACCATCGGTTGCGGAGGGTGGCCGTCCTCTCGGTCCACACCTCTCCATTGGCGCAACCGGGGACCGGTGACGCGGGCGGGATGAACGTCTACGTGCTCCAGACCGCGCTGCAGCTCGCCCGCCGCGGCGTGGAGGTGGAGATCTTCACCAGGGCCACCTCCTCGGCGGACGCGCCGGTGGTCGAGGCCGCGCCGGGGGTGCTGGTCCGCAACGTCGTCGCGGGCCCGTTCGAGGGCCTGGACAAGCATGACCTGCCCACCCAGCTGTGTGCGTTCGCGGCCGGGGTGCTGCGCGAGGAGGCGCACCACGAGCCGGGGCACTATGACCTCGTGCACTCGCACTACTGGCTCTCCGGTCAGGTCGGCTGGCTGGCGCGCGACCGGTGGGGCGTGCCGCTGGTGCACACCGCGCACACCCTCGCCGCGGTCAAGAACGCCGCCCTCGCCGACGGGGACGTCCCGGAGCCGGCGGCCCGCCAGATCGGCGAGCAGCAGGTGGTGGCGGAGGCGGACCGCCTGGTCACCAACGCCGCCGACGAGTCCAGGCAGCTGGTCGAGATCTACGGCGCCGACCCCCGCCGGATCGACGTGGTGGCCCCCGGCGCGGACCTGACCCGGTACCGGCCCGGCGACAAGGCCGCCGCCCGCGCCGAGCTGGGGCTGAACCCGAACGAGCTGATCGTGACCTTCGTCGGCCGGATCCAGCCGCTCAAGGCGCCGGACGTCCTGCTGCGCGCCGCGGCCGCCCTGATGGATCGCGAACCCGCACTACCGCTGCGGATCGTCGTCGTCGGTGGGCCATCGGGCACCGGGCTGGACCGGCCCGACTCGCTGATCGAACTGGCGGCCTCGCTGGGCATCACCGCGCGCGTCACCTTCCTGCCGCCGCAGCCGCCCGAGCGACTCGCCCAGGTGTACCGCGCCGCGGATCTGGTTGCGGTGCCCAGTTATTCGGAGTCCTTCGGTCTGGTCGCGATCGAGGCGCAGGCCTGCGGGACGCCGGTCGTCGCGGCGGACGTCGGGGGACTCGGCGTCGCGGTGCGGTCCGGGGAGACCGGGCTGCTGGTGCCCGGTCACCGCACCGACGACTGGGCCGATGCCCTGCACTCGCTGCTCGCGGACCCCGGCCGGCTGGCCGAGATGGCGCGCCGCGCGCCGCTGCACGCGGAGGACTTCTCCTGGGAGCACACCGCCGACGGGCTGCTCGAGAGCTACAAGCGGGCGAACGCCAGCTACCGCAGGCAGCCCGAGCACGCGCCGCGCCGCGGTCGCGGGCTGTGGAAGCTGCGGCGAATGGGGGGAGTGCGGGCATGACCGACATCGCGACGCTGATCGGCGCCGAGCTGACCGAGCGGGAACTCGACTACACCCGAAGGGGTGAGGGCCAGTTCATCGTCGAACTGCCCGGCGAGCGCAAGCTCAAGACCACCTGCCTGCTCACCGTCGGCGCACACGGCGTCCGGGTCGAGGCGTTCGTCTGCCGCAAACCCGACGAGAACTTCGAGGGCGTCTACCGGTTCCTGCTCCGTCGCAACCGCCGGCTGTACGGGGTGAGCTACACGATCGACAAGATCGGCGACATCTACCTGCTCGGCCAGATCTCCACCCACGCCGTGACCGGGTCGGAGCTGGACCGGGTGCTCGGTCAGGTGCTCGAGGCCGCGGACGGCGACTTCAACACCCTGCTCGAGCTCGGGTTCGCCACGTCGATTCGGCGGGAGTGGGATTGGCGGGTCTCGCGCGGCGAGTCGCTCGCGAACCTCCAGCCGTTCGTGCACCTGATGTCCGCAGAGCAGGTTCAGGCGGCCGGCACGGACTGAGCGGGCCGCCGCGGTTCGGGGTAGGGTTTCGGCGATCCTGTGACGGTCATCACAGGTGAGATAGCTGTTTCCATCTGTCACAGTTATCTGGTTCGTCAACCCTGTCGCCGCACCACTCGAGGAGAGGCCCCCGTGAGCTTCAAGAGCCCCTATCCCGACGTCGATATCCCGAACCTGAGCGTCTACGACTTCCTGTTCGGTCAGGTCTCGGACGCCGACCTGGACCGACCCGCGCTCATCGACGGCGGCTCGGGCGCGGAGACCACCTACCGCGCGCTCATCGGCCAGATCGACGCCCTCGCGGGCGCGCTGGCGGCGCGCGGACTGGCCGTCGGCGACGTCGCCGCGCTGCACTCGCCGAACGTCCCGGCGTTCGCGGCCGTGCTGCACGGCATCCTGCGCGCGGGCGGCACGGCCACCACCGTCAACGCCCTCTACAACGCCGAGGACATCGCCAAGCAGCTCACCGACTCCAGGGCGACCTTCCTCTTCACCGTGTCGCCGCTGCTGCCGCAGGCGCGGGCGGCGGCCGAGCAGGTCGGCATCCCCGCCGACCGGGTCATCGTGCTCGACGGCGCCGAGGGGCATCCGTCGCTGCGGGACCTGCTCACCCAGGGCGCCCCCGCCCCCGAGGTCAGCTTCGACCCGGCCACCCACCTCGCGGTGCTGCCGTACTCCTCCGGCACCACCGGCCGCCCGAAGGGCGTCATGCTGACCCACCGGAACCTGGTGGCGAACGTCTGCCAGATCCATCCGCGGATGGGCATCAGCGCCGACGACCGGATCCTGGCCGTGCTGCCCTTCTTCCACATCTACGGGCTCACCGTGCTGCTCAACGCGGCGCTGTACGAGCGCGCCACCCTGGTCACGATGCCGAAGTTCGACCTCGTCGAGTTCCTGCGCAACGTGGCCGAGCGCAAGTGCACCTACATCTTCGTGGCGCCGCCGGTGGCGGTCGCGCTGGCCAAGCACCCGCTCGTCGACCAGTACGACCTCGCCTCCGTGCACACCATCTTCTCCGGTGCGGCGCCGCTCGACGAGGAGCTGGGCAAGGCCGTCGCGAACCGGCTGAACTGCCGGGTTCGCCAGGGTTACGGCATGAGCGAGCTGAGCCCCGTCAGCCACGCGATCGCGCTCGAGGACGACCACGTCCCGCTCAGCTCGGTCGGCAAGCCGATCGCGAACACCGAGAACAAGCTCGTCGACCCGGCCACCGGCGAGGAGGTCGACATCCCGACCGAGGGTGTCAGCGCGCCGGGCGAGCTGTGGGTCAAGGGCCCGAACGTGATGGTCGGCTACCTCGGCAACGACGCGGCAACCGCCGAGACCCTCGACGCGGACGGTTACCTGCACACCGGCGACATCGCCACCGTCGACGCGGAGGGCGTGGTGTACATCGTCGATCGGCTCAAGGAGCTGATCAAGTACAAGGGCTACCAGGTGCCGCCTGCCGAGCTGGAGGCGCTGCTGCTCACCCACCCGAAGATCGCCGACGCGGCCGTGATCGGCGTGCTCGACGAGGAGGGCGAGGAGGTCCCGAAGGCGTTCGTCGTCCGTCAGCCCGAGGCCGAGCTCTCCGGGGATGAGGTCATCGAGTTCGTCGCCGAGCGGGTATCGCCCCACAAGAAGGTCCGCATCGTGGAGTTCATCGACCTGGTGCCGAAGTCGGCGGCGGGCAAGATCCTGCGCAAGGACCTTCGTGCGAGCGAAGCGACGCGGGGTTAGGCGCAGCGCGAGCGAAGCGACGCGGGGTTAGGCGCTGGTCCGCTGAGTGATGGGAACCTTCAGCCGGTCAGACCGAATGATGGTTCCCGTCACCCTGGGACGACGGATGCTCGGGCGGTGGGGTCATGTCGAGGCGGACGCCCAGTAGTCGCACCTCGCGGTCGTGATCGAGCCGCTCGGTGAGCGCCGCGGCGGCGTCGGCGATCACCGCCGGGTCCAGCGTCGGCTCCGACAGCGGACGTCCGGTGGTGTGGGTGTCGAACGGCGCGTACCGAACCTTCAGGGTGACCCGCACCGCCGCTCGCCCCTCGGTCCGCAGGTCCTCGGTGACCCGCTCGGCCAGCAGGCGCACCTCGGCCGTCACCTGCTCGGGGTCAGTGAGATTGTGCTGGAAGGTCGTCTCCCGGCCATGGCCGCGGGCGACCCAGGGCTCCGCGGTGACCACCTCGTCGCCGAGGCCGAGGCCGAGGCCGAGCCGATGCAGCCACGGTCCGATGGTCGGGCCCAGCGCGGACGCGAGGTCTGCGTCCGTGGCATCGGCGAGCTCGCGGACGGTGTGGATGCCCAGGGCGGCAAGCTTGTTCGCGGTCTTGCTGCCGATGCCCCAGAGTGCGTCCGTGCCGCGGCCGCCCATCACCTCGAACCAGTTGTCCGCGGTCAGCAGGAACACGCCCCGCGGTTTGCCGAAGCCGGTGGCGATCTTCGCGCGCAGCTTGTTGTCGCCGATGCCCACGGAGCAGTGCAGCTCGGTTGCCGAGAGCACCGCGGACTGGGCGGCCCGGGCGAAGCTCACCGGGTCGTCGGTGGTGACGCCGAGGAACGCCTCGTCCCAGCCGAGCACCTCGACGACGGCGTCCAGCCCGCGCAACGTGTCCATCACCGTTCGGGACGCGGCGGTGTAGGCCTCGGCGTCGACGGGGAGGAACACCGCGTCGGTGACGCCGCGCGCGGCGATCCTGCGGGCGGCAACGCGCAGTGGCATCCCCGAACCGATCCCGAACTCGCGGGCCTCGTACGACGCCGTGGAGACCACGCCGCGCTCGGTGGGGTCGCCGCGGGCGCCGACGATCACCGGCCGGCCACGCAGTTCCGGGCGACGCAGCACTTCCACTGCCGCAACGAACTGGTCGAGGTCGACGTGCAGCACCCAGTTGTGGCCGCTCATCCACCCAGTTTGCGCGCGCGGCCGCCGGCGTCCGGGCGAATCGGCGCACTAGAGATCGAGGATGTGCGGGAGCCCCGCGGCGTATCGGTCGGCGTCGATCCTGCGCATTGGGCCCAGTTCCGCGGGTTCGTGCAGCCGGAACACGTCGCACGGGCGGGCGGGCGAATCGGCCGCCTCCAGGAGCGCGTTCACGGCAGCGCGGGCGGACTCGTTCGCCGATTCCATCGTCGCGAGGTCGATGTCCGTCCGGACGTAGTCGCCTGCGAGGAACAGGTTCGGGATCCCCGTGCGGGCATCGGGACGGTTGGCCCGCGACCCGACCGTGTTGATCAACAGGGGAGTGGCGTTGGTGTTGGCCTGCCGCTCGGGGTCCCAGGAGACGCCAGGGTCGAGGAACCAGGACGCGAGGTCCTCGTCACGCAACACCGGCGCGCCGCCATCGCCGAGGAGCGAGTTCATCTGAGCCCAGGTCTCCCTCGCGATCTCGTCTCGGGTGCACTGCTTCGCGGGCTTGCCGTAGAGGATGCCGGGGGTCTCCCAGTCCGAGATGTCCACCGACAGGCAGTCCGCCACCGTGCCGTCGCCGTACCGATCGGCGAAATCGCCGCGCCAGAACTGAGCTTGGCTGATCGAGGTGAGGGCCCACGGGGAACCCAGGTACGCGACGTGGCCGTTCGCGATCGGGATCCGGCGGCGCAGGAAGTACTGGATGCCGACCATCCAATCGACCGACAGCCGACGCATCAGTTCCAGCCGCGGATCGGCGTCGAGCACCTCCGGAGTCCACAGCGCCGTCGCGCGCTCCACCGGCATCGCCGCGACGAACCAGTCCGCCTCGACGCCGGAGCGGGCGCCCGCGGCATCGCGAAGACGGGCGGCGGTGATCCGGCCGCCGTTCAACTCGAGGGATTCGGCAGCCTGACCCATCTCGAACCGGACCCCGAGGGCGCGCAGGTGGTCGACCCACGGGTCTATCCAGGCCTCGTTGGTCGGTGCGTTGAGGAGCCGGTCCAGGTGCCCGTATTCGGGAACCATCCCGGCCGCGTTCAGGACGAAGGCCTGACCGATGATGCCGATCGTGCGGGTCGACACGGTGGCGGGCCTGGCGGCCACGAGCTGCCGGGTGAGAGCGGACACCAACACATTTCGGTAGGCCTCGGATTTGCCGTCGACCTCGAGGGTCTGCGACCAGGTGCGGTGTTCCCACTCCCCGTCGCGACGCTCGAGGCTGCTGGTGAGGAACAGGACGAGCTGGGTGAGGAACACGTTCATCTCGTGTGGCGGGATGGAGCCGCCGAGGTCGAACATCGCGGCCAGGGACGCGCGCAGCGTGGTCGCGTCGTACAGGTCCAGCCGGGGCGCCGTGGATGCAGGCGCTGTCAGGTCTGGCCCGTCCGGTCTCGCGAGGAGAAACCCGGACCCGGCGACCAGGTTGTCGAGCACGCCGTTCGGGTTGCCGGGGAACGGAATTCGTCTCATCGTTTCCGGGATGTGTTGGTAGAAGCCGGGGAAGAAGCGGAATCCGTGCTCGCCCGGCAGATCCCTGCGCCCGCCCGTCGCGGTGCCGGGGGAGGGGATGCTGCGGGCCTTGCCGCCGAGCGCGGTCGGCTCGTAGACCGTGACGGCGAACCCGCGTTCGATCAGTTCGTGTGCGGCGGTCAGGCCCGCCATGCCGCCGCCGAGCACGGCGACCGTCTTGCCGGCGGCGCGCAGCATCGGGGTTCGTCGGCCGGGCGCGGCTGCGGGCGTCGAGGCTCCCGCGGTCCCGCGGCCGGTGGCGGACAGCAGCCCGGCGGCGCCGAGCCCCGTCAACATCGCGCGGCGGGTGATCCCCGGTCGACCGTCGGCGTCAATCTCGGCATCACGCATTGGACCCCCATCCAATGTGGGCATCGAGAGGGATGCCCGCCTCACGATCACATATATTACATATTTGATCGTGATGGCCGGCACGTTTCGGGATCGGCGCCGATCACACCCCGCGGCCGGGCGTCACGACCGGAACGCGGGCGGCTGGCGGCTCATGCCAGGATTGTGGGTATGAGTACCGGAACCCTTGTGCTGCTCCGCCACGGCGAGAGCGAATGGAACGCCATGAACCTGTTCACCGGCTGGGTGGACGTGCCGCTCTCCGACAAGGGAATCGGGGAGGGCAAGCGAGCCGGCAAGCTCCTCAAGGAGCACAACCTGCTGCCCGACGTGCTGTACACCTCGGTACTCCGCCGGGCGATCAGCACCGCGAACATCGCCCTCGACGAGGCGGACCGGCACTGGATCCCGGTCGTGCGGGACTGGCGCCTCAACGAGCGGCACTACGGCGCGCTGCAGGGCAAGAACAAGGCGCAGACCAAGGCCGAGTACGGCGACGAGCAGTTCATGCTCTGGCGTCGCAGCTACGACACCCCGCCGCCGCCGATCGACGCCGGCAGTGAGTACAGCCAGGACGCCGACCCGCGTTACGCGGACCTTGCGGACGTTCCGCTGACCGAATGCCTGCTCGACGTGGTCAAGAGGCTCATCCCGTACTGGGAGGAGACGATCTCCGCGGACCTCAAGGCGGGCAAGACGGTCCTGATCACCGCGCACGGCAACTCGCTGCGCGCCCTGGTCAAGCACCTCGACGGCATCTCCGACGAGGACATCGCCGGGCTGAACATCCCGACCGGCATCCCGCTGCGCTACGACCTCGAGGTCGCGGCGGACGGCAGCCTCACCCCGCTCAACCGGGGCGGCACCTACCTCGACCCGGAGGCCGCCGCCGCGGGCGCCGCCGCCGTCGCCAGCCAGGGCGCGAAGTAGCGGTTTCGATGTCGGCCCGGGACCTCGTCGTCACGATGACGGGGACCCGGGCCGACGCGGCCACCCAAACGCCGGGTGAACAGCCGGAGAACGGGGCGCCGCGGGGCCATGACGTGCGGTGAAATGCCTCCACCCTGCGCCCTGCGGGCTTTACGCGTCCGTACGATTGCGCTGTGAGTGTTGTTCAGGCTGTGCTCCTGGCCGTGGTCGCCGCCCTGGGCGGATACCTGGTCGGCGGGGTGCTGATCCCGTTCCTGAAGAACCGATATTCCCGGCGTGAGGCCGAACAGGCCGGCCTGACCATGTCCCAGGTCCTCGACCTCATCGTGCTGGCATCGCACAGCGGGATCGCCGTGGTCGACCGATTCCACGACGTCGTGCTGTTCAATCCGCGCGCCGAGGAACTGGGCCTGGTCCGCAATCGCACCGTCGAGGAACGCGCCTGGCAGGCCGCGAACCGGGTGCTCACGACCGGGGTGCCGGTCGAGATGGACCTCAGCATCAAGAACCCGGCCCGCGGTCGCAACAAGATCGCGGTGCGCGGGGTCGCCAGGCTGCTCAGCGAGCAGGACCGGCGCTTCGTCGTGCTGTTCGCGGACGACGACTCCGAGCAGGTCCGGATGGAGGCCACCCGCCGCGACTTCGTCGCGAACGTGAGCCACGAACTCAAGACCCCGGTCGGCGCGATGGGACTGCTGGCCGAGGCGCTCCTCGAGTCCGCCGACGACCCGGAATCCGTGCGGCACTTCGGCGAGCGGGTGCTCAGTGAGTCGAAGCGGCTGGGGAACATGGTCAGCGAACTCATCGCGCTCTCCCGCCTGCAGGGAGCGGAGAAGCTGCCCGACCTCGAGGTGGTCGACGTGGACGAGGTGGTCGAGGAGGCCATGCGCCGTTCGCGACTCACCGCCGAGGCGGCAGGCATCACGGTCACCGCCGACCGGCCGAGCGGACTCGAGGTGCTGGGCGACCGGACCCTGCTCATCACCGCGCTGTCGAACCTGGTGGAGAACGCGATCGCGTACTCGCCGCAGGGATCGCCGGTGTCGGTGAGCCGGTCCCGGCGCGGGGACAAGGTCGCCATCGCCGTCACCGACCGGGGGATCGGCATCGCGAGCGAGGACCAGGAGCGGGTGTTCGAGCGCTTCTTCCGGGTCGACAAGGCGCGGTCCCGGTCCACCGGCGGCACCGGCCTCGGCCTCGCGATCGCGAAGCACGTCGCGGCGAACCACAACGGCTCCATCACGCTGTGGAGCAAGGTCGGCACCGGGTCCACCTTCACGCTGCACATCCCGGCACACGAAGAACTGTCCGATGACGCACCCGCGAGGAGCGCGATCTCGGGTCCCGGGGTCCAGCTCAGGTCCGCGCCCGTCGCGGACGCACCCCCCGCTGCGGACGAGGCGTCCGCAGCGAACAAGACCGCATCGATCGATCACGAAGTGACGCAGCACGAGGCTGCGCCGAGTCTGGAGGCAAACCGGTGACGAATGTGTTGATCGTGGAGGACGAGGAGTCGTTGGCCGACCCGCTCGCGTTCCTGCTCCGCAAGGAGGGGTTCGAGGCGACGGTGGTGGGGGACGGACCGTCCGCCCTCGCCGAGTTCGACCGGTCCGGCGCGGACATCGTCCTGCTCGACCTGATGCTCCCCGGGATGAGCGGCACCGACGTGTGCAAGCAACTCCGAGCGCGCTCCGGCGTTCCGGTGATCATGGTCACCGCCCGTGACAGCGAGATCGACAAGGTCGTCGGCCTGGAACTGGGCGCCGACGACTACGTCACCAAGCCCTACTCGGCGCGCGAACTGATCGCCCGGATCCGCGCAGTGCTGCGGCGCGGCGCCGACAACGACTCCGACGACTCGGCCGACGACGGCGTGCTCGAGGCGGGCCCGGTGCGGATGGACGTCGAGCGCCACATCGTCCAGGTCAACGGCGACACGGTCATGCTCCCGCTCAAGGAGTTCGACTTGCTCGAGTACCTGCTGCGCAACTCCGGCCGGGTGCTCACCCGCGGCCAGCTCATCGACCGGGTGTGGGGCGCGGACTATGTCGGCGACACCAAGACCCTCGACGTGCACGTCAAGCGCCTGCGGTCGAAGATCGAGGCCGATCCGGCCAAGCCGGAGCATCTGGTCACCGTGCGCGGGCTGGGATACAAGCTGGAGGGCTGACGCCGCTGCGCCGGAGGACACCGGGGCGAGTTGACTCCACCAACTGGTTATGTAACCCTACCCTTAGCCAGTGGACCGTTGACTGGTGTTGGAGCAGTGAATGTCGGACCCGGGTCTGTTGTCAGACCTGGCCGACGCCGTGGGGGTTGCTGTCTCGACAGTGTTGTTCGCCCTGCGTGGTGGTTCGCGTTCGTGACGTGAGCACGCGCGCCCCACGAAGGATCTGCATTGGAACCGGCCGAGTTCGTCGCTGCCCCCCGTGTCCGTTTTGAGGGCAATGACGGAATTGTCGGAACGTTCAGTCCGTTTCCGCTCTCACCCGCTCAGCGCGGCATGTGGTTCGCGCAGCACCTGGCGCCGGATGTGCCGCTCACCATCGCCCAGTACGTGGAGGTGGACGGTGAGCTGGACGTCGACGCGCTCCTTCGGGTCAGCCGGGTCGCAGCGCGCGAGTTCGGGACCGGGATGCTCCGTGTCCTCGAGGTCGATGGGGAGCCGCACCAGGTGGTGGACCACACCCTCGGCGACGACGTCGACCACCTCGATCTCTCCACGGCGGCGGACCCCGAGTTGGCCGCCCGCGAGTGGATGCGTGCGGAGTACGCGGCACCGCTGAACCTGCTCACCGACCGGCTCATCCGGGCCGCCGTGCTCCGGGTCGGGGAGGATCGTCACTTCTGGTATTGCCGGATCCACCACGTCGCCCTCGACGGCTTCGGGGCGATGACGTTCATGAACCGGGCCGCCGAGCTGTACACGGCCGACGTCGCCGGAGCCGACCCCGCTCGATCCCTGGCCGGCGACCTGCTGTCCGTGAACGAGGAAGAGGTCCGCTACCGCGACTCCGCCCGGTTCCGCTCGGACCGGGAGTACTGGATCGGGAAGGCGGCCGGCCTCCCGCCCGCGATCAGCCTCGCGGGCGGGACCGCGCCCGCGGCCGCGCTGGCCGTGGTCGCGGGCGGGGAGCTGACGGACCGGTTGCACGCATCCGCGCAGCACCGCGGCCCGGACTTCACGCCGACCGTGGTGGCCGCGATGGCCGCCTACCTGTCCCGCATGACCGGTGCCGACGACGTGGTGCTCAGCCTGCCGGTGTCCGCGCGCACCAGCGCGGTGCTGCGCCGATCCGGTGGCATGGTCTCCAATGTCGTTCCGCTCCGGGTGTCGATCACCCCGAGGACCACCATCGGTGAGCTGGTCGCGGCGATGCGGCTGGAGCTGACCGGGGCGCTGCGACATCAGCGGTACCGGCACGAGGACCTGCGTCGCGACCTCGGCTCTGCGGGCGAGCGGGGGTTCTTCGGGCCCGCGGTCAACATCATGAACTTCCACTCCGAGATCGCGCTCGGCCGCGCGACCGGACGCTTCCACGTGCTGTCCACCGGGCCCGTCCCGGACCTCTCGGTGAACATCTACCCGGCCGTGGCCGGGCGCAGCACCCGCATCGATTTCGAGGCCAACCCGAACCTGTACGGCGAGGACGAACTCGACCGGCACCGTGACCGGTTCCTCGACCTGCTCGAGCGGCTGCTCGCCGCCGATCCCGCGACCCGCGTGTTCGACCTCGACGTCCTGACGGTGGGAGAGCGCACCGAGCTGGTGCCTGCCCGCGGGCCGGGCGCTCAGGCCCCGGCGCTGCTCCCCGAGCTGTTCGCGGCCGGGGTCGCCGCGAACCCGGACGGTCCTGCGCTGTTGGCAGGCACCGGGACCGTCACCTACCGGGAGCTCGACGCGTGGTCGAACCGGTTGGCGCACACCCTGATCCGTCGCGGGGCCGGACCGGGCCGGTTCGTGGCAGTGGCGCTCGCGAGGTCCGTCGAGTCGGTGGTCGCGGCATGGGCGGTCGCCCGCTCCGGGGCCGCGCTGGTGCCGGTCGATCCCGCCTACCCGGCGGACCGGATCACCCACATGGTCACCGATTCCGGTGCCGCACTGGGGATCACCGATCGCGGCCACCGCGCCGCGCTGCCCGACGCCGTCGACTGGGCCGTCCTCGATGACCCGGGGTTCGAGGCGGAGTGTGAGGCGGCCTCACCGGCCCCGGTGACCGAGCGCACCGGGCCGCTGGACCAGAGACATCCGGCGTACATGATCTACACGTCCGGCTCGACCGGGTTGCCGAAGGGCGTGGTCGTCACCCACGAGGGGCTGGCCGGCTTCACCGCCACCGCCCGGCCCGAGCTGGGCACCACCTCGGCGTCGCGGGTGTTGCGGTTCTCCTCGGCGAGCTTCGACGCCTCGATGTTCGAGATGGTGCAGGCCTTCAGCGCGGGTGCCGCGATGGTGATCGCGCCGCCGGGCATCTACGGCGGCGCCGACCTCACGGCCCTGCTGCGCGAGCAGCGGGTCACCCATGTGATCTGTGCCCCGGCCCTTCTCAGCACCGTGGACGCCACCGAGCTGGACGCGCTCGAGGCCGTCGTCGTCGGCGGCGACGTGTGCCCGCCCGAGCTGGTGGAGCGGTTCGGCGAGCGCTGCCGATTCCTCAACAGCTACGGGCCCACCGAGTCGACGATCGTCATCACCATCACCGAGGCGCTGCGGGACCCCCGCGCCATCACCATCGGCCGGCCCATCCAGGGCGCCCGCGCCCTGGTGCTGGACCGCTGGCTGCGACCCGTCCCACCCGGCGCCGAGGGCGAGTTGTACCTGGGCGGGCCCGGGCTGGCCCGCGGCTACCACCAGCGGGCCGGGCTCACCGCCGCCCGCTTCGTCGCAGACCCGTTCGGGGGCCCCGGCGACCGTCTGTACCGCACCGGAGACATCGTGCGGTGGCGCCCGCGCGAGGGCGGGCCGGTGCTGGAGTACGTGGGGCGCAGCGACTTCCAGGTCCAGATGCGCGGATTCCGGGTGGAGTTGGGCGAGGTCGACACGGTGCTCTCGGCTCACGAGTCGGTGGACTTCGCGGTCACCACCCTGCACCGGAGCGAGCCGGACCGCGCGGTGCTCGTGTCGTATGTGCGGATCCGCGCCGGACACGACCTGGACGTCGAGGCGCTGACCGCGCACGCGGCCGGGTTCCTGCCCGCGCACATGGTGCCTGCCATGGTGACGGGCCTCGACGCGATCCCGATGACCCCGGCCGGCAAGGTGGACCGCCGGGCGCTGCCGGCGCCGGTGTTCGACTCGGCCCCCCATGTCGAACCCCGTTCGGCTGCAGAACAACTCGTGTCCACTGCGGTCGCCGACGTGCTCGGCGTCGAGCGGGTGGGCGCACTCGACGACTTCTTCGCACTCGGTGGCACCTCGCTCTCCGCGACGCGGGTGATCGGCCGGATCAACGAGACCGCGGGCACCGCGCTCGCCGTGCGGACGTTGTTCGAGGCGCCGACCGTCGCGGCGCTCGCCGCCGAGCTCGAGTCGGCCGAACGCACCGAGCGGCCCGCCCTGACGGCGGGGCCTCGCCCGGAACGGATCCCCCTCTCGCCCGCGCAGGCGCGGATGTGGATCCTCAACAGGTACGACCCGGAGTCCGTGGCGTACAACATCCCGCTGGTGCTCCGGCTGACCGGCGCGCTCGATGCAGGCGCGCTCGGCGCCGCGGTCCGCGACGTCCTGGAGCGGCACGAGGCGCTGCGCACCGTGTTCCCCGAGGACGCCGACGGCCCCCACCAGCGGGTGCTCCCCGCGGACGCGGCGCCGCTGGACCTGACGCCCTCCGCCGTCGCCGACGAGGCCGGGATTCGCGCGGCCGTGCTGGCGGAGCTGTCCGGCGGATTCGACGTCACCACCTCGATCCCGCTGCGCGGCAGCCTGTTCCGTCTGTCGGACACGGAGCACATGCTTGCCGTCGTGGTGCACCACATCGCCGCGGACGGCGCGTCCATGGCACCGCTGGCCCGCGACCTGGTCGCCGCCTACACCGCGCGGGCCGCGGGATCGGCGCCCCGCTGGGAGCCGCTGCCGGTGCAGTACCCCGACTACAGCCTCCGGCAGCATCGGCTGCTCGGCGACGAGGCGGACCCCACCTCCCGCGCCGGGGAACAGGCGCGCTATTGGCGGGACCGGCTCGCCGGCGCGCCGGAGCTGCTCGAACTGCCCACCGACCGCCGCAGGCCGGCGGTGGCGTCGCTGCGCGGCGACACCACCGCGCCGCCGCTGGACGCCGAGCTCGTGGCGTCGCTCGCGGCCCTCGGCCGCGAGCGCGGGGCCACCCTCTTCATGGTGGTCCACGCGGCGTTGGCCGTGCTGCTGGCGCGGCTCGGCGCCACCGACGACGTGGTGGTCGGCACCCCGATCGCCGGCCGCGGGGAGCGGGCCCTCGACGATCTGGTCGGGATGTTCGTCGGCACCCTCGCCCTGCGCGTCCCGGTCGACCCCGGCCGCGGCTTCGACGATCTGCTCGGCCGGGTGCGCGAGGGTGACCTGGCCGCCTACGAGAACGCCGATCTGCCCTTCGAGCGGCTGATCGACCTGCTGCAACCGGTCCGGTCCCAGGCGTACGCCCCGATCTTCCAGGTGGCCTTGTCTCAGGAGCAAGACGGACTCACCGAGCTGGCTCTGCCGGGATTGGCCATCGCGGCAGAGGATCTCGGGATCGTTCCGGCAAAGTTCGACCTCCAGCTGACGCTGCGTGCGGAGGTGGGGTCCGAACTGCCGACCGCGATCGTGTGGACCTACGCCACCGATCTGTTCGATCGAGAAACCGTGAACGGCTTCGCCGTGATGCTCGGCCGCATCCTGCGCGCCGTCGCTGCCGACCCGTCCGCAGTGGTCGGCGACATCGACCTGCTCGGTGACACCGCGGCGGCCGGGGCGGCGGCGCTGTCGGGTCCGCGGGCAGCGGCCGTGCGGACCCTGCCGGAGATCGTGACCGCGGGCGTCGGCCGGGGCACGACCGCCCTGGTCTCCGCGGCGGGGGAGATGACCTACGCCGAGCTGGACTCCCGCTCGAATCGGCTGGGGCGGGCTCTGATCGCCCTCGGTGCGGGCCCCGAGTCCGTGGTCGCGATCGCCCTGCCGCGCACCGCCGACGCGGTCGTCGCGATGTGGGCGGTGGCGAAGACCGGTGCCGCCTTCGTGCCCGTCGACCCCACCTACCCGGCCGAGCGGATCGAGCACATGCTCACCGATTCCGGTGCCGCACTGGGGCTGACCGATACGACCACCGCCGCCGGTCTGCCCGATTCCGCGCACTGGGTGCTGGTCACCGGCGGGTCGGGGGAGTCGGACGCACCGATCGCCGATGCCGACCGGCTCCGGCCGCTGCGCGCCGCGCATCCCGCGTACCTGATCTACACGTCGGGGTCCACGGGAATGCCGAAGGGCGTCACCGTGACCCACGCTGGCCTGGCGGCGTTCACCGCGGATGCCCGGCCGGAGCTGGGCACCACCTCGTCCTCGCGGGTGCTGCGGCTGTCCTCGGCCAGCTTCGACGCGTCCCTGTTCGAGATGATCCAGGCGTTCAGTGCCGGCGCGACCATGGTGATCGTTCCGCCCGAGGTGACGGGCGGCGACGAGCTCACCGAGCTGATGCGCGCACAGCGGGTGAGCCACGTGCTCACCGCGCCTGCCGCGATGACCACCGTGGACCCGTCGGTGCTCCCGGACCTGCGGACCGTCGTGGTCGGTGGCGAGGTGTGCCCGCCGCAGCTCGTCGAGCGGTTCGGTCCCGGGCGCCGGTTCGTCAACAGCTACGGCCCCACGGAGACCACCATCGTCGTCACGATGGGACCCGCGCTGTCCCCCGGCGACCAGATCTCCATCGGCACGCCGCTCGACGGTGCCCAGGCCCTGGTGCTGGACCCGCGTCTGCGGCCGGTGCCGGCCGGTGTCACTGGAGAGCTGTACCTGTCGGGCCCCGGGCTGGCGCGCGGCTATCACGGCCGCCCCGCGCTGACCGCCGAACGTTTCGTCGCGCACCCGGCGCTCGCGGGCGAGCGCCTCTACCGCACCGGAGACCTCGTGCGGCTGACGGCGGGCGAGCTGCACTACGTCGGCAGGGCCGACGCGCAGGTGAAGCTGCGCGGCCTGCGGATCGAACCGGGCGAGGTCGAGGCCGCGCTCTCCCGGCATCCCGGGGTGCGGGTGGCGGCGGCGACCGTGCACCGGCACCCGACGCTCGGCGAGCAGCTAGTCGGCTACGTCGTCCCGGTCGACGGTGGGGTGCCCGACGCGGCCGAGATCCTCGTTGCGGCGTCGGAGGTGCTCCCGCGCGCACTGGTCCCGGCCGCGCTGGTGTCCATCGAGCGCCTGCCGCTGACCCCGGCGGGCAAGGTGGACCGGAAGTCGCTGCCCGCACCCACCTTCGAGTCCCGAGCCGACTACCGCGCGCCGTCCACCGAGGCGGAACTCGTGGTGGCCCGGGTGATCGCCGAGGTGCTCGAGGCCGAGAGGGTCGGCGCCGACGACAGCTTCTTCGAGCTCGGCGGCAACTCGCTGTCGGCGACCCGGGTGATCGCGCGGCTGCGCGAGCACGGCGCCGCGTCGCTCGGTGTGCGCGCGCTGTTCGATGCGCCCACCGTCGCAGGACTGGCGGCCGCCCTCGACGCGGCGACCGCGGAGCCCGGTGCGGCCGAACCGGTCCTGCGGGCCCGCCCGCGCCCCGAGCGGATCCCGTTGTCGCCGGCGCAGAACCGGATGTGGTTCCTCAACCGATTCGACACCGCGTCGGCGGCGGACAACCTGCCGTTGGCGGTTCGCCTGTCCGGCGCCCTGGATGCCGCCGCGCTGGAGGCGGCGGTCCGCGACGTCCTCGAGCGGCACGAGTCGCTGCGCACCCGGTACCCCGATTCCGGGTCCGGACCACACCAGGAGATCCTGCCCGCCGCGTCGATCGACCTCGACCTGTCACCGGTAGCGGTGACGGAACAGCAGGTGCTGCAGCGGATCCTGGCGCTCGCATCCGAGGGATTCGATGTCGCCGTGGAGGCGCCGCTGCGGGCCGCTCTGTTCGTCGTCGGACCGGACGAGCACGTCCTGACGGTTGTCGTCCACCACATCGCGGCCGACGGATTCTCGCTCGCACCACTGGTCAGGGACGTGATGGTCGCGTACGCGGCCAGGTCGGGGGGTGCCGCGCCGCAGTGGCCGCCGCTCGCGGTCCAGTACGCCGACTACAGCCTCTGGCAACGAGAGCTGCTCGGCGACGAGAGCGATCCCGGCTCGGAGATCAGCCGGCACATCGACTACTGGCGGGCCGAGCTCGACGACCTGCCCGACCTGCTCGCGCTGCCCGCCGACCGCCCACGGCCGTCGCGCCAGTCCTACCGCGGCAGCGAGTTCCACTTCTCGGTCGCCGCCGACACCCACCGGCGGCTGCAGGAGCTGGCGACCGCGCGCGGCGCGAGCCTGTTCATGGCGACACACGCCGCCTTCGCGCTGCTGCTCGGACGGCTCTCGAACAGTGCCGACATCGCGATCGGTTCGCCCATCGCGGGTCGGGGCGAGGCGTCGCTGGACGAGGTCGTCGGCATGTTGGTCAACACCTTGGTCCTGCGGACCCGCATCGACGGGGACGAGAGCTTCGAGGAGCTGCTCGGCCGCACGCGCGAGTCCGACCTCGGGGCGTTCTCGCACGCGAACCTGCCCTTCGAGCGGCTGGTGGAGGTACTCGATCCGAACCGATCGACCGCCAGGCATCCGCTCTTCCAGGTGGCGCTGTCCTTCCAGAACCTCACGCCGACCAGCTTCACCCTGCCCGGGCTCGAGGTCGCCCAGGTCGAAGCGGATCTGCAGGCGGCGATGTTCGATCTGCACCTGACGATGACGGAGCGGCCCGAGGGCGGAATCGCCGCATCGCTGACGTACGCGACGGATCTGTTCGACGAGTCGACCGTCGCGGGGTTTGCGGCGCGGTTCCTTCGGGTGCTGGAGACGGTGTCGTCGGATCCGACCGTCGTGGTCGGCGACGTCGACGTGCTCGGCGACCTGGAGTGGCGTGAGCTGGTCGAGGCACGGAATCTGACCGGGCACGACGTTGCGGACGAGTTGTTGCTGGACGGGTTCGGTGCCCGGGCGGCGGCGACTCCGGACGCGGTTGCGTTGGTGTTCGAGGGCGAATCGCTGACGTATGCGGAGTTCTCGGCTCGGGTGAACCGATTGGCCCGGTTCCTGATCGGCGAGGGTGTGGGCCCGGAGTCGTTGGTGGCCTTGGGGATGCGCCGTTCACTCGATCTGGTGGTCGGGATGTACGCGGTGCTGGCCGCCGGCGGCGGCTACGTGCCGGTCGACCCCGATCATCCGGCCGAGCGGATCGGGTACATCCTGGATGCGGCCGATCCGGTGTGCGTGCTGTCCACCGAGCGAGACGGTTTCGAGGTGGTGGGGGAGAGGTCTGTCTTCCGGATCGACACCCTCGATCTGGCCGGGTTCGACGCCTCTCCTCTCGCTGATTCGGAGCGGCGAGCGGCCGTGCTCCCTGATGACGTCGCGTATGTGATCTTCACGTCGGGTTCGACGGGTAGGCCGAAGGGCGTCGCGGTCTCGCATCGGGCGATCGTGAACCAGATCGCCTGGATGTCGGACGAGTACGGTCTCGATGCGTCGGACGTGTACTTGCAGAAGACCGCAACGACGTTCGACGTCTCGTTGTGGGGGTATTTCCTGCCGCTGCGGGCCGGCGCGACACTCGTACTCGCGACCGCGGACGGGCACCGGGACCCGGCCTACCTTGCCGGCGTCATCCGGGAGCGAGGTGTGACGGTCACGGACTTCGTGCCGTCGATGCTGTCGGTCTTCACCGCGGCCGTTTCCCGTGCGGACCTCGCGTCGCTGCGGCACGTGTTCGTGATCGGTGAGGCGTTGCCCGCGGCCACCGTGGACGACTTCGCCCGTGTCTCGGGTGGGCGGGTGCACAACCTGTACGGACCGACCGAGGCGGCGGTGTCGATCACCTACGCCGACGTCACCGGGACCGCTGCGGGTGGTTCGGTGTCGATCGGTGTGCCGGAGTGGAACTCGCGGGTCTACGTGCTGGATTCGCGGCTGCACCCGGTCCCCGCGGGTGTGTCGGGCGAGCTCTACCTGGCGGGCGTGCAGTTGGCCCGCGGCTACGTCGGTCGGCTGGATCTGACGAGTGACCGTTTCGTGGCCGACCCGTTCTCCACGTCCGGTGAGCGGATGTACCGCACCGGGGACCTGGTGCGCTGGAGCGGTGACGGTGGCCTCGAGTACATCGGTCGCACCGACTTCCAGGTGAAGTTCCGTGGTCAGCGGATCGAGTTGGGCGAGATCGAGACGGCGCTGCAGTCGCACGAGGGTGTGCTCGGTGCCGCGGTCCTGGTCGTCCCGACGGCCACGGGGGATCGGCTGGTCGCATACGTGGTCCCCGCGCCGGGCGCGGTTCTCGATGCCGGGGACCTGAAGGCTCATGCCTCCGCCTCGCTGCCGAGCTACATGCTGCCCGAGGCGATCCTGGTGCTCGGCGAGTTCCCGCTGAACACCTCCGGCAAGCTGGACCGGAAGGCGTTGCCCGCGTCGGTGTTCGAGGCGAAGGTGTTCCGTGCTCCGTCCACTCCGACCGAACGGGTCGTGGCGGCGGTGTTCGCGGAGATCCTCGGCGCCCCGCGGGTCGGTGCCGACGACGACTTCTTCGCGCTCGGCGGCAACTCGCTGGTCGCGACGCAGGTGGCGGCACGACTGTCCCGGGCGCTGGATGTGCCGGTGCCGGTGCGCGAGCTGTTCGAGGCCCCCACCGTCGAGGCACTGGCCGCCCGCCTCGCCGCAGGCGCCGGAACCGGAGCCAGGCCCGCGCTGGTCGCGGGGCCTCGCCCGGACCGGATCCCGCTGTCGCAGGCGCAGTCCCGGATGTGGTTCCTCAACCGGTTCGCCCCCGAATCGTCGGCGTACCACATCCCGGTGGTCCTGCGGCTGTCCGGTGAACTCGACGTGGCCGCGCTGCAGGCCGCGGTCGGCGACGTGGTGGCCCGGCACGAGGTGCTGCGCACCGTCTATCCCGAGCACGACGGGTCCGGCCACCAGGTGGTGCTCGCCGCCCCGGCGGGCGCCGTCGACCTGACCCCGGTGGCCGTCGCGGCGCACGAGCTGGCCGAGGCGGTCCGTGCGCTGGTGCGCACCCCGTTCGACGTGACCGCCGAGGTGCCGCTGCGGGCGCGGCTGCTGCGCGTGACGGAGGACGGTGCGGCGACTCCTTCGGTGTCCTCTGGTCGCTCCGCGGGCTCCGCTCCCGTGTCCTCTGGTCGCTCCGCAGGCTCCGCTCCTGTCGACCACGTGCTCGTCGTCGTGGTGCACCACATCGCCGCCGACGGCTTCTCCACAGGACCCCTGGTCCGGGACGTGGCGCTGGCCTACGCCTCCCGCACCAACGGCAGCGCACCGTCCTGGGCGCCGCTGCCCGTGCAGTACGCCGACTTCGCGCTGTGGCGCTCGGCGGTGCTCGGCTCCGAGTCCGATTCGGACAGCGTGATCTCGCGGCAACTCGACCACTGGCGCGCCGCGCTCGCGGACCTGCCCGACGTGCTCGAGCTGCCGCTGGACCGGCCGCGGCCCGCGGTGGCGTCGAACCGCGGCGCCACCCACACCCTCGCGCTCGGGGCGCCGCTGCACCGGGCGATCGAGGAACTCGCCCAGGCACACGGCGCCACCGCGTTCATGGTCGTGCACGCGGCCCTTGCGGCCCTGCTGGCACGGTTCTCGGGCACCGAGGACATCGTGATCGGCACCCCGATCGCCGGCCGCGGTGAGGCCGAACTCGACGACCTGATCGGCATGTTCGTCGGCACCCTGGTGCTGCGCACGCGGGTCGACCCCGACTCCGGGTTCGCGGAGCTGCTGGGCCGGGTACGCGAGAACGACCTGGCCGCCTTCGACAACGCGGACGTGCCGTTCGAGCGGATTGTCGAGGTGCTCGATCCGGTTCGCTCACAGTCGTATTCACCGCTGTTCCAGGTGAGCCTCGCCTTCCAGAACATGGTCCACCCGGACCTCGAACTCGGCGACCTCCGGATCGCGCCGGTCGACCTGTCGATCGACACGACACAGTTCGACCTCGACGTCGTGTGCGTGGACGCCCGCGACGAGGCCGGTCGGCCCGCGGGCCTCGAGGTGCACCTGACCTACGCGACGGACCTGTTCGACGCCGCCACCGCCGCGCGGCTGGGCGACGGGTTCGTGGTCCTGCTCGCCGCCGCGGTGGCGAACCCGCGCACCGCCGTCGGCGACCTCGACGTCGAGGACCCCGCCACCCGCACAGCCGCCGACGAATCCTGGAACGCCACGGCGCGGCCCGCCGCGCCCGCGACCCTCGCGGACCTGCTCGCCGACGGTGCCGCCGACAGTCCCGAGTCGACGGCGGTGGTGTTCGAGGACGAGCGGCTCTCGTACCGCGAGTTCGACGCCAGGGTCAGCCGGCTGGCCCGGCACCTGATCGAGCGGGGGGTTGGCCCGGACGTGCTGGTGGGCCTCGCCACCGAGCGGTCGGTGGCGATGCTGACCGCGATGCACGCCATCGTGCGGGCCGGCGGCGCGTACGTGCCGATCGACCCCGAGCACCCGACCGACCGGATCTCCTACGTGCTGGAGTCGGCCGCGCCCGCGCTGGTGCTCACCGACAGCAGGCACCGGTACGTGCTGCCCGAGACCGTCGAGTGCCTGCTGCTCGACGAGCTGGAACTTGACTCCCACGACGACGGGCCGATTACCGACGACGAGCGGTCCGCATCGCTGCGGCCGGAGCACATCGCGTACGTGATCTACACGTCCGGTTCGACGGGACGCCCGAAGGGTGTAGCCGTGTCGCACGCGGCGATCGTGAACCAGTTGCGTTGGCTCGCCGACGAATACGATGTGGACGCCGCGGACCGGATCATGCAGCGGGCCCCGTTCACCTTCGATGTGTCGGTATGGGAGTGCTTCCTGCCGCTGACCGTCGGCGCCCGGCTGGTGATCACCCGGCCGGGTGGGCACCGGGAGCTGGACTACCTGGCTTCGATCATGCGCGAGCACCGGATCACGGTCGCCGAGTTCGTGCCCTCGGTGTTGGCGGCGCTGATCGCCGAGGGCGAGGGCGGCGCGCTGGCCTCGCTGCGACACCTGTTCGCGGGTGGCGAGGAGCTCACCCCGGAACTGGCCGCACAGTTGCGTGAGTGCACCGCGGGCGCGGTCCACAACACCTACGGCCCCACCGAGGCTGCGATCACCACCACGTTCCACCAGATCACCGGTCCGGTCGCGGGTTCCGTGCCGATCGGGCGACCGGTGTGGAACACCAGCGCCCACGTGCTCGACGCGCGGCTGCGGCCGGTGCCGGTCGGCGTCCCCGGTGAGCTGTACCTGGCCGGGCACCAGCTGGCCCGCGGCTACCACGGCCGTGTCGACCTGACCGCGGACCGCTTCGTGGCCAACCCGTTCGAGGGTGGTGCCCGGATGTACCGCACCGGCGACCTGGTCAAGCGCGGTCCGGACGGGAGCCTGATCTACCTGGGTCGCACCGACTTCCAGGTGAAGATCCGTGGGCTGCGGATCGAACTCGGCGAGATCGAGTCGGCGCTCGCCGCGCAGCCCGGGGTCGCCCAGTCCGCGGTGTCGGCCGTGGAGGACCGGCTGATCGGGTACGTCGTCGGGACGGGCGCGCAGCCCGATCCGTCCGTGCTGAGGGCGGCGCTCGCCGTGAGGCTGCCCGGGTACATGGTGCCGGCCACCATCCTTGTGCTGGACGAGTTCCCGCTGGGCACTGCCGGCAAGCTCGACCGGAAGGCGCTGCCGCGGCCGGAGTTCGAGGCCGCGGAGTTCCGGGCCCCGACCACCGAGTCCGAGATCCTGGTCGCCGCGGTGTTCGGGGACGTGCTCGGTACCGACCCGGTCGGCGCGGACGACAGCTTCTTCGACCTCGGTGGCAACTCGCTGTCCGCGACCCGGGTGATCGGGCGGGTCAACGCGGCGACGGGCGCCACCCTGGCCCTGCGCACCGTGTTCGAGGCCCCGACGGTAGCCGCGCTCGCCGCGGCGGTCGAGGCGGCCAGGCGCACCGACCGCCCCGCATTGGTGGCGGCGCCGCGCCCCGACCGGATCCCGTTGTCGTTGGCCCAGACCAGGATGTGGTTCCTCAACCGGTTCGACCCCGAATCGCCTGCCTACACCATCCCGCTCGCGATCCGGCTCGAGGGCAGCCTCGACGTCGATGCCCTGACCGCCGCGGTGCGTGACGTGCTCGAGCGGCACGAGTCGCTGCGCACGGTCTACCCCGACGACGGGGACGGACCCGTCCAGGTGGTGCTGCCCGCCGACCGGGTGGAGCTCGACCTGAACCCGGCGGAGATCGCCGGGCCGGACCTGCCCGAACGTGTGCGGGCGATCCTCGGCCGCGGCTTCGACGTGGCGGCCGAGGTCCCGATCCGGGGCGCGCTGCTACGGCCGGCCAGGGCGGAGGACTCGGAGCACTCCGCTCCGCAGCACGTGCTCGTCCTCGCCGTGCACCACATCAGCGGCGACGGGGTGTCGATGGGTCCGCTGGCCAGGGACGTGATGGCGGCGTACATCGCCCGTGCGGCTGGGCAGGCACCCGCGTGGGCGCCGCTGCCCGTGCAGTACGCGGACTTCGCGATCTGGCAGCGCGCGCTGCTCGGCGAGGAGTCGGACCCGGGCTCGATGGCGGCCTCGCAGATCGCGTTCTGGAAGCGGACGCTGGCCGGGCTGCCGGACCTGCTGGAGCTGCCGACCGACCGGCCGCGACCCGTGATCGCCTCGCACCGCGGCGATTCCGTGGAGTTCGAGATCGACGCCGAGGTGCTCGCAACCGTCCGGGATCTCGCCCGCGCGCACGGCGCATCGGTGTTCATGGTGTTGCACGCGGCGTTCGCGGTGCTGCTGGCCCGGCTGTCCGGGGGCGAGGACATCGCCGTCGGCACTCCCGTCGGTGGCCGCGGTGAGGCAGCCCTGGACGAGTTGGTCGGCATGTTCGTCGGCACCGTGGTGCTGCGTGCCCGGGTCGATCGGTCGGAGCGGTTCGTGGACCTGCTGGGCCGGATCCGCGAGGGCGACCTCGCGGCGCTCGGGAACACCGACATCCCGTTCGAGCGGCTCGTCGAGGTGCTCGCGCCTGCCCGCGCGCAGTCGCACTCGCCGCTGTTCCAGGTGGCCCTGGCCTACGAGCACCGCGAGGACACCACCTTCGAGCTGCCAGGCCTCACGGTCGGGGCGTACCCGTTCCGGGCCGAGGTCGCCCACTTCGACCTGGCCCTCACCCTGACCGAGGTCGAGGACCCGGACGGCGGGCTGTCCGGATCGCTGCGCTTCGCGACCGACCTGTTCGACGCATCGACGGCGGCAGACCTGGCCGCCCGGTTCGTCCGGGTGCTGTCGTCGGCCGTGGCCGAGCCCGGCACCGTGGTGGGCGAACTGGAACTGCTCGCCCCGGACGAGCGCGCCCGGCTGACCCCGGTGTGCGGCCTGCCGGCCGTGCGACCGCGTCGACTGGCCGATCTCATCGCGGATGCGGTCGCCGCGAATCCCGAGGGCACGGCGCTGCTCTGGCGCGAGCGGTCCTGGACCTACCGGGAGGCCGACGAGTGGTCGGAACGGCTGGCGCGGGTGCTGGCCGGGCGGGGAGTGGGGCCGGAGGACTTCGTGGCGCTGGCGCTGACGCGGTCGGCGGAGTCGGTGCTGGCGGTGTGGGCGGTCGCGAAGACGGGTGCGGCGTTCGTGCCGGTGGATCCGACCTATCCGGCCGAGCGGATCGAGCACATGCTCGCCGATTCCGGTGCGGTGCTGGGCATCACCACCGCAGCCGACGGCACTGACCTGCCCGCCGGCCTCGACTGGGTGCTACTCGACGAGACCGCCCCGGGGGCCGCGGCACGATTCGACGCGGTCGACCTCGTCGAGGCTTCGCTCGCGAACCCGGCGTACATGATCTACACGTCGGGTTCGACGGGGAAGCCGAAGGGTGTGGTGGTGACCCACGCCGGTCTGGCGAACCTGGCGGCGGAGCGGCGTGAGCACTATCGGGTGACGGCGGATTCGCGGTTCCTGCACAACACCTCGCCGAGCTTCGACATGGCGGTGGGCGAGATGATCTCGGCGCTGTCGGCGTCCGCGACCCTGGTCATCGCCCCGCCGGCCAGCCCGGTCGACGAGGTCGCGGAGCTGATGCGGGCCCGGCGGGTCACCCATGCCCTGATCACGCCGGCGATGCTGGCATCGATGGATCCGCGGGGTCTCGAGGACCTGGCAGTGCTCGGCGTGGGCGGCGAGGCCGTCGGTGCCGAACTGGTCGCCCGGTGGCAGCCGGGCCGGACCATGCTCAACGGGTATGGCCCGACGGAGGCGACGGACATCTCGACGGTCGCGGACCTGATCGCAGGCAGGCCGGTCACGATCGGTGTCCCGGTGCGCGGCTTCGAGGCCCTGGTGCTGGACGCGCGGCTGCGTCCGGTGCCGGTGGGGGTGTCCGGCGAGCTCTACGTGGCCGGTCCCGCGCTGGCCCGCGGCTATCACGGCCGGCACGGCCTGACCGCCGAGCGGTTCGTGGCGAATCCCTATGGTGCGCCGGGCGATCGGATGTACCGCACCGGTGACGTGGTGCGCTGGATCGGCAGCGGAGCGTCGCGGTCCTCGGGGGACAGGCTCGAACTCGAGTACCACGGTCGCAGCGACCACCAGGTCAAGATCCGGGGGCACCGCATCGAACTCGGCGAGATCGACGCGGTGCTGGTCGCGCAGGACGGCATCGACTTCGCCGTCACCCTCGGGCGGGTGACGCCTGCCGGCGACACCGCCCTGGTCTCCTACCTGGTTCCGCAACCGGGCCAGGCGCCGGCGGCGGTGGAGGTGACCGCCCGGCTCGCCGAGTCGCTGCCGCGGTACATGGTGCCGTCGGCGGTCGTGGTGATCGACGCGCTGCCGTTGACGCCGACCGGGAAGCTGGACGAGAAGGCGCTGCCGACACCGGAGTTCGCGTCCCACACCCCCGAGTACCGCGAGCCGGGCACCGCGGCGGAGCGGGTGGTGGCCGGGGTGTTCGCCGAGGTGCTCGGCGTGGAGCGGGTGGGAGCCGACGACGACTTCTTCGACCTCGGCGGCAACTCGCTGTCCGCGACGCGGATCGTCGCCCGGATCGGCGCCGACGCCGGGGTGGCACTGGCGGTGCGGGCGCTGTTCGACGCGCCCACCGTGGCGGGCCTGGCCGCGGCGCTCGAGTCGACGCGCCGGATCGACCGCCCGGCGCTGATGCCGGTCGCACGTCCCGGCCGGATCCCGTTGTCGCTGGCACAGACCCGGATGTGGGTGCTCAACCAGCTGGCTCCCGAGTCGGTGGCCTACAACATCCCGCTGGCGATCCGCCTCGACGGCGCCCTGGACGTCGACGCGTTGGGCGCGGCGGTGCGTGACGTGCTCGAGCGGCACGAGTCGCTGCGCACGGTCTACCCCGACGACGGGGACGGTCCGGTGCAGGTGGTGCTCCCGGCCGATGCCGTCGAACTCGACCTCACCCCCGTCGGCGTCGACTCCGAGTCGCTGCGCGCGGTGGTCCTGCGGACCATGGCCGAGGGATTCGACGTGAGCGCAGCCGTGCCGCTGCGGGGGCGCCTCCTGCGCGTGCGGGACGACGAGCACGCGTTGGTGATCGTGGTCCACCACATCGCGGGAGACGGCATCTCGATGGGTCCGCTGGCCCGGGACGTGATGGCGGCCTATGTCGCCCGCGCGGCGGGGCAGGCACCCGCGTGGGCCTCGCTGCCGGTGCAGTACGCGGACTTCGCGATCTGGCAGCGCGCCGCCCTCGGCGAGGAATCGGATCCGGACTCGGTGGCCGCGCGGCAGATCGGGTTCTGGAAGCGGACGCTGGCCGGGCTGCCGGACCTGCTGGAGCTGCCGACCGACCGGCCGCGGCCCGCGATCGCCTCGCACCGCGGCGACTCCGTGCGCTTCGAGCTGGACCCCGGCACCGTCGCGGCGGTGGCGACGCTGGCGCGCGCGCACGGCGCGACCTCGTTCATGGTGTTGCACGCCGCGTTCGCGGTCCTGCTCGCCCGGCTGTCCGGCACCGAGGACATCGCGGTGGGCACACCGATCAGCGGTCGTGGGGAGGCCGCGCTCGACGACCTCGTCGGCATGTTCGTCGGCACCCTCGTGCTGCGTGCCCGGGTCGACCCCGCGGAGAGCTTCGCGACGATGCTGGGCCGGGTCCGGGAGGACGACCTCGCGGCGCTCGGGAACACCGACGTCCCGTTCGAGCGACTCGTCGACGTGCTCGCCCCGGTGCGGACGCAGGCGCACTCGCCGTTGTTCCAGGTTGCGTTCGCGGTCGAGCACCGCGGTGAGACCGCCTTCGAGCTACCGGGACTGACCGTGTCCGCGTTGCCGTTCGAGGCGCACGCCGCCCAGTTCGACCTCGCGCTCACCCTCGCGGAGGGCGCGGAGGGCGAGGCCATGACCGGCGGCCTCACCTATGCCACGGACCTGTTCGACCGCGCCACGGTGGTGGCGATGGCGGATCGGTTCGTCCGGGTGCTCACCGCGGCGCTCGACCGGCCGCAGACCCCGGTCGGCGACCTCGACGTGCTCGATGCCGCCGAAGCCGTCGCGCTCGCGCCGGTGCGCGGGCTCCCCACGGTCCCCGCCGTCACGCTGGCCGGGCTGGTGGAATCCGCGGTGCGGGCGAACCCGGACGGGATCGCGATCAGTTGGGAGGGCCGCGGGTACAGCTACCGGGAGGCCGACGCGTGGTCGGACCGGTTGGCGCGGGTGCTGGCCGGGCGGGGAGTGGGGCCGGAGGACTTCGTGGCGCTGGCGCTGACGCGGTCGGCGGAGTCGGTGCTGGCGGTGTGGGCGGTCGCGAAGACGGGTGCGGCGTTCGTGCCGGTGGATCCGACGTACCCGGCCGAGCGGATCGAGCACATGGTGTCGGATTCCGGTGCGGTGCTGGGCATCACGCGGTCCGGTGAGGGCGAGGGCCTGCCGGGCTCGGTGGCCTGGCTGACGTTGGACGAGCTGGATCTGGACGCGGAATCGGCCGCACCGTTCTCGCCGGCGGTGGCGGTGCGATCCGAGAATCCGGCGTACATGATCTACACGTCGGGTTCGACGGGGAAGCCGAAGGGCGTGGTGGTGACCCACGCCGGCCTGGCGAACCTGGCGGCGGAGCGGCGTGAGCACTATCGGGTGACGGCGGATTCGCGGTTCCTGCACAACACCTCGCCGAGCTTCGACATGGCGGTGGGCGAGATGATCTCGGCGCTGTCGGCGTCGGCCACGCTGGTCATCACCCCGCCGTCGATCCTCGGGGGCGAGGACCTGTCGAACCTCATGCGCGAGCGCGGGGTCAGCCACGCGCTGATCACGCCGGCGATGCTCTCGTCGATGGACCCCGCCGGGCTCACGGACCTGAGGGTGCTCGGTGTCGGTGGCGAGGCGTGCAACGCGGAGCTGGTGGCGCGGTGGCAGCCGGGCCGGAACATGCTCAACGGGTATGGACCCACCGAGGCGACCGACATCTCCACCGTCGGCGACCTCGAGACCGGGCGTGCGGTCACGATCGGTGTCCCGGTGCGCGGCTTCGAGGTGATGGTGCTGGACGCGCGGCTGCGTCCGGTGCCGGTGGGGGTGTCCGGCGAGCTCTACGTGGCCGGGCCCGCGCTGGCCCGCGGCTATCACGGCAGGCACGCGCTGACCGCCGAGCGGTTCGTCGCGAATCCCCATGGCGCGCCGGGCGATCGGATGTACCGCACCGGTGACGTGGTGCGCTGGACCGGTGCCGGGGAACTCGAGTACAGCGGGCGCAGCGACCACCAGGTCAAGATCCGGGGGCATCGCATCGAGCTCGGCGAGATCGACGCGGCGATGCAGGATCACCCGGACGTCGAGTTCGCGGTCACCCTGGGCCGCCGGATGCCGAACGGGGATGCGGCACTCGTGTCCTACCTGGTCGCGCGGGACGGTGCGGAGCTGAGTCCCGACCGGGTCGCCGCGTTCGTCTCGGAGTTCCTGCCCCGGCACATGGTGCCCGCGGCGATCGTCGAGATCGAGGCGGTCCCGTTGACGCCGACCGGGAAGCTGGACGAGAAGGCGCTGCCGACACCGGAATTCGCGTCCCGGACGGTGCGGTACCGGGAGCCGGGCAGCCCGACCGAGCGGGCGGTCGCCGAGGCGTTCGCCGCGGTGCTCGGTGCGGACCGGGTGGGCGCGGACGACGACTTCTTCGACCTCGGTGGCAACTCGCTGTCGGCGATGCGGGTGCTCACGCACCTGCGGTCGGCGCTGGCGGCTCCGGTGTCGCTGCAGTGGCTGCTGGTCGATCCGACCCCGGCCTCGATCGCGGCACGGATCGACGCGTCGGACGGGCAGGTGGGCGACTCGGGTCTCGACATCGTGTTCCCGATTCGGGAGACGGGCGAGTCCGAGCCGGTGTTCTTCGTCCACCCGATCGTCGGGTTGTCCTGGTGCTATACGGGATTCGCCGCGCACGTGGGTGCCGATCGCCCGCTGTACGGCCTGCAGGTGCCGGGTCTGCTGAGGGAGGAGGCGGAGCCGGCGTCGATCGACGAGCTCGCCGCCCGCTATCTCCAGGAGATACAGCGGATCCAGCCGCAGGGCCCCTATCATCTCGTCGGCTGGTCGCTCGGCGGGGTGATCGCCCAGGCGATGGCCGTCGAGCTGCAGACGGCGGGGGAGCGGGTGGGCTCGCTGGTGCTGCTCGACAGCTACGCGATTCCGGTGGACGAGCCGGGCGACCCGATCCGTCCGGACGACCTGCTCGCCGGGCTCGGGATCGCGGCCGACGATCTCGGTGACCTCCATGCCGACCTGCTCGACCCCGTGACGGTCCTCGACCTCGTCGACGACGGCTCGTTCCCCGGACTGACCCGGGAGCACGCGCGCCGGCTGTTCGCCGCGGCCGAACGCAACGACGCGCTGATGGGCCGTCACCGTCCGGGTGTGTTCGACGGCGATGTGTTGGTGTTCACCGCCGCGGCGGATCCGGCGGGTGCCGCCGACTCCTGGCGCCCGTTCGTCACGGGCGAGATCGACGAGCACCCGGTCGAGGCCACGCACTGGCAGATGACCTCCCCGTCGGCGATCGAGGTGATCGGGCCGGTGCTCGGCGACCACCTCGACGACGACCTCAGGCAGACCAAGCGATCGGAGATCGACCGGTGAGATTGCGGAATGCGGTGGCGGGCCTGGCCGCGGCCATCGTGATGGGGCTGGCCGGCGCGCCTGTCGCGGCGGCGCAGACCCCCGCTCCGGCGACGCCCGGGGTCGCCGCGCTCGACCACATCGAGCGCGTCGGCGACCGGCGCTGGAACGTCTTCGTGCACTCGCCCTCGATGAACGAGGTGGTGGAGCTGCAGGTGCTCCGACCGGCCGACACCAGCGCCGCCCGCCCGACGCTGTACATGCTCAACGGCGCCGGCGGTGGGGAGGACGGCGCGAACTGGATTCGCCAGACCGACATCGTCGACTTCTTCGGCGACAAGAACGTGAACGTCGTGATCCCTGTCGGCGGGTACATCAGCTACTACACCGACTGGCGTCGCGACGACCCGGAGCTCGGCCGCAACCAGTGGCAGACCTTCCTCACCGAGGAGCTGCCACCGGTGCTGGACGCGGCGCTCGGCGCCAACGGTGTCAACGCGATCGGCGGGCTGTCGATGTCGGCCGGTTCGGTCCTGGACCTGGCGATCCAGGCGCCCGGGCTCTACCGAGGCGTCGCCTCGTACAGCGGCTGCGCGATGACCAGCGACCCGGTCGGGCAGGCCATGGTGCGCGTCGTCGTCGAGGGCGCGGGCGGCGGCGACACCCGCAACATGTGGGGCCCGACCGACGACCCGGACTGGGTCCGGCACGACCCGTACGTCAACGCCGAGAAGCTGCGCGGGCTGGAACTGTTCATCTCGAGCGGCAGCGGTCTCCCGGGCCCGTTCGAGGAACCGGGCGCGAACCGGCCCGCCGCATCACCGCCGCTGGCGGACCAGATCGTGGTCGGCGGGGCGATCGAGGCCGCGACCAACCACTGCACGCAGCGGTTGGTGCAGCGGCTCGGAGAGCTCGGGATCCCGGCGGAGGTGGACCTGCGCCCGACGGGAACCCACTCGTGGGGGTACTGGCAGGAGGCACTGCACCGTTCGTGGCCGGTGCTGGCCCGCGCGCTCGGGCTCGACGGCTAGAAGGGGTTGTCGACGTAGACCGGGGTGGATCGAGCGGCCCCGTCCGCCGTTACTCCTGGCCGGCCGCCTTCGCCTGCGCGGCGGTCGTCGCCGGGTGCACGGCGATCAGGCCCAGCCCCGCGCGCCGACGGCAATGCTTGGCCAGCTCCTCGTACGCGGGCTTACCGAGCAGCTCCGTCAGCTCGGGGGCATAGCTCTGCCACACCGGCTTCGATCCGACGTGCGCGTCCGGCGAGCCCGAGCAATACCAGTGCAGGTCCTCACCGCCCTCGCCCCAACCGCGGCGGTCGTACTCGGTGATGACGGTCTTGAGGATCTGCGAGCCGTCCGGCCGCTCCACCCAGTCCTGGGTGCGGCGGACGGGCAGCTGCCAGCAGACGTCCGGCTTGACCTCGAGCGGCTCGATGCCCTTGCGCAGGGCCATCGAGTGCAGCGCACAGCCGATCCCGCCCTCGAATCCGGGCCGGTTGAGGAAGATGCACGCCCCCTGGTAGCGCCTGGTGCGCAGCGCGGGCTCGTCGTCGAGATCGTCCTCCTCGACGTACCCCTTCTTCCCGAGACCCTTCTCCATGAACTGCCAGTCCCGCTTCGTGAGCAGTTTCACTGACCGGTCGAGCTTGGCCTTGTCGTCGGCGTCGGAGAGGAAGGCGCCGTGCGAGCAGCAGCCGTCGTCGGGGCGTCCCGCCACGGTGCCCTGGCACGCAGGCGTGCCGAACACGCAGGTCCAGCGCGAAAGCAGCCAGGTCAGGTCCGCCACCACGAGATGTTCCGCGTTGGCGGGGTCCACGAATTCGATCCACTCACGGGGGAAGTCGGGGTCGACTTCCGGAGTCGGCTCCATCTTCGAATCGGGCGTGGTGTTGCCTGCTGTCACAAGTCTCGACGGTAGACCCAGTACCGTGGTCACGTGCGGTTAGGGGTACTCGACGTCGGAAGCAACACGGTTCATCTACTCGTGGTGGATGCCCACAGGGGCGCACACCCGACGCCGATGAGCTCCACCAAGTCGACACTGCGGCTCGCCGAGAACACCGACGACCGCGGCGACATCACCGTGTCCGGGGCCGACAAGCTGGTCGCGGCGGTACAGGATTTCTCGAGTATCGCCACGACGTCCGGCTGCGGCGAGCTGATGGCCTTCGCCACCTCGGCCGTCCGGGACGCCAACAACTCCGAGGCTGTGCTGGCCCGCGTCCGCGACGAGACCGGGGTGGCGCTGGAGGTGTTGTCCGGTGTCGACGAGGCGCGGCTGACCTTTCTCGCGGTGCGGCGCTGGTACGGCTGGAGCGCGGGCCGGATCATGAACTTCGACATCGGCGGTGGCTCGCTGGAACTGACCTCCGGCGGCGACGAGGACCCGGACGTCGCGTTCTCCCTCCAGCTCGGCGCCGGCCGCTTGACCCGGGACTGGTTGCAGGCCGACCCGCCCGGCAAGCGCAGGGTGGCGGTGTTGCGCGATTGGCTCGACGCGGAGCTGGTCGAGCCGGCCAAGGCCCTGCGCGCCGCCGGAGAGCCGGACCGGGTCGTCGGGACGTCCAAGACGTTCCGGTCGCTGGCGCGACTCACCGGGGCGGCACCTTCCGCCGCCGGACCGCGGGTTCAGAGGACACTGACTGCCGGCGGTCTGCGTCAACTGATCGCGTTCATTTCTAGGATGACGATGTCGGACCGCGCAGAATTGGAGGGTGTGAGCTCGGATCGGTCACAGCAGATCGTGGCGGGCGCACTGATTGCGGAGGCAAGCATGCGGGCACTGTCGGTGGACTCGCTGGAGATCTGCCCCTGGGCTCTGCGTGAGGGGCTGATCCTGCGGAAGCTGGATACCGAGATGGGCGGAGAACTGGTGGTGAGTGCGCGATGAGCGAAGGATCCGAGGACACCGGGCAGATCTCAGTTGCCGAGCTGCTGGCGAGGAACGGCCAGCAGGTCGAGTCGCGCGGTGGACGACGCCGTCGAGGAGTCGCCGGTGGCGGGATCAGCGTTGCCGAGCTGACCGGCGAGATCCCTGTGATCCGGCCGCCCGAGGACTCGCGGCACACGATTCCCGAGGTTCCCGACCTGTCGGTCGCACCGCCCGCGCCCGTCTCACCGCCCGAACCTGTGTCGCCGCCCGTGTCTCTCTCACCGCCCGAACCCGTGTCACCGCCCGCGCCCGCCGCGGTCACACCGCCCCAACCCGCCGCGCCGCCCGAGCCCGCCGCGCCGCCCCAGCCCGCCCCGCAGCCCCGGTCCCGCCGCGCGGACCGCTCGCCCGTGTCTCCGGTCGTCGCGCGCTACACGGTCCCCGAACGCGAGCGGCCGACCATCCCGCCCGTCCCCGAGGTGCCGAGGGGCGAGACGCCGAAGTTCGAAGCTCCCAAGTTCGAGGTGCCCGAGTTCGAGGTGCCGAAGGTCGAGCCGGTCGCGCCCGTGTCCGCCCCGGTGGCCCCCGCACCCGCGCCCGCGCCGGTCGCCCCCGTGGCCGCGACGCCCACGCAGTATCGCGCTGCCGCGACGCCCGATGCCACATCGGCGACAACGGTGGCCGCCCTGCCGCCGCAGTACGGTTCGCAGTCCGGCTCCTTCGGTCGGGTGAGCGTCCCGCCCGCACCGGCCGAGGCGCCCAAGGTCAGGCCCGAGACCTCCATGCGCGCGCCGATCGCGGATCAGCCGAAGACCTCGGCCATGCCCGCCGCGGAGATTCCGCCCGCCCCGCGTCCCGGATTCGTGCCGTACACCCCCGTCCGCGAACCGGCGTTGCTGTCCGGGTCGAGTGTCGAGGGCGACCTCATGCGCCAGGCCAGGGCGGCAGGCACCTCCCGTCGGGAGACGCTGGAGGAGGCCAGGGCGCTGGTGCACGTCACCGGCGAGATCCCACGGGTCGTCGTACCGAAGACGTCCGCTCCCACCGCGTCGGCGCTCAAGGAACGAGCGCTCAAGGAATCGGTTGCCGAGGATTCGGCGCGCGAGGGAGCGGTGCTGGGGTCCGCGGAGCCGGCCGATTCGGCGGACCGGGCGGCGGACGAAGTCGTCGACGACGCGCCGTCCGATCGAAACGACAAGCAGGCGGCCCGCGAGTGGGCGGTCCTGATCGGTCAGGGCATCGTCGCCCTGCTGGTCGGTGGGCTGCTGTTCAAGGGCTTCGAAAAGCTGTGGGATGTGTTGCCCTGGGTGGCGCTGGTCCTCGCCGTGCTGGTGATCGCCGGCCTGGTGGCGGTGGTCCGGATCCTGCGGCAGACCGATGACCTGGTGAGTCTGTTGATCGCGATCATCGTCGGCGTGTTCGTGACGATCGGTCCGCTCGCCTTTCTGCTCACGACCTGACCGAGGTGGCGATGGACGGATCCCGAACCGGGACGCGCAAGGTTCTCGTCGGTCTCTCGACTGCGTCGGTCTATCCACAGAACACCGAGGCGGCCTTCGAATACGCCGCCGAGCTGGGCTACGACGGCATCGAGCTGATGGTCTGGGCGGAATCGGTGAGCCAGGACATGGACGCGGTCAAGGCGCTGGTCCGCAAGTACGCCGTCCCCGTGCAGGCGGTGCACGCGCCGTGCCTGTTGATCTCGCAGCGGGTGTGGGGCGCGGACCCGGTCGCCAAGCTGGAGAAATCGGTCCGCGCCGCCGAGGTGCTCGGAGCGCACACCGTCGTCGTGCATCCGCCGTTTCGATGGCAGCGCAAGTACTCCGAGGGCTTCGCCGACCAGGTGCGCGAGCTCGAGGAGCGGAGCGACGTGGCGGTCGCCGTGGAGAACATGTTCCCGATGCGCGCCGATCGCTTCTGGGGCAAGCGCGCGAAGTCGGCCGAACGGCTCGAGAAGCGGGGCGGGCCCGGTCCCGGGGTGTCCGCGTTCGCGCCGTCCTACGATCCGACCGACAGCGGCCACGCCCACTACACGTTGGATCTCTCGCACACGGCGACCGCGGGCATGGACGCCCTCGACCTGGCCCGGCGGATGGGCTCGGGGCTGACCCACCTGCACCTGGCGGACGGGCGGGGCGCGTCCGTCGACGAGCACCTGATTCCCGGGCACGGCAATCAGCCGTGCGCACAGGTGTGCAGGCAGCTCGTCGAGAGCGGCTTCGACGGGCAGGCGGTGCTGGAGATCAACACCCAGAACGCGCGCACCACGGCGGAGCGGTCGTCGATGCTCGCGCAGTCGCTCGCCTTTGCCCGCGAGCACCTGTCGGTGGGCGCGCGCTCGTAGCGACGGCCGTCAGAGCGCGCCGACGCCCGCGGCGATCACCGCGATCCCGGCGACGATCAGCCCCGCCACCAGTACTCCGAACCCGATCCACACCGACCGGATCCAGGCGTTCGGGCGTTCGGGTTCGGTGCCGATCACGGACAGGAAGAACCCGGTGGGCACGAAGATCGCCGAGGTGAGCACCAGGATCGATCCGGTCGCCGACCACCCCGGGGAGACGCCGGCGACCTGGGTGAGCAGCGCGACCACCAGTCCGAGTGTCACCAGCACGCCCGCGTGCGCGTGGCCGGCGCGGAACATCGTCTTCTGCAGGGCGTTGGCGCCCTGCTTCCCGCTGATGACGCGGAGCATGAAGGTGCCGCCGAAGGCGATCCCGACGACGGTGAGGAGGGTGACGCCGACGACGATCGTGAGGATGGGGTCCATGGCGGGTCTCCTGGTTCGAGGGGTAGTCTGAGGGCGTCTGGATAGCGAAACTATCCAGTAAGTTGGATAGTAGAAGTATCCAATCGTTCCGTCAACCAGGAGGGTCGATGCGCGTCTCCGAGCTCGTCGAGCGGTCCGGGCTCCCGCTGGCGACGATCAAGTACTACCTGCGTGAGGGCGTCCTGATGTCGGGCGAAGCGACCAGCGCGACCCAGTCCAGCTACGGCGAACAACACCTGCGGCGCCTCGCGCTGATCAAGGCCCTGGCGGGCGCCGGCCTGCCGATCCACAAGATCCGCGCGATCATCCGACTGATCGACGAACCCGTCGGCGGCCTCTACGACACCCTGGGACGGGCGGTGGCCACGCTGCCTCCCTACCCGGACGACGCCGAGGCGGAGGGGCGAGATCATCCCCGTGCCCGCCGCCTGCTGGATCGGCTGGGGCAGGTCTACGACCCGGCGTTCCCCGCGGTCGGCCAGCTCGAGCGGGCCCTGAAGGCGGTCGAGGATGTCGGCATCCCGATGACCGACGAACGGATCGACGCCTACGGCAGGCACATCATGGGGATCGCGGAGGTGGACCTCGCGCAGATGCCGACCTCGTCCACCCAGGCGGCCGTCGAGTATGCCGTGCTGGGCACCGCGATCTACGAGCCCGTGATCGCTGCGATGCGCCGACTCGCCCACCAGGACATCGCGTCCAGAAGCTTCCCGCCCGCCGGATCGACTCCGTCGGGCGCGCACGAACCCCGAGAGGAAATCCGATGACCCGACCCGCCACCACGCTCACCTCGACCCGCCCGTTCGCGGACCTGACCACGCTGACGGACCTGGGCGGCGGCAATTTCGGGGCCGTGATCGACCCGATCTGGACCATCGGGCCGAAGGTGCACGGCGGCTGCATGATGGCCCTGTGTGCCGCCGCGGCGCGCGATGCGATCCGGGCGCCGTACGAGACGGCGGGCGCGGAGCGCCCCATCGACACCGGTGCCATGCAGCCGATCGCGGTCAGCGCCGGCTACCTCAACGCACCGGACCCCGGCGAGGTGCGGCTGGTGACCACCGTCCGCAAGCGCGGCAGGCAGGTGTGCCTGGTCGATGTGGACCTGATGCAGGGCGACAGGGTCGCGGTGTCCGCGGCGGTGACCCTCGGCGTCCCGGACGTCGGCGAGCCCCGCCACCAGGAGCCCCTCGCACTGGCGGAGTTGTCCGCCGAGCCGCCCGCCGACGCCGTCCACATCACCCCCGACCATCCGATGGGGCAGATCGTGCACGTCGCGAAGGGATGCGACCTCCGCGTCGATCCGTCCGCCGCGCTGTTCCTGGCCGGGCAGCAGGGTGACCCGGTGAACCGGATGTGGGTGCGCCCGTTCGCCGAGGACGAGGCCGATCCGGATGTCGCGGTGCTCTTCGCCCTGATGACCGGTGACATCAGTGCCCCGGTGACGATGAACCGCGGCATGTTCGGGTGGGCGCCGACCGTTCAGCTCACCACCTACCTCCGGCGTCGTCCCGCGCCGGGCTGGCTGCGGGTGATGGCCAGTGCGACGGTGCTCGGCGACACCTGGTTCGAGGAGGACCATCTCGTCCTCGACGAGACCGGGCAGGCCGTGGTGCAGAGCCGTCAGCTGGCCATGATCCCGAAGGGCTGATCCCGCCGGACCTCCCTGGTGCCCGCGCCCGAGCGCGAGGCACTAGCCGCCCGCCGACGGCTGCATGGCAGGCTTGCGACCATGACGAGAATTGCAGTGATCGGTGGCGGCAGGATCGGCGAGGCGCTGATCGCGGGGCTGCTTCAGTCGGGTCGTGCGCCGAAGGATCTGGTCGTCGCCGAGTCCTCGGCCGAACGGGCGGACGAACTGACGGGACTGTTCGGCATCAGGGCCACCACGATCGCCGATGCGGCCGAGGGTGCCGACGTCGTGGTCATCGCGGTGAAGCCGAACGACGTCGATGCAGTGATGGCCGAGCTGACATCGGTCGAGCTGGACGGGGACCGCGAGCAGATGGTGGTCTCGCTGGTGGCCGGTCTGCCGACCTCCCGGTACGAGGCCAAGCTGCCCGCCGGGTTCCCGGTGGTGCGCGTGATGCCCAACACCCCGATGCTGGTGGGCGAGGGTGTCAGCGTGATCGCGGGAGGGCGGTACGCGAAACCGGAGCACCTCGCGCTGGTCACCGACGTCCTCGCGTCGGTGGGCAAGGTGGTCGCGGTCGCGGAGTCGCAGATGGACGCGGTCACCGCGGTGTCGGGGTCCGGGCCCGCCTACTTCTTCCTGATCGTCGAGGCGATGGTCGACGCGGGCGTCGGTATCGGCCTGACCCGGGCCACCGCGACCGAGTTGGTCGTGCAGACGATGCTGGGTTCGGCGGCCATGCTCGACCGGTCCGGCGAGTCGGCCACGGATCTGCGCGCCGCCGTGACGTCGCCGGGCGGCACCACCGCGGCGGCCCTGCGTGAGCTCGAGCGGGGCGGGGTCCGGACCGCGTTCTACGAAGCGCTGGTGGCCGCGAAGAGCAGGTCTGCCGTTCTCGGTGGTGGCACCGAATAGATATTGGTACTCCACACCCGTCGCTGTAACCCCATCTGTCCCGCTAAGCTGATTACAGCACGTGCGTGTCTGTTCCGCCGGAGGGGAAGCCGGCGGCGCGAGACGTGCCGGAGGTATGTGGATTAATGGTGTCTACAAGTAAGTCGAAGGGGCCCAGCCCCGACGGTCAACCCATGGTCGGCGGCACGCAGTTTCTCACCGTCGCCGAGGTGGCGACGCTGATGCGGGTCTCCAAGATGACGGTGTACCGGTTGGTGCACAACGGCGAGCTGCCCGCGGTGCGGGTGGGCCGGTCATTCCGAGTGCATGCGAAGGCGGTGCACGACTACCTGGAAACCTCGTATTTCGACGCGGGCTGACCGGTCCGGATGTTCCCCTCGGGCGGCGTGTCCGGGGGCGAACGAAGCTCGGTTTCTGCGGAGCGAGGCCGCACCGGTACGATGATCACTTGTCGTGCCAGCCAGCCGGTGTCATCAGGCGCTGGGTTAGCAGATACGAGGCCGAGCGCCAGATTCGTAACGCACGCGTACGTCACCGGCGTGCGCAGGACCGCTAGAGAAGAACGTGAGGGACACCCGCCATGGGTTCAGTGATCAAGAAGCGACGCAAGCGCATGTCGAAGAAGAAGCACCGCAAGCTGCTTCGTCGGACCCGAGTGCAGCGTAGGAAGCTCGGTAAGTAAGTCGCCGAGTCAGGCTTGGGGCGCGAAGTCCCCGACGATGCCCGTCACCGCAAGGTGGCGGGCATCGCTGCATTCCAGGGCCCGATTGGTCGATCGTCCAGGGTTCGGCTCGACGAACTTCGTTCTATGCTGATACGAAATACCTGGTAAATAGGTATTTCGGCCGCGTTAAGATGCCGTGCGGTCTGCGTCGAGGATGGTTACGCTCGCAGGGGACGACCGAACAGGTAGGGGTGGGTGTGGAGGTACTCAACGAACGCGGTGTGCGGCCGCCGGGTGTCGTCCTGGTGACGGGCGCCAGCCGCTTCCTCGGGGGATTCCTGGTGGCCCGGCTCGCGCAGAATCCGAACATCGAGCGGGTCATCGCCGTCGATGCCGTGTCGCCGAGCAAGGACATGCTGCGCCGGATGGGGCGTGCGGAGTTCGTCCGGGCCGACATCAGGAACCCGCTCATCGGCAAGGTGATCCGCAACACCAGGGTCGACACCGTGGTGCACGCCTCCTCGATCCCGAAGGCCCCGAAGTCGGGCAGCAGGGCCGCGATGAAGGACATGAACGTCCTCGGCGCCATGCAGTTGTTCGCGGTGTGCCAGAAGTCCCCGGACGTCCGCAAGGTGGTGGTGCGCTCGTCCGGTGCGGTCTACGGCGGCAGCGCCAAGGACCCCGCGAAGTTCACCGAGGAGATGAGCGCGCGCACCCCGCCGCGGGGCGCCTTCGCGCGCGACATCATCGAGATCGAGGGATACGCGCGCAGCCTCGGACGTCGGCGGCCGGAGATCGCGGTCACGTTGCTCAGGATGGCGCCGCTGATCGGCCCGCGGATGAGCGGTCCCGTGTCGCGCTACCTGAACTCGCCGGTGGTGCCGACGGTCCTGGGCCGCGATCCCAGGATGCAACTCCTGCACGAGGAGGACGCGCTGGCGGCCCTGGAACTCGCCACGGTCTCGGGCCCCGCGGGAACCTTCAACATCGCGGCAGACGGCGTCGTGATGCTCTCCCAGGCGGTCAGACGGGCCGGTGGCCTCGCGGTGCCGGTGCCCTCACAGCTGTTCCGGACCCTCGGCCGGGCCTTGATGGGACCGGCGATGCGGGACTTCACCAAGGAACAGCTCGACTACTTCCATTTCGGGTGTGGGTTCGACACCGCGCGCATGCGGACGGAACTGGGCTTCGAGCCGCGGTGGACGACGATGCAGGGACTGGACGATCTGATCAACGGGGCCGGCATCAGCCCGGTGATCAGCGAGGACTGGCTTCGGTCGGTCGAAACACGGGTGCAGCGGTTGGTCGGAGTCGGGGGAGAACAGCGATGAGTGATGTGGCCAAGGTGATCCCGCTGCACGACGCGGCCGGGCGGCGTGCCCGGTCCGCGCCCGGCGAGGCGCCGGTGACCGAGCATCTGCCCGAGCCCCGCCTGCTGTTCGGCGAACCGCAGCCGGCGGCGCCGTCGCTGCCCGGCGTCGTGCTCGACTCGGCGCGCGAGCTGGTCGCCGATCCCGTGGTCGCGATCGCGGAGTTCATCCGTCGCCGGCTCACCGGCGACTACCAGGTCGACGAATTCGGATTCGACCCGCATTTCGCCGAGAACGTCTGGCTGCCGATGCTCCGGCCCCTGTTCGAGAGCTGGTTCCGCGTCGAGGTGCGCGGAATCGAGAACGTGCCCGCCGAGGGCGGTGCGCTGGTGGTCGCCAACCACGCGGGCGTGGTCCCCATCGACGGGCTGATGACCTCGGTGGCGATGTTCGACCATCATCCGGCTCATCGTCCGCTGCGGATGCTCGCCGCCGACCTCGCCTTCGAGATGCCGGTCGTGGGCAACATCGCGCGCAAGGCCGGGCACACGCTTGCCTGCAACCCGGACGCCGAGCGGCTGCTGCGAACCGGCGAGGTGGCGGCGGTCTTTCCCGAGGGGTTCAAGGGGATCGGCAAGCCGTTCAGCGAGCGGTACAAGCTGCAGCGCTTCGGCCGGGGCGGGTTCGTCAGCGCCGCGCTGCGCACCGGGGTGCCGATCGTCCCGTGCTCGATCGTCGGCTCGGAGGAGATCTACCCCAAGATCGGTGACCTCAAGTCGCTGGCGCGGTTGCTCGGGATGCCGTATTTCCCGGTGACGCCGTTCTTCCCGCACCTGGGCCCGCTGGGGCTGATCCCGCTGCCGTCGAAGTGGTACATCGAGTTCGGCGAGCCGATCCTGACCGACTCCTACGACGCGGTGTGCGCCGAGGACCCGATGGTGCTCTTCGAGCTGACCGACCACGTCCGGGAGACCATTCAGCAGACCCTGTACCGGCTGCTCGCCCAGCGCCGCAACGTGTTCCTGGGCTGAATCGGGGGAGTCTCGGCCGGATCGGTTGCCCGGCAAGCGAACCCGCGTCGGCGTCGCTGGATTCCCGAGCGGATCTGGTGATCGCCCGGCCGTTGTGCTTTGGTGGGACAGGGGGCCTCGACAGGGAGCCACGACATGGCCAGGTCATTCCGCGGTATCACCAACCTCGACATTCGCGACTCGGTCCCCGACTGGGGTCCGTACGAGCAGCCGAAGGCCCCGCCCGGCACGCCGAACGTGCTGTACATCGTGCTCGACGACGTGGGGTTCGGCGCATTCAGCTGCTACGGCGGCCCGATCGAGACGCCGAACATCGACCGGATCGCCGGGAACGGGCTGCGGTACAGCCAGTGGCACACCACCGCGCTGTGCTCACCCACGCGGTCCTGTCTGCTCACCGGCCGCAACCACACCGTCAACGGCATGGGCTGCATCAGCGAGGCCGCGATCGGGTTCCCCGGTGCGAACGGGCACGTCCCGCGGGAGTGCGCCACCCTCGCCGAGATCCTGGTCGAGCGCGGGTTCAGCACCGCGATGGTCGGCAAGTGGCACCTGTGCGCCGCGGACGAGATGAACCTCGCCTCCACCAAGTCGAATTGGCCGATCGGCAGGGGCTTCGAGCGGTTCTACGGCTTCCTCGGCGGGGAAACCAGCCAGTGGCATCCGGATCTGATCCACGACAACCACCCGGTCAAGCCGCCGGCCACACCGGACGAGGGCTATCACTTCGGCGTCGACATCACCGATCGCGCCGTGGAATTCATCGACGACGTCAAGGCGATCGCACCGGACCGGCCGGTGTTCCTGTACTACGCGCCGGGCTGCGCACACGCCCCGCATCAGGTTCCGCAGGAGTGGGCCGACCGGTACCGCGGCAGATTCGACGCCGGCTACGAGGCGTTGCGCGAGGAGATCCTCGCCCGGCAGAAGGACATGGGCATCGTTCCGCGCGACGCCGAGCTGCCCCCGTTGAATCCGATCGGCGACCCGCAGACCCGCAGCGGGCCCGACGGCCAACCGTTCCCGCTGCTGGACTACACCCGGCCGTGGGACAGCCTGTCCGACGACGAGAAACGGCTCTTCGCCCGCATGGCCGAGGTGTATGCCGGGTTCCTGTCGCACTGCGACGACCAGATCGGGCGTCTGCTCGCCTATCTCGAAGACATCGGCCAACTCGACAACACCATCGTCGTGGTGGTCTCCGACAACGGGGCCAGCGGCGAGGGTGGCCCGAACGGGTCGGTCAACGAGAACAAATTCTTCAACGGTGTGGCCGACGACCTGGCCGAGAACATGGCCATGCTCGACGACATCGGCAGCACCAAGACCTACAACCACTATCCGAACGGCTTCGCGATGGCGTTCAATGCGCCGTTCAAGATGTGGAAGCGCTACTCGTTCAACGGCGGTACCTGCGATCCGTGCGTGATCTCGTGGCCGGCCGGCATCTCCGCCCGCGGCGAGATCCGCGACCAGTACCACCACGCCATCGATCTCGTGCCGACCCTGCTCGAGTGCCTCGGCATGGAGATGCCCGACACGGTCAGGGGCTACACCCAACACCCGATCCAGGGCGTGAGCATGCGTTACAGCTTCGACACCGCCGGCATCCCGTCCGCCCGGCACACCCAGTTCTACTCGATGCTCGGTACCAGGGGCATCTGGCATGACGGCTGGAAGGCCGTGACCACGCACCCGACCATCAGTGGGTGGAGCCATTTCCCCGAGGACACCTGGGAGCTATACCACACGGACGTCGACCGCACCGAGCTCCACGACCTCGCCGCCGCCGAGCCCGGCAAGCTCGCCGAGCTGATCGGGCTGTGGTTCCACGAGGCCGGTGCCAACCAGGCGTTGCCGCTCGACGACCGGTCCGCGGTCGAGATCCTCATGACGCCGCGCCCCAGGCTCGCCCCGGCCCGCAACCGGTACGTGTACCGGCCCGGCGGCGCGGACGTGCCGGAGTCGGTCGCGGTGGCCGTGCGCAACCGCTCGTACACGATCGGGGCGCTCGTGGGCCTGCCGGAGGCCGGCGCGTCCGGAGTGCTGTTCGCACAGGGTGGCCGCTTCGGCGGGCACGCACTGTATGTCCGGGACAACCGACTGCACTACGTCTACAACTTCCTGGGGAGCGAGGAACAGCGGATCACCGCCACCGAGGTCCTGCCGACCGGGGACCGGGTGATCCTCGCGGCCTCCTTCGAGAAGGACGGGGAGGACCCGCCGGGCACGGCCCGCGGCCTGCTGAGCCTCTACCACGGCGATCGCAAGGTCGGCGAGGGCCGGATCCGGACCCAGCCGGGCGTGTTCGGGCTCGGCGGCACCGGGCTCACCGTCGGACGGGACGACGGCGAACCGGTCACTGGCCACTACCAGGGTGCGGCGCCGTGGGCGTTCACCGGCGGGACGCTGAACCGGGTGGTCGTCGACGTCAGCGGCGAGCCCTACCTCGACCTCGAACGCGCGGCCGCGGCGATGCTGTCCCGGGAGTAGCGGCCACGGTTGGGTCAGTGCTTGCGGCGGCTGATCACGGCGGCCAGCGCGCCGCCGACCGCGCCGAGCACGAGCGCGGTGGGCACCCCGATCCGGGCGGCCTTGCGTCCGGTGCGGTAGTCCCGGATCTCCCAGCCGCGGTTCTTGGCCAGTTCCTTGAGATCGGTGTCCGGGTTGATGGCCACGGCGGTGCCGACGAGCGAGAGCATCGGCACGTCGTTGTGGCTGTCCGAGTAGGCCGTGCAGCGCTTGAGGTTCAGGCCCTCGCGCACGGCCAGGGTCCGGACCGCGTGCGCCTTGCCCGCGCCATGCAGGATGTCGCCGACCAGCCGCCCGGTGAACTTGCCGTCCTCGCTCTCGACGACGGTTCCCAGCGCCCCGGTCAGCCCGAGCCGCTTCGCGATGACCTGGGCCAGTTCCACCGGGGTGGCTGTCACCAGCCACACCTGCTGGCCGGCATCGAGGTGCATCTGGGCCAGCGCCCTGGTCCCCGGCCAGATCTTGTCGGCGATCAGCTCGTCGTAGATCTCCTCACCGAGCCGGGAGAACTCCGCGGTCTCGCGGCCCGCGATGAAGGCCAGGGCGCGTTCCTTGCCGCTGGCGACGTCGTCGCTGTTCTCCTTGCCGGTCACCCGGAACTTCAGCTGCTGCCAGCCGAACCGGGCCATGTCGGCGACCGAGATGTACTTGCGGGCGGCGAGGCCACGGGCGAAATGGATGATCGAGGCGCCCTGGACCATGGTGTTGTCCACGTCGAAGAACGCGGCGGCGGTCAGGTCGAGTGGCACACCGCCCTCGGCCTCGCGACCACCGAGCTCGGCGCCCGCCTCGACCTCGCTCGTCGCCGCCTCGTGCAACGCGATGGCGGCGTCCGCGCTGGCCTCACCGGCGAGGCTGGCACGCAGCTGCGCGTCGCTCGGCCCCAAGGGGTTCCTGCCGCGTCGGCGGGGACGCTTGGCATCGAGCCAGCCGGCGCCCACTCCCGAGCCGGTCGGACCAGATCGACCAGGCACTCATACCTCCCGTGTTCGTCCAACTCCGGCCCACCCTATCCCCAGCATCGAGGGTGCACCGGGTGGATCGCCGCCGGGGCAGCCGCTGTGACTTGCGTCTCCGCGGGTGGCCGACGGAAGGCGCAGGTGGCGGTGGCACAGTGGACCCATGACCGCCCCCGCACACACGATCACCCTCCTGACCCGGGCCGGCTGCAATTCCTGTGACGTAGCACGCACTCAGCTGCTGACGCTGTGTGCGGAATTCGGGCTCGAACTCGAATCGGTCGACGTCGATGTGGCCGCGGCGACCGATCCCGAACTGCGCGCCGAGTACGGCGACCGGCTGCCGGTCGTGCTGCTCGACGGCCGTGAGCACAGTTACTGGGAGGTCGACGAGCCTCGGTTGCGTTCGGATTTGACAATCTGAGGCCGACCTGACACCCCCGCCGCCCGGACGCCGCGCAGGTCGCAGCGGGTGAATTCGGAATCCGGCGACTTTGTGCATGGGTTCACAAGCAGTTACCGTGGTGTGAACAGTCCCCCCGGATCAGCGTGAGAACCGGCCATGTGCATGGCCGGACGAGGAGCCACCAACGTGACGCAACAGCACCAGCCGCATGGGTTCTCCGCCCGTGGCGTCGCAGGGGCTGAGTCCGCGTCCGACGCGACGGCCAGTTCGGGCTCCGACATCTCCCGCGCGGACACGACGGTGCGGGACCTGCCGCAGGCCACCGTCACACGGCTCGCCACCTACTTGCGCGTGCTCGGCGTGATGGCCGACGACGGCACCATCATCGTCTCCAGTGAGGAGCTCGCGACCGCCGCAGGCGTCGGCTCCGCGAAGCTGCGCAAGGACCTCTCGTTCCTCGGTCCCAACGGTGTCCGCGGCGTCGGCTACGACGTCACCAGGCTGCGCGCCCGGATCGAGGCTGCCCTCGGGCTCGACCGCGGCCACCAGGTGGTGCTGGTCGGCGTCGGCAGCCTGGGGCAGGCGCTCGCCCGGTACGGCGGGTTCGGCCGACGCGGATTCACGATGGTCGGACTGTTCGACCGCGATCCCGGCCGGATCGGCAGTACCGTCGACGCGCTGGCCGTTCGCGACGTGGCCGAGCTCGAGGCGGCGTGCCGGGAACTGGATGCCACCATCGGGGTCATCGCGACCCCGGACGAGTCCGCCCAGGAGGTGTGCGACCTGCTGGTGAACGCCGGCGTGCGCTGCATCCTGAGCTTTGCGGCCTCGCCGCTCGATGTTCCGAAACACGTCGAGATCCGCCGAGTGGATCTCGCCGTGGAGATGCAGGTGCTGTCGTTCCACAGTGCCCGCAACGCCGAATCCGAGCCGGCTGCGGCCTCGGCGGCGGTGGGACTGCGCACGGCACGCTCGGCTTCGACAGGTTCGGATTCGACAACGAATGGATCGGTGATGGCACCGTGAGTGTTCTCCTGGTCGGGATCTCGCATCGCAGCGCTCCCGTCTCCGTCCTCGAGCGCGTCGCCGTCGGCGACACGGATCGGCCGAAGCTGATCGACAAGATGGTGGCCTCCGATCACATCTCCGAGGTCATGATCGTCTCCACCTGCAACCGCGTGGAGATCTACGCCGTGGTCGACGCGTTCCACGGCGCGCTCGCGGATGTCGGGGAGCTGCTGGCCGGGCACTCCGGCCTCGACCTCGCGGACCTCACCAAGCATGCGTATGTGCGCTACAGCGAGGCGGCCGCCGAGCACCTGTTCGCCGTGGCCAGCGGGCTCGACTCGATGGTGGTCGGCGAACAGCAGATCCTCGGCCAGATCCGGACCGCCTACGCCACCTCCGACAACCAGCAGGCCGCGGGCCGGGTGCTGCACGAGCTGGCCCAGCAGGCACTGCGGGTCGGCAAGCGGGTGCACTCCGAGACCGGGATCGACCGGGCGGGCGCCTCGGTGGTGTCGGTGGCGCTCGAGCGCGCCGCCGGGCTGCTCGGCGACGGTCTCGCCGGGCGGACAGCGATGGTGGTGGGCGCCGGGTCGATGGGCGGGCTGTCCGTCGCGCACCTGACCAGGGCCGGCATCGGCCGCATCATCGTCGCCAACCGCACCAGGGAGCGCGCCGAACACCTGGCGGACACCGTGCGGGCGGCGGGCGTCGAGGCCGACACCGTCGAGCTCGGGGAGCTCTCGGTGGCCCTCGCCGAGGCGGACGTGATGGTCACCTGTACCGGCGCGGTCGGTGCGGTGGTGACTCTCGCGGACGCGCATCTCGCGCTGGCGAAGCGGGACTCCGCGCAGCGTCCGCTGGTGATCTGCGACCTGGGGCTGCCCCGCGACGTCGAAGCCGCGGTGGCCGGGTTGCCCGGGGTGAGCCTGCTCGACATGGCTGCCCTGCAGCGCGATCCGGCGGCCGGTGCGGCCGCCGCCGATGCCGCCGCGGCCCGCGAGATCGTCGCGAGCGAGCTCGCCACCTACCTGGCCGGGCAGCGCCTGGCCGAGGTCACCCCGACCGTGACCGCGCTTCGCCAGCGCGCCGCCGACGTCGTCGAGGCGGAGCTGATGCGGCTGGATTCGCGCCTGCCCGGGCTCGAGGACCCGCAGCGCGACGAGGTCGCGCGGACCGTCCGGCGGGTGGTCGACAAGCTGCTGCACGCGCCGACCGTCCGGGTCAAGCAGCTCGCCAGCACCCCCGGCGGCGACTCCTACGCGGCCGCGCTGCGGGAGCTGTTCGAGCTGAGCCCCGGGTCTGCCGAGGCCGTCGCGACGCCGATGGAGATCCGAGCCGTCGAGCTCGCCGACGACTTCACCGCAGGCCACGAGGCCGAGGCGATGGACGCATGGAAGGGGATGCCGTCATGAGTTCGACCGCCGCATCCACTCAGGACACGACCGCGGGGCGGACCACCGCGGCCACCCTGCGCATCGGCACCAGGGGCAGCCTGCTGGCCACCACCCAGGCCGGCACCGTCCGGGACGCGCTGATCGCCGCGGGACATCCCGCGGAGCTGGTGATCGTCAAGACCGCGGGCGACCAGTTCTCCGGCCCGGTCGAGAAGATCGGTGTCGGCGTGTTCACCGCCGCCCTGCGCGAGGAGCTCGCCGCCGGGAACGTGGACATCGCCGTGCACTCGTTCAAGGACCTGCCCACCGCTCCCGACGAGCGCGTCGTCATCGCCGCCGTGCCGGGACGGGAGGATCCGCGCGACGCGTTGGTGGCACGGGACGGGATGGTGCTCGGTGAGCTGCCCCCCGGTTCCCGGATCGGCACCTCCGCGCCGCGGCGTATCGCCCAGTTGCGGGCCCTCGGCCTGGGGCTGGACATCCAGCCGCTGCGCGGCAATCTCGACACCCGGATCGGCAAGGTCGCCGACGGCGAACTCGACGCCGTCGTGGTCGCGAGGGCGGGGCTCTCGCGGATCGGCCGGCTCGACGTGATCACCGAGGCGCTGGAGCCGGTGCAGATGTTGCCCGCCCCCGCGCAGGGCGCGCTGGCCGTCGAGTGCCGCGCGAGCGACACCGCGCTGGTCGCGATTCTCGCCGAGTTGGACGATGCGGGTGCCCGCGCCGCGGTCACCGCGGAGCGCGCACTGCTGGCCGAGCTCGAGGCCGGCTGCACGGCCCCGGTCGGCGCGATCGCGGAGATCGTGGAGTCGATCGACGATGAGGGCCGGGTGTTCGACGAGCTGTCGGTGCGCGGCTGCGCGACCGCGCTCGACGGATCCGATTCGATCAGGGCCTCGACGGTGGGCCCGCCGGACCGCGCCGAGGAGCTCGGTCGCGAGGTGGCCCGCGAACTGCTGGACCTGGGCGCCCGCGCCCTGATGGGCCCGGTGACCGATCGCGAGATGGAGGGCGGTCCAACCGATGAGTGAGCCATTGCCGACGGCGCGCTTGTCGAAACCGCGCGCCCTTCCTCCCGCCCCTGACACTGCTCGACACATGAATGCACTGGAGAACAACCGATGAGCCGAGTCCGCAAGAACACCCCCGGACGGATCCTGTTCGTGGGCTCCGGCCCGGGAGACCCGGCGCTGCTCACCGTCCGGGCGCGGGACGTCCTCGCCGCCGCCGCCCTGGCGTTCACCGACCCCGACGTCGACAAGGGCGTGACCGCGCTCGTCGGTACCGGCCTGCTCGGCAAGGGGGAGGAGTTCGACCCCGAGAACCCGCCGTTCGAGGTGCGGCCCGCGCTGGGTGAGCCGGCCGAGGTCGCCAAGACCCTGGTGGCCGAGGCCAAGAACGGGCACGACGTCGTCCGCCTGGTCGCCGGCGACCCGCTGACCACCGACTCGGTGATCGCCGAGGTCACGGCCGTCGCGCGGACCCAGGTCCAGTTCGAGATCCTGCCCGGCCTGCCCGCCGGATCCGCGGTGCCGAGCTACGCGGGTATGCCGCTCGGCTCCGGCCACACCGAGGTCGACGTGCGCGGTGAGGTCGACTGGGCCGCACTGGCCGCCGCGCCCGGACCGCTGGTGCTGCACGCCACCTCCGGCCACCTCGCCGAGACCGCGAGCGAGCTGGTGGAGAACGGGTTGGCCCCGCAGACCCCCGCCGCGATCACCGTCCGCGGTACGACGTGCCAGCAGCGGACCGTCGAGGCCACCCTGGCCACGCTGAACGAGGCGGGCTCGGAGCTGGTCGGTTCGCTGATCGTCACGGTCGGCAAGGTGGTCAGCCAGCGCAGCAAGATGTCCTGGTGGGAGTCGCGCGCCCTGTACGGCTGGACCGTGCTGGTGCCGCGCACCAAGGAGCAGGCCAGCGAGATGAGCGATCGCCTCGTCACGCACGGCGCCATCCCCATCGAGGTGCCGACGATCGCCGTCGAGCCGCCGCGCAGCCCGGCGCAGATGGAGCGTTCGGTCAAGGGCCTGGTCGACGGCCGCTACCAGTGGGTCGTCTTCACCTCCACCAACGCGGTGCGCGCGGTGTGGGAGAAGTTCGAGGAGTTCGGGCTCGACGCCCGCGCGTTCTCCGGCGTGAAGATCGCGTGCGTCGGCGAGGCCACCGCGGACAAGGTGCGCTCGTTCGGCATCAACCCCGAGCTGGTGCCGTCCGGCGAACAGTCGAGCGAGGGCCTGCTGGCCGAGTTCGCGCCGTACGACGACGTGTTCGATCCGGTGAACCGGGTGCTGCTGCCCCGCGCCGACATCGCCACCGAGACCCTGGCCGAGGGTCTGCGCCAGCGCGGCTGGGAGATCGACGACGTCACCGCCTACCGCACCGTCCGGGCGGCGCCGCCGCCGGCCGAGACCCGCGAGATGATCAAGACCGGCGGATTCGACGCGGTCTGCTTCACCTCGTCCTCGACCGTGCGCAACCTGGTCGGCATCGCCGGCAAGCCGCACGCCCGCACCCTGGTCGCGTGCATCGGGCCGAAGACCGCGGAGACCGCGATCGAGTTCGGCCTCCGTGTCGACGTGCAGCCCGAGACCGCCCAGGTCGGCCCGCTGGTGGAGGCGCTCGCCGAGCACGCCGCCCGGCTGCGCGCCGAGGGAGCGCTGCCGCCCCCGCGTAAGAAGTCTCGTAGGCGCTAGCGCGCCCGTGAGCGGTTGACGAGTCCAGGCACTCGCCAACCGCTCACAGGCCCGACGAAGGAGGGCACCATCTTCCCCGCCGAACGTCCCCGGCGCCTGCGCGCCACCCCGGCGCTGCGTCGACTGGTCGCCGAGACCTCGCTCGAGCCACGGCACCTGGTGTTGCCGATGTTCGTCGCGGACGGGATCGCCGAGCCGCGTGAGATCGGTTCGATGCCCGGTGTCTTCCAGCACACCCTCGACTCCCTGACGCGGGCCGCCACCGAGGCGGTCGCGGCGGGCGTCGGTGGGCTGATGCTGTTCGGCGTCCCCCGGCCGGAGGACAAGGACGCGAACGGGTCGGGGGCCACCGATCCCGACGGCATCCTGAACCGGGCCCTGCGCTCGCTCCGCGGTGAGCTCGGGGACGACACGGTGATCATGGCGGACACCTGCCTCGACGAGTTCACTGATCACGGTCATTGCGGGGTGCTGTCGGCGGACGGCCGGGTCGACAACGACGCGACCCTCACCCGCTACGTCGACATGGCGCTGGTGCAGGCCGAGTCCGGGGCCCACCTGCTGGGGCCCAGCGGCATGATGGACGGCCAGATCGCAGCGATCCGTGAGGGCCTGGACGACGCGGGTCGCCAGGACACGGGCATCCTGGCCTACTCCGCCAAGTACGCCTCCGCGTTCTACGGACCCTTCCGCGAGGCCGTCGGGTCGTCGCTGTCCGGCGATCGCCGCACCTACCAGCAGGATGCCGCCAACCGGCGAGAGTCGCTGCGCGAGGTCGACCTGGACCTGGACGAGGGCGCGGACATGGTGATGGTGAAGCCGGCCATGTCATACCTCGACGTGCTGCGTGAGGTCGCCGACATGTCGACGGTTCCCGTTGCGGCGTACCAGATCTCGGGGGAGTACTCGATGATCACCGCCGCCGCGCAGAACGGCTGGATCGACCGCGACGCCGCCGTGCTGGAGTCGCTGCTCAGCATTCGCCGCGCGGGTGCGGACATCGTGCTGACGTATTGGGCCGCCGAGTTCGCGGCCCGGTTGTGACAGTTACGGTGGTGGCATGACCGCCCCCTGGCCGCCAGCGCCCCCGACCGGTCCCGTCGCGCAGGACGCGCGACCCGTGCCGCCCGTCGACGTGGGTACCGCCTTCCAATTGCTCTGCGGGGTCGCCGCACTCGGCGTGGTGAACCTGCTCGCCACCCTCGCGATGGTGGCCGCGGATCGGAAGACGTTCGCCGATCAGTTGATCAAGGATGTGCACGCCCAGGATCCGTCGGTGGAGATCAGCACCTCGGCCGCCGAGGGACTGCTGCTGGTCGGGCTAGGCGTCACCGCGCTGCTCGGGCTCGCGCTGACGGCCCTGTATCTGCTGTTCGTGTTCAAGATGCGCAGCGGGCGGAATTGGGCCCGGATGCTGGTGACGATGATCGGCGTGGCGATGGTCTTCTTCGCGATCCCGGCGCTGTTCGGGCTCGGCGCGGGCGGCGGCGTGGCCGGCATGCTCGCCGGTGGTGCGGGGATCCTGCAGGCCGTGCTGTCGGTCGGAGCGGTGGTCCTGATGCACCGGAGCGAGTCGAACCGGTACTTCGTGCCCGGGCCGAAAGCGCAGTAGCCGGCGTGGGTGACGCGCAGACCCGTCCGCGTTCGGTCGACGCCGCGTACTGGTTGTGGCTGGTGTGTGCCGCGCTGCTGGTGCTCTTCGGGCTGCTCGCCCTGACGTCTCCCGGCACCGCGATTCGGGAGCAACTGGTGGAGCGCGGCGCGAACCCCGACAGCGTCGACGCCTTCATCGTGCTGCTGCGTGGCTCCGGCGCCGTCGCGCTGCTGACCGGGCTCGGCGTCGGGCTGATGGCGGGGCCGACCAGGGCGGGGGATCCGCGATTCCGGCGAGCGGTCGTGGCGCTGTCGGTGGTGTTCGGAGTCCTGCAGCTCGGGCTGATGGCGATCGGCCTCGGCCAGGCTCCGGTGCTGGTGGTGGCGGTGCTGGCGCTGGTGGCGAGCGCGCTGGTCTACCTCAGGTCCGCGGCGGAGTGGTTTGCCGGTGAGTGACGATCGGCCGCGGGGCGACGCGGAATCGGCCGCCGCGGCCGGGAAGGTTCTGTTCGAGGAGCCGGGCGCGCGGTGGTGGATGGTCGCGCTCGGGCCGGCGCTGTGTCTGGTCGTGCTCGTCGCGGAGGCCGTCCTCGGGTCCGGGGTGCACTGGCTCGGGCTGGCGCTGTCCGCGGTGCTGCTCGCGGGCCTGGTCTCCCTGCAGGTCCTGGCGGCGCGGCGGCATGCGAGCGTGCTGCTGACGCCGACCGTCCTGCGCGACGGTGCCGAGACCCTCGACGTGGCCGAGATCGCCGAAGTCCTGCCGGAGGCCGATCCATACGCCGAGGATCTGGAGCCATGGGAGAGTGCCCCCTCGCTCGGCGAGCTGTCCGGGATACCGCGACGTCGGACGGCGATCGGGCTGCGGCTGCGGGATGGGTCGACGGTGCGGGCGTGGGCGCGGGACGGTGACGGGCTGCGGACCGAGCTGGAGGGGCTCGTGGCGGGGGACGATGCGGAGGACGGCGAGCGGTGAGCGAACGGATGACGCGGATCGTGGAGCTGTGCCTGGCGGTGCTCGCGGTCGGTGCGGCGGTCTGGTGCTGGAACCGGGGAGTGCAGACCTCGGACTTCGCGCCTGCGATGGACGGTGCCCCGGCATTCACCGGCACGCACTACTCCGGCACCTGGATCGGGGCGGCGACCGGGCTGGTGATCGGGGCGGGGTTGTTGGTGATCGACGTCGTCCGGCGACGGGTGAGCGGATCCCGGACACCGGAGTGAGCGGGGCGCGGGGCGAGCTGGAGGCGCGGCACCTACGGTATTTCGCTGCGGTGGCGGAGGAGCTGAACTTCACCCGAGCCGCCGACCGGCTGCACATGGCGCAGCAGTCGCTGAGTGCGCAGATCAAGCAGCTGGAACAGATTCTCGGTGTGCCCCTTTTGGTGCGGACCACGCGCAGTGTGCGCCTCACCGCCGCAGGCGAGGACTTCCTGCGGGACACCCGCGTGATCCTGTCCGCCATGGACGCCGCTGCGGAGCGCGCACGCTCGACGCATCGCCGGGCCTGCGACAGGCTGGTGCTGGGGTTCATGGAGGGGGCGGCCCTCACCCTGACGGACCCGATCCTGTCGGCGTTCGGTGCGCGCTACCCCCACGTGACCGTGGAGATGAGGCAGTTCAACTACGACGATCCGTCGGCAGGGCTGGCGCAGGAGGCCGTGGATGTGGCGATCCTGCGTCGTCCGATCGCGACGCCGGGCCTCCGCTATGAGAGCCTGTTCGTCGAGCCGGTGGTGGCGGCGTTCTCGCAGGGGCATCGGTTGGCGGAACGCGAGTCGGTGTGGGTGGACGAGCTGCTCGCGGAACCGATCCTCGGGTCGTCGTGTGCCGATCGAACGTGGAATGCGTTCTGGGAGCTGGACGCGCATCGCGACGGCGAGCCGGCGCGCGTGGTCTCTCGGTCGACGACGGTGTTGGAAGAACTGCAGAAGGTGTCGGCCGGCTTGGGGTTCGTGGTGACGGGCGCGGCGGCCCGGTGGCTCGATTACCCCGGGGTCCGGCTGGTGCCGATCACGGATGCCGCACCGAGCGAGGCCGCCGTCGCTTGGCGGCGGGATCGCGAGTCGGCTCTGGTGCGTGGGTTCGTGGAGGTCGCCAGGGACGTCCGCGAGGAGAACGGCGAGTCGATCGCGCGGCTGTGCGCCCCCGACCTCGCGGAGCGCGCCTATCCGGCACCGATTCACGACTGACAGGCACCACCTGTGGGTCCACACTCAACGAGTGTTTCTGTTGGCATCCGCGCCGCCCTAGCGTCACTTCTCATGGGTGAGATGACGTGGACGAACTTCGCGGGCGACCAGGTGTGTCGGCCGCGATCGATCGAGCGGCCTGCGAGCCGGGACGAACTCGCGGAGGCGATCGGTCGGGCGGGTCGCGCCGGTGACAGGGTGCGGGTCGCGGGCTCCGGCCATTCGTTCAACGACGGTGTACTGACCGACGGGGTGCTGGTCACACTGGACCGGATGAACAGGGTGCTCGACATCGATCCTGCGTCCGGGCTGGTCCGGTGCGAGGCGGGAATCTCGCTCGGCGCGCTGAGCGCCGCGATGTGGGAGCAGGGCCTCGCCTTCGCGAACCTCGGAGACATCGACGTGCAGTCGATCGCGGGCGCGACCGCGACGGGCACCCACGGCGCGGGCATCCGGCTCCCCAATCTGTCGACGAGCCTGCGTTCGATCGAGCTGACCCTCGCCGACGGCACCGCGATCGAGGTCGATGCGGACAGCGACCCGGAGACCTACCGCGCCGCGCGGGTGAGCATCGGCGCGCTCGGTGTGGTCAGCGCGGTGACGCTGCAGGCGGTGCCCGCGTTCACGCTGGAGGGCATCGACACGCTCGAACCGCTCGATGACGTCCTCGACAATCTCGGCGAACTCGCCGACAAGAACGATCATTTCGGCTTCTTCGTCTTCCCGCACACCCGGCACGCGATGACCAAGACCTGGAACCGCACGACGGCGGATCCGCGGCCGCTGCCGAAGCACCGGGAGTGGCTCCACGACGTCGCGATGACGAACTACGCCTTCTGGGCCGCCTGCCGGGTGGGACGCGCACGCCCCCGGTGGATCCCGGCGATCAACCGGCTGTGCACGAGCCAGTCCGGGACGACACACCGCATCGACCGCTCGTACCGGGTCTTCGCGACCCCGCGGCTCGTCCCCATCACGGAGCTGGAATATGCGATCCCCGCCACGGGTGCCGCACAGGCCGTGCGGCGACTCCTCGCCGTTGCGGAGGACCCGCGCTTCGATGTGCCGGTGCCGCTGGAGGTACGGTTCGTCGCCCCCGACGACGCCTTCCTCAGCCCGGCAGGGGGCCGCGAAACCTGCTACATCGCCGTGCACCAGTTCGAGGGGATGGAATGGGAGCCGTACTTCCGTGCCATGGAGCGGGTGCTGCTCGAGTACGGCGGCCGACCGCACTGGGGCAAGCGCCATTTCCGCGCCGCCGACGATCTGCGCCCGCACTTCCCGCACTGGGATCGGTTCGCCGCAGTGCGCGACCGACTGGATCCGCATCGGCGTTTCACCAACCCCTACATCGAGCGCGTGTTGGGGGCGTGACGGTGGCATTGCTACACGACCGGTTCGGCGAGCTCCGCGACACGGTTCCGTTCCTCCGTCTCGGCTCGGGCCCGACGTCGCTGCGGCCTGCGCCCGGCCTCACCAACGGTCCGGCCGAGATCTGGGTCAAGGACGAGGGCGAGTACGGCGACGGCGGCTGGGGCGGCAACAAGGTTCGCAAACTCGAATGGCTCATTCCCGACGTGCGGCGTCGAGGCCGGCGCACCATTCTCACCGTCGGCGGGCTCGGCACGAACTGGGGCCTGGCGACCTCCCTGTACGGGCGCGAACACGGGCTCGACACCGCGATCGCACTCGTCGACCAGCCGGTCGACGACCATGTCCGCGCGCAGCTCCAACGCCTCGAACACAGTGGTGCCACGCTGCACTTCACCCGGACGAAGGCACGCACGATCGCCGCCGTCCCGCTGTTGCTGGCCTGGCATGCCACCGGCGCCCGGCTGCCGTACCTCCTGCCCGCGGGGGGCTCATCCGCCGTCGGGACCCTCGGCTACGTGGAGGCCGCGCTGGAACTGGCCGACCAGGTGGCGGCGGGGATCGTCCCCGAGCCGACGCACGTCGTCACCGCGATCGGATCGGGTGGCACCGCGGCCGGACTACTGCTCGGCCTCCGGCTCGCCGGACTGTCCACCCGCGTCGTCGGGGTGGTGGTCAACGACCAGCTACGGCTCGACACGACCACCCTGCTGCGCTCGGCCCGACGCACCGAACGACTGCTCCGCGCCCGCGGCGCCCGACTGCCCGAGCTCACGCTCGCCGCCGATGACCTGGTGCTGGTGCGCGACCAGCTCGGCGACGGCTACGGTCACCCCACCGACCGGGGCGATACCGCCCTTGCCCTCGCCGACAAGCGCGCCGGTCTCGGCCTCGAGCCCGTCTACACGGCCAAGGCGATGGCGGCGGTGCTCGCGCTCAACGCGGCGGGCAGGCTCGGCGCCGGTCCCGTCGTGTTCCTGAACACCAACGGGCCAAGGCGGTCCCCACACTGATCGGGCGCCGGACCCCGCTCGTTCGGCCCAGGTGGACGGGGAGCGCGCCTGGCGGATGGATACCCATACCGGGTATCATGGTGCCATGAACGGATACTCCCCGCAGAAGGACGACCTCCTCAAGCGCCTTCGTCGCATCGAGGGACAGGTCGCGGGCATCTCCCGCATGGTCGACGACGACCGGTACTGCATCGACATCCTGACCCAGGTGTCGGCGGCGACGAAGGCGCTGCAGTCGGTCTCGATCAAGTTGCTCGACGAGCACCTTGCGCACTGCGTGGTCGAGGCGGCCAAGAAGGGCGGCCCCGAGGCCGACGCCAAGGTCAAAGAGGCGTCGGACGCGATCGCCCGCCTCGTCCGGTCCTAGGGGACGCGCAGATGCAGACCACGTACACGGTCACGGGCATGACCTGCGGGCATTGCGTCGCCTCGGTCACCGAGGAGGTCAGCGCCATCGCCGGGGTCACCGACGTGCAGGTCGACCTGGCAACCGGGGCGGTCCGCGTGACGAGTGAGACCGAGCTCGACCCGAAGGCCGTCGCTGAGGCGGTCGAAGAGGCGGGCTACGAGCTGGCGCCATGACCGCCGCTGGAGGATCTCCCGCTCCCGTAGGCGTCGCGGAGCGCGAACTCGACCTCGAACTCGGCGGGATGACCTGTGCGTCCTGCGCGAACCGGATCGAACGGAAGTTGGCGAAGATCGCGGGGGTCAGCGCGACCGTCAACTTCGCCACCGAGCGGGCGCATGTGCGCTACCCGGCGGGGGTGGAACCCACCGAGTTGGTCGCCGCGGTCGAGTCCGCGGGGTACACCGCGACGGTGTCGGCCGCGGCGGGGCGGGGCGAGCCGACGCCGCCGGGAGCGGGCGCGGCACCCGACGGGCTCGGCACCCGCCTGGCGGTGTCCGCCCTCGCCGCCGTGCCGGTCGTCGCGCTGTCGATGGTCCCGGCCCTGCAGTTCGACCGCTGGCAGTGGATCGCGCTCGCGCTGACCACCCTGGTGGTGTTCTGGGGCGGTTACCCGTTCCACCGTGCGGCGCTGACGAACGCCCGCCACGGCAGCTCGACGATGGACACCCTCGTCTCGCTCGGCACCCTCGCCGCGTACGGATGGTCGGTGTGGGCGTTGGTGTTCGGCACCGCGGGGCACATCGGGATGGCCCACGAGTTCACCCTCCGGTTGGGTGCGCACGACCCGTCGGGGCAGATCTATCTCGAGGTCTCCGCCGCGGTCACCGTATTCCTGCTCGCGGGCCGGTACGCGGAGTCGCGGGCCAAACGCCGTGCGGGCGCGGCACTTCGGGCGCTGATCGAGGTCGGTGCCAAGGACGTCGCGGTGCTGCGCGACGGCGCCGAGCGACGGATCCCGGTGAGCGGGCTACAGGTCGGGGACCGGTTCGTGGTGCGGCCGGGGGAGAAGATCGCCACCGACGGATGCGTGCTGTCGGGCGCCGCCGCGGTCGACGCGTCGATGCTCACCGGCGAGTCGGTGCCGGTCGAGGTGTCCGCGGGCGACGCCGTCGTCGGCGGCACCGTGAACACCGACGGCCGGCTCGTGGTGAGGGCCGAGAGGATCGGCGCGGACACCCAGCTGGCCCACATCGCCGCGCTCGTCACCGAGGCGCAGAGCGGCAAGGCCGCCGTGGCGCGGCTCGCGGACCGGGTGTCCGCGGTGTTCGTGCCGGTGGTGCTGGTGATCGCGGCGGTGACGCTGGCGGGCTGGTTGGTCACCGGGCACGCCGCGACGGAGGCGTTCACCGCCGCGGTGGCGGTGCTCATCGTGGCCTGCCCCTGCGCGCTCGGGTTGGCGACGCCGACCGCGCTTCTCGTGGGCACGGGACGCGGGGCCCAGCTCGGCATCCTGATCCGGGGGCCCGAGGTGCTCGAGCAGACCAAGCGGATCGACACCGTGATGCTGGACAAGACGGGCACCGTCACGACCGGGCGGATGGCGTTCGACGAGGTGGTCCCGGCGCGCGGGCAGGACGCCGATCGCGTGCTGGCGCTGGCCGCCGCCGTCGAGGGCGCGTCGGAGCACCCGGTGGCCAGGGCCATCGCGGCCGCGGGCGGCTCCGGGCATTCGGTGACGGAGTTCGAGAACCGCCCCGGCCTCGGCGTCGTCGGACTCGTGGACGGGATCCGGGTCAGCGTCGGGCGGCCGCACGGCCCGGTCCCCGCCGAGCTCCGCCCGGCGTTCGCGGCCGGGCGCACCACCGTCGCGGTGGCCTGGGACGGCGAGATCCGCGGTGCCATCACGGTCACCGATGCCGTCAAACCCACCAGTGCGGAGGCGATCGCGCAGATCCGGGCGCTCGGGATGACCCCCGTGCTGTTGACCGGGGACCGAACCGAGGTCGGCCGGGCCGTGGCGGAAAGCGTCGGCATCGACCGGGTGATCGCGGAGGTCCTGCCGGCGGACAAGGTGGCGCATGTGGCGCGGTTGCAGCGCGAGGGCGCCGTCGTCGCGATGGTCGGCGACGGCGTGAACGACGCGGCGGCGCTCGCCGCCGCGGACGTGGGGCTGGCGATGGGGACCGGTACCGACGCCGCGATCGAGGCGAGCGACCTGACCCTGGTGCGCGGTGACCTGTGCTCGGTCCCGCAGGCGATCCGGCTCTCGCGCGCCACCCTCGGCACCATCAGGGCCAACCTGTTCTGGGCGTTCGCGTACAACGTCGCGGCCATCCCGCTGGCCGCGCTCGGGCTGCTGAATCCGATGATCGCCGGTGCCGCGATGGCGTTGTCCTCGGTGTTCGTGGTGGCGAACAGCCTGCGATTGCGCCGTTTCCGCTAGGGGCCGGTGAGGGCCCGATTTGCGCGGACGCCCCTCCAACTTGAACACTGTTCAAGTTGGAGGGAGATTCGGTGACACAGGCAGCGGCGGCCCCGATCGGGGTCGCGACGGTACGGCATACCCGGGTCCTCGTGATCGGTGCCGGTTTCGCGGGGCTCGGCATGGCGATGGGATTGGCGCGGGAGGGCCGCGGCGATTTCATCGTGCTGGAGAAGGCGGGCGAGGTCGGCGGGACCTGGCGGGAGAACACCTACCCCGGGTGCGCCTGCGATGTGCCCTCCGCCCTGTACTCGTACTCCTTCGAGCGCGGCGACTGGGACGGTGTCCGGGCGCGGCAACCGGAGATCCTGCGCTACCTGCGGCGAGCGAGCGAGAAGTACGGCGTCCGCGGCAAGATCGAGTTCGGTGTCGAGGTCGCGAGCGCCCGCTGGGATGAGGCAGGCGGTCGGTGGCACTTGGTCACCACCGCCGGCGAGGAGTACGTGGCGCAGTTCCTGGTCGCCGGAACGGGTGCGCTTCACCTGCCCAAGACACCGAAGGTCCCCGGCGCCACCACCTTCGAGGGCACGGCCTTCCACTCCTCGCGGTGGGACCACAGCGTCGACCTCTCGGGCAAGAGGGTGGCGGTCATCGGAACCGGAGCCAGTGCGGTCCAATTGGTGCCCGAGGTGGTGGGGAAGGCCCGGTCCGTGCAGGTGTATCAGCGCACCCCGCCGTGGGTGCTGCCGAGTCGTGAGTGGCTCCCTCGAGCGCGGGGGTCATTCGCCCAACGCGTCGCCCGATGGGGCACCTACTGGGGCAACGAGACGCTGGCCGCCGGGCTCAACGGGCATCCCGCGCTGACCCGGCCCCTGGAACGGCGGGCGAGACGGCATCTGCGGCGCCAGGTCTCGGAGCCCCGGCTGCGGGAGGTGCTCACCCCGGACTACCGGATCGGCTGCAAGCGGATCCTGCGGTCCAACACCTACTATCCGGCGCTCGCCCGGCCGAGCACCGAGGTGATCTCCGAGCCGATCGCCGAGATCCGGCCGGAGGGGATCGTCACCGATGGCGGGGTGCTACGGCCGGTGGACGTCATCGTCTACGCCACCGGCTTCCGGGTCGCGGGGTCGCTGGCGCGGCTGCCCCTCGTCGGGCGCGGCGGCGTCACCCTGCAGGAGCGATGGCAGCGGGACGGGATCAGGACGCACCTCGGAATATCGGTCTCCGGGTTTCCCAACGCGTTCTTCCTGACCGGACCGAACACCGGCCTCGGCCACAACTCGGTCGTGTACATGATCGAGGCGCAGGTCAGGTACGCGCTCAGGGCGATGGATCTGGTCGATCGCGAGGGTGCGAGGGCACTGGATGTGCGACGAGATGTGCAGGACGCCTTTCATGACGACCTGCACGCGCGGCTCGCGACCGCGGTCTGGAGCACCGGCGGGTGCTCGAGCTGGTATGTCGACGGCCGTGGCACGAATCACTCGGTGTGGCCGGGTTTTTCGTGGCAGTACCGGTGGCGGACGCGCCGGGTGCGCCGACGCGACCACGACCTGTTCTGACGAAACCTCAGGAGAGGATGCCGAGCTGCTGCAGGTGCGTGACGTCGTCTCGCAGTCCCCAGTGCTCGACGACCCGTCCCTCCGGCGAGAACCGCATCCAATGCATCTGACGGAACCGGAAGCCGCGCCCCGTCGGGGCATTGCCCATGAACTCGCCGAGGTGGGTGCCGGCATACCAGTTGCGGCCCACCACCACGTCGCCGGACGCGACGAAGTCCTCGAAGTCGGTCCGGCCGTCGGGGAACGCCGACCGGAGCATCGCCACCAGCGCCTTGATGGGGGCGGTGCCGTGCCGGTGCGGTTCCGGCGCGGTGTGGTTGATCAGGTTCGGGTCGAACAGTTCGTCGATCAGTTCCAGCCGGCCGTCGCCGAAGATCTCGGCGTAGATGCGCCGCATGGTCTCGATGTTCCGGTCCTGCGCGTCGGTGGTGTGGGGTGCGGTGGGTGCTGTGTTCGTCATGGACTCAGCGTCGGGCGCGGCCGGGCCCGACGCCATCCCCGCTATCTGGGATTCGCCCGCCGGGTGCGGCCGACTAACCTGCGCTCGTGAGTCAATCCCAGGGTGACCGGCTGGCGCGTGAGGTGGTGCGACTGACGCACGGGGGCCTCGGCCTCGACGAATTGCGCGAGCGGCTCGACGAGGTGGTCCGCGGGTTCGTGTACTGGGACGTGGCTGCCTGGTCGACCACCGATCCGGCGACGCTGCTGTTCACCAGCTGCGTGCTGAGTGGGCGCGCCGAGGACCACGACGCCGAGGCCAGGCTCTTCGACAGCGAGTTCCGCGTCCCCGACGTGAACTCCTTTGCCGCGCTGGCCCGGTCGACCCCGCCGGTCGCCACGCTGCACGCCGCGACGGACGGCCGGCTCGACCGGTCGGCGCGCTGGCGGACGATCCTCGAACCGATCGGCGTCACCGACGAGATCCGTGCCGCCTTCCTCGACGGATCGAGCTGCTGGGGCACCCTGGTCGGCTACCGCATGGGTGGCGCCACGTTCACCCCGGCCGACGCGGCGATGATCGCGCAGATCGCCCCGCTGATCGCGGACGGGCTGCGTCGCGCGATGCTGCACACCGCCGCGGATCGGGCGGTCGACGCGGTGGCCTCGCCGGGCATCGCGATCGTCGAACCGGACGGCACGCTCGGTGAGGTCACCCCGCAGGCCGAGCGCTGGCTCGCCGAGATCGCCGAGGCGGCAACGGTTCCCAGCGTTTTCCGCGCCGTCGCCGCGGTGGCCCGGTCGGCGGCCGACGGCGCGAGCGACCGGCCAGCGCACGCCCGCCTCGCCCGCCGGGGCGGCGGCTGGATCCTGGTCCACGGCTCGGTGCTGTCGGGCTCGGGCCGGGTTGCCGTAATCCTCGAGGCCGCGACCGAGAACCACCTGTCCGATGTGCTGGTGCGCGCATACGGGCTGACGCCGCGCGAGCGCGAGGTCACCGAGCTGGTGCTGCGGGGCGCCTCGACCGACGCGATCGCGAAGGCGCTGTTCATCTCGGCCTACACGGTGCAGGACCACGTGAAGTCGATCCTGGCGAAGGCGGAGATCTCCAGCCGTCGCGACCTCGTCGCCGCCCTGTACGGCCGTCATTACGCCCCGTTGACCGCGGCGGGTGCGATCCCCAGCCCGTACGGGTGGTACCTGGGGTCCTGAGTCGCGCCCGACGCGTCGACCTACGGCACAAGTCGGTAGAACCGCCAGAATTCGTGCTCGATCGTCAGGATGTCGGTTCGGGTGAAACCGGCTTGCGCGGCGTAGTCGCATACGGTGGCGGGCCGGATCACGGTTCCCGTGGCGGCGCTGCCCGGATCGGTCATGCCGACCAGTAGGCAGTGCAGGATGCTCCATCCGTAGTTGAGCCTTTCGATCTCGTCGCAGGGTGCGGTGAACCGTTCGGCGACCCGCTCGTCGGCGACGAGGACGCTGCCGCCGTCGGCGAGGCTGGCGCGGGCGGCGCGTAGGGCTTCGACCGGGTGGCTCATGTCGTGCAGTGCCTCGAAAATGGTCACCAGATCGTAGGGTCCGGGCAGGTCCGGATTCGCGGCGTCCTGCACAATCGGGCGCACTCGGTCGGTGAGGCCGGTCGCGGCGACGTTGGCCAGCGCGGCCTGGATCGACGCCGCGTCCACGTCGAGCGCGTCGATCGTCGTCTCCGGATACGCCTGGGCGATGGCGATGCTCGACCAGGCTGTGCCGCAGGCGATGTCGGCGACCCGTGCGTCGGGTCGTCGGAGGCGGAGGTCGATCTCGGGGACGGAGCCAAGCCAGTCGGTGACGAGATTGACGAACTGGGGACGGTTGATCGCGCCGATCTCCGTGTGGACCTGGTATGCCTCGTACGGCACTCCGGTGCCGGTTCGGAATGCGTGCACGATGGCGTCGTCCGGCTTCACGACGCCGATTGCGAGCGATGCCAGCGGTGTGAGATAGCGGAGGTCGTCCTGGTCGACGAGGACCGGAAGATGTGCGGTGGGGATACGGTAGCGGCGCAGGTCCGCGGGAGCATCCGGTTCGTCGACGGACAGCAGGCCGGCCACCGCCTGCTGTTCGAGCCATTCGCGAACGCACCGCGACACGGTCCCGGTTCGGGCGGCGAGCTCGCCGGCTGTGGCGTCGCCCGCGTCGGCGAGCGCACGATAGAACCCGAGCCGCGCGCCGAGGTGCACCGACGCGACTTCGAGGGTGTCCACAACGGCGCTGAACAGGCGTTCGGCAAGTTCGTCAGTAGTGGGCGTGGAGGTCATCTCGCACCGTCATCGGTGTGGCCGTCATCTGGTACTGAGCAACGGCCGCAGCGCCACAGCCGCGCCGGCAACGAATACTGCCGTGGCGAGGTAGATGAGCCCGAGGTGGCCGAGGGTGTCGAAGTCGTACGGATAGTGCGCAGGCAGCGCGACCGCCAGCCCGACGACTGGCGTCGCCACGGCGGTGACGTACGCCCACCACTGCCCGCGGCGCACGCCGAACCAGGACAGCGCCGCCGTGGCCAGTCCGGCCGCGGCGATGAATCCGGCCACTGCGATGTGCAGATGCCCGATGTAGTGATAGAGGTCTTCGTTGAAGGCCCGGATCTGGTCGCGATCCACGGCGATCTCACCTGGCCCGATCCCGAGCTCGACGAATGCGCCGGTGAAGTTGCGGACGAGGAAGATCACCGCGTAGCCGACGAAGCCGAGGGCGGCCGCGGTCATCAGGGCGCTCCCGAGCCGCAGTTGGCCCGACGTCTCGGTGGCTGTGTCGGGGGTGGTCATTGCACGCTCCTCAGTGTGCGGCGCCGGTCTCGGGGCTGGCGACGATACGGATGTAGGGGCGGGGAGCCTGCCAGCCACCGGGGTAGAGCTGGCGGGCCTCGTCGTCGGAGACGGACCCGGCGATGATCACGTCGTCTCCCTGCTGCCACTGGGCTGGGGTGGCGAGGCGGTGGTTTGCGGTGAGTTGCAGCGAGTCGATGACGCGGAGGACTTCGTCGAAGTTGCGGCCGGTGGTCATCGGGTAGACGAGCACGAGTTTGATCCTTTTGTCGGGACCGATGACGAACACGTTGCGGAGAGTGGCGTTCTCCGCGGGGGTGCGTTCGGTGGGGTCGCCGTGCGTGTCGGCGGGCAGCATGCCGTAGGCCTTGGAGACGGTGTAGTCGGTGTCGGCGATCAGCGGATAGTTCGGGGCAGTGCCTTGGGTATCGGCGATGTCGTCGGCCCACTTGGTGTGGTTGTCGAGCGGGTCCACGGACAGCCCGATGATCTTGACGTCCCGGGCGTCGAAGTCGGGCTTGATCTTGGCCATGTAGCCGAGTTCGGTCGTGCAGACCGGGGTGAAATCGCGAGGGTGGGAGAACAGGACGGCCCAGTGATCGCCGATCCAGTCGTGGAAGCCGATCGTGCCTTCGGTGGTGTGGGCGGTGAAGTCGGGGGCGGTGTCGCCGATGGTGAGTGTCATGGTCAATCCTTGTGGGCGCGTAACGAGACGCCAGTGACGCCGTGCGGCCCTTCCTCGATATTCAAGCGAACAATTGAAGTATTCGCCGCTGCCGGTATGCTTGTCAATAGTTCGCTTGAATAGACGATTCGAGGTAGAGATGGCTGGTCGCGCGGCGAAGGCGGCGTTGTTCGATGGGCTGGCGTCGGTGGCCAAGGCGCTCGGGAACGGACGGCGCGCGGAAATCGTCGACGTGCTCACCCAGGGCGAACGGTCGGTGGAGCAGATCGCGACCGAGATCGAGCAGACGGTCGCGAACACCTCGCAGCACCTGCAGCACCTGCTGCGGGCGGGCCTGGTGCGGCCGCGTCGGGACGGAAATCGCGTCCACTACGCGCTGGCGGACGCGAAGGTCGGCGAGTTGTGGGCGTCGGTGCGTGACGTCGCCGCGGCGCAGGTCGCTGACGTCGAGCGACTCGCAGCCGAGTACCTCGGCGATCGGAGCCAGTTGACGACGGTGTCGCGGGCGGAGCTGACCCGGCGGCTGGGCGACGGCGACGTCATCGTCATCGATGTTCGGCCACGCGCCGAGTACGAGGCAGGCCACATCCCCGGGGCCGTGTCGATGCCCCTGGACAACCTGGCGCAGCATTTCGGCGAGCTCCCGACCGACACCGTCGTCGTTGCGTACTGTCGCGGTCCGTTCTGCGTGTACGCCGACGACGCGGTGCGTGCGTTACGACGGGCCGGTCGCCGGTCGGCGCGCCTGGAAGACGGCTTTCCGGAGTGGGTCCGGGCAGGCCTGCCCGTGAATCGCGGCGCCGGCGGCTGAACGCAGGCACGCTACCGATTCCGTAGCGCGGCAATCCGATCCGCAACCGCCTCGGCGGTCGGTGGCCTGGATTCCAGGGGCGCGAGGCAGGACTCGACCAGTGCCGCCTCGTCGGCCTCGAGCGAAGGCGAGATCCGCGGCCGGCAGGACTGCACCGCCCGGATGGCGAGCATCGGTTGGTCGAGTGGCAGTTCGCCGTACAAACCGTCGCCGGTGAGGGCGCGGTTGATCGTCGCGCCGAGGGCCCAGATGTCGGTCGACCGCGACGGCGCGCCGCCGAACAGCAATTCGGGGTCGATGTATTCGACGGAGGTGGCGGGCGCCATGCCGGTCAGCCGGGTTCCCGCGTTCAGCACCCTGGCCAGCCCGAGGTCGGACAGCTTCCCGCCGTGCTCATCGACCATGATGTTGGCCGGTTTGATGTCTCCGTGCGTGCTACCGGCCTCGTGCAACGCGTGCACTGCGCGGGCGGCATCCTCGAGTGCACGGAGGATGTCGCCGCGAGGCATCTGCTGGGCAGGGGATCCCAGCGAACCGAGCGGAAAGTACTCCATCGCGTACAAGAACGTGTCCGCCTCGAGCGCCGCGTCGTAGATCCGGACGAACAGCGGCGAATGAACCGCCGCGAACGCGCGCAGCTCGCGGACCCCGCGGCGATACGCATCCTCGCTGTACTGCCCGGCGAACACCTTCACGGCGACCAGGTCCGTCGAAAGCCCCAACCGTGCGGGCGCCTCGGCCAGATAGAAACAACCGTGATTGCCCTCGCCGAGCAGGGTGACGATTCGGTAGTCGGCGATCGCGGCCGGGATACTCGCGTTCTGTCGGTCGGGCATCGACTTGTCCTCGGTCCTACCGGGTCGGCTGACGATGGAGTTGACGCGGCCGTCGTGGTGAACTTAGAACGTGGGGCACAGCGCCGCCGAGATCTTCGCGTTCGTCCTGATCGACATCGCCGTGATCATGGTGGTGGCACGACTGTTCGGCCGGGCTGCGCGGGCACTTGGACAGCCCGCGGTCGTCGGTGAGATAGTTGCCGGCATCGCGCTCGGCCCGAGCCTGCTCGGCGCGCTGCCCGGCGATCTGGACGGTCAGCTCTTTCCCCCTGACGTCGTGCCCTATCTGAAGGTGCTCGCGCAGCTCGGCCTGGTGCTGTTCATGTTCATCGTCGGGCTCGAGCTCGACGTCGCGCTCATCCGGGGACGGGAACGGGTCGCCGGGAGCATCTCGCTGGCCTCGATCGTCGTTCCGTTCTCGCTGGGCGCGGCGTCGACCCTGATTCTGCACCCACTGCACGGCGAAGTCGACGGCGAACAGGTGTCACTGCTCGCGCTCATGCTGTTCATGGGTGTGGCGATGTCGATCACCGCCTTCCCTGTGCTCGCACGCATCCTGGCCGATCGCGGGATGCACCGGACGACCGTCGGCGTCCTGGCCCTCGCCTGCGCGGCGGTGGACGACGTGCTGGCCTGGACGCTGCTGGCGTTCGTGGTGGCGGTGGTCAAGGGCGGAAGCCCCCTCGAGGTGGTCCGTATCGTCGCGTTCACCGCGGTGTTCGCGGCGGTGATGTTCGGAGTCGTCCGCCCGCTGCTGGTGCGACTGCTCGGGTGGTACCGCAAGGCGGGGCGGCTGACGCCGGACATTCTGGCCGTCGTCCTCGTGGGCGTTCTCGTGTCCGCGTACATCACCGAGGAGATCGGGATCCACGCGATCTTCGGTGCGTTCGTGTTCGGCGCCGTCCTCCCGCGCGAGAACGCGCAGGACTTCACCCGCGAGATCCTCGAGCGTCTCGAACAGATCAGCGTGCTGTTGCTGCTGCCGATCTTCTTCGTCGTCACGGGTTTCGGCGTGGACATCGCCGGTCTGACCGGATCCGGTTGGTGGCAGCTGCTGCTCATCCTGGCGGTCGCGATCGGAGGCAAGTTCGTCGGTGCGTTCGGTGGGGCGCGGCTGCAGCGGATGCCCGTGCAACAGGGTGCGGCCATCGCGGTGTTGATGAACACCCGCGGCCTCACCGAGCTCGTCATCCTGTCGATCGGTCGCGAGCTCGGGGTCCTCGACGGTGAGCTGTTCACGATGATGGTGCTGATGGCCCTCATCACGACGGCGCTGACCGAGCCGCTGCTGCGGTTGGTGTACCCGGACAGGGCGATCGAGCGGGATATCGCCGCGGCCGCCAAGGCGAGCTTCGGGTCCGCGCGGACCTACCGCGTCCTGATCAACCTCGACGGACCCCCGGGGCCGGGGACCGAACGCATGACGAGGGCGGCCGACGTCGCGACGGCGGGGCGGCAGCCGGCCGAGCTGCTGCTCTCCCGCTTCCTGCCTGCGGCGAACTCGGGGCCGACCGGTCTCGAGATCGGGACCGGCCTGCTGCTGCCCGACCTCGCGGGTATGGCCCAGGCAGTCGAGGAGTTGGAGGAGTACGCGGCCACCGCGGACGGCCGCGCGGCACCGATCAGGGTGATGTGCCGGTTCAGTTCGGACGAGGGGGCCGATCTGTGCCGGCTTGCCGAGGCATCGTCGGCGGAAGTTGTTGTGGTCAGCGAGGAGTGGGCCATGCGCAGGCGCGACGCACTTCTCGCGTTCGACGCGGTGACGGTTCTCGTGGTGTCCGAACACCGCTACGTGAACGTCGCGGATTGGCTGCATTCCACGCAGTCGCGAACCGGTGCCACGGCGGCGGTGGCGCTGTCCAGCGGTGGCGGGGTGTTGGTGTACGCCGACGAATCGGCGAGCGGCAACCGTGCGGTGCTGATCGCTGCCCGTGCGGCGGTTTCCGCCGGGGTGCCCCTGACGGCCATCGCGGCAGACGGTGGCGGCCGGTCGCGCCGCAGACTCGCGCACGCGCTGGACTCGCTGGGCGCCGTCGGCGTCGAGACAGCGGTCGTGTCCACCGATGAATCGTCGGTGTCCACGCGCCGTGCGACCGCGGGGGTGGTGGCCGCTGCCCAGGTGCTCGACCGCGCCGGCGGATCCGATGTCAACCTACGGGAGGAGGTGTCCGCGCTCGCGAAGGCGCCGAAGGGGCCGCCTTGACCACGAACGGGTTCACAACCTGCCGTGCGGGGAATCGAAGGTGGCCACTCGGTCGCCCAGTCGAACCTCGGCCCCCGGCGAGAGCGTGACGGGGACGTTGGGGTCCAGACGGATCCAGTCCCGTTCGCCCGGTGCCCGCAGATGGGTTCCGTTCGTCGAGTCCAGGTCGACGATCGCGACGTCCCAGTCCGTCAACCGCACCGCCGCGTGTGCCCGCGACATGCCCCCCGAGGGATCCTCGATCCGGATCGGGCGCAGACCCGCCGCCGCGAGCTCGGACTTCTCCGGGTCGCGGCCGAGCACGCAGTCCCCGTCGAGGACATAGGTCGTACCGTCGTCGAGGACGAGGAACCCGAGGGGTGGCCGGATCCCCTCGGTGAGCACCTGGGTCATCTGATCCATCCGGATTCCGCATACACAGCAGAAGGCGGCCCGCGGATCGTTCAGATGCATGTTCTTGCAGTTGTGTCCGCTGACCGCCACCGGACCGGCGTCGAGTCCGCCGCCCAGGAGCGTGCTCTCGTCGTCGGAAGGCGTGCTGCCGGGCACCGGCAGCGACGGTCTGGACGGTATCGGTTCATCCGCCACGTCGATCCGGTCGGACACCGCGGGCGCCACCAAGGGTGGGGCCGGGGGCGCGGGCGCCTTCCGTCCCACGTCCGTGGATTCGGAGCCCGACGGGCCGTCCGGTTGCCGGCTGCCTTCCGGTGGGCTCCCCGGCCAGATCACGACCCCTGCCCCCGGAACCACGCCCTCGGTCAGTGCTCCGGCTCCGCGCTCGGCCGGGAGCTCGTACTCCGACCCGTCGGCATCGACGAACAGCGCCGCGGCCGTGGCGGGCGCGTCGACCACCCGGTCCACCGTGAATCCCGCGTCGGCGCCGCGGAGCCGATCCCGCTCGCCCTCCCCGCCGACGAGAACCGCGGTGATGCCTCCGTGCAGAAACACGGCGAGCCGCGTGCCCGCCGGGGAGAGGACACCGAACTCGATGCCGTCCTCCTGCTCGATGATCCATTTGGTCGCGAGCCTGGCGAACAGTCGGCCGGATTGTTCGGGTTCGGCTTCCGCTGCCTCCCGCAGCAACCGCCGCAGGGCGTCCGTGCACTTCGCGGCGGTCGAGTCCGCCAGGGGCCGCGACCTGTCCCGGTGCGCGACGATCGCGACCGCGCCGCCGGCGCTCAGGACCAGGTGGGTGCCGGCCAGTACCTCGACTTGACGGTTGCTCACAGGAACCTCCCGCCGGAGAAGCGCCAGCGATGGACGACGACCCGCATCGGCCCGTTGATAATCAGCCAGAACGCCAACCAGGTGACCACGAACTGGATCGAGAAGGCCGTCAGCGACGGTCGCAGGTCTTCCGGCACCACGATCGTGGTGTGGCCCACCAGCAGCCACATCAGCGCGCCTTCGTTGACAATCGTCGCCATCCCGAACAGCGTAGGCCAGTCCTTCTCCCACCGGAACTGCTGCAGGAAGTGGTACAGCAGTTCCCACAGCACGCCGACCAGCACCACCCCGACCAGCACGCTGATCGTCACCCGGTAGCTGTCCACCGGCCCGAGGGCGCCCGTGGGGAGAAGCGGCGTGATCAGGAGGGCGACGACGAATCCGATCACGCCGAGGCCCAGGATGCGGGTCTGGATGCGACCGTTCAGTGTTGGCAGCATTGCCGTCTCAGATCTCTCTGTTCCGCACCCACAACCACCACTGCCGGGTGGACCGAACGGAACCCATTCGGCGGCAGAAGCCGTTCGCGGCAAGGTCGTCCGCGATCTCCTGGGCGGCGATCTGCAATCCCAGGAAGGTGTCGACCCCGGGGAAGTACCCGCCGAGCGTGGCGCTGCCGGAGGCGTACAGGCGGCCCGTGCCGCTGCGGGTGCCGATCAACTCGAATGTGCGGTCGACGTCGAGCCTCCCGACCGGATTTCGTCCCGCGCCGGTGTGTGCGAGTAGATCGGCCAGCAGGCGGTGCTCCCTAATGTCCGCTTCGAGTCCGGTGCAGTCGATCACGTAGTCGATCCGTGCGTCGTAGGGCTGCGTCGGCGGCGGGAACGGCAGCGGCGCGGTCGGGTCGGGCACGATCGTCGTCACGACGCCGTGGCCGCCGGGTTCCGGGCGCAGGTTCCCGGCCGAGCCCGCCATCACCTGGTACCAGCCTTCGGTGCGTCCCCTTGCCAGCTGTTCCTGCCAGTTCCTGCGCACCGGGGTGTTGGTGCCACCCATTTCCTGGTAAGCACGCCTGCGGGCATCGCCTTCCAGTTTGCGCATCCGGGCCTTGAGTTGGCCGCCCCACACCGACTTCGGATAGTTGAACCCCTGATGTGCCCAGCCGTCTTTTCCCTTGCGCCGCATGAAGATGTTCGGTCCGTGCGGCTTGTCGACGTAGGTGCGGAAAAGGTGCAGGATCTGGGTCCGCAACCCGAGTCGGTCGCGATCGTCGATGACCCGCTGAAGGACCCGCGACGCGACGATGCCGCTGCCCCTGATCATCACGGTGGACGGCTTCTTCTGCAGCGCCCGGTAGACATGCTCGTGCGGCTCGTAGGCGTTGACCACCCGCGACGGGTCCCGGTACTTCTCCCGGTACTCCTGGAGGTCGTCGAGCATCCGAAGGCCCGGATACCCGACCGCCACGTGCACATACCTGCTGCGGAAGGCGACCCGCTTGGTCGCTGCGGCCCCAGCGGGCGGCGTGAGGATGGTGAAGTAACCGCCGTTGCTCCGGCGTCGCACCATCCGGACCTGGCCCTTGCGAAGCGACTGGGCGTAGCCGATCCGGTGGAACTCGCGTTCCATCGATTCGAAGGCCTGGCCCGCGCGGGGTGTGAAGTAGTCGGCGAACACCGGTTCCACGAACACCTGCCACAACGGTCTGACGAATCCGCCGATGCTTCTGGCGCTCAACGCTTCTCGGACGGCGTAGGAGGGAAACCCCCAGATGTTGTCCGGCGTCGAGGCAGAATCCGACCGCAGCCGCTCCTGCCGGGGAATCTGGGACACCTTGGTGAGGTACTCGTAGCTGGACCACGGAAGGTCCTGAGGGCCGAGCACGACCATCGACTCCGCGGGGACGCCGTAGATCCGCAGGGTGTCGAACGTGACGAACGATCCGATGCCGCCGCCGATCGTGACAAACGGGACCTCGGCGACGGGTATGCCGGACTCGACCAGCATGTCGTCGGTCCATACATCGGTGTCGATCAGATTTCGGGTGAGATCACCCTTCATCTGCAGGATTTTACCGGCGGCACCGTCGCGAGGGTGCGGTTTCCCCGAGCCTCAGGACTCGAGCATCGCCGCACCCAGGGTCGATTCCGGCACCGCGAACCCCTCGATCAGGGTCAGGGCGTGTGGGCGCAGCGTCCGACAGCGCTCGTTGACGCCGCGGGTCACCGCCTTCGCGCGCTCGACGGACAGGTGCCGGTGCTCCATGAACCAGGCCTTGTCCTCCTCGATCACCGTCAGCGCGTACAGGTCGCAGAGGTCACCGAGCAGGTCGGCAGCCGTCTCGTCCGCGCAGGAGTCGATGCCGGCGACGAACGCCTCGAGCACCACCCGGTCGATGTGCGCCTCGGCCGCCCGCAGCACGTGGTCCTGCACGGAGTTGAAAGCATCGAAGGGGTCGTCCTCCCGCTTCTGTGCGCCCTGGAGCCGCCGCGCCGCCGTGGACAGCAGGTACTCCTCGCGATCCTCGAACATCTTGAGTTGGGTGCCGCGGTTGAACAGGCTGCCGTCCTCCTCGTTGTCCTGCCGCGTGTCGAGGATGGTCTGGATGATCTGCTGCGCGGCGGTGCGCTTCTTGACGACATCGGAGACGGTGGTGACGGCGAAGCGCATCCACTCGACCGGGCTCATGCCACGCACCTCGTCGGCGTACGCGGTGAGCAGCTCCTTCGCGACGAGTTGAGTGAGGACGTGGTTGTCGCCCTCGAAGGTGGTGAACACGTCGGTGTCGGCCTTGAGGGCGACGAGCCGGTTCTCGGTGAGGTACCCGGCGCCGCCGCAGGCCTCGCGGCACTCCTGGATCGCACGGGTGGCGTGCCAGGTGTTGGCGGCCTTGAGCCCGGCGGCCCTGGCTTCGAGCTCGCGCTGCTCCTGCGCGTCCACCTCGGCCGAGCTCTGGATGTCGTGCAGCCTGGTCACCAGCTCGTTCTGGGCGAAGTGCAGCGCGTAGGACTTCGCGATCAGCGGCAGCAGCCGGCGCTGGTGCACCAGGTAGTCCATGATCAGGACCTCGTCGTTCGCCGGGGCGAGCGAAGCGAGGGGGGATTGACTCGGTGGCTTGTCGAACTGCCTGCGCTGCAACGCATAGCGGGTCGCGATGCTCAGCGCCACCCGCGCCGCGGCGCCGGCCGCGCCGCCGACGGTGACGCGTCCGCGGATCAGGGTGCCGACCATGGTGAAGAAGCGCCGGTTCGGGTTCTCGATCGGCGACGAGTAGGTCCCGTCCTCCGCGACGTCGGCGTACCTGTTGAGCAGGTTCTCCCGCGGCACCCGGACCCGGTCGAAGACGATCCGGCCGTTGTCCACGCCCGGCAGGCCGCCTTTGTGTCCGCAGTCGGAGGTGGTGACGCCGGGCAGGTCGTTGCCGTCCTCGTCCCGAATCGGGACCACGAAGCAGTGCACACCCTTGGACTCGGGTTCCTCCTCGGGCCCGGCGGTGATCAGCTGCGCGAACACCGCAGCCATCCGGGCGTGTTGCGCGGCGCCGCCGATGTAGTCCTTGCGTGAAGACGGTGTCGGGGAATCGATGACGAATTCACCGGTCGAGGGGTCGTAGGTGGCGGTGGTCTCCAGCGCCTGCACGTCGCTGCCGTGCCCGGTCTCGGTCATCGCGAAGCAGCCGAGCAGGTCCAGGTCGATCAGCGGCTTGACGTAGGCCTGGTGATGGCGGGCGGTGCCGAGGTTCTCGATGGCGCCTCCGAACAGGCCCCACTGGACGCCCGCCTTCACCATCAGCGACAGGTCGGACATGGCCAGCATCTCGATGCTGACGACCGCCGCGCCCACGTCGCCGGTGCCGCCGTGCTCCGCGCTGAATCCGTTGGCGGCGTAGCCCGCCGCGGTCAGTACCTGCATCTGTTCGAGCGTCTTGGCGCGCGCGGCGGCGAGGTCGGGGGTGAAGTGTGGCGCGAACTCGGGGCGGGTCAGGTCGACGCGGACCTTCTCGCGCACCCCCTGCCACTGTCCGTCGAGGGTGGTCCGCAGGTGATCCGCTGTGGTGGCCATGGTCTCGACCGTAGCCGCTGCGGGGTCGGGTGTCGCGACTACAACACGCGAGGGGGCTACCGCCTCGGGACCGCCGGTCGAACCGTTCCGGTCACGCTGCCGAGCGCGAACCGGCCGCCGGACGGGGACGGCGCGGTGGCCGCAATGGTCACCACGTCGCCGTCCTCGAGGTAGCCGCGGGTGTCGCCGTCGGGCAGTGCGATCGGGTCCCGCCCGTCACCGGTCAGCTCGAGCAGCGAACCGACTTGATCGGGCCCTGGACCGGAGACGGTGCCGGAGGCGAACAGGTCCCCGGTCCGCAGGCGGGCGCCGTTCGAGGTCAGGTGCGCGAGCATCTGTGCCGGCGACCAGTACATCTCGCGGTAGGGAGGACGGGAGACCGGATGACCGTTGAGCCTGACCTCGAATTCGATGTCCAGACACCAGTTCTCGGTGTCCCGCAGGTACTCGAGTGGCGCGGGGTCCTGGGCGGGGCCGGGCAGCCTCGCCGCCTCCAGTGCGGCCAGGGGCACCACCCACGGGGAGATGGAGGTCGCGAAGGACTTACCGAGGAAGGGGCCGAGCGGAACGTACTCCCAGGACTGCAGGTCGCGAGCCGACCAGTCGTTGAGCAGCACGACTCCGAAGACGTGCTCCGCGAAATCGGCCGTGGGGACGGAGGTTCCGAGTGAGCTGGGTACTCCGACCACGAAGCCGAGTTCCGCCTCGATGTCGAGCCGGCGGCTGGGTCCGTCGGTCGGCGAGGACTCCCCGGGAGCCTTGCGTTGGCCGGTGGGCCGCACGATGTCGGTGCCCGACGGCACCACCGTGCCACCGCGGCCGTGATAGCCGATCGGCAGGTGCTTCCAATTCGGTGTCAGGGGTGGGCCGTCGGGGCGGAAGAGCCGACCGACGTTGCTCGCGTGATGCTCGGAGGCGTAGAAGTCCACGTAGTCCGCCACGTCGAACGGCAGGTGCATGCTGACCTCGTCGAGTGGGTGCAGGAACGGGTGGATCCGCTGCCGGTGGCTCGGATCCGTCAGCAGCTCGGTGATCTCGGTGCGCACCTGCGCCCAGCGTTCGCGTCCGAGTGCGAGGAAGGCGTTCAGGGTGGTCGAGCGCAACGCCGCCTCGTCGACGACGGAGGTGAGATCGAGAACGCTGTCGCCGATCGCGACGCCGATGTGGCGGTGCAGCGCGCCGGTGGAGAACACACCGTAGGGCAACGGCTCGATGGAGTGGTTGGCACCGCTTGCGACTGCTTGCAGGTCGCTCGAAACAACACCAGTCATGTTGATCCTCCACCTAGTCCGAAAGTGCCTGGCCCACCGTCCGATCGGGTGGGTGCCAGGCCGAGCCGCACCGCCTCGAGCATCGGGGTCTCGGTGTCGCACGACCCGAAACAGGTCAGCACCGCGCGTGCGGGCACCGGGTCGTGCAGGGCGCGGGCGGTCGCGCGCAGCCGGTTCAGGTCCTCGTCTGCCAGCACCCTCTCGGTGTCCGCGGCGGACCCGGAGCGGGCGGTGTCCGCGGCCAGGACAAGATTGAGGAAGCCGTGATGGGTGAGGCCGGTCGCCGGGTCGGTGCGGCGGATCGCATGGTGCAGGCCCGCGGTGGCCTTGGCGGGCACCCCCGCGCCTGCGGCCGCGACCAGCGCGGCGGCCAGCGCGGCCGGGGTGGGGAACAGCTCCGGTCCGGTCCCGCCGCAGCGCAGCTTCACCCCGAGCGGGCTCCCGTCCGCGGACCGACGCTCGGCCAGTGCCGAGATCAGCTCGGGGGCACCGGCGATCGTCGCGGGCTCGAGGAACAGGGGGACCGCCGCGGCCGTGGCGGCGTCGATCAGCGTCGTGAGGGCGGCGCGGGAATCGTCCGGTCCCGCAGGCAGAGTCGCCTCGATGCCGACCAACGTCGCGCCGGGGGAGCGGTGCAGCGCCGCGACGGCCTCGGCGAGTGCAGGGGCGTCGACGGTGACGAGCACCGCGAATCGGTCGTCGGCGTCGAGATGTGCGAGCAGTTCGGGTACCCGGGAGGCGGGGCACAGGAACCGGTCGGTGAGCATCGGTTGGCCCGACGCGGTGTCGCGGCGATGGCGCGCCACCGCCGCTGCCATGTCGAGCGCGGCGGGTTCGTACAGGCCGGCGTCGTCGACCAGGTGGGCGAGCAGCGCGGTCATGACGACGGTCCTCGTCCCGCCCAGGACCAGGCGTAGGAGGGATCCTCGACGGCCGCCCCGCCCTCGCCCAGCGCGAGCGGCCGGAAGGTGTCGACCATGACGGCGAGCTCGTCGAAGAACTCCGCGCCGATGCTGGCCTCGGCCGCCCCCGGCTGCGGTCCGTGCGCTATTCCGCCGGGGTGCAGCGAGATCGAGCCGCGCGCGATGCCGGAGCCCTTGCGCGCCTCGTAGTCACCGTCGACGTAGAACATCACCTCGTCGGAGTCGACGTTGGAGTGGTAGTACGGCACCGGGATCGCGAGCGGGTGGTAGTCGACCTTGCGGGGAACGAAGTTGCAGATCACGAACCCGGTGCCCTCGAACACCTGATGGGCCGGCGGGGGTTGGTGTACCCGGCCGGTGATCGGTTCGAAGTCGGCGACGTTGAAGGTGTACGGATACAGGCAGCCGTCCCAGCCGATGACATCGAACGGGTGCGTGGGGCAGACCAGGCGGGTGCCGACGAGCCCGGTTCCGCCGCGGTGCTTGACCAGCACTTCGACGTCGGTTGCCTCGCGCAGCAGCGGCTCGGTGGGTGCGTGCAGGTCGCGCTCGCAGTAGGGCGCCTGTTCGAGCAGTTGCCCGAATCTCGACAGGTACCGGTGGGCCGGGCCGATGTGGCTGCTCGATTCGATCGTGTAGGCGCGCAAGGGTTCACCGGGGTTCGGCAGCCATCGATGGGTGGTGCCGCGGGGGAGCAGCACGTAGTCGCCGCGGCGGGCGCCGAGCGCGCCGAACACGGTCTCGACGGTGGCGGATCCGGCCTCGACGAAGACGCACTCGTCGCCCACCGCGTTCCGGTAGAGGGGCGAATCCTGCTGCGCCGTGACGTAGGAGATCCGGACGTCGTCGTTGCCGAGGACGAGCCGGCGACCGGTCACGGGATCGGTGTCCATCGGTGTTCCGGACAGCTCGTGCAGCCGGAGGTGCCGCGACCTGAGGGGGTGGTTGGGGGTCAGCGTCTGGTCGGGCAGTTCCCACGCCGTGGCGTCGACGATCGCCGAGGGGGTACCGCGGTGGTAGAGCAGGGCGGAATCGGAGGAGAAGCCCTCCTCGCCCATGAGCTCCTCGCGGTAGAGACCGCCGTCGGGCGCGCGGAACTGCGTGTGACGCTTCGGCGGTACCTGGCCTACCTGGCGATAGAAGGGCATGGCGTTCCTCCCGACGACGCTCTGCGGACCGCCCCCTCAGCCCTTGATGTGATGCGGATCACATCTGTTGTCACTATATAGCCGAGGGCCTTTGCTGAAGCTAAGTCCTAGGTCTAGACTCAGCACCGTGACATGCACCCTCTCAGAGACCCTCGCCGTGATCGGGGAGCGATGGGCCCTGCTGATCGTTCGCGAGGTCGCGCTCGGCCTGCGCCGTTTCGACGAGCTCCGAACCGCGACCGGTGCCCCGCGCGGGGTGCTGTCCGATCGCCTACACCGACTCATCGCCGCAGGGGTGCTCACCACCAGGGACTACCAGGTCCCGGGTAGCCGGGCCAGGCACGAATACGTCCTCACCGACGCGGGCCTGGACCTACTGCCGGTGCTGGCCGCGTTCTCCGACTGGGGTGAGAAGCACCTCGCGTCGGGCGCACAGCCTGAGGTGGTCTACCGGCACACGGGGTGCGGCGGCCGGGTGACCGCACGGCTGGTGTGCGAGTGCGGCGGGGACGCGGATGTGCACGAACGCGTCATCGCTCAGGTCAATCGCTGAGCACGGAACCCGGGAAGCCCATCGTCCTACCGACACAGTCGTATCGAGACAAAGGAGGACTCCATGTCCCTCGCCACCACCACCGACGCCGCCTTCGCCGCCGACGTCCTCTCGTCCGCGACGCCGGTTCTCGTCGAGTTCGGAGCGCAGAGGTGCGGCCCGTGCAAGATGGTCGGGCCGGTGCTCGAGCAGATCGCCGACGATGAGTCCGGCCGACTCGCCGTCGTCGCGATCGACGTCGACGAGAATCCCGCGACGGTCAGGGAATATCAGGTGATGGGCACGCCGACCATGGCATTGTTCGTGGGCGGCGAGTTGGTGACGAGGGTGGTCGGCGCCAAGCCTCGTGCGGCGATCATGCGGGCGCTGGAGCCGCATCTGCCTGGGGCCTGACCGTCGCCGGCCGGACGACCTCCATCTGCGAGGCGTGCGAACTCAGGCGAACACGATGGCGAGGAACCCCGCGACGTACGCGAGAGCGAAGAGGATGGGAATCCACTGCTCGATGTGGGACAGCGGCCAGTACCGGGATCGGTCCTTCCCCTCGCCCAGGGCCCACCATTCGGCACGCCAGAAGGGGGAGGCGGGAAGTCGTTCCTCGAGGGCGCCGACGACCTGGTACTTGGCGCTGTTCAGGAGCCGGTAGCTGCGCACCAGATAGAACCAGGCGAAACACTGGCCCAGGATCGCCGCGAGAGGGATCGCCAGCCACCCGGCCATGTCCTGCGGCGGGGCCTTCGCGAACGCAGCGACGAACGTGAAGATGCCGGTGTTCAGCGTCAGGAAGAACGAATTCGCGAGTCCTCGTCGTGCGCTGACGCGGTCGGCCATCTCGACGTAGAGGCGGTACTGCTCGAGCACCGCGCTTTCGTAGGGCGTTGTGCGACTGTCGGATCCGGTCTTGTTTGGTGCGTCATTCCACAGTCTGCTGCCAAGCTCGGATCGGTGATCGTTGTGGTGCACCGTCCCCCACCTCCTTGCGGCTCGCAGTGTCTTGCTGGCGGATCCATTCTTCCGGGGCTCCTATGCACGGATCTCGCGTCTGAGTTCGTACCAAACCTGCACGATTCGCGGCCGGCAGGGTCACTCCGCATAGGGGCATGCCGTCTCCCAGCTCGATGGCACGTACTCGTGTACTTGGGCTCGGGTCACGTAGGGGACGGCGAGTTCACACGCCTCGTCTATGTCCCAGAGGCCGTCCCACAGCCGCACGGTGCCGTCCTGGCCGGCGGAGGCGAGTCGGGTACCGTCCGGGCTGAAGGTCACCGCGAACACTGTGCCGGTGTGGCCGGTGAGCGGCTCGCCGACCGGTTGCCCGGTGGCTACATCCCACAGCCGCACGGTGCCGTCGTCGCCGGCGGAGGCGAGTCGGGTGCCGTCCGGCCCGAACGTCACCGTCACCACGGTGCTGGTGTGGCCGGTGAGCGGGTCGCCGACCGGTTGTCCGGTGGCCGGGTCCCACAGCCGCACGGTGCGGTCGACGCCGGCGGTGGCCAGTCGGGTGCCGTCCGGGCTGAACGCCACCCCGTTCACCGGGTAAGTGTGGCCGGTGAGCGGGTCGCCGACCGGTTGTCCGGTGGCGGGATCCCATAGCCGCACGGTGCCGCCGGCGCCGGCGCCGGCGGTGGCGAGTCGGGTGCCGTCGGGGCTAAACGCCACCGTCACCACGGGGCCGGTGTGGCCGGTTAGCGAGTCGCCGACCTGTTGCCCGGTGGCCGGGTCCCACAGCCGCACCGTGTCATCCCAGCTGGCGGAGGCGAGCCGAGTGCCGTCCGGCCCGAACGCCACCGCGGTCACCGGGCCGAATGCCACCTCGTTCACCGGGGCGGTGTGTCCGGTGAGCGGGTTGCCGATCGGTTGCCCGGTGGCGGGATCCCACAGCCGCACGGTCCGATCAGCGCCGGCGGTGGCCAGCCCGGTGTCGTCCGGGCTGAACGCCACCCCGTGCACCGGGTCGGTGTGGCCGGAGAGTGGGCCGCCGACCGGTCGGCCGGGCGACAGGTCCCACAGCCGCACGGTGGAGTCGACGCCGGCGGTGGCGAGCCGGGTGTCGTCGGGGCCGAACGCCACCGTCACCACGGTGCCGGTGTGGCCGGTGAGCGGGTCGCCTACCTGTTGCCCGGTGGCGGGATCCCATAGCCGCACGGTGCCGTCGGTGCCGGCGGTGGCCAGTCGGGTGCCGTCCGGGCTGAACGCCACAGCGTTCACCGGGTCGGTGTGGCCGGAGAGTGGGTGGACGACCGGTTGTCCGGTGGCGGGATCCCACAGCCGCACGGTGCCGTCGGTGCCGGCGGAGGCGAGTCGGGTGCCGTCGGGGCCGAACGCCACCGACCACACGCTGTCGGTGTGGCCGGTGAGCGGTGTTCCGACCGGTGCACCGGTGGCGGGATCCCACAACCGCACCGTGTCATCCCAGCCTGCGGTGGCGAGTCGGGTGCCGTCGGGGCTGAACGCCACCGTCACTACAGGGCCGGTGTGGCCGGTGAGCGGGTCGCCGACCTGTTGCCCGGTGGCGGGATCCCACAGCCGCACGGTGCGGTCTTCGCTTCCTGACGCCACCCGGGTGCCGTCCGGGCCGAACGCCACCGACCACACAGGTTCGGTGTGACCGGTTAGCGGGTCGCCGACCTGCTTGCCGGTAGCGGGGTCCCACAGCCGCACGGTCCGATCGGCGCCTGCGGAGGCGAGTAGTGTGCCGTCCGGGCCGAACGCCACCTCGTACACCGGGCCGGTGTGGCCGGTTAGCGGGTCGCCGACCTGCTTGCCGGTGGCGGGGTCCCACAGCCGCACCGCGCCGTCGGAGCCAGCGGAGGCGAGCCGGGTGCGGTCCGGGTTGAATGCCACCGCGTTCACCGTGTCGGTGTGGCCGGTGAGTGGGGCGCGCACCTGCTGCCCGGTGCGCTGCCCGAAGGCGACGCGGGCGTCGACCAACTCGCTGGTGGCCTGCCACAGTGGAGCGGGTGTCGCCCGGCTGCTCTCGGCGGCTAGAGCGAGAGCAAGAGCGCTGTCGCTGGTGGCGACATCGCGGGAGGCTGCGGCCAGGGCGAGAGCCACCGCCTCGTTGCGTTGGCGCACCGCGTCTCTCCGTTGCACGATCGCGATCGCCGCCGCAGCGACAGCAATTACGGTGAGGAGGGCCAGGCCGACGATGGCTGCGCGCCGCAGCCGGCGGAAGCGGCGTTGCTCGCGCAGGTCGTCGCTGGCGAGTTCGTATTTGGGTTTGCCGTGGATCGGGGCGGCCAGGTCGGTGACTTTCTCCCGGAGTATCGGTGCGCGTGGGTCCCATGGCGCATCGTCGGTGACGTCGACGTAGAACGGCTCGGTGGGAAGGACCCCTGGCTCGGTCAGCACCGGCAGCGCCACATCGGATCGGTCCGGGTCGAACCGTCCGGTGTCCTCGTCCCATTCCAGCTGGCCGTCGGTCACGACGAACAGCAGCTGGTCCGGACCGCGTCGCTCCAGCCAGTGGGCGACCTCCCTGTTCACCCAGCCCGAGGCGACCGCGTGTGGGGACAGCACCACGATGAAATAGCGGGCGCGGTCCATCGCGTCGATCACCTTGCCCCACAGATCCGGGCTGGCGGTCAGGTCCGTCGCGTCGCGAAACACCCGCAGCGCGTGCAGGTGGCCCATTCGCCGGCCGATGCGGTGCAGGCCTTTCTGGATCCCGGCGGCGACCGGCCGATCATCGTGGGCATAGGAGATGAAGGCGTCGTAGTCGAACGACGCCCCCGGCCCGTGTGTCTGCTGCTCCGGAGCCTTGGCAGCCTGAGCGCACATATGCCATCACCTCCCTGCCCGCCACATGTCTTCAGACAGTCGGGACTGTTCTTACTGCTGTGATGGTCCTCGCCCGCGCCGACGATGTCATGGGTGATTCCGTTCGCTAACCATGTGCAACCAGCAGGTCTGGCCTGACACGGCGTTCGTCTCGTCGTGCCGCGGGTGGAGACACGAGTCGGCCTGAGTGAGCCCCGTTGTCTGGGTCACCCCGCATATGGGCATGCCGTCTCCCAGCCAGATGGCACGAACTCCTGTACCTGGGCTCGGGTCACATAAGGGGCGGCGAGCTCACACGCTTCGTCCACGTCCCAAAGGGAGGCCCACAGCCGCACGGTGTCGTCGAAGCTGGCGGAGGCGAGCCGGGTGCCGTCGCGGCTGAACGCCACCGCAGCCACCGGGGCGGTGTGGTCCGTGAGCGGCGGGCCGAGCGGCTGCGATGCGGCCGGGTCCCACAACCGCACCGCTCTGTCGTATCCAGCGGAGGCCAGCTGGGTGCCGTCCGGGCTGAACGCCAACCCGATAACCAGGTCGGTGTGGCCGGTGAGCGGGGGGCCGACCTGTTGCCCGGTGGCGGGATCCCACAGCCGTACAGTGCCATCCAGTCCGGCGGAGGCCAGGCGGGTGCCGTCGCGGTTGAACGCCAGCGCCGACACTGCGCCGATGTGGCCGGTGAGTGGCGGGCCGGCCGGCCCGCCACTGGCAGGGTCCCACAGCCGCACAGTGGCGTCGGCGCTCGCGGAGGCCAGCCGGGTGCCGTCCGGGCTGAACGCGACGTCGAACACGCTGTCGGTGTGGCTGGTGAGTGGGTCACCGACTGTCCCTCCGGTGGCGGGGTCCCACAGTCGTATGGTGGCGTCGGCGCTGGCGGAGGCCAGGCGGGTGGCGTCGTGGTTGAACGCCACCGCCGTCACCGAGCCCGTGTGGCCGGTCAGTGGGTCACCGACTGTCCCTCCGGTGGCGGGGTCCCACAGTCGTATGGTGGCGTCGGCGCTGGCGGAGGCCAGGCGGGTGGCGTCGTGGTTGAACGCCACCGCCGACACTGTGTCGGTATGGCCGGTGAGTGGGGGGCCGACCTGTTGCCCGGTGGCGGGATTCCACAACCGCACTGTTTTGTCGTATGACGCGGAAGCCAGCCGGGTGCCGTCCGGGCTGAAGGCAACCCCGATCACGTCATTGGTGTGGCCCATGAGTGGGATGCCGATCTGTTCCACAGTGGTCGGGTCCCACAGTCGCACAGTCCCATCCCAGCTGGTGGACGCCAGCCGGGTGCCATCGCGGTTGAATGCCACCGAAACCACCGGGCCGGTGTTGGTGAGCGGGGCGCCGACCTGTTGTCCGGTGGCCGGATCCCACAGCCGCACGGTGTTGTCGGCTCCCGAGGTGGCCAGTCGGGTGCCGTCGGGGCTGAATTCCACCGCAGTCACAATGCCGGTGTGGCCGGTGAGCGGGGCACCGATCTGCTGGCCGGTGGCGGGGTCCCACAGCCGCACCGTGTTGTCATAGCTGGCGGTGGCCAGTCGGGTGCCGTCCGGACTGAATGCCACCCCGCCTACCGCGTCGGTGTGGCCGGTGAGTGGGGCGCCGACTTGTTGTCCGGTGGCGGAATCCCACAGCCGCAGGGTGTTGTCGGCTCCTGCTGTGCCGAGCCGGGTGCCATCGTGGTTGAACGCCACCTCGATCACCGAGCCGGTGTGGCCGGTGAGCGGGGCGCCGACCTGCCGTCCGGTGGCCGGGTCCCACAACCGCACAGTCCCGTCGGTGCTGGCGGAGGCCAGGTGGGTGCCGTTCGGGCTGAAGTCGACCGAATTCACCAAACCGGAGTGGCCGGTGAGTGGGGCGCCGACATGTTGTCCGGTGGCCGGGTCCCACAACCGCACAGTGCCATCGTTACTGGCGGAGGCCAGTAGGCTGCCGTCCGGGCTGAACGCGACCCCGTTCACAGTGTCGGTGTGGCCGGTGAGTGGGGCGCCGGCTTGTTGGCCGGTGGCCGGGTCCCACAGTCGCACGGTTTGGTCCTGGCTGCCCGAGGCCAACAGAGCGCCATCCGGCCTAAGCGCCACCGCAATCACCGGGGCCGTGTGGCCTGTGAGCGGCATGCGTACCTGCCGCGTGGTCCCCTGCCCGAAGGCGACACGGGCGTTGACCACAGCTCCGGTGGCCTGCCACAGAGGGTCCGGCGTCGCCCGGCTGCTCTCGGCGGCTAGAGCGAGAGCAAGAGCGCTGTTGCTGGTGGCGACATCGCGGGAGGCCGCGGCCAGGGCGAGAGCGACCGCTTCGTTGCGTTGGCGATCCGCCTCTTGTCGTTGGCTTTCCGCCTCGTCTTGTCGATCGAATGCGATGGCTGCGGCGGCGAGGGCAATAACGGTCAGCAGAACCAGGCCGACGATGGCGGCTCGCCGCAGTCGGCGGAAGCGGCGTTGCTCGCGCAGGTCCTCGCTGGCCAGCTCGTATTTGGGTATGCCGTGGATCGGGGCGGCTAGGTCGGTGACCTTCTCGCGGAACATCGGTGCACGTGGATCCCATGGCGAGTCCGCGCTGACGTTGACGTAGAACGGCTCGGTGGGAAGAACCCCGGGCTCGGTCAGCACCGGCAGCGCAACGCCGGATCGGTCCGGGTCGAACCGTCCGGTGTCCTCGTCCCATTCCAGCTGGCCGTCGGCCACGACGAACAGCAGCTGGTCCGGCCCGCGCAGCCGAAGCCAGTGGGCAACCTCCCTGTTCACCCAGTCCGAGGCGACCGCGTGCGGGGACAGCACCACGATGAAATAGCGGGCGCGGTCCATCGCGTCGATCACCTTGCCCCACAGGTCCGGGCTGGCGGTCAGGTCCGTCGCGTCGCGAAACACCCGCAGCGCGTGCAGGTGGCCCATTCGCCGGCCGATGCGGTGCAGACCCTTCTGGATCCCCGCCGCGACCGGCCGATCATCGTGGGCATAGGAAATGAAGGCGTCGTAGTCGAACGACTTCCCTTGTCCCCGAGCCTGCTGCTCCGGGGCCTCCGCAGCCTGAGCACACATGGTCATCTCCCCGCTCTCCAGGCGGTGTCGATTCGCGTGGACGGGATCATCTGAGCCTGACTCAAGCAGGAACGGATGTCGCGGGTAGCCGACTACTCGGTTTTCGCAGAAAGTGTGCAGGCACGCCGCGAACGTGCACCTGCCGGAGCATCGCCCGAGAGTGGGCGACGGCAGGTGCACGTTCGGCGAACCGCGGGCACCCGCTGCCGGGGTGCACCCCCGCAACTTACTCAAAAGTAACCTTACTCAAAAGTCAGGATGGTGCTAGGCTCACTGTCCTGTGACGGGCGCCACGGGGGGTGTGCCCGCGAGGATCGAGTCACACGCGAGGGAGCGGGATGGCGGCGACTGAACACCCGGTGGCGGCGCTCGCCGTGCCCGCCGCCGCGGAGCCCGCCGTAGCGCCGGACAAGCCGAACATGTTCACCCATTTCTTTGCGGAGATGGGTCAGCTCTTCGTGTTCACCGTCCGGGTCGCCCTCGCCGCGCTGACCAGTCTGCGCCACCGCCGGCTCGCCTGGCGCGAGTGCATCGACCAGATGTGGTTCCTCGCGCATGTCACCACCGTCGCCTCGGCGCTGGTGATGATCCCACTCGGGGTGGGAGTCGCGCTTCAGATCGGGTCGCTGGCCGACCAGATCGGTGCCGGCGCCTACAGCGGTGCGGTCGTGGCGTTCCTCATCATCGGTCAGGCGGGCCCGCTCGTCTGCGCCCTGATCATCGCGGGCGTCGGCGGGTCCGCGATCTGTGCCGACCTGGGCGCCCGGACCATCCGTGAGGAGATCGACGCCCTCGAGGTCCTCGGCCTGCCGGTGCTCGAGCGGCTGGTAGTGCCGCGGATGATCGCGATCGCCGTGGTGTGCGTGCTGCTCAACTCGATCGTGCTCGTCATCGGGCTGGGCGCGAGCCTGCTCGTGCACGTGCTCATCCTCGACGGCAACGCCCAGAGCTTCCTGCGCAACGTCGTGCAGTTCAGCCAGCCCGCGGACTTCGTGGTCTCCGGCCTCAAAGCCGTTGCCTTCGCCCTCATCTCGGGAATCGTCGCCAGCTTCCGGGGCCTCACGGTGAAGAAGGGCGCGCAGGGCGTGGGGGACGCCGTCAACGAGACCGTGGTGCTCTCGTTCATCCTGGTGTTCATCGCGAACCTGGCGATCACCCAGTTCTATCCGCTCTTCGTCTCGGTGAAGGGTGCCTACTGATGCACCTTCCCGTCGCGATCCGCACGAAGCGATTCGGTGAGCGAGCCGTCGCGCAGCTGGCCCGCCTCGGCGAGCAGCTCACCTTCTACGTCCAGGTCGTCGCCGCCGTCCCCGCCACCCTCGTCCGATACTGGCGCGAGGTCATGCGCCTGATCGCCCAGATCGCGTTCGGGTCCGGCACCCTGCTGGCCGGCGGGGGCAGCGTCGTCGTCATCTTCGCGATCTCCTTCTTCGCGGGCTCGCAGATCGGGCTCGAAGGCTATCGCGGGCTCAACCTGGTCGGGCTCGCGCCGCTGTCCGGGGTCATGTCGGCGATCGCGAACACCCGGGAGGTGGCGCCGCTGGTCGCCGCGATCACCTTGGCCGCCAAGGTCGGAACGGGTTTCACCGCCCAGCTGGGCGCGATGCGGATCTCGGACGAGATCGACGCGCTCGACGTGATGGCCATCCCGTCGCTGCGCTATCTGGTGACCACCCGGGTGCTCGCCGCCATGATCGCGGTCATCCCGCTGTATCTGGTCGGGCTGTTCGCCTCCTACATGGCCACGGCGCTCGCGGTGGTCGGTGTGAAGGGCCAGTCCCAGGGCACCTACGGCTACTACTTCAGCCTGTTCCTCTCGCCCAGCGACATCTGGCTCTCGCTGGTGAAGGTGTTGGTGTTCGCGGTGGTGGTGACGCTGGTGCACTGCTACTACGGGTACACCGCCACCGGCGGCCCCGAGGGGGTCGGCCGGGCCGCGGGCCGGGCGCTGCGCACCAGCATCGTCTTCCTCGCGTTCACCGACGTCGCCATGACCGTCGCGCTGTGGGGGCTCAAGCCGCAGGTACCCGGGTTGACCGGATGAGCGTTCGGTCGGCGGTACTCGGTGGCGGCACGGCCGGACTCGCGCTGCGCGGCGCGCTCGCCGTGCTCGTGTCCGCCGGCCTGTACATGTTCCTCTTCGCCTGGGGAGCACGGACATTCGAGTCGCCGGCCCAGGTCACCGCGACCGTCCCGGCGAGCGCGGGCGCGTTGAAGGTGGACTCGGCGATCCAGTACCGCGGAGTGAACGTGGGCAGGGTCGAGCAGATCGACGCGGGCACCCGGGATTCGCTGATCACCCTGGGATTCGACGAGAACGCGATGGCGAACATTCCCGCCGACGTCCAGGTGCGACTCATGCCGCGAACGGTCTTCGGTGACTACTACGTGGATCTGGTGTCGCCGGAGGCCGCCGTCCCGGCCGCGGCTGTGCCCTCCCTGCAACCGGGCGGCACCGTGCAGGCGGACCAGTCGGAGGCCGCCGTCCAGCTGTACCAGGCCTTTTCGCGGATCTACGAGTTGGTCGGCGCGATCGATCCCGCCGACCTCAATGCCGCACTGACGGCGGTGGCCACGGCGCTGGACGGGGAGGGTGCGCGGCTGGGGGAGTCGATCGACGCGCTGCACCGGAGCCTGGTCGCGTCGCAGCCGGTGCTGGACGGACTCGGCGACGACCTCGACGACATCGCCGAGCTGGCGGGAGACCTCGACTCGACGGCGCCCGACGTGCTCGCCTCCCTGAACAACTCGATCACGACGTCCCGGACCATCGTCGAGAAGCAGCAGGGCCTGGCCGCACTGCTCGCCGCCGGCACCCGGACCGTCGACGAGGCCGCCGTGTTCGCCGACAACCGCGATCGGATCATCACCCTCGTCGACGACACCGATCAGTTGCTCGACGCGCTCACCGCCAGGCCCGATCAGATCACCACCGTCTATCGGGGCCTGCAGAACCTGGTCACGACGCTGCCGCCCGCGGTGGCGGGCGGGCCCTGGTTGAACTCCGACCTCAAGCTCTCGGCCAAGGATCTGCAGCCGTATTGGAAGGCGCAGTGCCCCGAATACGGCGATCTCCAGGGGCCGAGCTGCACCCGGACCGCGCCGAACCCGTTCGCACCGCTGTTCGGTGGAACCGCGGGCCCGGTCGGCAGCCCTGCCGAGAAGTCCCAGATCTCCGAGTTGTTCGGCACGAGTGGGGATCTCGAGTCAGTGATGGCCGGACCGATCCTGCGCGGAACGACGGTGGTGCGCTGATGTCGGTCCGGTCCAGTCTGATCCGCTTCGCCGTCTTCGCCGCGCTGTCCTTGGCCAGCACCGTCGTCGTGTTCAGCACGCTCATCAACCCCGTCGCGGGGGCCTCATCCGAGTACAAGGCGGTCTTCACCGACAGCACCGGGCTGGTACCGGGCAGCGACGTGCAGATCTCCGGCGTGCGCGTCGGCCGGGTGAACGGTGTCGAGCTGGTCGACAACCAGGCGGTGGTGACCTTCCGGATGGAGTCCGATCAGCGCATCCCGCTCGACGGTCGCGCCGTGGTTCGCTACGCCGACCTGCTCGGGGCCCGAGCGGTGACCCTCGAACCCGGACCGAGCGGCCCGATGACGTCGGAGTTCCTGTCGCCGGGGTCGACGATCCCCGTCGAACGGACCCAGCCGGCCCTGGACCTCACCTCGGTGCTCGGCGGATTCCGTCCGCTGTTCGACGCGCTCGATCCCGCCGGGGTGAATCAACTCGCGCACGAGATCGTCCGGGTGTTCCAGGGCCAGGGCGCGACCATGGAGAGCCTACTGAACCGCACCGTCGCGGTCACCGAGAACCTCGCCTCGAAGGACGCGATCATCGACGAACTGATCGCGAACCTGAACGGGGTACTGGAGGTGACCATGGCCAACCGCCCGAACTTCGTCGAGTTGATCGACTCGTTGAACACCCTCGTCGCCGGGTTGGCCGAGGACCGCGACCAGATCGCCGACGCGCTGGATTCGGCGGGCGCCCTGGCGAGCAACCTGGCCGGGGTGTTCGACCAGGTGGAGCCCGATCTGGCGCCGACGCTGCGCTCGCTCGACGCGACCGCGGATGTGGTGGTCGCGAATCAGGCCGCCCTCCACGACGGCACCGTCGCGTTCGATCAGCTGTTCACCAAGCTCGGAGTCGCCGCGAGCTACGGCAGCTGGGTCAACATCTACCTGTGCAACGTCCGCTGGAGCGCACTGGACCGGACGGTGTCGCTCGAGGGTCCGCAGCGATCGGCGAGGTGCCGATGAACTGGTTGACCGTCAAGCACCCGGTCCGGGCCGGGGTGATCTGCGTGATCCTGGCGCTGGGGGTCATCGCGGCCGCGATCGGCGTCCCCAAGTTGATCCTGGCCTTCAAGACCGACGAGTACCACGCCCTGGTCGCCAACGCGACCGGACTCCAGCCGGAGGACACCGTCAACGTCGCCGGGGTGCCCAGCGGGGTGGTGACCTCGATGACGGTGCGCGGCAACAGCGTCGACGTCGGCTTCCGCTTGGACGACGGTGTCGTACTCGGAGACCGAACCTCGGCGGCGATCAAGATCTTCACCCTGCTCGGTCGACGGTCGCTGGACATCGTCCCCGCGGGCTCGGGTGAGATGGCGCCGGGCTCGACCATCGCCCTCGAGCGGACGAGCGTCCCGTTCACGCTCGACGATCTGGGCCGAAATGCCCAGAACACCACGGAGAACCTCGATCTCGAGCAGCTGCGCGCGATGGTCGAGACCATCGCGCAGGTCGCCCCCGACGATCCGGAGTTGATCGGGCGGTCGCTGGACGGCATCACGACCGTGAACGAGACCATCACCCGCAACTCCGATGCGATCGGAGCGCTCCTGACCGGTGCGCAGGCCACCACCCAGACCCTCGTCGACCAGAAGGACACCCTGGTGACCCTGCTGGGCAACGCCGAACTTCTCACCAGCACGCTCGCCGAACGCCGTGAGGTCATCGGGTCGCTCATCACCGACATCAACCGGCTCAGTACCGCGGCCAGCCAGTTCCTCGGCGAGAACCAGCCGCTGTTGGACTCCGTGCTCACCGAGCTCGACGCCGTCACGGCCGTGCTCACCGAGAACGAGCAGACCCTCACGACCCTGCTCGAGAACTTCGCGCCCAGCGTCCGCTACATCACCAACGCCACGGGCAATGGGAACTGGCTCGACCTGAACTCCCCGTCGACCCTGATCGGCGACAACTGGCTCTGCGTGTCCGGACTCGTGCAGGGGTGCCGGTGATGCGCCGGGCCGTCGGATGGCGTCTCGGCGCTCTCGCCGCCGTCGTGGCGGTCGCGGCCGGGCTCGTCTATTTCGTGGTGCGACCCGAGGCCACGATGACGATCACCGCCGAGTTCGCGCAGACGGACGCCGTGTTCCCCGGCAACCGGGTGACCGTGCTCGGGGTGCCGACCGGACGGATCGAGTCGGTCACCCCGGAGGGATCGCGCGTGCGGGTCACGATGAGCCTGCCGAGGGGGACGAAGATCCCGGCGGACGCGCAGGCCTGGGTGATGTCGCCGTCGGTGGTCAGCGACCGCACCGTGGAGCTGGACCCGGGCTACGTCGACGGGCCCAGCCTGCCGGACGGCGCGGTGATCCCGCTCGAGCGCACCCATTCCCCGCTCTCCTGGGATCAGCTGACCCGGTCGGTCAACGAGCTCACCCTGGCCCTCAACCCCGAGGCCACCGCACCCGGCGCGGGGATCGGCGACCTGCTGCACACCACGGCCGACGCGTTCGAGGGGAACGGTCAGCCCTTCCACGACGCCGTCACGACGATCACCCAGGCCACGTCGGTGGTGGCCGGGAAGTCCGCGGACATCACCCAACTCGTCGACAGTCTCAACGTCCTGGTGCAGACGATCTCCGCCAACCAGGGCACCGTCAACTCCCTCGTGAACTCGATCACCGTCACCGCCGACGAGTTCTCGGAGCAGCGCGACGACATCACCGGTGCGCTCTCCTCGCTGACCGACCTGCTCGGACAGGTGTCGGCGCTGCTGTCCGCGCACGGCGCGGGCCTGACCTCCGATGTCGCCCAGTTGGCGCAGCTGACCGGCGCGATCGCGACCAAGCAGGACCAGCTCGCGGAGATACTCGACACCGCGCCAACCGGATTCGAGAACGTGTCCAATCTCGTGACGGCCGACGGCAGGGCGAGGGTCCGGCTGAACGTGTCGACGAACCTCTCCCAGTTCCCCGCGACGAAGGCGCTGTGCGAGAGGCTCCCGATCCCGATGTGCCAGGGACCCGGACTGGTCAACCCGATCGAGTTCCCGCCGAACCTCGAGGGCACCGACCTGAGCCGCCTGTTCGCAGGGGGACAGTGATGGGCCGCGTGACCGGTTGCGCCGCAGTGCTCCTCGCGGGTGCCGTCCTCTCCGGGTGTGGTGCCAACTTCCAGCACCTGCCGGTGGGGCGCGATGTGGACGGCCCGTCGTACCCGATCGCCTTCGAGTTCACCGACGCCTCGCTGTTGCCGGTGGGCGGTGAGGTACGGATCGGCCAGGCCGTGGTCGGCCGGGTGAGCTCGATGACGGTGGAGCGGTTCCAGGCCGTGGTGCAGGCCGACATCGACGAGGACATCCGCCTCCCGGTCGGTACCACCGCCCGGATCGAGCTGACCACCCCCATCGGGGATGCGTTCATCAACCTGCGGGTGCCGGACCAGGGGGATGCGACGACCATCCCCGCGGGCGCGACGATCGACGCGTCCGACACCGCGCGCGGACCGGACGTGGCGCAGTTGCTCGCCGTCGTGGGGACGATGCTCAACGGCAGCGGGATCGCGCAGGTCAAGACGATCGTCGAGGAGTCGAACCAGATCCTGGCCGGCCGTGAGGACGTGGTCCGGGACCTGCTGGGGCGGGTGGACCACCTGCTGGGCACCCTCGACAGCAGGAGGGACTCGATCAACTCGGCCATCGATTCGCTCAATCGGCTGTCCGCGACGGTGGCCGCGGAGAGCGCGACGATCGACCAGGGCCTGCGAGCCGCCGCGCCGGCCGTCGATGTACTCGCCGAACAGCGGCAGTCCGTGGTGACGCTGCTCGAGAAGTCGCATGCGCTGAGCGTGCAGGCGAACGCGGTGCTGGAGCAGTCCGGTGACCAGATCGTCGACATCGTCGGCAGCCTCACCCCGATCCTCGACCAGTTCGCGGCGATGGGCCCGACGCTCGGAGACACGATGGGCAAGCTCGAGAGTGCACGGGACCTGGTGCTGCGCGCTGCTCCCGGTGACTACGTCAACATCGACCTCGACGTCGATCTCGGGGAGTCGGTGCGGGGACTGCTCAGTGAGGTCATCCCGGGTGCGGCGCCGCCCGTGCCCGCGCCGCCCCCGGCCGCGCCCGCTTCGCATCATCCTGCGATCGAGGGGCTCTCCCAGCTCGTGACGGGGGGCACGCGATGAAGAAGCGGACCATCTACTTCGAGATCGTCGCCTTCCTCGTCCTGGCCGTGGTGAGCTCGGTGTACGTGATCAAGCAGGTCGGCGGACCGGATCCGCTCCGGGGCTCCTACGAGGTCACGGTGCAGATGGACAACAGCGCCGGGATCGCGGAGGGTTCCGAGGTGGCCTACCGCGGCGTGACCGTCGGCAAGGTCAGCGCCGTCGAGCTGGCACCGGACCGATCCACCGTCGACCTCACCCTGACGCTGCGCAGGAACGCCGAGATCCCCGTCGACACGCACGCTGCGGTCGCACAGGACACCGCGGCACCCGTCCTCAAGATGCAGCTGTCCTCCGATTCGGATTCGGGACCGTTCCTGGAGCAGGGTTCGGTGATCCCCAGGGAGCAGACCAGCGTCCCGGTCCCGCTCGGCACCGTGATCGCGAACTTCAATGCGATCGCGGACACCGTGGATCCGGCGGACCTGCAGTCGCTCGCCAAGGAACTCGGTGACGGTCTGCGCGGGGTGGGACCCGACCTGCGGCAGACGGTGGAGAACTTCGACACCATCGTGACGATGATCGAGATGAACCAGCCCAAGATCGTCTCGATGGTGGACAGTTCGCGGGAACTGTTCGACGCGAACGAGCAGAACGTGCGGGCACTTCCGCAGATCGCGGCGTCGCTGCGCCAGATCACCGATCAGGTCCGTGAGGCGGATCCCGAGATCCGCGAGTTGCTCGACCAGACCCCCTCGATCCTGGCCCAGCAGGTGGTTCCGTTCATGGAACAGAACCGGGAGTCCTTCACGCTGCTGCTCGCCAACTCGCTGGTCTCCTCGCAGATCGTCTCCGCTCGCATGCCCGCCGTCGACGCGCTGCTCGTCGCGGTGCCGAACGGCTTCACCAAGCTCGGCGGCATCGTCGAGAACGGTCGCGCTCAACTCGATCTCGTGACCGCGGTCGGACCGGTGTGCTTCTACGACACCGAGCGCCGCTCCGTTCAGGACACGACCCCCCGCGAGCTGAACCGGGACCAGTACTGCACCGACGAGTCGGGCAGGGTGCAGAAGCGTGGTTCGCAGAACGTGCCGCGCCCGGACACGCCGAACCCGGCTTCGCCCGCGGTCGCGGATGTGCGGGAGTTCGCCGGCGTCACCTCCTACGACCCGGCCTCGGGTCGGATCCCGGCCGGCGATGGCACGGCCGTGCGGATGGGCCTGGCGGGCGGTCAGCAACAACTCTTTGACCAATACCCAAGCCTCGGTGACCAATCGTGGGCAGCTCTACTACTACAGGGAACGCAATGAGTGACAGCGAGACAACGACAGTCGAACCAACGGTCGAGCCGGACGCGGGAACCGTCGGGCAGGAAAGGGGTCCGCGGCTCACGCGGCGCGTGATCGCGGGACTCGCCGCCGCACTGGTTCTGCTCGGGCTGCTCGGCTGGGGTTCGTACGCGATCTGGGAGGGCCGCCAACTGGAGCAGTCCCGGACCGACGCGCTCGACGCCGGGCGGCGGTACGCCACCGACCTGGCGACCTACAGTTTCGAGAACCTCGACAACAACCTGTCGGTGGTCCGGGGGAACTCGGTCGGCGAGTTCGCCGGGCAGTACACGCAGGTGGCGTCGAATCTCAAGGACATGATCGTGCAGTACAAGGCGACCTCCTCGGCCGAGATCATCGCGGCCGGACTCGCCGAGGCCGACCGCGACAGGGCGGAGGTGATCGTGTTCCTCGACCAGACCGTCACCAACACCAACTCGCCGGAGCCGAGGGTGGATCGAAACCGCATGCGGCTCTCGCTCGTGCACGAGGGCGGGGCGTGGAAGCTCGCCAACGTGCAACTGCTCTAGTCCCATCCGTCAACCCCATCCAGGAGGACACATGACCCGCAGGAAGCGCAGGGCCGCACAGGCGTTGGTGACCGGGAGGGAGCCGAAGAACCCGGTGGTCATCCAGGCCCGCGGCGCGGACAGCCTGCCCGCACGGTTGCTCGGGGTGGCCCTGGCCGGCACCGGTGCGGCGCACTTCACCGCGCCGCGCGCCTTCGACGGGTTGACGGCGAAGGCCTTCCCCCGGGGGACGCGGCAGTGGACCTACCGCAACGGCGCGACCGAACTGCTCCTCGGGCTGGCGATCGTCTACCACCGGACCCGCGTCCTGGGCTCGGTCGGCCTGTTCGCCTACACCGCCTGGCTCGGCGGTCAGCTGGCCCGACGCCGCTGAGCGGTGGCCGCCGAGCGTGCACCTGCCGGGCGCATCGGCCGAGTGGGAGTGTCGGGAGGTGCACACTCGGCGGGCGTTCTAGGGTGAGCGGATCGGACTGCACACCTCGTTGGAGGCTCGATGAGTGCGACGCGTCCCGAACCGGGCTCGACAACCGCGGCAGCGCGGCTGCTGTCGGCGTTCGAAACGATCGCGGACGGCCCGCTCCCGGTGCGGGTGCGGGGCTGGGACGGATCCGTCGCCGGCCCGGCCGACGCCGAGGTTACGGTCGTCTTCCGAAACCGTCGGGCGCTGCGCCGAATCCTGTGGTCCCCCAACGAGTTGGGACTCGGTCGCGCCTACGTCGCGGGCGACATGGAGATCGACGGGGACATCTTCGCCCTGATCGACGGCCCGGACGTGATCGAGCGGGTCGGTCGACGCGATCTGCGCACGCTCGACCGCGCGAGCATCCGACGGGTCGCCTCGACCTTCCTGCGGCTCGGCGCGGTCGGGTTGCGCCCACCCCCGCCCGCCGAGGAGATCGGCAGGCGGCGCGGGACCAAGCACAGCAAGGCGCGCGACGCCGCGGTCGTCTCGCATCACTACGACGTCGGCAACGACTTCTACCGGCTCTTTCTCGGCCCGAGCATGGTCTACTCCTGCGCGTACTGGACCGACGCGGACACCGGCACCCTGGAGCAGGCGCAGGACGCGAAGCTCGACCTCGTCTGCCGCAAACTCCACCTGTCCCCGGGCATGCGGCTGCTCGACGTCGGCTGCGGCTGGGGCTCGATGGCCATCCACGCCGCGCGCCACCACGGGGTGAGTGTGGTGGGCGTGACGATCAGCCGGGAGCAGTGCGAGCTCGCCACCGCCCGTGTCGCGGAGGCGGGGCTGTCCGACCGGGTGCAGATCCGGCTCCAGGACTACCGGGACGTGGACGACGGACCGTACGACGCGATCTCCAGCATCGGGATGTCCGAGCACGTGGGCGAATCCCGGATCGGGGAGTACGCCGATCGGTTGGCGGATCTGCTACGGCCGCAGGGGCGCCTGCTCAACCACGCGATCGCCTCCGTCGCGCCGCTGGTCACCGAGCGGCACCCGAAGCCGGCCTTCGTCGACCGGTACATCTTCCCGGACGGCGAACTGCTGCCGCTCAGCCACGTCGCGGCCGCGTTCGAGCAGGCAGGCCTCGAGGTCCGGGACACCGAGGCGCTGCGCGAGCACTACGCGCTGACCCTGCGCCGCTGGGTCCACAACCTGCGCACGAACTGGGATGAGGCCGTGCGGCTGGTCGGCGCGGCGCGGGCCCGGACCTGGCTGCTGTACCTGGCGGCGAGCGCGCTGTCCTTCGAGCGGGGCCGGATCACCATCCATCAGGTCCTCGCGGTCCGTGCCGGGTCCGCCGGTGCGAGCGGGATGCCGCTGACCCGGGGAAAATGGTTGGGGGACTAGCGAACCGACGCCTGAGTGGTCGGCGCGGGGTCCTGCGCCCCGAAGTCGGTCGCGACCAGATGGTCCGTCCACGCCCGCAACGCCGGCAGCAGGGGAGGGAATGCCAGCCCGGCCCGCCCGGCCAGTTCTCGCGCGGATTCGGTGGGGTACCGGTCGGCGGAGAGGAAGCCGAGGGTCTCCGGGTCCGCGCCGGTCAGCTTCGCCGGCAGCCGGCGGATCACCCCGATCGGCACGTGGAGGCGTGGGGGCCGCACGTCGAGGCTCTCCGCGAGGATGCGGAGCAGCTCACCGAGCAGCGGCGTGTCCTCGTCGAGAACCCACAGCGCCGCACCGGGTTCCGCGTGCTCGGGCACGGCGGCGAGGAACCGCGCGAAGTAGTCCGCGGTGACCACCGGGACCCACACATCCTTGCCGCCGGGGATGACCGGGAGCTTCCCCGCGTGAAGGTCGCGGACCATTGCGGCCAGGCCGATGAACTGGGTGGTCTCGCCCGTGGTGGAGTCGCCGATGACGGTCGACGGGTTGACGATCGCGTACGGGATGCCGTGCGCCTCGGCGTGATCGCGCACCGCGTGGTCGGCTTCGACCTTGCTGGCCTCGTAGGCGCCCTTGTCCCGGTAGAGCTTCTCGCTCACGGGGGCATCGGCGACTCGGTAACCGCTGATGTGCACGAACCGTCGCAGGCTCGGCAGGGCCTGCGCCCAGCGCAGGGCGGCCAGGGCGCCGTCGACGTTGACCGCGCGGGCCTCGCCCTTGGTCAGTCCGAAGGCGAACCGGCCGCCGAGGTTGTAGACGTCGCGCACGGTCGGCAACGGGTCCAGCCCGAGCCCCGGCGCGGTCAGGTCCCCGTCGACGACGGTCAGCAGCTCGGTGTCCCCGCCGTGGGCGGCCACCCAACCCCGGAGTTCGTCGCCGCGTACGTCCGCGTTCCGGACCATCGCGGCGACGTGCCTGCCCTGTCGGGTGAGTTCGGGGATCAGCCACCGGCCGATCAGCCCGGTGGAACCGATGACGAGGGTGTCGGGCGTGCTCATGAGGCCTCCAGTGTTGTCGGGTCGCTCCGCGGGCTCCGCGCCAGTGTTGTCGGGTCGGTACGCGGGCTCCGCGCCAGCAGTTTCCGGACGGCGCGCACCGCCGCGTCGATGGGTTCGCGGGACCGCCGGACCCGGCCGACGAGGAGCGCGCCCTCGATGAGGGCGAAGACCTCGGTGGCCAGCGCGGCGTCCCCCAGGAGCTCCGCGAGTGATGCCTCCCAGGCGGTGTAGATCTCGGCGCACACCCCGCCGAGCGGGTCGGTGCCCGCCGTCTCGAGGGCGACCGTCGCGATCGGGCACCCCTTGCTGAAGTCGGAGGCGACCTGCCGGTCGGCGAGCGCCCCGAGGAACCGCGCGATGACATCGGCGGGCGAGCCGCCGAGGGAACCGGCCATCAAGTCGTCGAGGGTGCCCGCGCTCTGTCGGAGGGCGGCCTCGACCAATTCGTCCTTGCCGCCCGGGAAATGGAAGTAGAGCGAGCCGCGTGGCGCCCCGCTCCGTTCGAGAAGCTCGGTGACGCCGGTCGCCGCGACGCCCTTCTCCTCGACCGCGGCCGCCGTGACCGCGATCATCCGCAGCCTGGTCTCCTCGCCCTTCTTCATGCGGCAAATATAGACCGGTCTACATATTCTTGGGAAGGGTGGGTGCCGACCGGGATCCCCGACTGGGCGCTCAGCGCACCGCGGCCCGAACCAACGGCAGATGGCGAAGCGGGATCTGGTTCTCCAGGGCGATCACCGTGGACGACCGCAACACGTTCTCCCCGTCCACGATCTGGTTGATCACCCGCTGCAGGTCCGAGTGCGTCCGCGCGACCACCCTGATCAGCACGTCGCCCGCGCCGGTGGTGGTGTGGGCCTCGAGCACCTCGGGGATCGCGGCGAGGTGCTCGACGACGGCCCGATGCCCCCTGCCCTGGGCGATCTCCAGGGTGGCGAACGCGGTGACCGGGAATCCGAGGGCCTCGGCGTCCAGGGTGGGGGCCAGGTCGGCAATGATCCCGTCGCGTTCGAGCCGGTTCAGGCGGGCCTGCACGGTGCCGCGGGCGACGCCGAGCCGGCGGGACGCCTCGAGCACGCCCACCCGAGGCTCGGCGTGCAGGAGCTCCAGCAGGTCGGCGTCGAGGCGATCGATGCTCATCGGTGCGCTCCTGGTCAAAATGTCCAACAAATCACCGTCAACCTCCAGCATTCTGTACAGATTGAGCAGGGTCAATACTGATCGTTGCGCAACGACCGGGCCGAGCTCACAGTGACATCATGACGATCGCGGACATCCGGTTGACCCCGCACGAGCGTGCCGCGCACCTGCGCGCCCGAGATCTGCACCGGCTCGTTGGGCTGGTCGAACACGACGACGCGGCCGACCCCTTCCCGGTGGTCGGGATGGACGCGGTGGTGTTCGTCTGCGGCAACGCCACCCAGAGCGCCCACTACTTCGTCTCCACCTGGGGCATGACCCTGGTCGCGTACGCCGGACCGGAAACCGGTCAGCGCGACCACAAGTCGTTCGTGCTCGAGTCCGGCTCCGTGCGGTTCGTCCTCGAGGGAGCGGTCAGCCCGGACAGTCCACTCGCCGACCATCACCGCGGGCACGGCGACGGCGTGGTCGACCTGGCGCTCGAGGTGCTCGACGTGGACCGCTGCATCGAGCGGGCACGAGCGCAGGGCGCCACCGTCCTCGAGGAACCGCACGACGTCGCCGACGAGTTCGGCACGGTGCGCCGCGCCGCCATCGCGACCTATGGCAGCACCCGGCACACCCTCGTCGACCGGAGCCGATACACCGGGGTGTACCTGCCCGGATTCGCCCCGCGCAGTTCGGGTTTCATGCGCCGCCCCGGTGCGCCGGAGCGTCTGTTCCAGGCGCTCGACCATGCCGTCGGCAATGTCGAGATGGGTCGGATGGACCACTGGGTGCGCTTCTACAACCGCGTCATGGGCTTCACCAACATGGCCGAGTTCGTCGGCGACGACATCGCCACCGAGTACTCGGCGCTGATGTCCAAGGTGGTCGCCAACGGCAATCACCGGGTCAAGTTCCCGCTCAACGAGCCGGCACCCGGCAGGAAGAAGTCGCAGATCGACGAGTACCTCGAGTTCTACGGCGAACCCGGCTGCCAGCACCTCGCCCTGGCCACCAGCGACATCCTGCGCACCGTCGATGCGCTGCGGGCGGAGGGGGTCGAGTTCCTGGACACGCCCGACGCCTACTACGACGACCCCGAACTGCGGGCCCGGATCGGCCGGGTGCGGGTACCCGTCGCCGAGCTCAAACGTCGCGGCGTCCTGGTGGACCGGGACGAGGACGGCTACCTGCTGCAGATCTTCACCAAACCGCTCGGAGACCGGCCGACCGTCTTCTTCGAGCTGATCGAGCGGCACGGCTCGCTCGGCTTCGGCAAGGGCAACTTCCGGGCCCTGTTCGAGTCGATCGAGCGAGAGCAGGCGGCGCGCGGAAACCTCTGAGCCTGGATGGCCCGTGACCGGATCGGTATTCGTTGCGCTGGCGAACTGTGCACGAGTCGTGTTCTATCGACTAACTATGAGCTCAGTCACCCGCATCGTCGCCGGAACTCTCGGAGCAATCGCGATCGCAGCCGGTACGGCCGCGACGGCCACGGCCGCGCCCGCCCCGTCTGCTTTGCCGTACACCCTGCTGGTCGACGGCAGTCACACCGAGTACCAGGTCAACCCGGTGCTCACCGAGGACGACCTGCTGAACACCAACAAGGACTTCACCACGGTGCCCGGCGTCCGTGCGCACAGCCTCGACGGACGGAACTTCTCCTTCTACCGGATCGTCGACGGCGCCCGGATCGGGATGGTCCGGATCAACGAGGTCTGCCTGCCGACCGGCTTCTGCCACGGCGTGATCGTGGACAGCCCCAGCCCGGTCTTCTGACCGCGGGAGCTCACCCCGCCCAGGTGGTCGGCACGTCGCCGCCGCCCTCGGGACTGACCCGGGTACCCACCTGGGCGAGCAGCGGCACCGGCGCGATCGGCCCGGCGAACAGCGCCTGACCGAGCCCGAACCCGGTCGCGCGGTGCAGCATCGGCGCGGGCACGTGTGAGAACAGGGTGCTCAGGTCCTCGATGTCGGCGGCGCCGTTCATCCGCATCAGCACCAGGTTGTCGCACTGCGAGACCACGTTGGGGTGCACCTTGCCCGGCCGCTGGGTGGCGACGAACAGGTGCAGACCGAACTTGCGGCCCTCGCCGGCGATCAGCGCGCCGAGTTCGGCGGTCGCCGCCAGCAGCGGATCGTCGGTCGCCGCGGGCAGCACGTTGTGTGCCTCGTCGATGACGAGCAGCACCGGCTCGCGGTCCCGGCGACCGGCCCACCGCCTGCCGAGGATCGCCAGCGCGACCGCGGTCCGCTCGTCCGGCCGCGACAGGCTCCCGACGTCGACGATGACGCAGCGGGCGTTGCGGACGTCGTACTCGATCGCCGACCGCTCGTCGCCGCGCCGCCACAGGTCCCACTCGCCGATCCGGAGGTTGCCGATCCGGGCGGCGAGCCGCTCGGTGTCGTGGTGGGCGGCGGCCGCGGCCTCCAGGTCGTCGACGGAATACGGCGCCGTCAATGTCGCGGTGACCTGGCGTAGCGCACGGAAATCGTCGAGGTCGCGGATCGGGTCCATGCGCAGCAGCAGCGCCTGGGTGTCGAGGTCGAGGTCGCTGAAGTCCAGGCACAGCGTGTGCGCGGCGCCGTAGCCGCGCGCCCGGGCCACGTGCACCCCGTCTGCGACCTCGCGGTGACGCGCGGCGGCGGGCGAGCAGTCCTCGGGGTCGCAGGACCCGAGGAACACGTGATCGGAGTTCGGGTCGAGCACCACGATCGGCAGTTCGGTCGAGCCGAGCAGCCGCTCGAGGAGGCCCCCCGTGGTGTAGGTCTTGCCGGAACCGGACTGTCCGCACATGAACGTGTGCCGCGCGAACCCCGTCGACCGGAGCCGGGCCGGGACGCTCGACGCCTGCTTCAGCACTCCGATCTCGATGGAGGCTGCCGTCCCGGTGAGGCCCTCGGCGATCAGGGCGACCTCGTCCTCCGTCGCGGGACGGATCGGGCGTTCGCCGAACGGCTCGACCGCACGCCGATCGAGGAAGAAGGCGCCGTCGAACTCGCCGAGGGTGGTCGCGGATCCGCTGAGCGCGCGCATCAGCGGACGGGCGCTCGCTGAGACGATGCCGAGCTCGGCCATCTGGTCGCGCACACTGAAGTCGAGCCGGGGACCCTCCCGTTCGACCATGCGGACCTCGCGCACCTGCACCGCGACGCGGCGCGCGCCCTCGAACTCGATCACCGCGAACCCGCCGACCTCGACGCCGGTCTCGACCGGGCCCATGAAGGACACCTCCCGGCCGTCGGCGGACACGGCCACCTGCGCGGCCGCGAAGCGTTCGTAGAGCTCGTGTCGGTGGTCCTGGATCGCGTCCAGCATCGGTTCCATGCCGAACATCCTGGCATCAGCTCTCGCGGCCCTACGCACGCCAGCACCTACGCAGGCTTCCGGCTCGCGAGTCGGATCGCTCGCGTCGGCCGGCTTCACCCCCATCGCATGAGGCGGCCGGCCGATGCGAGTCCATAGCGTGGCAGCACAACGGTTCATTCTCGTGGAGAGGTTCTGTTCCATGATGGTTCACGGCAATCCCGACCCCCGGTCGACCCCGCAGGAGTTGCTCGAGGCAATCGCGTCCATCTCCTCGCCGGACGTCGTCGACACACCCTTCGGGCGACTCGACTTCTTCGACGGTGTCCCGCTGCCCGAGACGGTGTCGACGATCTACGACGCGCTGGACCTGGTCCGCGGGATCGACGTGTTCCTCAACTGCGTGCCCGGCGCCTCGCTGGTGGCGTTCCGTCGCGGCCTGCGCGCGCTCGGCATCGACTCGCCCCGCACCATCGCCTACTCGGATCCGCGGGCGAACTCGCGCGCCCTCGCCCTGACCCCGAACACCGAAACCACCTATGGCACCACCTTCCTCGATCTGAGGGCCTGGGGGCCGACGGTGGTCGAGGCGCCACCCAATTCGATGTGCGTCGTCGACGACTTCTGGTTCCGCTACGTCACCGACATGGGTATCCCGGGACCCGACCACGGTCAGGGCGGCAACTACCTGTACCTCCCGCCCGGCTACGAGGGCGACGTGCCGGACGGCTACTTCGTCCTGCGCAGCCCGACCTTCACGAACTGGGTGGTCCTGCGCGCGCTCGGCGGTGTTGCCGACATGAAGAAGGCGCGCATCTACCCGTTGAGCGAGGCGGATTCCCCGCGCGCCAACGAGTGGATCAACTGGGTGGAGGAGAGCTTCAACACGGTCCACGCGAACGACCTGTCGTTCTTCTTCGAGATCGACGAACTCGTCCAGGAGGAGCCGACCGAGGCGCTCGACCCCGAACGCGCCGGCCAGCTCGCCGCGATCGGGATCGTCAAGGGGCGGCCGTTCGATCCGGACGAGCGGATGCGCGGCATCCTCGACAAGGCGGCCCGCATCGGCGCCGGGATGGCGCGGACGCTGTCCTACGCGCCGCGCGATCCGCAGGCCTCGCTGTACGGGTCGTGGAACAACGCCTTCGTCGGCGGCAGCCACGAGTTCCTCCGCGACGGCGCCCGGCTCCTCGACGCGCGCACCCAGTTCCACTACATCGCCACCGTCATCACCCCGGCGATGGCCCGCGCCAGGGCCGGTGCCGGCTCGGCCTACGCCTACACGGTGCATGACGCACGGGGCGCGATACTCGACGGCGGCCGCACCTACCGGCTCCGTGTCGACCCGAACCCGCCGGTGAAGAACTTCTGGGCCGTCGACGTCTACGACACTCAGACCCGATCGCTGATCCAGGTCCCGTCGACCATCTGGCCTGCCGTGGCGAGCAACTCCGGCGAGCTGATCGCCAACGACGACGGCTCGCACGACCTCTTCTTCGGACCCAACCCGCCGGAAGGCGGGAAGTCCAACTGGGTCGAGACGATCCCGGGGAAGTCCTGGTTCCCTCTGTTCCGTCTGTACGGGCCACTCGAGCCGTGGTTCGACCAGACCTGGCGGCTGGGCGAATTCGAACCACTCGACTGACGCTCCGCGGGCTCCCCTCCGCTGTGTCCCCGGTCGCTCTCCTACACCCTGTCGTTGGCAATTTCTCGACAACTGGGACACTGGAGGCCGTGACTGTTCCCACCAGCGCCTCTTCTCAGCCCGCCAGCACCTCCGCCCAGCTCTTCGAGCGGGCGGGCGCGGTCATCCCCGGGGGCGTCAACTCCCCGGTGCGGGCGTTCCAGTCGGTGGGCGGCACCCCCCGTTTCATCGCCGAGGCGTCCGGTTGCATGCTCACCGACGTCGACGGCAACGATTACGTCGACCTCATCTGCTCGTGGGGGCCGATGATCCTCGGGCACGCGCACCCGGCGGTCGTCGAGGCCGTGCAGAAGGCCGCGACCACCGGACTCTCGTTCGGTGCCCCCACCGAGGGCGAGATCGAGCTCGCCGAGGCGATCGTCGACCGGGTCGCGCCCGTCGAGCAGGTCCGGCTCGTCAACTCCGGCACCGAGGCCACCATGAGCGCGGTCCGGCTGGCCCGCGGATTCACCGGCCGCACCAAGATCATCAAGTTCTCGGGTTGCTACCACGGTCACGTGGACGCGCTGCTGGCCGACGCGGGTTCCGGCGTCGCCACCCTCGGTCTGCCCACCTCGCCCGGCGTCACCGGCGCGCAGGCCTCCGACACGATCGTGCTGCCCTACAACGACCTCGACGCGGTCGCGCAGGCCTTCGCCGCGAACCCCCAGCAGATCGCGTGCGTCATCACCGAGGCCGCCGCGGGCAACATGGGCGCGGTCGCGCCGAAGCCCGGGTTCAACGAGGGCCTGCGCCGGCTGTGCACCGCACACGACGCGCTGCTGATCATGGACGAGGTGATGACCGGCTTCCGTGTCAGCTCGGCCGGCTGGTACGGGATCGACGGTGTCGCGGGCGACCTGATGACCTTCGGCAAGGTGATGAGCGGGGGATTGCCCGCCGCCGCATTCGGTGGCCGTGCCGACGTGATGGGCCACCTCGCGCCCGCCGGACCGGTGTACCAGGCGGGCACCCTGTCCGGGAATCCCGTCGCCGTCGCCGCCGGCCTCGCCAGCCTCCGCGCCGCAGATCAGAGCGTGTACGACGCCCTCGAACGCAACTCCGCGACCCTCGGCCGGCTGCTCGGTGACGCCCTCACCGAGGCGGGCGTCCGGCACCAGGTGCAATTTGCAGGCACCATGGTGAGCGTGTTCTTCGCCGACCGTCCGGTCACCAACTACGCGGAGGCGAAGGAAGCCGACACCTGGCGCTTCCCCGCCTTCTTCCACGCGCTGCTCTCCCGCGGCGTCTATGCGCCTCCGAGCGCCTTCGAGGCATGGTTCGTCTCCTCGGCCCTCGACGACGCCGCATTCGACCGTATCGCCGCCGCACTGCCGGCCGCGGCCAAGGCGGCTGCCGCCGCGCAGCCGCCCACCAACTAGCCCCCGCACCCCTAGATCACGGAGCCAATCCACGTGAGCACCCTCCATCAGACGCCGACGCCCGACCCCGCCGAGTCGCGCACCATCGTGCACGTCCTTCGCCACGGCGAGGTGCACAACCCGAAGGGCATCCTGTACGGCCGGCTGCCCGGCTACCGGCTGTCCGTGACCGGTCAGGCGCAGGCCCGCACGGTCGCCTCGGTGCTCGCCGGTCACGACATCACCCACGTGGTGGCCTCGCCGCTGCAGCGCGCGCAGGAAACAGCGGCCCCCATCGCGGGTGAGCACGGGCTGACCCTCGTGACCGACGAGAACCTGATCGAGGCGGGCAACGACTTCGAGGGGCTCAAGGTCTCGGTCGGCGACGGTGCCCTGCGCAGGCCGCGGCACTGGTGGAAGCTGCGCGACCCGTTCACCCCGTCGTGGGGCGAGCCGTACCTGCAGATCGCGCACCGCATGCTCGCCGCCGTCAACACCGCGCGCGTCGCCGCCGTCGGGCACGAGGCCGTGTGCGTCAGCCACCAGCTGCCGGTGTGGACGCTGCGCCGGTTCCTGCAGGGCGAGCGGCTCTGGCACGACCCGCGGCACCGCCAGTGCGGGCTCGCCTCGCTGACCTCGCTGGTCTACGAGGGCGACACGCTGGTCGACATCGTCTACTCGGAGCCCGCGGGCGCATCCGATCCGAGGGTGACCGGGGCATGAGGCGGTTCGTCCGGGTGGCAGCCGCGGTGCTGGCGGTCGCCGCCGTCACCGCCGGCTGCGGCACCGGCACCGATGCCGTCGCGCAGGGCGGCACGTTCGACTTCGTCTCGCCCGGCGGGCAGACGGAGATCTTCTACGACCCGCCGAGCGAACGCGGCACCATCGGCAACATCTCCGGTCCCGACCTCATGACCGAGGGCAAGACCACCTCGCTGTCGGACTTCGAGGGTCAACCCGTGGTCATCAACCTGTGGGGCCAGTGGTGCGGGCCGTGCCGCGGGGAGGCGGACGATCTCGAGAAGGTCTACGAGAGCACCAAGGACCTCGGCGTCGCCTTCCTCGGCATCAACGTCCGTGACCTGCAGCAGGACAAGGCCCAGGACTTCGTCATCGACAACAAGGTCGGATACCCCTCGGTCTACGACCCGTCGATGCGGACCCTGACCGCGCTCGGTGGCAAGTTCCCGACGAGCGTCATCCCCTCCACCCTCGTGCTCGACAAGGAGCACCGGGTCGCGGCGGTGTTCCTCAAGGCGCTGCTGGCGGAGGATCTCCAGCCTGTGGTGGAGAGGGTCGCGCGGGAACAGTGAGCACCATGAACGACGCCGTCCTGGCCGCGGGGATCGGCGAGACCTTCGGCAACACCGCGGCATCCGGCCCGCTTTTCCTCGCCCTCGGCGCCTGCGTGCTCGCGGGTCTGGTGTCCTTCGCCTCGCCGTGCGTGGTGCCGCTGGTGCCCGGCTACCTGTCCTACCTCGCGGGGATCGTCGGTGCGGACGCACCCGCGGTGACCGCGGCCGAGGCGGGGGCACTCAAGACCGCGACCGATACGAGGTCCGCGGCGCGCCTGCGGGTGGCGGGGGCCGCCGGGCTGTTCGTGCTCGGGTTCACGGTCGTCTTCGTGCTGGCGACGGCCTCGGTGTTCGGCCTGATCTCCGCGCTCACCATCAACAGGGAGGTGCTGCAGCGCGTCGGCGGGGTGATCACCATCGCGATGGGCCTGGTGTTCATCGGGCTGGTGCCGGCGCTGCAGCGGGACGTGCGCTTCGAGCCGCGGCGGGTGTCCGGACTGATCGGCGCGCCGCTGCTCGGTGGCGTGTTCGGTCTCGGCTGGACGCCGTGCCTCGGCCCGACCCTGGCCGGGGTGCTGTCCGTGGCGGCGGGCACCGAGGGCGCGACCGCCGCGCGGGGCGTGGCCCTGATCGTGGCGTACTGCATCGGCCTCGGGATGCCGTTCGTAATCCTGGCGTTCGGCTCGGTGAGTGCGCTGCGCGGGGTGGGCTGGCTGCGCCGTAACGCGCGCACCATCCAGATCTTCGGCGGCCTGATGCTGGTGGCGGTCGGCGTCGCCCTCGTCACCGGCGCCTGGGACGTCTTTGTCAGTTGGGTACGTGACGCGTTCATCTCGGAGGTGACGTTGCCGATTTAACGCTTCTCCCGCCGGAAGGCAGGAGATTCCAAGCTCAGACCGCAACCGGACCACCCACCCGAAGGGAGGGATCAGATTGACTGACGTCGTCAACACCTGTGTGGCCGCGCTCTGCCACAGCCAGAATCACCCTGGCAGCATTCCGATCCCGACCGGCGGTGTAGCCGCAGTCATGACAACGGAAGGTTCGTTGTGCGAGTCCGAGGCGCTGCTTGGCTCTCGCGAAACACCTCGAACACGTCATGGACGTGTACGCGGGCCGCACCAACACCACCTTCCGGCCGGCCCGCACACCACGATCGATCAACTCCCGCTTCGCCGCACCGATAGCCGCATCGGCGGCCTTGCGGGCCATCGTGGACTTCGCCAAGAACTTCGGCGTGAAGTCTTCCAACGCAATCAGCGCATGCCGGTCAACCACCGACTTCGCCCAAACCCGGGCATCGTGGACAGTCTGGCGGGCGGCCTTCTTGTGCATCCTCGCCGCATCCCGTTTCGCACGGTCGTAGCCCCGAGACTGCGGACCCTGCCTACCGCTACGGCGTCGCGACATCTTCCGTTGTGCCTTCGCCAACTCCGCCGCGCAGCGTTTGCGATGCCCGAGATGCGGCAGATCGAACTCACTGTTCGTCGTGGTGGCAGTGGTGGTCACACCCCAATCGATTCCAATCCCGCCCCCCATCTCGGGTGCAGGTACAGCAGCGCGGCGGACAACGAACGAGGCATACCAATGCCCCAACGAATCCTGGGTCACACGCACCGACGTCGGGTCCGACGGCAACTCCCGCGACCACACCACCGGGATACTCACACCCTTCGCCAGCACCAACCGCCCGTCGCGCAGGGAGAACCCCCGCACGGTGTACTCGAGCGAGGGCAACGACTTCTTTCGCGCCTTGAACACCGGCCGGCCCCGGCCCTTGACCCTGAAGGAATTGTCCAACGCCTGCGCATAGGTGCGGAGGATTTGTTGTTGGGCGACCTGCGATCCGTCCCGCAACCACACGCTGTGCGACCGGGCGTGCGTGAGGAGCTTCGACAGTTTCCCGAACGTCGGCCGCTGACCCGACTTCTGTTGATGGACAGCCTCATTCCACAGGAACCTGCACCGATGCCACTCAGCGATCAGGGCACGCTGCGCTGCCGCACCCGGCCGGAGCCGGTAGCTGTAGCGCACCACTTCGTCCACACCCGGCAACGTAATCGACACCACCGACAGGAAGGAGGACGGCGCATCCACTCCCTCGTGAACGACGGAGCGCCGAACCACCGATGACGGGCAACGAGGAACAGACCGCGAACAAGGCCGCGGCGTCGACCCCGCAGACCCGGCAATCCTTCGGTGGTCGCGCAGTCGCGCTGGTACGCAACACCTGGCGCGGGCTCACCTCCATGCGGACCGCGCTGGTGCTGCTGTTCCTGCTGGCGTTCGCGGCCATCCCGGGCGCGCTGCTGCCGCAGCGCAGCCTCAACGCGGGCAAGGTCGACGAATACATCGCGAACCGGCCGACCCTCGGTCCGCTGATGGACCGGCTGGAACTGTTCGACGTGTTCGGCAGCTTCTGGTTCACCGCGGTGTACGTCCTGCTGTTCGTGTCGCTGGTCGGCTGCATCACCCCCCGCTGCTGGGAGCACTACCGGGCGCTGCGCACCAAGCCGGTCGCCGCGCCCCGGAACCTGGCCCGGCTCCCGCACCACACCGAGGTCACCGTCGCCGACGACCCGGAGGCCGTCGCGGCCGCCGTCCGTGGGCAGCTGCGCGGCTGGCGCACGGTCACCCGCACCGGCGACGAGCTGCGTGCGGGCAGGCCCGGCGAGGTGACGGTCTCGGCGGAGAAGGGCTACCTGCGCGAGGCGGGCAACCTGCTCTTCCACCTGTCGCTGGTCGGCCTGCTGGCAGCTATCGCCATCGGGAAGCTGGTCGGCTACGAGGGCAACGTCGTGGTGATCGCCGACGGCGGCCCCGGTTTCTGCACCACCTCGCCGGCGGTGTTCGACTCGTTCCGGGCGGGCAACACCCAGGACGGCACCGGGATGACGCCGCTGTGCGTGAAGGTCAAGGACTTCAAGGCCGACTACCTGGACAACGGTCAGGCCGAGATGTTCACCTCCAACATCGAGTACCAGGCAGGCGAGGACCTGACGAACAACACCTGGCGCGAGGAGCGGCTGCAGGTCAACCATCCGCTGCGGGTCGCGGGCGACCGGGTGTACCTGCAGGGCCACGGCTACGCGCCGACCTTCACCGTGACGTTCCCGAACGGGGAGACGCGGACCGAGACCCTGCAGTGGCGCCCCGACGACGCGACCACCTTCCTCTCCAGCGGGGCGATGCGGTTCGACCCGCCGGGCGGGATGTACCCCGATCCCGCGGAGCGCCGCAAGAACCAGATCGGCATCGAGGGCCTCTTCGCGCCGACCGCGCTGTTCCACGGCAACCTGCTGGCGTCGAGCTACCCGGCGATGACCGATCCGGCCGTCGCGATCGACATTTACAAGGGCGACACCGGGCTCGATACCGGCAACCCCCAGTCGCTGTTCTCGCTCAGCAAGGAGCTCGTCAACCAGGGCCGGATGGCCAAGCAGGACCGGGTCAACCTGCGTCCGGGCGAGAGCGCGACCCTGCCGGACGGCACGAAGGTGCAGTTCGACGGGGCCAAGGAATTCGTCAACCTCCAGGTGTCGCACGATCCCGCGCAGCAGTGGGTGCTGGTGTTCGCGATATCCATGATGGCGGGCCTGTTGGTCTCACTGCTGATCAAGCGACGCCGGATCTGGGTGCGGGTGTATCCGGCTGAGCCAGATGCCGACACGGCGTCGGATACATTGGACCCGCATCGACGACGTACCGTAGTAGAGCTGGGTGGGCTCGCCCGCACCGACCAGGCCGGTTGGGGCGACGAGTTCGACCGGCTGAGCAGCCGTCTGCTCGCGGACCTCGAGACCGCGAAGACCACCTCGGAGAACCGCGCCTGAGGCGCAGGAGAGAACCATGCCGATCAACGAGACCATTGCCCAATACAGCGACTGGGCCTTCGAGTCTGCGTTCGCGATCTACGTCCTGGCGTTCGTGCTGCTGATCGCCCAGTACGCGACCGCGCGGGCGAACGAGGTGCAGGCCCGCGAGGCGCGCGAGTTGGTGGCCGCAGGCGGCGTTACCGCGCCCGCGGCACCGTCCGTGCCCGGCAAGGTGGTCGAGGCGCCGCGCAAGCCGTGGTCCGAGCGGCTCGGCAACATGGCACTCGCGCTGCTGGTCGTCGGCGTCGCGATGCAGATCGGCTCGATCGTGCTCCGCGGCTTCGCCACCGACCGGTTCCCGCTCGGCAACATGTACGAGTTCGTCACGATGGCGACCGCGGCCGCGATGGTGATCGGCCTGGTGCTGCTGCGCAAGCAGACCTACCGCTCGCTGTGGGTGTTCGTGCTCGTGGTGGTGATCCCGCTGATGTTCATGGCCGCGACCGTCCTGTACGCGGACGCCGCACCCGTCGTGCCCGCGCTGCGGTCGTTCTGGCTGCCCATCCACGTCACCATCGTGGCCACCGGTAGCGGCATCTTCCTGGTCTCCGGCGTCGCCAGCCTGATGTTCCTGCTCCGCATCCGGCAGCCGAAGGGCGAGGAGAGCGACGGATTCTGGGGCAAGCTCGCCGAGCGCCTGCCCGACGCGCAGACCCTCGACCGGCTCGCCTACCGCACGACCATCATCGCCTTCCCGCTGTTCGGTGCGGGCGTGATCCTCGGCGCCATCTGGGCGGAAGCGGCGTGGGGCCGGTTCTGGGGCTGGGACCCCAAGGAGACGGTGTCCTTCATCGCCTGGGTGATCTACGCCGCCTACCTGCACGCGCGGGCGACTTCCGGCTGGCGTGACACCAGGGCCGCGTGGATCAACATCGCGGGATTCGTCGCGATGCTGTTCAACCTGTTCATCATCAACATGGTGGTCTCCGGCCTGCACTCCTACGCCGGCCTGAACTGATTCTCCGATAGGAACCAGACCGCGCGGCCTGCTAGTGTCCCCAGCGCGGACCCGACGCTGGGCGGGTTCGGGGGGGAAGTCAGCAACACACAGGGGGAGTGCCGCCGTGGCGGAGAACAACGTCGGTTCGTGGGAGTCCGTGAGCCCGCAGGCGCCGGAGCCGTCTGCGCCGGTCCGTCCAGCCACTGCGCCGGATCCGTTCGCGCAGGCCGGGCCCTCGACGGCTCAGCAGACGCCCGAGCGGCACCACGTCGTCTCGGCCCGCGACCTCTCGACGTCGCTGTTGCTCAAGCAGGTCAAGCCCGCCCCGACGGCGGGGTGGCGCAAGGCGCTGTACCAGCTGTCGGGCCGGCGCATCAACGTCGGGAACAGCGCCAAGGAGCAGCGCCGCCTGGAACTGACCAAGCAGGTCAACCAGCCGCTGCAGGGCTGTTACAAGATCGCGCTGCTCAGCCTCAAGGGCGGCGTCGGCAAGACCACGACGACCGCGACGCTCGGTTCCACCTTCTCCTCGCTGCGCGGCGACCGGGTCATCGCGGTCGACGCGAACCCGGACCGCGGCACCCTGAGCCAGAAGATCCCGCTCGAGACGCCCGCGACGGTGCGCAACCTGCTGCGGGACGCCGACAGCATCGAGAAGTACAGCGACGTCCGCGGTTACACCTCGCAGAGCAGGCACCGCCTCGAGGTGCTCGCCTCGGACAGCGACCCGGCCGTTTCCGAGGCGTTCAGCGCCGAGGACTACTCGACCACCATCGACATGCTCGAGAAGTTCTACTCGATCGTGCTGACGGACTGTGGCACCGGGCTGATGCACTCGGCGATGCAGTCCATCCTCGAGGAGGCCGACTCGCTGGTCGTGGTGAGCTCGGGCTCCGTCGACGGCGCCCGCAGCGCGTCGGCGACCCTGGACTGGCTCGACGCGCACGGGTACGCGGACCTGGTGCGCAAGTCGGTGGCGGTGGTCAACGCCGTGCGTCCGCGCTCGGGCAAGGTGGACCTCGCCAAGGTCGTCGAGCACTTCGAGCAGCGCTGCCGGGCGGTGCGCCTGATCCCGTTCGACCCGCACCTGGAGGAGGGGGCCGAGATCGACCTCGACCGGCTCCGACCGCAGACCAGGAACGCCCTCCTCGAGCTGGCCGCGGCGGTCGCCTCGGACTTCCCGATGTCGAGCTTCGCGATGCAGGATCGGCTCTGACACAAGAGATTTGCTCTTGATCGGGCCGTGAGCGTCGCGTGATCCAAACCTGACGGTCGGCCTCAGCGTTCGCGCAACGTCACCCAACTGTGGCGGACTTGTGACCCCGTGTCCGCTGAGATAACGGGCTTTGAGCGCATGATCGGAACATGCGCGCGGTCCGGCACAAGCTACGGATGTGGAACGGTCTTGCGCTGGCCACTGCGCTCTCGCTCGCGGTCGGGGTGGTCGGCGGATTTTTCGACGGCCCCGAGACCGACCCGGAATCGGTGGTCGAGCGCTTCGCCGCCGCCCTCACCGAGGGTGACGTCAGCGAGGCGGCCGAGCTGACCTCGTATCCGAACGCGGCCAAGGCGGCCATCACTCAGGCCTTCGACGGCCTGCGCGCGGAGAAGGCCGCGTTCGAGGTCAACCAGTTCATCCCGCTCGGCGACGATGCCGGGATCTTCAACGCGACCGCGGACTGGACGTTCGGCGACGGAAAGAACTGGCAGTACAACATCAACGGCCGCGTCCGGAAGCTCAGCGTCGGCTGGCGGGTGTCGTGGCAACCGCAGATCCTCGCGCCGGGGCTGGGCCACGGCCGGATCCTCCGCTACGACCGCACGGACGCCGCACCCCCGCGGGTGTTCGACCTCGCAGGGAACCTGATGATGACCGAGCAGCGGATCAACACGGTCACCCTCGATCCCGCCGCCATGCCCGACCCGGTGCTCAGCACGAACCGGCTGGCCAAGGTCATCGAGCCCGTCGCGCCGCTCATCACCGGGGCGACGATGATGCAGGAGCTCGCCGGCGCGCCGGGCCAGCGGCTCACCGCCGTGAGCCTGCGCGACGATGATTTCGCGGTACTCGAGGACGACCTGCGGGCGATCCCCGGCGTCGTGATCGTCCAGACGCCCAAACTGATCTCCCACGACCGCCGGATCTCGGGACCGCTCGTCGACGCGATGCGCGACGTGTGGCAGTTGAACCGGGACGCGACCCAGGGCTGGGCGGTGAACGCGGTGGAGCCCGACGGCACCGCCCTCAAGCAGACCGGCTTCCAGGGCCCACCCGGGCCGGACATCCGCTCCGCGCTCGACCCACGGGTGCAGCTGGCGGCCACGGAGGCGGCCGTCACCGTCGGCACCCCCGCCGCCGTCGTCGCGATCCAGCCTTCCACCGGCGCGGTGCTGGCGGTGGCACAGAACAACCAGGCCTCCGAGCTGGGGCCGATCGCGTTCACCGGGCTGTACCCGGCGGGGTCGGCGCTGGCCGCGGTGGATGTCGCCGCCGACGCCCAGCGCACCGACCGGCTCACCGCGGCGCGGCAGCTGGGACTGGCGATGGACTACCAGATCCCGGGCCTCGAGCAGCGGACGGACGACCTGACCGGGGGAGCGGACAGCGTGCTGCGCGTGACCGGGTCCCGTGACGGTGAGGGGCCGCGGGTGAGCCCGTTCGGCATGGCCCTCGTCGCCGCCTCCGTGGCGCGCGGGTCGACGGCGGTCCCGGTCATCGCCGGCGGGCAACCCGCCACCACCGATGCCTCGGCGGAACCGCTGCCGCAGCCGGTCACCGACCGACTGCGGGGCATGATGCGCGACACGGTGGCGCGCGGGGCGGGTTCCCTGTTGAACGGGTATCCCGACCTGATCGGTATGGCCGGGGCGCACGAGGACGACCGGTGGTTCTTCGGGTCCCGGGGGGACCTCGCGTTCGCGGTCTACGTACAGGACGCGGACGGATCGGACCGCGCCGTCAAGATGACCGATCGGATGTTCCGGGAACTGGCCAAGCCGCCGGAGGCCCCGGCGGGGCGCTGACCCGCGTGAGTCCCGAGACGTCAGACCGACGCGTCAGTCCGGGGGATCCTTCGGGCCGCCGTCCGGGGAATCGCCGGACGAGGGCCGGGCCTTCCGGCTCATCCGCCACAGGAACTCCGGATCGTCGTCGGGACCGAGGACGCGGCCTGCGGGCGGCGTGGACGTGTCGGGGCCGAAGGCCTTCCACAGCAGCACGGCCAGGACCACCAGGACGACGAGCGCCAACAGGTAGATCACGATGCACCTCCAAGCCCACAGCGTGCAGTCGTCCTGCAGCACCCTTCACTCAGGTTCGAGTCTAGTCCGTCCCGGTATCCCGGACCTGTCGCATCCGTGCCGCGCTTCGGCGCGATTCAGGCCCGGTAGTAGTTGAGGAACATGTCGACCCCGGTGGTGATCAGCTCCTCGGTCAGCTCGTCGTCGAGGCGGTCGCCGTACGCGCTGTGGATGATGTGCGGGTACAGCACGAGCGCATAGAACTGGATGACCGCCAGGTCCATGTTCGGGATGTCGAGTTCGTCGCGATCACGCAACGCGGCGACGAGAACCGGCGTGAACCTGTTGGGCCCCTGATCGCGCCAGGCTCGGCCCAGCTCGGGAAACCGCCTGCCCTCGCCGGTGACGAGGGCGCGCAGTGCGAGGACCTCGGGCTGGACGATCCCGTCAACCCATCCGCGCGCGGTGATGGTGAGGACCTCCCTGATGTCCTCGGTGTCGCGCAATCGCTCGTCCATCTTGAGGAAGGTCTGTCCCAGCGCCTGCTCGAGCGCGTCGCTCACGACCTCGGCGAACAGCTCCTCCTTGCTGCCGAAGTGGTTGTAGACCGTCACTTTCGACACGCCGGCCTCCGCGGCGATGAGATCCATGCTGGCGCTGAAGCCCTGCTGGAGGAACTCGGCGCGGGCCGCGCGAACGATCGCGACCCGCTTGCGCGCGGCGCGATCTCCGGTCGGGGATTGCCTCGGGCTCGGAACCATCGGCCGATACTAGATCAAAATGAACTGTACCGTTGAGTTCACATGAACTGATCTGTACCGTACAGTTCAGTTGGCGTCCGGCACCGGGTGCCCGCGCAACCACGGGCGGCGATCCGCGCCGCCGAGAAAGGGAACGGCCATGACCAAGAGCGTCCTCAGCACCGCGACCGCCGGCTCGAATCGGGGCGACACCGATCGACCGCCGGCGGGATCGGTCGCGGCGCCGGCGCCCGCCGCGGTGCGCGGCGACGATGTGTACGCACGGCTGGCCGGACCGACGCTGTCAGCGGTTCGCGTCGTGATCGGCTTCCTGTGGCTCTGCCACGGCCTCATGGCCATGTTCGGCTGGTTCGGGGGAGTCGACGGGCACGGCGGCGCCGCCGCGGTCGGGTCGTGGCCGGGCTACTGGGCGGGCCTGATCGAACTGGTCGGGGGATCGCTGATCCTGATCGGCTTGGCCACCCGGCCTGCGGCGCTGATCGGGTCGGGCGCGATGGCGTACGCGTACTTCAGCGTGCATCAGCCCGAGGCGGCATTGCCGATCCAGAACATGGGCGAGTCCGCGGCGTTGTACAGCTGGATCTTCCTGCTGTTCGCGGTGCTGGGTGCGGGCCCGTTCTCGGCGGACGCGCTGTTGCGACGGCGCCGCGCGCGGTCGTGGGCCGTGCGCGGGGCGTGATCACCGAGGACGTGATCACCGAGGGCATGAGCGCCGAGGGTGCTGCCCGGCGGGAATGTGCTGTGAAAGACGAACGGGTGGTTGTCGGGCAGGCCTGATGGCCGATGCTCCGACAACCACCCGTTCGGGGGAGGTGCTGGGGTGTGCCGCGTCAGGCCGAGACGATCACCGAGGAGCCGTGGCCGAACAGGCCCTGGTTCGCGGTGATGCCGATGCGGGCGCCCTCCACCTGACGGCCCTCGGCCTGCCCGCGCAGCTGCCAGGTGAGCTCGCAGACCTGCGCCAGTGCCTGGGCGGGCACGGCCTCGCCGAAGCAGGCCAGGCCGCCGGACGGATTGACCGGGATGCGGCCGCCGATGGTGGTCTCGCCCGCGCGCAGCAGGTGCTCGGCCTCGCCGCGCTTGCACAGCGCGAGGTCCTCGATCCAGTCCAGCTCGACCGAGGTGGCCAGGTCGTAGACCTCGGCGACGTCGACGTCCTCCGGCGAGATGCCGGCCTCCTCGTACGCCGCGTAGCCGATCGACTCCTTGAAGGTCCGCTCCGGTGCGGGCACAGCGGAGGCCGAGTCGGTGGAGAAGTTCGGCATGTCCATGATGGTCTGCGGGAACGTCGGCGTGACGGTCGAGATCGCCTTGATCCGAACCGGTTCCGCGATGCCCATCTTGCGGGCGTACTCCATCGAGGTGAGGATGATCGCCGCGCCGCCGTCGGAGGTCGCGCAGATGTCCAGCAGGTGCAGCGGGTTGGACACCACGGGGGAGGCCAGCACGTCGGCCGCCGTGACCTCCTTGCGGTAGCGGGCGTTCGGGTTGTTCAGGCCGTGCTTGGCGTTCTTGACCTTGACCGCGGCGAAGTCCTCCGGGGTGGCGCCGTACAGGTCGATGCGGCGGCGCGCGTTGAGCGCGAAGTAGGCCGGGTTGGTCATGCCCATCAGGCGGAACCGCAGCCAGTCCGGGTCGTCCCAGCGCTCGCCCGCGACCGGTGCGAGGAAGCCCTTGGGGGTGGTGTCGGCGCCGACGACGAGGGCGACGTCGGACAGGCCTGCCAGGATCCGGGCGCGGGCGGTGTCGAGCGCCTGGGCGCCGGTCGCGCACGCGGCGTAGGAGGTGGCGACGCGGGCGCCGTTCCAGCCGAGGGCCTGGGCGAAGGTCGCGCCCGCGACGTATCCGCCGTAGCCGTTGCGGACGGTCTCACCGCCGACGATGAAGTCGACGTCCTGCCAGTTCACACCGGAGTCGGCGAGGGCGGCGCGCGCGGCCGCGACGCCGTACTTCACGAACGACTGGCCCCACTTGCCCCAGGGGTGCATGCCGACGCCGAGGATCGCGACGTCGTTGTTGGATCCTGCGCCGCTCATGCCTGTGCTCCGTTCGCGTTCGTGTCGGTGGTGGTCGGCTTCCAGCGCCAGGTGGTGCGCACACCGGTCTCGTCCGTGTAGAGCGGCTCGACGACCAGCTCCACGTCGTCACCGACCTTCAGATCGTCGACGCCGAAGCCGTCGGCGACCTGTCCGAGGACGACGAGGCCCTCCGGCAGCTCGACCGCGGCGAGCGCGAACGGCACGTACGGGTCGGTGGCCGGGATGTACGGGGCGGGCGGCTGGTACTGGGCGTCGGTGTACGACCACACCTTGCCGTGGCGGGAGAGCTCGACGTCCTCGAACTCCTCACCGGAGCAGGCCGGGTTCTTGCAGAAGGTGGTCTCCCGCGGGAACGAGATCGTGCCGCACGATTGGCACGAGGTGCCGATCAGGGCCGGAGCCGGGCCGGTGGTGAACCAGCCCGCTACCGCTGGTGTGACGCTGTCGCCGGCGGCCTGTGTGGCGGTGTCGCTCATGCAAACCTCATCTGCTGTCGAGCCTGATCGGACGGTCGGGGCCCGGGCCCCGAAGTAGAACGTGTTGCAGTATCGCACGGGATCGGCGTTGTCGAGGCCGAGATCCCGCCCAGCGGGCGCCCGATCCGGATACGTTGTGAACCATGACTGCCGAGAAGGGCAGGAGTCCGGCCGTCGAGATCGAGGTCGACGGCCGGATGGTGCGCGTCTCGAACCCGGATCGCGTCTATTTTCCCGCAATCGGCGCCACCAAGCTCGATCTCGTCGAGTACCACCTGTCCGTCGGCGACGGCATCGTGCGCGCGCTCTACGAGCGGCCGTGCATGCTGCACCGCTTCCCCGAGGGGTTGGCGGGGGAGAAGGTGCACCAGAAGCGGATCCCGCGCGGCGCGCCGCCGTGGCTCGAGACGGTCCGCCTGCATTTCCCCCGCTACGACAGGTACGCCGACGAGCTGTGCGTGACCGAGTTGGCCGCCGTCGCGTGGGCAGTGCAGATGAGCACGGTCGAATTCCATCCGTGGAACAGCCGCCGCGGACACACCGAGATGCCCGACGAATGGAGGATCGACCTGGACCCGATGCCGGACTGCGACTTCGGCCGGGTGCGTCGCGTCGCAGCGATCGCGCACGAGGTCCTCGACGAGATCGGTGCGACCGGATGGCCGAAGACGTCGGGCGGCCGCGGCCTGCACATCTACGTCCGGATCGCGCCGGAACACGATTTCGCCGAGGTCCGGCTGGCGGCGCTGGCGTTCGCGCGGGAGGTCGAGCGGCGCGCGCCCGACGAGGTGACCACGACGTGGTGGCGCAAGGATCGGGACCCTGCCGCGTTGTTCGTCGACTACAACCAGAACGCCCGCGACCACACGATGGCCGCGGCGTACTCGGTGCGCGGGGTCCCGGACGCGCGGGTCTCCGCGCCGCTGCGGTGGGACGAGATCGACGAGGCGAGGCCCGCGGACTTCACGATCCGCACGATGCCCGGCCGATTCGCGGAGTGCGGCGACCTGCACAAGGAGATCGACGATGCGGTGTTCGACATCGCGCCGCTGCTCGAGTGGGCCGAGCGCGATGCGCGTGGCGGCGCCGAGGTGCCGCCCGAGCCGGAGCGGACCTGACGGTGGCGCCGGCCCCGGTCAGCGAGTGGTGGCCTCGGTGGTGAGCGACTCCAGCAGCGCCATGACCTCGGACTCGCGGAAGCGTCGGTGGCCGCCGGGGGTTCGCACGGAGCCGAGGCGTCCGGCATGTGCCCATCGGGTGACCGTCTTCGGGTCGACGTGGAACAGGGCGGCGACCTGACCTGGGGTCAGCAGCGATTCCTGGGTGGCGCGGAACGACGGGGCGCTCATCGAGGATCCTCCATGGGCTTGGCGGGACGGACGGTGCGGACATCCTGGCACCCGGCGCCCCGGGTACTCGAACGATCCCGGTTTGGTAAAGCGGAGGTAATTCGCAAATCGGATAAGTCCGGCACCCGAGTCCGGTGATCGGCGGGTCGGTAACCTGGGAGGGTGACTGATTCCTCGCAGAACCCCGCCCCGTCGAACGCCAAACGCTCGCTGGCCAGGGATCTCGGTCTGTACACCCTGGCCCGGTTGGGTCTCGTCGTGGTGATCGCGGCGATCATCCTCGGCGTCAGTCAGTTGGTGGACGTGGACGTGCCGCTGCTGGTGGCGCTGATCTTCGCGGTGATCATCGCGCTGCCGCTCTCGCTGGTGCTGTTCGGGAAGCTGCGCACCCGGGTCAACGAGGAGATCTCCGCGGTGGACGCCAAGCGCCGCGCCGACCGCGACGATCTGCGCGCCAAGCTCCGCGGCGACGGATCCGGTGACGCCGACGGCCGACGGTGAGGGCCACCACGGGCGTCGTGGACCACAGCGCGCCCAGGGACTGGGTGGACAACGCGGTCCGGCTGATCGACGCCGACTCGCAGCGGAGCGCGGACACGCATCTGCTGCGCTACCCGCTGCCGGTCGAGTGGGACATCCAGCTCTACCTCAAGGACGAGTCCACGCACATCACCGGGAGCCTCAAGCACCGGCTCGCGCGGTCGCTGTTCCTGTACGCCATCTGCAACGGCTGGGTGACCGAGGGCACCACCGTCATCGAGGCCTCGTCCGGGTCGACCGCCGTCAGCGAGGCCTACTTCGCGAAGTTGCTGGGGCTGGACTTCGTCGCGGTGATGCCGCGCAGCACCAGCCCGGCGAAGATCGCGCTCATCGAGGCGCAGGGCGGCAGTTGTCACTTCATCGATCGCCCGTCGGAGATCTACGCGGAGGCGAGCCGGCTGGCGTCCCAGTGCAACGGTCACTACATGGACCAGTTCACCCACGCGGAGCGGGCAACCGACTGGCGCGGGAACAACAACATCGCCGAGTCGATCTTTCAGCAGATGACTCTCGAGCAGCACCCGATCCCGGAATGGGTGGTGGTCGGCGCGGGCACCGGTGGCACCAGCGCCACCATCGGGCGCTACATCCGCTACCGCAGGCACGCCACCCGACTGCTGGTGGTGGACCCCGAGAACTCGGCGTTCATCGGCGGCTACGAGACCGGATCCGCCGCGTACGAGACCGGCATGCCGTCGAGGATCGAGGGCATCGGCCGGCCGCGTGTCGAGCCCTCGTTCGTCGGGCAGGTCGTGGACCGGATGGTGCCGGTACCGGATGCGGGGTCGATCGCGGCGGCCAGGCACGTCAGTGAGGTCCTCGGCCGCCGGGTGGGCGGGTCGACCGGGACCAACGTGTGGGGTGCGTTCGGCGTGATCGCCGAGATGCTCGCCGCGGGTCGCACGGGCAGCGTCGTCACCCTGCTCTGCGACGGCGGGGAGCGGTACGCGGGGACGTATTTCAACGACGAGTGGGTGCGCGGCGAGGGCATCGACCTGGCGGCGCCCACCGCGGTGCTGGAGGATTTCGCGGTCACCGGGCGCTGGTCGGCCTGACATTCGCCTCGCCGGGTGCGGCCGATCGCCGCGGGAGGATGCGACGATGGTCGCAGTGGAAGTGCACCTTTGCAGCCCCTAGGCAGGTGACATGGCCGATCCGGATATCGTTCGGCAGGCAGTCGAACTCCACAATGTTGCCCTACGTGAACGTGTGGCCGGCCGAACGGCTCTCGCGTACGACGCCTGCCTCAAAGCGCTCGGCGTCCTCGAACGTGAGTGCGGCGTCGACTCGCCCGACGTCGCCGTTGCTCTCATCACCTTGGGACTGTTACGCGAGGATGCGGGCCAGTTCAGCGAAGCCGAGGACGCGTTTCGTCGCGCGGTGCGGATCCTCTCCGTTCACGACGAGGAATCAACGGTCGTGGCACGGGTGCGCGCTCTGGGCAATCTCGGTCGCCTGCACCGGGTGCAGAGTCGTCTCGAGGAGGCCGAGCGGTGCTACCTCGAAGCAATCCGGCTGACCGAGCGCGTGCTGGGCTCGGACAGTCCAGAACTATCCGTGCTACAGAACGAGCTGGCCGTCGTCTACAAATATGCGGCACGCTATGACGAGGCGGTCGCCTGGTACCGGCGTGCACTCGACGCTGTCGAGGCCGAGTTCGGCCCGGAGCACGTCGAGGCGGCGACCATCTGGCACAACCTCGGCGGAATCGAACATGCGCGTGGCCGTTTCGCCGAGGGTGAGCCGTACGCGCGGCGATCGGTTGAGATCCGGGAGGCCGCTCTCGGCGCCGATCATCCCGCGGTGGCGGCTGACGTCGCGGCCCTCGCAGCGCTCGTGCAGGAGCAGGGCCGGCTCGACGAGGCGGAGAGGCTCTACCGAAGGGCCATAACAGTTTTCGAGTCCGCGACCGAGTCGGACGCGTATGAGCTGGCGGTGAACTACAACAATCTGGGGGCGCTGTACGCGACACGCGAACAGTGGTCCGCGGCAGAGCAGTTGTATCGGCGTGCATTGCGCCTCAAGGAAGACCTGCTCGGGCCCGACCACCCGGACGTGGCCATGACCGTGCACAACCTCGCCGTGCTGCGCACCGAGCAGGGCCGTACCGAAGAGGCGCAACAGCTTTACCAGCGGGCGCTGGCCAGTTTCGAGGCCGGCCTCGGGCCCGACCACCCGAAAACCCGCACCTGCCGTGGCGAATTGGATGCATTGCAGCGCGGGTCTGTGGGCTGAGCAGCGTTATCGGGGCGCCTTCGTCAGGACCCGACTGGTGGTGAGGAGCACCTCGTTGTGTTGGCCGGTACGGCCTGCCTCCGCGAGGGCGAGACCCGGCCCGAGCGACGGTGTTCATCCGATCTCCTTTGGCGGCTGGGATTCTGGAGTGCCCCCTACGGTCGGCCACCGGGGCCGCCCCGACTACACACCCAAGGGTGCACTTCAGCGCACGAGAGTGTGAACTGGCGAACGTCCCGCGGCGTCTATGTCGAACCGATACCCGCGGCCAAGACCTGAGCCGGGCTCGGGCAGGACGCGACGGTCGATCACGTCCTGCCCGAACGCATCTCAGTGGGCGGCGACCTTCGCGTCGTCGGTGTCCGCGAACTGGGTGCGGTAGAGCTCCTCGTACCGTCCGCCGACGGCGAGCAACTCGTTGTGCGTGCCGCGCTCGACGACCCGCCCGTCCTCGACGACCAGGATCAGGTCCGCGGCCCGGATGGTGGACAGTCGGTGTGCGATGACCACCGAGGTGCGTCCGGCCAGCGCCTCACCGAGGGCAGCCTGGACGGCCGCCTCCGAGGTGGAGTCCAGGTGCGCGGTGGCCTCGTCGAGGATCACCACCCGCGGGTGCGCGAGCAGCAGGCGGGCGATGGTCAGTCGCTGGCGCTCGCCGCCGGAGAGGCGGTATCCCCGCTCGCCGACGACGGTGTCCAGGCCGTCGGGCAGCGACTCGATGAGCTCGGTCAGGCGGGCCCGGCCGAGCACCTCCCACAGCTGCTCCTCGGTCGCCTCGGGCCGGGCCAGGAGCAGGTTCGCGCGGATCGACTCGTGGAACAGGTGCCCGTCCTGGGTGACCATCCCGACCGCGCCACGGATCGACGCGGCGGACAGCTCACGCACGTCCACCCCCGACAGCCGGATGGTGCCGGTGTCGGCGTCGTAGAGCCGGGGAACGAGCTGCGCGATGGTGGATTTGCCCGCGCCGGACGAGCCGACGAGCGCGACCATCTGGCCCGGCTCAGCGCGGAACGACACCTCGTGGAGGACCTCCACGCCGCCGCGGTTGTCGAGCTGGGCGACCTCCTCGAGCGAGGCGAGCGAGACCTTGTCCGCGGACGGGTAGGCGAAGCGCACCTTGTCGAACTCCACCGAGACCGGCCCGTCGGGGACCGGAAGGGGGTTCGGCTTCTCCGCGATCAGCGGCTCGAGGTCGAGCACCTCGAAGACCCGCTCGAAGCTGACCAACGCGCTCATCACCTCGACCCGGGCGCTCGCGAGGGCGGTCAGCGGCGCGTACAGCCTGGTCAGCAGCAAGGCAAGGGCCACAACCGAACCCGCGTCGAGCTGACCCTTGAGAGCGTAGAAGCCGCCGAGTCCGTAGACCAGGGCGAGGGCCAGCGCCGAGACGAGGGTCAGCGCGGTGACGAAGGCGGACTGCACCATCGCGGTGCGCACCCCGATGTCGCGAACCCGACCCGCGCGGGTCGCGAACTCCGCGGATTCGTCGGCGGGCCGGCCGAACAGCTTGACCAGAGTCGCGCCGGGAGCGGAGAAACGCTCCGTCATCTGCGTGCTCATGGTCGCGTTGTGGTTCGCCGCCTCGCGCTGCAGGTGGGCCATCCGCGATCCGATCCGGCGGGCGGGCAGGACGAAGACCGGCAGCAGCAGCAGCGAGAGCAGGGTGATCTGCCAGGAGATGCTGAGCATCACGACGAGGGTCAGGGTGAGGGTGACCAGGTTCGCGACCACACCGGAGAGGGTGTCGCTGAAGGCCCGCTGTGCGCCGATGACGTCGTTGTTGAGGCGGCTGACCAGCGCCCCTGTCCGGGTGCGGGTGAAGAACGCGATCGGCATCTTCTGCACGTGGTCGAAGACCGCGGTGCGCAGGTCGAGGATCAGGCCCTCGCCGATGCTCGCGGACAGAAAGCGGTTGTAGAGCGCGAGGCCGGCCTCGACGATCGCGATCAGGGCGATCAACACCGCGAGCCGGATCACGACGCTGGTGTCCGAGCCGTTGACGATGGCGTCGACCACGCGTCCCGCCAGTACGGGGGTGGCGACCGCGAGGACGGCCGTGACGATGCTGACCAGCAGGAACTGGGCGAGCTTGCGGTGGTGCGGGGTGGCGAAGCCGAGGATTCGACGGACCGTCGCCATCGAGAACGGCCGCTTCTCGTCGTGGGCGTTCATCATGCGGTACATCGAGCTCCACGCGACCGATTCCATACTCATGGTGGACCTCTCGGGGTTGTTGTGACCGGTGCAACGCTACGGAGGGGGTCCGACATACCCGGATGTCCCCGCCCGTCTGCACCGACCGTAGAACCTCGAGTTAACTTGAGGTCAAGCGTGCCGCGAGGCGGTCACTCGCAGCGGGCGGGCGCGTCCTGCGAGAAGGGTTCGTCGTCGGGGAGCAGGTAGGTCACCAGCAGGACCACCGGCTCGGTGCCGAGGTTCAGCCCGACGTGGTCGCCGCCCGGGTCCTCGGTGACCCAGGAGCCGGCGGGCGAGGCCTGCCGGGAACAGTCCGCGAACACCCGGGTCAGCGTGCCTGAGGCGACGATCCCCTGGACGTGGCCGTTGTGGTGGTGCCACCCCGTGCTGCCGCCCGGGGCGATCACGATCCGGCGCAGGGTGCCCTCCACCTCGTCGGAGACCGGCGGATGTCCGGGTGGCGGCGGGGGGAGCAGGATCGGATTGAGCTCGAGCTCGGCGAGGGTCTCCGCGGTCACGCCCGACGGCGGTGTGGCCAACGCGGGTCCGGCGACGCCCGCCGTGCACAGCGCGGCGAGGGCGGCGGGTACGGCCAGTCGTGCGAACGCGGTCACGGTGCTCATGTCCGGATCCATTCGGTTCGGAGAACCGGGGCGGCGGCGGGGCGGGATTGCCCGCGGCACGGCTCTCGCCTGTATCGATGGTGCCGCAGTCCGGCCGATTCCGCGACCGAACGGGCGGTTTGGCGATTCGTTGACTTTCCCCAGGGTGCAGCGAAGACTCTTGATTGGAAGAGTTCCGCAAACAGTGCGGTTACCAGCTTCCCGCAGCCTGTCAGCTGAGTAGCCGTCATCCATCGGAAGTGGCTGTCGATCCCATGTGAAATGGACGGTCGGGCAGGGATCGAGACGTCGGTGACGTTCAAGGAAGTGTTTCGATCATGTCGATCTCTGTTGTCCGGACCGCCGCGATGGCGGCCGCGACCATGGCCGCAACGGTGGCGCTGGTCGGCGCCGGTGCCGGAACCGCGGAAGCCCGGGTGACCTACTGGACCTACTTTTCCCCGGCCCCGTACACGGTGGTGTTCGTGATGTACCACGGCGCCCCGTACAACACTCAATGGTGTCAACTCAGGATCTTCAACTCCATACCCGCGGAAACCGTTGAGATACCGAGGGGAGTCGTCACGGTGACGAGGCCGTTCCCGGCGGTGCCGCTCGACCTCCCGGCAACGATGTACTGCGCGAGCAACCCCAACATGGCCGGGGCCTACCCGGTGCCTGGGCCGGCGACGGTCAGGTCTCTGTAGCTGACGTGCGTGCGTTCGAGGGGTGTCCTTCCTGATCCCGTCGCATCTGGAACAGGTTCTAGCTACGATGCGCCCATGCGCACCAGTCGAGTTCTCGCCCTGTCCGCCGCCGGGATCGCCACCGCGGTGGCCGTCGCGATGATCGCGGCGGGACCCGCGGCCGCCGGTCCCGCCGTGTCGGCCGATCCGACCCGAGTCGACAGCGAGCGCGAGGCGGTAGCCCGGGCCTACATCGACGCGCTGGTCTCGCACGACGCATCCGCGGTGAAGTTCGCCCCCGATGCCACCCGCGTCGAGGCCGGGCTCAAGACCGGCTTCTCCGGTCCGCAGATGACCCGGGATCTCGAGCACGGCCCCCAGTACCGGGTCATCCGGGGCATCAGGGAGCTGCGGATGTCCGAGTCCGGCGACGTGGTGACCACCACCTACCTGCTCGACGCGGGCGTCGGCGACGTGCGCCTGATGACCGTCGAGATCACCGAGACCTTCGAGGTCCCGGACGGGACCATCCACGCCATCGTCGCGCACATCAAGCCCAAGTCGCTCTTCTGAGCGGACGGTAGGTGGGCGGTCGGGTCGTGCCCCGACTCAGCCCTTGCTGATCAGCTGCGAGGCGAGCGCGGTGCCCGCGGCAACCGCGCCGACCGACGGCCACGCGCCGATCTTCTTCGCCAGCGGATGCGAGGCGCCGAACGCGCCGAGGTAGGTGCCGAGCAGCGCGGCGCCCCGCGCGGGTCCCGAGCCCCGTACCCAGTTGGCGGTGCACACGGCGCCGACGGCTGCGAGTACGGCGCCGCCGAGTGGGCGATTCCCGGTCTGGCGGGCCACGGCGAACCCGCCGACGAGTCCCCCTGCGGCGAGCGCGGATACGGCGGTCTTGGGCAGTGTCATCGGTGTTGCTCCTCGGTCGACGTCAGTTCACGCCACGGTAGCCGTCGTCGGCGCCATGCCGGTGATGTCAACTTGGCTTGACAAGCCGGGGCATGTCAATTTAAGTTGACAACCATGACCGAAGCAACGGATCTGGCCGCCGCGGCGGGCAGCCCCGACCCCAAGGTGGGCCTGCGGGCCGTGCTCGCCCTGCGCAGGCTGCTCGAACGACTGGAAGCGATCCAGGTTCAGAACGCCCGCCAGCAGGGCTGGTCCTGGCAGGCCATCGCCGACTCCCTGGAGGTCAGCAGGCAGGCCGTCCACCAGAAGCACAACCGGAGAGGGAGGTAGCCATGTTCGAACGTTTCACCACCGAGGCGCGCGACGCGGTGATCGGGGCACAGGCGGAGGCCAGGGCGCTCAGGTCCTCGCAGATCGGTACCGAACATCTGCTGCTCGGCGTGGTCGCGGCCGCGGCGGGCACGCCGCTGGGGCAGGTCCTCGACGACGCGGGGCTCACGCTGGGTGCGACGCGTGCGGCGGCTACGGAGGCGCGGGGTGGCCAGGCGCTCGGAGCGGAGGATGCCGAGGCCCTCAGATCGATCGGCATCGACCTCGACGCGGTGCGCGAGAGCCTGGACGCGAGCTTCGGTGAGAACGCGCTCGATCGTGCGGAACCGGGGGAACGGCGTGGCTGGTTCGGGCGACTGATGGGCGAACACGTCCCGTTCACGGCGGCGTCGAAGAAGGCGCTCGAACTCTCGCTCCGGGAAGCCCTGGCGCGCAAGGATGATCGCATCGGCGCCGAACACATCCTGCTCGGCATTCTCCGCGGAGACGACGCCGGTGCGCGCGGGGTGATTGCGGCGCAGCTGAGCGCGGAAGAACTGCGCAGGCGGATCGTCGAGATGCTCGACCGCGCGGCCTAGGGTCTGTGGGGGCGGCCCGGCCCGATCAGAACGTGCCGGCCGCCTCGACCGGCTGAAGGAACTCGATGGAGGGTGGGCCTTGGACGCCTGCCGTCGCCGTGACCTGGGCGATCTTGTCGTTGCCGTCGAAGAATCCCTGGAACGATTCGGCGCTGTCCCACTCGTCGATCACCACCAGCCCGCCCGAGTTCTGGGTGAACCGGTGATGCTGCGCCCCCTGCGCTTTCGCGTCCTCGGTGATCTCCGCGAGCAATGCGGCGTTGTTGCTGAGCGACTGCTTTGCCGCGGCGAGATCCGCGACCTCGAAACGCACAATGACGACCACGCTCATGATGGGCTCCTCGTGCCCCCGGTGTTTCGCCCGCTCGAGTCACCCGCGTGCGCGGGCCCCGGCTGCGGCGCTCCCCTCAGTCAGTATCGCGCCCGTTCGGCTGTGTTGGAAGTGCCGATCCCACGATGCGCCGCATCGTGACCCGCGGCCAGGAGTCGAGGCCGTGTGCACCCTCGCGTTCGCGGATCGCCGTCAGTCCGGGGGTCATCTCGTCCGCGGGCACGACCCGGAACCCCAGGCGCTCGTAGTACGGCGCGTTCCAGGGCACGTCGGTGAACGTGGTGAGGGTCAACCAGGGGAAGGACCGTTCGGCGGCCCAGCTCTCGATCTCGTCGATCAGCGCGGCCCCGAGCCGTTGCCCGGCGTGAGCGGGATCGACGGACACCTGCTCGACGTGGACGGAGTCGTCGAGCACCAGGGCGAGCGCGTAGCCGATCGGGGTGTCGTCGTCACCCGTCGCGACCCAGGCGCGGCCGGCGCGCTGGTACTCGGCCAGTTCGCTCACCGAGGGCGGGGCATCGTCCGCGATCGCGTCCATCCCGACCGCACGGAACGGCCGGCCCGCGGCGACCTCGATGGCGGGCAGGTGGGGGAGGTCTGCGGCGGTGGCCGAACGGATCACTCGTCCTTTCTAGCCGGTGCAGCACTTCCGGGACGCCTGTGCCGCGCGGATGTGCCAGCATTCACTCATGACTTTCCTGATTCGTCTGGTGATCAACGCGATTGCGATCTGGCTTGCCGCCGCGTGGGTGACCGGCATCGACATCGCAGGCTCCGACAAGGGGACGGGCAACGACATCCTGGTCATCCTCTTCATCGCGCTGGTGTTCACCGTGGTGAACGTGTTCATCAAACCCTTGGTGCAGCTGCTGTCGCTGCCCCTGCTGATCCTCACGCTCGGGCTGTTCACCCTGGTGATCAATGCCCTGATGTTGCTGCTGACCTCATGGATCACCGAGACGACGGAGTTCGGGATCTCCGTGGACGGCTTCTGGACCGCGGTCTGGGGTGCGCTGATCATCTCGATCGTGAACTTCGTGCTCACCGCGGTGGTGCCCTCGGCGAAACGCTGAGGCTCTCGGGGGCTGTACGGGATACGACGGGCGCGTCCGGCGTCGGTCGTGTCTCGACGGAGTTGCCTGCGGTCAGCCCAGGCCGAGCGCCAGCGCGGTGGTCGCGCCCCACGCGAGCATCGCCAGCCCGGTCCCGGCCAGCGCCGGGATCAGGGCCAGGCCCAGGCCGCCGGAGCGCACCGGGGCATTGGCCTTGACCGCCAACGGAAGCGCGAGCAGGCCGACCAGCGCCCACGGGGTGCGGGCCACCAGGATCAGCGTCACCACGAACGGCACCACCAGCAGCGCCAGGTGCAGGGTGCGGGTGCCCTTGTCGCCGAGCCGCACCGCGAGGGTGCGCTTGCCGGACTCGGTGTCGGTCGGGATGTCGCGCAGGTTGTTCGCGACCAGCACCGCGCTCGAGAACGACCCGACGGCGACGGCGGAGACCGCGCCGGCCCAGTCGATCCGCTCGGCCTGCACGAACTGGGTACCCAACACGGCGATCAGGCCGAAGAACACGAACACCGCGATCTCACCGAAACCGCTGTAGCCGTACGGATTCCTGCCGCCGGTGTAGAACCAGGCACCCGCGATGCACAGCGCGCCCACCAGGATCAGCCACCAGGCGGAGGTCAGAGCGAGCACCGCGCCGACGACGCCTGCGAGCCCGAAACACGCGAACGCCGCCCGCTTCACGGCGGCGGGCGAGGCCAGCTTCGATCCCACCAGTCGCAGCGGACCGACCCGGACGTCGTCGGTGCCGCGGATGCCGTCGGAGTAGTCGTTGGCGTAGTTCACCCCGACGATCAGTGCCATCGAGACCACCAGCGCCAGCAGGGCCTTCCACCACACCGCGCCGTCGAGGGAGGCAGCCGCGCCCGTACCGACCAGTACCGGGGCGACCGCGTTCGGCAGGGTGCGCGGTCGGGCACCCTCGATCCACTGCGAGACAGAAGCCATGAGCAGATCCTTGCATCTACCCGCAATCCACATGTGGCCCGCCGCGCCCATCAGCATTGGCGCCGGTGCTATCCCTTTGTACGGCTGGTGAGCTGGGCGGCCAATGCGCGGCGGTCCACCTTGCCTGGCCCGCGCAGCGGCAGTGCCACCATCAGGTGCAGTTCGCGTGGCGCCGCGGTCGAATCCAGGGCCGGTTCGACGTGCGCGCGCAGCTCCTCGAGGGTGGGTGCGGTGCCCGGGACGGGCACGACCGCCGCCGCCACCCGCTGCCCGAGTCGCGCATCGGGAACGCCGAAGACCGCGCATTCGGCCACCGCGGGATGGGTGGACAGTGCGGCCTCCACCACCTGCGGGACGACCGTCAGCCCGCCGGTCGAGATCGCCTCGTCCAGTCGACCGCTGATCGACAGCACGCCGCCCGACAGCAGGCCCGCGTCGTCGGTGCGGAACCAACCGGGCTCCGCGAACGCCGGATGGTCGGGCAGTCCGCGATAGCCCGTGGCGAGCACGGGGCCGCCGAGCAGCACGCGAGAGTCCTCGATCCGCACCCGCACCCCGTCGAGCGGCACCCCGTCGTACACGCAGCCGCCGCAGGTCTCGCTCATCCCGTAGGTACGGACGACGGTGATGCCCGCCGTGCGTGCCCGCTCGAGCACCGGCGCCGGGGTGGCAGCACCACCGAGCAGCACCGCGTCGAGTTCGGCGAGGGCTGCGGTCGCGGCGGGGTGATCGAGCGCCTTGATCAGCTGGGTCGGAACCAGCGAGGTGTAGCGGCGGGCCCCGGTCATCGCAGCGATCGCATCGGGCAGCAGCGCGGGGTCGAAACCCGTTGCGACGTCGACGATCACGGGCTCGGTCCCGGCCAGTATTCCCCGCAGCAGCACCTGGATCCCCGCGATGTGGTGTGGGGGGAGCGCCAGCAGCCACGAACCCGGACCGCCGAGACGGGCGTGTGTGGCCTGACCGCTGGCTCGCAGCGCACCGGCGGTGAGCATCGCGCCCTTGGGGGTCCCCGTGGTCCCGGACGTCGCGACGACGAGGGCGGTCGACTCGTCGATCGGATCGCCCGGGTGCAGGGCCTCGGTGAGTCGCCGGATCTCGCGGTCGTCGGCGGCGGGCACAGGGAGCAGCGCCGGGCCGCCGCCTGCCAGCGCGCGTTTGAGCTGGGGGAGTACCTCGCGGGCGGCCGGACCGGGCTTGACGTGCAGGACCTCGAGAGTGCTGGTCACGGACTCAGGCCTCGGTGCACTCGCGCTGCACGGAGGCCACCTCGACCCTTTCGAGCATGGCCCTCAACGAGGCGAGGTCGCGCTCGGAGAAGGCGGCGAACAGCTCGCGCTCGGCCTCGTTCAGCGCTGAGTGGACACCCTGCAGGGCCTTCGCTCCGGCCTCGGTGATCTCCACGATGTGGCGCCGGCGGTCGGACGGGTCCCGGCGACGTTCGGCCAGGCCGTCTCCTTCCAGCTCGTTGAGGATCGCGACGAGCTGGCTGGGGTCGACCTCGAGCATGTCGGCGAGCTCTCGCTGGCTCACCGGGCCGGTACCGAGGTGCATCAAGGTCATGGCCTGGCGCGGGTGCAGCCCGGTGACGGCGAGGGCGCCGCGAATGCGGGCGCTGGTGGCTTCGCCGCGCCAGGCGAGGAGGAACCCGAGACGGTCTGTCGGGGCGCCGTTGACCTGTGCTGCTGCCATAAGCCCACGGTATCAGTCGCTCCATTTTGGAACATCGTCAATCATTGATATCGTTCAACGATCTGCACACGTTAATCATTGGAGTCAATCATGTTCATCGCCTATGCCGTCATCGCCGTGGTTCTCGCCCTTGCGCTCAGCATGTCGGCCTTCCTCACCTTCACCCGTAACGAGAAGCTGGTCGGTGGCTTCATCGAGTTGGGTGTTCCGGATGCGTGGCTGCCGTGGCTCGCCGTCGCGAAGGCCGCGGGTGCGGCGGGGCTGCTGATCGGGCTCGTGGTGCCGGTGATCGGTGTCGCCGCGGCGATCGGTGTCGCCCTGTACTTCGTCGGCGCCGTCATCGCGCACGTGCGGGCGCGTGACTACGCGATCGCGCCCGCGGTCGTCCTCGGCCTGGCCGCAGTGGCCGCCATCGTGCTCCGGATCGCGACAGCATGACCCGAGCGCGGTCTCGCGGGACCGTGCTTCGCGTGCCTGATTCGTGTCGGACCCGGGCGGTAGGCTTCGAACATGAGTTCGATCAATGGGATCGGGGCTGCGTGGCGGGTGCAGGAACACCTGTCCGCGATCGCCGACGCCGTCGAAGGACTGTGTGACAGCGACCTGACCGGGCTCTCCGCCGACAACCTGACCGACACCATGCGCCGGCTGGAGAAATCGCTGCGTCGGGCGTCGACGGTCGGACACAAGCTGATCGTCGAGACGGTCGAACGATCGCTGCCGGGCACGCTCGGTCACAGGTCCGTCAACAAGCTGCTGGTCGGGGTGTTGCGGATTTCGGCGGCCGACGCCTCCGCGCGGGTCACCGCCGCGAAGTCGTTGGGCACCTGGCATGCGCTGTCCGGTGAATCGCTGCCCGCTGATCTGCCCGAGACCGCTCAAGCCCAACGTGACGGCGACGTCGGTGCCGATCATTGCCGGGCGGTGCGCGAGGTCATCCGCAAGATTCCGCATGCGGTGCCCGCGTCCGACGTCTAGGCAGCGGAACAGATCCTGGCCGAACTGGCGCGGGCCGGGACCCCGGAGGATGTCGAGAACGCCGGACACGACCTGCTCGCGTACCTGAACCCGGACGGTGACCTCGCCGACGACAGGGATCGCAAGCGCCTGCGTGGGATCCGGTTCGGCCGCCAAGACAAGAATCTGGGGGCACCTCCCTGCACGAAGTGCTTGGGGGGAATGACGCCGATCTCGGGTCACCTCGACCCGGAGACGAGAGCGTTGCTCGAACCGATCTTGGCGAAGTGGGCGCGGCCCGGGATGAACAACCCCGACGATCCCGAATCGCCGAGCGGTGATGCCGAGCACCCGAACGTCGACCGCGACAGGCTCGCTGCCGCGGCGGGCCGGGACACCCGCACCGCCGCGCAGCGCAATCACGACGCCCTCAAGGAAGCACTCCGCACCCTCCTCGGTTCCGGCGTCGTGGGTTCGCATCGCGGGCTGCCGGCCACCGCGATCATCACCATGACCCTCGACCAACTCGAACACGCCACTGGCGTCGCCACGACCGCATCCGGTGGAATCCTTCCGATCAAGGACGCATTGAAGCTCGCCGAACAAGCGCACCCGGTGCTGGTGCTCTTCGATCACAACGGCCGACCGTTGCACCTCGGACGAAGCAAACGCCTCGCCACCGCCGACCAACGCCTGGCCCTCATCGCGGCCGACGGTGGTTGCACCCGGCCTGGGTGCGACGCGCCGACCACGATGACCGCGGTCCATCACGTCCGCGACTGGTCCAAGGGCGGCGCCACCGACATCGGCGTGCTTTCCCCCAAGCACTTCGTGCAGGGGGTGCCCCCAGCTCGGCTGCGACGGCTGTCACGCCCTCATCCACGACGGCCCGGGCGGCTGGCAAACCCAAACCGCACCCAAGGGCACCGAATACGCCGGACGCACCGAATGGATCCCGCCGCCGCACATCGACCCCGAGCAGAAGCCACGCATCAACCACCGCCACCACCCGAAAGAGCTCTCCCCCAAGCACTTCGTGTAGGGGGTGCCCCCACGACCGCGCCCGACGAAAAGCGCAGGCGCGTCGAGAGACTGACGCACGGAAGCGGCACGGCGATCACCGGCGACAACCGCACCCCCTACCGGAGGACGACGGCGATTCGCCGTAGGTGGGCGTAACGCCCCTGCCGCGCGGGGAACGTCGAGCCGAGGGCGGCCGGCGACGATCTCCCGCACAACCGGCCGCCCATCAACCTCATCCCAGGCCTGTCACCTCAGGTCGCGGAAGAACTCCCGGATGTCGTCGGTGAGCAGCGCCGGCTCCTCGAGCGCGGCGAAGTGTCCGCCACGGCCCTCCACGTCGACCCATCGGGTGATCGTGTTCTCGGTCTCGGCGTATCTGCGGATTCCGACATCGTGCGCGAACATGATCGCTCCCGTGGGCACGCCCGAGGGTTCCTTCGTTGCACCCCAAGCGGATTCCTGGGCGTATCCGACGTAGGCGGAGGAGCCGGCTGTTCCGGTCAGCCAATAGATCATCGCGTTGGTCAGCAGCCGGTCGCGATCGATGACCTCGTCGGGAAGCGCTTTGCGCGGATGGGTCCACTCCCGGAACTTGTCGAGGACCCAGGCCAATTGGCCGACGGGGGAGTCGACCAGGCCCGCCGCGAGGGTCTGCGGCCGGGTGGACTGGATCGAGATGTAGCCGAACTCCTCCTGCATGAAGGCCTCGACCCGGGCCAGCCGGTCGCGTTCGAGATCGGTCAGCGACGCCCTCTCGACGTCGTCGATCTCGTGCAGTGGGGTGCCGAGGCTGCCGTTCACGTGCACCCCCACGACGCGTTGCGGGGCGACCCTGCCCACCTCCGGCGACACGCCTGCGCCGATGTCGCCACCCTGCACTCCGTATCGCTCATAGCCGAGTCGCGCCATCAGCTCGACCCAGACCCGTGCGATGCGAGCGGTGTCCCAGCCCTCGTCGGCGACGGGCCCGGAGAACCCGAAGCCGGGCAGGCTCGGGATCACCAGGTGGAACGCATCCGAGGGGTCGCCGCCGTGCGAACGGGGATCGGTCAGCGGCCCGATCACGTCGAGGAACTCCACCACGGATCCCGGCCACCCGTGCGTGAGCACCAGCGCCAACGCGTCCGGCTCGGGGGACCGGACATGCAGGAAATGCACGTTCTGTCCGTCGATCTCGGTGATGAACTGCGGATGCGCATTGAGGTCCCTTTCCTGTTCCCGCCAGTCGAAATCGCTGCGCCAGTACTCGACGAGCTCCCGCAGGTACGACACCGGGACCCCGGTGTCCCACCCGTCCCCCGGCAACGGAGCCGGGAGACGGGTGCGGGCGAGGCGGTCGGACAGGTAGTCGAGGTCGGCCTGCGGGATGTCGACGCGGAACGGGCGAATGCTGTCTGTGAAGGTCATGACATCCACCATCACACCAATAGCGGACATCTTCGGTCCTCAATAGCTCAACAGCGAGAGGCTTGTTGCGCCAGCCGCGCGAGGCGATCGTGAAGGGCACGTACCACTTCCGTCGCCAGCACGGCGTGCCCGGTCATCGCGAAATGGATGAGGTCCGCGCTCATCAGGTCCGGCCGCAACCGGAGCGGGTGTTCCCACATGTCCACCAGCACCGCGTCGTACCGGGCGGCCAGCGTCCGGGTGACGTCGTTGAGGTGCGCGATCCGCTCCCGCATCGGCCGCATCCGTCTGCCGACGAACACGTCCGCCAGCGCGAGCGTCGAGATCTGTGCTCCACGTCGATGCACCGCGGCGAACGCGGTCTCCAGGTTGTCGGCCATCGCGTCGAAATCGGCCTCCGGCATCCACAGGTCGTTGGCGCCGAAGGTGATGTGCACCAGGTCCGGGTCGAAGTCCAGCACGGTCTGCAGCTGCTCGTCGAGCACCTGTGCGCTGGTGGCGCCCATCCGTCCCGTGTTCAGGTAGGCCAGGTCCGGTTGCGTCGACTTCAATACGGCCGCAACGCGATCCGCCCATGGTGTGGTTGCGTAGCCGGGGCTGGGATCGCCGATGCCCTCCGCTATCGAGTCGCCCATGACGGCGTACCGCGACCAGGGTGCATAGGTCAGCAGAGCGCGCGCCTCCGCGGCACTCAGGCACATCGGGTCGGTGGATTCGGTCCGAAAGTCGTTGTGATTCATCGCTACTGCTCCTTGATCTCGATGGGAAGGGTGCTACTGGGGGTGCTGCCGTCGGCGCGGGCTCCGCGTCCCTCGGTGAGGGTGGCCGCGAGGATCCCGGCGACCACCGCGGCGACCGCGCAGGCGAGGAACAGGGCGTGGAACCCGGCCAGCGCATCTCCCGCGTTCGCGGCGAACACTGCGGCCAATACCGCCACGCCGAGGGCCCCGCCGACCTGCCGCGACATCAGATTCATCCCGACTCCCGAGGCGAACTGATGCGGCGGAACAGAACTCGCGGCAACAGTGCCGAGGACGGTGACGATCAGCCCGATGCCGCCGCCGCCGAGGATGCCGGCGGGAATCCAGGCGGACCACAGTCGATGCGCGGCGCCGAACACATCGGTGCTCATCCAGAGGGCCGATCCGGCAAACATCAGCGCGCCCAGTACACCCAGTCGGCGCAGCGTGGCGGCGGAGCCGGTCCGGCCCGCCGCCGTGGCCGTCACCATCGCCGCCAGCGCACCGACGCTGAGCGCCCCGGCCGACTGCAGCACCGTGTAGCCCCAGATTGCGTCCAGGAACAGCGGACCGGCCAGCAGCCAGGCGAACATCGCGGCGCCGAACACAAACGAGGTGGCGTTGGAGAGGGCGTACCGCCGGTTGCGCCACAGGTCGACCGCGATCGCCGGACTCGGGTGCCGCCTGGACCGCACGAGGGCGAGGGCCAGGAGGGCCAGCCCGACTCCGAGGACGCTTAGCGTCGTCGGTGAGGCCCATCCCCAACGCTGCCCCTCGGTCACCCCCGCCACCAGCGCGCCGACACCGAGCGTCGCCGCGAGGGTGCCGGCGATGTCGGGGAGTGCCCCGGCGGGAGCGGGGCCGTCCGATGCCCGGGTGTCGTCGGTCCGGAGGCGGGTGCCGAGTGCCACGAGTGCCGCCGCGATCGGCACATTGATGACGAACACGGCTCGCCAGCCGAACGACTCGACCAGCGCTCCGCCGATCGCGGGGCCGACCACCGCCGCGAATCCGCCCGCGGCGGACCAGGCGCCGATCGCGGCGGCGATCCGTTCGGAGGAGGTGACCGCCAACACCAGCGCGAGGGCCGCCGGGATCATCAGCGCCGCGGCGGCGCCCTGCAGGAACCGGCCCCCGATCAGCCATGGCGCGCTGGGGGCGACCGCGCACATCAGTGAGGTCAACGCGAACCCGACCAGGGCGGTGAGAAAGACCCGGCGCCGCCCCAGGACGTCGGCGAGTCGCCCCGCGGGCGTGAGCAGCGCCGCGAACGCCACCGCGTAGCCGCTGACCACCCAGGTGAGGGTGGTCGACTCGGCCGTAGCGAAGTCCCGGGCGATCGTGGGGAAGGCGATGTTGACGACCGAGAGGTCGAGGAATGCGACAAACGTTGCGCTGCAGGCGATCAGGAGCGCAAGCGAGGACGACTGGCTTGGTGGGCGCCGCGTCTGTTCGGACACCTGGGTCATGGTCGATTCCTTTCGAAGGCGGTGGCACCGGTGAGGGTGGTGGACGGCCGAAACAGGACGTACGATCGTTCGTGCAGATAGTGAACGTACGACCGTTCGTTCAATTTGGCAAGATCTCGTGGGAGGATGGACCGGTGGTGGATACGGCAACAACCTCTGACCAGCGGCTGATAAAGGGCGCCCTGGCCCGCGCATCGATCGCACGGCATGCCGCGGATGTCGCCTCGGTCGAGGGGCTGACCGGCCTGAGCATCGGCAGGCTCGCCACCGACCTCGGGCTGAGCAAGAGCGGCGTCGCGACATTGTTCGGCACCAAGGAGAACCTCCAGGTCGCCGCGGTGCAGTCGGCCCGGGAGGTGTTCATCGAGCACGTCGTCCGGCCGGGCATGAAGGAGCAGGCCGGACTGCCCCGGTTACGGACCCTGATCGACCGGTGGTTCGACTTCGTGTCCGCGCCGGTGTTCCCCGGTGGCTGTTTCCGGGTGGCGACGGTCTCCGAGTTCGACAGCCGACCGGGGCCGGTCCGCGATGCGATCGCGGCCGATCAGCGCGACTGGCGCGACCTGCTCACCCGCGAACTCCGGCGCGCCCAGGAACAGGGCGCGGTACAGGGGCGGGACGCCGCCGCGGTGGCGTTCGAGATCGAAGCGCTGCTGAGCGCGGTCAACACCGCGCTGCGGATGGGGGAGCCGGACGCGGCCTCGATGGCCCGCGAGATCATCGACGGGCTGATCGGTTAGCCGGTCTCGGGCGGTGTGTCCTCGTCCGCGGGCGCCGCGCTGTCCCCGCTCGACTCGGCGTGACGGCCGAGCCCACGCAGGGTCGTCGTCCCGTCCGGCTCGTCGGCCAGCGGCCAGCCGCCGGCGGCGAGGTGTGCGCGGACCCGCTCCACATCGGATTCGATCGGCATCTCATCGGTGACCTTGGTGATGAGCACCTGGATGTCGATCTTGTCGATCGGCGGCGGGAACTGCTCGACCAGCGCATCGGTGACCGCGTGGACCTCCTCGTCGGACAGGCGCCTGCGGAGCAGGGCGATCAACGGGATGTAGTCCTGTTCGGGCACGCCGTTGGGATACCCGGTGCGCAGCCACCCGAGTATCGAGGCGAGGAACGGTGGAAGGGCCACGGCGGGATTCCCTACGGCTCGTCGCCGGGATCCGCGAGCGGCCAACCGGCCGCGGCCAGCACCGACCGGACGCGGGCGATGTCGTCGTCCGACGGCGCCTCATGGGTGATGTGCTCGATCAGCTCGCCGATCTCGGCGCGGGTGACGGTCGGGTCCTGGCCCTCGTCTCGCGACTCGGCGAGCGCGACGGCCACGTCCTTGATCTGTTCGGCGGTCAGCTTGCGGTGCAGCAGAGCCACCAACGGGATGCGGTCCTTCGGGGGGATGCCCTCCGGGTACCCGGCCCGCAGCCACTTCAGGACGGACAGGGGGAATGACGGTTTTTCTGAGCTCACGAGATGTTGCCTCTCGACTCGTGGGTCGACGCTAGAAGATGTCGATGTTGAAGGTGTGGCTGAGGAAGCCCTGCATGATGAACAAGATCCCGGTGATGATCGCGATGACCACCACGGCGAAACACGTCACGGCGGCGATCAGGCCGAGTGGCTTCCGGGTGGCGGTGGTCGTCGAATCGGCGGCCGGTCGGGAGTCGAGCGCCCGCAGGCCCAGTGCGAAGATCGCGGGCAGGCCGGCGCCGAGCAGCAGGCCCACCACGACGACCTGCCACAGCGAATCGACGGTTTTCGAGAGAAGATCCATGTCTGCGTAGTCCTCAGGCCGTCACGTTGTTGCGCGGGTTCGGCGCGGGAGCGGGTACCGGGTTCGGCGACGCGGGGGGACCCGGGATGTCCTCGGCCGGGATCAGTCCGCCGTCCCACTCCGCGTTGACGTTGTTCGAGTCGATCGGCTGCCTGCGCGAGCGGGCATACATCCAGCCCGCGAGTATCAGCAGGATCGCGAACACGACCAGCACGCCGGGCAGGCCGCCGATCAGCTGCGCGATGCCCCAGCACACGGCGCCGACCAGCGCGGCCGACGGGAGGGTGATCAGCCAGGCGACCGCCATCCGGCCCGCGACGCCCCAGCGCACCTCGGCGCCGCGGCGGCCGACGCCGGTACCCATGATCGAACCGGTGGCGACGTGCGTCGTGGACAGCGGCAGCCCCAGGTGGCTGGAGGTCAGGATGATGGCGGCCGAGGATGCCTCCGCGGCCATGCCCTGCGGCGCCGCGATCTCCACCAGGCCCTTGCCGAGGGTGCGGATCACGCGCCACCCGCCGAGGTAGGTGCCGAGGGCGATCGCCACCGCGCAGCTCAGCTTCACCCAGAACGGCATGTCGGAGTCGGCGTTGAGGGTGCCGTGTGCGACCAGGGCCAGGAAGATCACGCCCATCGTCTTCTGTGCATCGTTGGTGCCGTGCGCGAGCGACACCAGGGACGCGGAGCCGACCTGGCCGAACCGGAACCCGGATTCCTTGGTCTCGTCGCTGACGCCTCGGGTGATCCGGTAGATCAGCAAGGTGCCGGCCGCGGCGACGAGTCCGGCGACGACCGGCGCCAGCAGGGCCGGGATGACCACCTTGCTCAGCACGCCTGACCACTCGACGCCGTTCATCCCGAGGGAGGCGATCGCCGCGCCGATCAGGCCGCCGAACAGCGCGTGCGAGGAACTCGAGGGGATGCCGAACAGCCAGGTGGCCAGGTTCCAGATGATTCCGCCGACGAGTCCGGCGAAGACGATGAACAGCAGATCCTCACCGCCCACCGAGCTGAGGTTGACCACGCCCTTCGCGACGGTGGCCGCGACCTCGACCGAGAGGAACGCGCCCACCAAGTTCAGGATTGCGGAAAGCGCAACCGCGACTCGGGGTTTGAGCGCCCCGGTCGCAATCGACGTCGCCATCGCGTTGCCGGTGTCATGGAAGCCGTTGGTGAAGTCGAACCCGAGGGCTGTGACAACTACGACAAGAAGAACGATGAGTTCCGCGTTCACGGCCTAGATCCTCCGTTACGAACGCGTAAAAGTCGAGTCTGTACCCGCTGTTCGCGCGTGCTTTCCAGCACACCGCGCCGACCCCGTCCGGCCAGGTCGCGGCACTTCGCGCGAATCCCGGCCGACCCGCGCAACGCGGTCCACCAGCATGCGAACCGTCACAGTCCGGAACGAAATGTGGCGAAGCTCACCGGGCGGTCTCACTCACCGGGAACCAGCGAATTGCCTCCGTCGCCGCTGATTACCGTCCCGGCATCAAGTGACGCAGGCCTCACACCCCCTGCCCGGGTGGGACGGCCGCGCGCTCTGGCCCGACCCCCACGGAACCTGCCCGGTCCCGGGTAGCCGAGAAGGAGACACCGATCGTGAAACGAAAGAAGACGGCCCGGCTCGTGGCAGCGTTGGCCATGTCGGCAGCGATGCTGTCCGCGTGTGCCACCGAGCGATCGGGCGAGGCGGTCACCGGCGCCACCGGGGGCGGCGCCAATGGCGATTCGCAGACCTCCGCGTCCCGGGGTTCGTTCGGCACCCTCGAGTCGCCCTGTGGGGAGGGCGATGCGACGGGCGCGACCGACCAGGGCGTCAGCGACACCGAGATCAAGATCGGCTACGGCGACGACCGCGGCTACGCCCAGAGCCCCGGATTGAACAAGGAGATGTCCGACGCCGTCTCCGCGATGATCGACTGGTGCAACGACCAGGGCGGCATCAACGGCCGCAAGATCGTCGGCACCGACTACGACGCGGCGATGACGCAGGCCAACACCGTCATGCAGGAGGCGTGCGCGTCCCAGTTCATGATGGTCGGCCACGGCTTCGCGATGGACCAGACCGCCGAGCAGACCCGCGTCGCCTGCAACATGGCGGCAGTCCCCGGCTTCACGGTCTCGCCCGACGCGGCCAGCGGCCCGATGACCTACCAGGGTGTCCCGTTCCCCGTGGACTACGCCAACGGGGCCGCCTGGTTCCAGATGGCGAAGATGCACCCCGACCTGCTGAACGACTTCGACCTGGTCGGCTCCACAATGCCCACGATCATCACCTCGCTGGCGAAGACTCGTTCGATGGCCGAGGCCGCGGGCTTCAAGCTCAAGGACTGCGGCGTCACCCTGAACTACCAGGGCGAGCCCAGCTACGTCGCGTTCGCCGAGAAGTACAAGGAGTGCGGTGTCAAGGGTCTGTGGACCTCGCGCTCTCCGGTGCCGAACGAGTTCAACTTCTTCAAGGCGGTCAACCAGGTCGGTATCGATCCGATCATCTTCGGTGAGGCCACCTGGTACGGAAACTCCGCGCAGACCTTCAACAAGGAATCCGGGATTCTCGACAACCTGAACGCCGACATGACCTTCCAGATGCTCGAGAACGCCGACAAGGTTCCGGCCGTCCAGAAGTACGTCGACCTGGTCGCGGAGAAGGGCGGCAAGACCGCGCTGCTGGGCATGCAGTCCACCTCCTCGTTCCTGCTGTGGGCGACCGCGGCCAAGGAGTGCGGCTCGGACCTGACCCGTCAGTGCATGATCGACGAGCTCTCCCAGATCCACGAGTGGGACGGCGGCGGACTGCACGCGGTCACCGACCCGGGCAAGAACATGCCGGCCACGTGCGGCCTGATGGTCTCGCTCAAGGGCGCCGAGTACACGCAGGCGTTCCCCAGCACCTCCGGTGAGTTCGAGTGCAACGACGAGTACCTGATCAAGACGGACCCGTCGACCTGGGGCACCGAGCTCGGACCCGACCGGGTCTCGACCAAGTACCTCAACCCGAACGTGATCAAGCCCAAGGCCTAAGGCCGCTGCGCCGCGGTGGTGCGCCCACCGAGTCCCCGGACTCCACCGGCGCACCACCGCGGCACTGCCGCATCTCTCAAGACAGAGGGTTTCTCACATGGACACTTTCGTGACGTTCACGATCCTGGGCCTGGTGCTCGGTGCCGTGTACGCGATCGCAGCCTCCGGGCTGGTGCTCACCTACAGCACCTCGGGGATCTTCAACTTCGCCCACGGTGCGCAGGCCATGCTCGGCGCGTTCTTCTACTGGCAGCTCCGCTACGGCTGGAACCTGCCCGCCCCGATCGCGCTGCTGTTGGCGCTCGGCGTGTTGGGCCCGTTGATGGGCCTGGCGCTGTACTTCCTGATCATGCGGGGCCTGCGGGACACCGCGGAGGTGACCAAGATCGTGGTCACCGTCTCGATCATGCTCGGGATGCTGTTCCTGTCGCAGTGGTTCTGGCACCCGGAGGAGCCCCGCACCCTGCGGATGTTCTTCGGTGACGACGCCAAGTTCTCCCTCCTCGGCGCTACCGTGCACGTGCACGAGGTCATCTGTCTCGTCGCGGCGATCGCCATCGCCGTCGGACTGCGGCTGCTGTTCACCCGCACCCGGATGGGCGCCACAATGCGCGGCGTCGTCGACGACCCGGATCTGCTGCGCCTGAACGGGCACAACCCTGAGCGAATCGCCGGCTTCTCGTGGGCGCTGAGCTCCATGCTCGCGGTCCTCGCGGGCATCCTCGTCACCCCGATCAGCGGCGGAACTCTCGAGGCGAACCTGTTGACGCTGTTGGTGATCGACGCGTTCGCGGCCGCGATGTTCGGCCGGTTGCGTAGCATCCCGCGCACCTTCGTCGGCGCGATCGTGCTCGGTCTGGCCGGCACCTACCTGCTCGGGTACGGACCGTCGACCTGGACGTGGACGTCGAACCTGCGGGTCTCGCTGCCGATGATCGCGCTGTTCGTGGTGCTGATCGTGCTGCCGCAGGACCGCCTGCGCGGCGCCGCCGTCCGCACCCGTGAGCGCTACCACGTGCCCAGCGTCCGCAAGGCGGTCACGTGGGGAGCGGCGCTGGTCGTGATCGTCTACCTGATCCGGTTGCTGATGGTCGAGTCCGCGATCACCACCCTCACCATCGGCATGTGCTTCGCCATCGTCGCGCTGTCGCTGACCGTGCTCACCGGCTACGCAGGCGAGATGAACCTGGCCCCACTGTCGTTCGGTGCGGTCGCGACGATCGTGGTCTACCACTTCGGCATCTCCGGCTCCGGGCTCGCACAGCGACTGACGATCGTCGGAGTGTTGCTCGGCGTGCTGGTGGCCGCGCTGGTCGGTGGCCTGGTCGCTCTGCCCGCGCTGCGTCTGCGGGGTCTGTACCTGGCGCTGGCGACGATGGCGTTCGGTGTGTTCCTGAGCAACATGGTGCTGCGCGACACGACCGAGCACGAGCTGTTCGGTGTGAAGTTCTCCCTGTTCACCGGCGGTTCGCTGGTGATCCCGCCGCTGCAGATCGGCCCGCTGGACCTGGGCAACGAGACCACCTTCCTGATGACGGCGACCGTGCTGTTCGCGATCCTCGGCGTCGCCGTCGTGGCGCTGCGCAACAGCGGATACGGCCGACGGCTGGCGGCGATGAAGGACAGCCCGGCGGCCTCGGCGATGCTCGGTCAGAACCTGGTCAAACTGAAGCTGAGCGTGTTCATGATCTCGGCGGGTATCGCAGGCCTCGGCGGCATCCTGATGTCGAGCGCGATGGGCGCGGTCTCCGGCGACAGCTTCACCATCATCATCAGCCTGTCGCTGCTGATGCTGACGGTGGTCGCGGGCATCGGCTACGTCAGCGGAGCCCTCTTCGGCGGCGTGATGGCCGGCGTCGGCTTCTCGATCATCATGGTCTCGTTCACCAACCTGGCGAAGGCGCAGCCGGAGCTCGAGGGCCTGTACCTGCTGCTGGGCAACATCGCCGCGGTGAGCCCGGCGCTGATCGGTATCGGTGTCGGCCACAACCCCAGCGGCAGCGTGCATCAGGTGATCGAGGGCTACCGCAAGCTGCGCGACGCCAAGCCGGTGCTGATCGGGGGCGCGGCGTTCGTCGCGGTCCTCTACCTGCTGGCGTTGACCGGGGTCCTGGGCAACTGGTGGTTCGCCTCGCTGACCATCGTCACGGTGTTCGCGCTGCCGGTGGTCGGTGAAATGCTCATGCCGACGGCGGTACTCGGCGCCGAGGAGGTCGCCCGGCGGCGCACCACGCCGCCCGAGTTGGTCGGCATCGACGAGCCGTACACCCAGGAGGGCCGCGATTGTCTCGACCGCGAGCTCGGCCTGCCCAGCGTGCCGGTGGTACCCGCTACGAGCGCCTCGCCCTCGTCGCCGGCGCAGGCAACCACCGGGTCCGGGTCCGAATCCCGGTCAGAGACCGAATCGGTGAAGGAGTTGACCGTCAATGCAGTCTCCTGATGCAACCCCGCTGCTCGAAACGCGCGGTGTGACAGTGCGATTCGGTGGCCACGTCGCCGTCAACGACGTCAGCATCGCGGTCGAGCGAGGCGCGGTCACGGGGCTGATCGGCCCCAACGGTGCCGGCAAGACCACCCTGTTCAACACGGTCACCGGGCTGCAGAAGCCCATCGCCGGACAGGTGCTGATCGACGGCGTCGACGTCACCACGAAGGCGCCGTACAAACGCGCACATCTGGGGTTGGCCCGCACCTTCCAGCGGCTCGAACTGTTCCTGTCGCTGTCGGTGCGGGACAACCTGCGGGTGGCGGGCGACATCCACCGCGCAGGCACCCGCGGCAAGGCGGACGTGAAGGCGGAGACCGACCGACTGCTCGAACTGACCGGCCTGACGGACGTCGCAGACAAAGACGTCTCCGACATTCCGACCGGCCGGGCCCGGGTCGTGGAGGTGGCGCGCGCGCTGATGACCTCCCCACGGGTCCTGCTGCTCGACGAGCCTGCCTCCGGGCAGACCGAGCAGGAGACCGAGGACTTCGCCGCGATGCTGGTCCGGTTGGCGGGGGAGGGTCTCGGCATCTGCCTCGTCGAGCACGATCTGCCGCTGGTGATGAAGGTGTGCTCGCAGATCCACGTGCTGGACTACGGCGCGCTGATCGCGTCCGGCACCCCGGAAGAGATTCGTCACGATCCCGCGGTGATCGCGGCCTACATCGGAACGGAGGAGGTGGCATGAACGCACCTATCACCACTCCTCGGCACGCCGCGGCGCCGGATGCCGCCCGGTCGCAACAGGAACCGTTGCTCGAACTGGTCGGTGTCCGGGCCGGCTACGGCGCCATCGAGGTACTGCACGGGGTGGACCTGGCCCTGTACCCCGGGACGGTCGTCGCGCTGCTGGGGCCCAACGGCGGCGGCAAGACCTCGACGCTGAAGATCTGCTCCGGAATTCTGCCCGTCGAACACGGCGAGTTGCGGCTCGCGGGCCGGGTCGTCAACGGCGTCGACGCGGCCGACCTCGCGCGGCTGGGTGTCTGCACCGTTCCCGAGGGTCGGGGCATCTTCCCGAACCTCACCGTCCGCGAGAACCTGTGGGTGGCGACGGGCACCGGGGCCACCCTCAAGGCGCTCGAAGAGGTCGCGTACCAACGCTTCCCGATCCTCGGGAAGCGGCGCGGCCAGCTGGCCGGCTCGATGTCCGGAGGAGAGCAGCAGATGCTCGCGCTGTCCCGTGCACTCGGCACCGAGCCCACCGTGTTGCTGCTCGACGAGCTCTCGATGGGCCTCGCGCCCCGAGTGGTCACCGAGATGTACGACATCGTCGCCCAGCTCGCGGGGGAGGGGCTGTCGATCCTGGTCGCCGAGCAGTTCGCCCGGGCAGTGCTACCCATCGCGACGTCGGCGGCGCTGATGCTGCAGGGCCGCGTGGTCCGGACCGGGGACCCGAACGAAATCGACCGTGAACTATCCACAAGCTATCTAGGAGGATGACCATGACCGCACTCGCGGAAGAGCGTCGCGCACAGTTCAAGAACGACGTTGCCGAGCTCAAGCTCAAGACCGGTCAGTCGCGCGGCGACGGCGCGGCCCGGGTTCTCGGCCTGGTGCTGATGATCGGTGGGGCGGTGGCGGCGTTCGTCGCTTACCTGTCCTCGCTCACCCAGGACGATCTGCGCAACATCGCCTCGTACCAGATCCTGGCGACGGCGCTGCTGGCCGTCACGGTGATCGGGGCGGCCCTGTATCTCGCCGGCGCCGTCGCCAGGGTGCTGCGGCTGTGGCTGCTGCGCCAGCTGTACGAGGGGCAGGCCCGGGCCGACCAGATCGCCGAGGCACTGCGCAGGCCGTAGGGCCTCACGGTGCCGGGCGCCCGCCGGATCCGACCGGTTCGCGGGGGATGCGGGTGGTGAAGAACAGCGCCCCTACCGCGAGCAGCGCGGCGAGGGAACATGCCACCCGCAGCGCCTCCAACCGGGCGTCCGCGTTGATCTCGAGGACGGCGTCGGCGGCGGGCCCGGTGACCGCCGCCTCGTCCAGCGCCTCGCGTAGTTCGGTGTCGGACAGGAACGGGACCCCGGCGGCCAGCTCGGTGTCGGCCTGCTGCTGCACCGCGGCGGGCACGTCGGGGTTGCCCTGTATCCCGGCCAGGGCCGCGGTGCTCAGGGTGCTGATGAGCACCGCGCCGATGAGTGCGGTGCCCAGCGAGGCACCGAGATTGGTCGCCGTGTTCTGCAGCCCCCCGACCTCGGCGCTCTGTGTGTCCGGCACCGCGGACACGGTGACGGCGCCGAGCTGGGATGCCAAGGCGCCCAGCCCGAGACCCATCAGCAGCATCGGGACCGCCACGATCGCGGCGTTGGCGCCCGGGTCCAGCCCGGCGACGAGGATCACGATGCCGACGATCATCGATCCCAGGCCGCAGCGGACCACCCGGCGGGGATCGGCCCGCGGCAGGAGCTTGGGAATCCCGATCGCGGCGAGCAGGAGCGCGACCGACAGGGGGAGCAGTCGCAGCCCGGTCTGCAGCGCGTCGAGTTCCAGGACGACCGAGAGGAACAGCGGAACCGCGAAGAAGACCCCGGCCTGGACCATGAACTGCGCGAAGAACATCGTCAGGCCGCCGCTGAGCTGGCGGTTCTGCAGGAGCCGGGGATCGAGCAGCGGCTCGCCGCCCGTGTCGGCGAGGTGGGTCTCCCAACGGAGGAAGGCAAAGACGACCAGCAGCCCGGCCAGGACGAGCCACATCGTCGCGGACACCCCCATCACCTGCGCACCACCGGGTGTGGGCCGAACCCAGCCCCACTCGCTCGACCGGAGGACCCCGAACACGAGCATGCCCAACCCCAGTACCGACAGGGCGGACCCGACCAGGTCGAGGCGTGCCGTCATCGGCGCCGTGTCCTCGATTCTCCTGAGCACCAACAGGATCGCGGCAACGATGACGACCTCGCCCAGGAAGACGTAGCGCCAGGAGGCGAACGTGGTGACCGCGCCGCCGATGAGGGGCCCGGCCGCGACCGCCATCGCGCCCGCGGCGGCCACCAGGCCGTACGCGGCCGCGCGCCGGTCCGGCGGAAAGTTGGCCGCGACCAGGGCGACGATCGCGGGCATGATCAGTGCGGCGCCGATACCTTCCAGGAGGGACCAGCCGATCAGCAGCACGCCCAGGTTCGGTGCCAGGGACGTGGTCAGCGAGCCCAATCCGTAGATGACCAGCCCGATGCCGAAGGCTCGCCGCCTGCCCACGATGGTGCCCACCTTGCCGCCGGTGATCATCAGGGTGGCCATGACGAGGGTGTACAAGGTGATCGCCGTCTGGATCCCGGTGATCGTGGTGCCCAGGTCGGCGGCCACGCTGGCCATCGAGACGTTCATGACCGAGCTGTCCAGCGTCATCACGAACTGACCCGACGCCAGCACGGCGAGCACGAGGCCGCGTCCGGTTCGGGCGGACGACGGGTTCTGCACAGGAACACTCATCGGTGACCTCATGTCGGGTGGGGGTTCCTAGGGCGCGGGGCGGCCGTCCCTGCGGATCGGGTGGTCTTCCGGGATCTGCACCAGCACGATCGGGACGCCATCCGGGTCGGCGATCCACATCTCGTGCAGACCCCACGGTTCCTGACGTGCCTCCCGGATGATCTGCACGCCCTTGAGCACCAGTTCCGTCTGCGTCGCCGTCAGGTCGCGGACCTGAAACCAGAGGGCGCCGTCGAAGCGGGTGCTCTCGCCGGACCCGCCGTGGGCAGCGACCTCGATCAACCCCTGTCCGGCGAAGAACACGGTGCCGCCCGGGTACTCGCGCGCGACCGCCAGCTCCAGGGTCTGCGCGTAGAACGCCAGCGTGGCCGGGTAGTCGGCCGGCCGCAGGATCGTCCGGCTGCTGAGGATCTCCATACTCACTCCTGCTCCGCGGGCCGCGCCTCGTGGCCGGGTCTGCCCGCAGTCCGTCTGTGTTGCTTCATCTCGGCCTCGTAGAGGTGCCTGCGTCCGCCGAGCACCCCGTCGCGCACCGCCCGCTCGTGGTCGCGGAACTCCGACCAGTAGCCGTCATCGAACTCCTCCACCACCTGGAACGTCCAGCGCCCCTCCAGGACGTTGCGCCCGACCAGTTCCTTCTGCAACCGGTCGGCCAGCGCCTCGTGGCCGGCCGCGCGCAGCATCTCGACGGCCTCGGCGAGCTGCAGGTGGGCATGGCCGATGAGCTGGTGGAACCCGTACAGATGGCCCCTGGCCCGCTCGACCGTCTCGAGCGCCTCGGAGACCCGTCCGGCGGCGGCGACCTCGGCGTCGGTGACACCGTCGGGCCGACGGTGTTCGGGTGCAGGCACTTCGCGGTCGACGCCCATGCGTTCAGTGTGCCCGATCCCGTGGCGTTCGCGGGCGCGACAGTGGTGACCGATGAGAACGATTTCGACTGTGCGGCCCACCGGAAGGCGGTACCGTCTCCGCGATCGGTGCCGTCGCTCCATGGGAGGCCGGCGGTCCGGGCCGTGGGGTGCCCGCTTCCGATCGACGCCATCGAGATGGGGGAGTCCATGAATTTCGCGTGTCGTCGTCCCGTGTGGGGCCGTGCGGTGGGTGCCGCCCTGGTCGCGGGCGCGGTGCTGGCCGGGTCGGGCCAGGCGGTCGCGGCCCCGGGCTCGGGGAGCGCGGGCAGCTCGGACTCGGGCAGCTCGGGCTTCGGCAGCGCCGGCGATAGCTCGGACTCCGGCAGCGTCACCTCCGGATCGACGATGCCCGTGGAGTGGCAGGACGATCCGGGGCCGATACCCCCGCTGCGCGACGACATCGTCACCCCGGCGATCGTCTCGGAGAAGTTCACCTCGGAGCGGGTCGCGCGGTTCCTCATCGCCTCGCCCGCCCTCCGCCGCGAGGTCGGGGTGGACGTGCTGTTGGCCGCGGACAGCTCCCGGCCCACCCTGTACATGCTCGAGGGCGTCGGCGCGGGCGAGGACCAGAGCGCCTGGATGTACATGACCGATGCGCCGAAGTTCTTCGCCGACAAGAACATCAATGTGGTCCTGACCAACGGTGGGGTGGCCGGCCTCTACACCGACTGGGACGAGCGTGACCCGAAGGTCGGGCTGCACAAGTGGGAGACCTTCCTCACCAAGGAGCTGCCGCCGCTGATCAACGCCCGGCTGAAGACCAACGGTGTCAACGCGATCGCGGGCACCTCGATGGGCGCACAGGGAGCGATGATGCTCGCGCACCGGCGCCCGGACCTGTACCGCGGCATCGCGGTCTTCAGCGGGTGCTACTCGACCACCGACGATGTGGGCCGGCTGAGCACGCAGGTCACGGTGTCCTCCCGCGGCGGCGACCCGGCCAAGATGTGGGGTGTGCCCGGAGGTCCCGAGTGGGCCGCGCACGACACGGTCCGTAACGCGGAGGCGTTGCGCGGCAAGCCAATCTACCTGTCGGTCGGCACGGGAATCGTGGGCGAGCACGAGGGCCCCGGCACCGACGCCGAACGGATCTTCGTCGGCGGCGGCATCGAGGCGGCGGCGAATCAGTGCACAAGGCGGTTGGACAAGAAGCTGCGCGAGCTGGGCATCCCGGCCACCGTCGACTATGAGGTGACCGGCGTGCACGCCTGGGCTTACTGGAACGATCGGCTGCCCAAGGCCTGGCCCACGCTGTCGCGGGCGCTCGGGGTCACCGCGTAGCCGGGCTCAGAAGTACCAGGGGTACGGCGAGTTGACCGCGCCCATCTGATGCTGTCACCGGGTACCCACAAGATCACCGTCGAGACCACCTACACCGAGGCTCGCATGGGTGGTCCCCTGCGGGTGGTGCTCGCGGTCGACGGCGCGACGGTCGCCGAGGGTACGGTTCCGATCAGCGCGCCGCTGCTGAATCGAGAGGGTGTCTGTGGAATACACGTAGATCGGGCGGTGCGGCGCATCGGATGGTGACCCCGCGAGCCTAGCCGGGCGCACTGCAGCCGGCTCAGGCGGTGATTGCCCGCGTCAGTGCGGCGGCGGTGAACTCGGCGAACTCTGTCGCGTCGAGATCCGGCGCCCACTTGTTGACGATGGTGTCGGAAACGCCCATCAGTCCCGACAGGACGAAGCGGAGGAGCGCGGGATCGTCGAGCAGCGTCCGGCCCTCCGCCGCCGCGGCCTCGAGAAGCGCCCGGCGGAGTTCCTCGTTGTACTGCTCCGCGGTCACGCGCAGTTCGCGGACGGAATCGCGTTCCGACCGGGTGGCGCCCTCGATGTCGCGCCAGGTTGCCGTCATACGCCCGACGCGTGCCCACTGCCGCACCGAGTTCGGGATGACCGCCGCGATCAGCGACGCGACGCCGCCGTCGCGGGGCAGCGCGGCCACGAAGGCGGCGGACTCGATCTGGCTCTCGTTGAGCAGCGCGATGAAGATCTCCTGTTTGTCCGCGAAGTATTGATAGATCAGGCCCGTGCTGGTGCCGGAACGCTGCGCGACGGACCTGATCGTGAGCGCGGAGTAGCCCCCCTCGTCCAGCAGGGTGGCCGCCGCGTCCAGCGTCCGGCGCCGCCGAGCCTCCGCGTCGCCGTAAATCGATCTGCCGTTCGTTTCGCTCACCGCGTCACCGTATCCGTCAGGCGAGGGGCAGGCTCACCCGCTTCAGAATGAACAACGTTCGATCTAGTATTGAACATTGTTCATTCTGTGGCTACAGTCACATGCATGACCACTGATGCCGTCACATCGACACCCCTCCGCCCTGCCGCGCAGGGTGATGCCGACGGCCGGGCTGCGGCGGAAATTGCCACTGCGGCAGGCGAACTGCTCCTGGTGTATCGAATGGAACTGGAGCGCGAGGGCGTCGTTCCCGCCCACGTGCGCAAGGCGGGAGACCGGCTCTCCCACGAGTTCCTCGTCGCCACGCTCGGCGAGCGGTTCCCGGGCGACGCGGTGCTCTCCGAGGAGGGCGCCGACGACCTCGACCGGCTCGGCGCCGACCGGGTCTGGATCGTCGACCCGCTCGACGGCACCCGTGAGTTCGGCGAGCCGGGCCGCACCGACTGGGCCGTCCACGTCGCGCTCGTAGAGGGTGGGGAACTGGTGGCGGGTGCGGTCGCGATGCCAGCGCTGGGTGTCACCTTCTCGACCGCGGACGCCGCCGCCCCGCATCCCCCGCTGCCCGCCGCGCCGCGGGTGGTAGTGAGCCGGACGCGCCGGCCCGAGCCGGTGATGGCGATGGCGACCGCGCTCGGTGCCGAACTGATCGAGATGGGATCGGCGGGTGCCAAGGCGATGGCCGTGGTGCGCGGCGAGGCGGACGTCTACGCACACGCCGGCGGGCAGTACGAGTGGGATTCGGCGGCCCCGGTCGTGGTGGCTCGCGCTGCCGGACTTCATGTTTCGCGGATCGACGGATCCGAACTGCACTACAACCAGCGCAGCCCCTGGCTGCCCGACCTACTGATCTGCCGCCCCGAGCTGGCAGGCACCGTACTGGAGGAACTTCGGTGATGAGCAGTCCCACTACCAGCAAGACCCTGACACACCTCGAACGGCTCGAGGCCGAGAGCATCCACATCATGAGGGAGGCCGTCGCCGAGAGCGAGAACCCCGTCATGCTGTATTCGGTCGGCAAGGACAGCGCCGTGATGCTGCACCTGGCGCGCAAGGCCTTCTACCCGTCCCGCCTGCCGTTCCCGCTGCTCCATGTGGACACCACGTGGAAGTTCCGCGAGATGTACAAGCTGCGCGAGGAGACCGCTGCGGCGGGCGACCTCGATCTGCTCGTGTACCAGAACCCCGAATGCGTGGAGAAGGGGATCAACCCCTTCACACACGGCTCCGCGACTCACACCGACATGTGGAAGACCGAGGGGCTCAAGCAGGCGCTCGACCACTACAAGTTCGACGCCGCGTTCGGTGGGGCCAGGCGCGACGAGGAGAAGTCCCGCGCCAAGGAACGAGTCTTCTCGATTCGCTCGGCCGAGCACCGCTGGGACCCGAAGCAGCAGCGTCCGGAGCTGTGGCGGATGTACAACGTCCGCAAGTCGCCCGGCGAGAGCCTGCGCGTCTTCCCGCTGTCCAACTGGACCGAACTCGATGTCTGGGAGTACATCCGGCAGGAGCGGATCCCGATCGTTCCGCTCTACTATGCCGCGAAACGACCCGTCGTCGAGCGCGACGGGGCGCTCATCATGGTCGACGACGACCGGATGCCGCTGCTTCCCGGCGAGGAGCCCGAGCTCAAGAGCGTGCGGTTCCGAACCCTCGGCTGCTACCCGCTCACCGGTGCGGTCGAAAGTACCGCCGAGTCACTGACCGACATCATCCAGGAAATGTTGCTGACCACCACATCCGAGCGCCAGGGTCGCGTGATCGACCACGACAGCAGCGCCTCGATGGAGAAGAAGAAGCAGGAGGGGTACTTCTGATGTCCCACTCATCCGAACTGATCGCCGACGACATCGAGCGTTACCTCGAGCGGCACGCGAAGAAGTCCATGCTCCGCTTCATCACCTGCGGCAGCGTCGACGACGGCAAGTCCACCCTGATCGGCCGCCTGCTCTACGAGTCGAAGCTCGTCTTCGAGGACCAGTTGACCGCGCTCGAGGCCGACTCGCGCAAGGTCGGCACCCAGGGCGACGGGCTCGACTTCGCGCTGCTGGTCGACGGATTGGCCGCCGAACGCGAACAGGGCATCACCATCGACGTCGCCTACCGCTACTTCTCCACGGAGCAGCGCAAGTTCGTCGTCGCCGACACCCCGGGCCACGAGCAGTACACCCGGAACATGGTCACCGGTGCCTCCACCGCGGACCTCGCGGTGATCCTGATCGACGCCCGCAAGGGTGTGCTCACCCAGACCCGCAGGCACTCGTACCTCGTCTCGCTGCTGGGCATCCGCAACGTGGTGCTCGCGGTGAACAAGCTAGACCTGGTGGACTACTCCCAGCAGGTGTTCGACGAGATCGTCGAGGAGTACGCGGGATTCGCGGCCGAGATCGGTCTCGGCGATGTCGTCGCGATCCCGATGTCCGCGTACATGGGCGACAACCTCACCGACCGGAGCCCGAACACGCCGTGGTACCAGGGCCCGACGCTGATCGAACATCTCGAGACGGTCGAGATCTCCGGCGAGCTCGCGGGCAGCCCCTTCCGGATGCCCGTGCAGTGGGTGAACCGGCCGGACCTGGATTTCCGCGGGTTCTCCGGGCAGATCGTCGGCGGCGTCGTGCGGCCGGGCGATCGGGTGCGGGTGCTGCCGAGCGGCAAGGAATCCACCGTCGCGCGGATCGTCACGATGGACGGCGACCTGGAGGAGGTGCCCGCGGGCCGCTCGGTCACGATCACCCTCGCCGACGAGATCGACGTCAGCCGCGGCGACGTGCTCGCCGCGGCGGACGCGCTGCCCGGGGTGGCGGACCAGTTCGAGGCGCACGTGGTCTGGATGGGCGAGCACGAGATGCTGCCCGAGCGGCCGTACCTCTGCCAGATCGGCACCATGACCGTGCAGGCCCGGATCACCAAGCCCAAGTACAAGGTGAACGTCAACACCCTCGAGAAGACCGCGACGAACACCCTCGCGCTCAACGAGATCGGCGTCTGCAACATCAGCTTCGACCGTCCGGTGCCGTTCGACGCCTACGCCGCGAACCGCGACACCGGTGGGTTCATCCTGATCGACCGGCTGACCAACACCACCGTCGGAGCCGGCATGATCGCGCACTCGCTGCGGCGCTCCGACAACATCCATTGGCAGGCCGTGGACGTGAACGAGCAGGCACGCCAGACGCTGAACGGCCATCGCCGGCAGGTGCTGTGGTTCACCGGGCTCTCCGGCTCGGGCAAGTCCACGATCGCCAATGAACTCGAGCGGCAGCTGTACGCGCTGGGCTGTCACACCTACCTGCTCGACGGCGACAACGTCCGTCACGGGCTGGGCCGCGACCTGGGGTTCACCGAGGCGGACCGAGTGGAGAACATCCGCCGTGTCACCGAGGTCGCCCGGCTGATGGCCGACGCCGGTCTGATCGTTCTCGCGTCGTTCATCTCGCCGTTCCGTGCCGAGCGTGACGCGGCCCGTGAGCTGGTCGGGTCCGACCAGTTCTGCGAGGTGTTCATCGACACCCCGATCGCTGTCGCCGAGCAGCGGGATCCGAAGGGCCTCTACAAGAAGGCACGTCGCGGAGAGCTGGCCAACTTCACCGGTGTCGATTCCCCGTACGAGTCGCCGGAGCATCCCGACCTGCGGATCGACACGACCACGACGTCTCCCGAAGAGGCCGGCAGGCTGATCATCGAGCACCTGCGCAGCCGCGGCACGATCGCCTGAATGCGGTTCCCGAGTACCACCCACCCATCACGGAAGGAGCGTTCCTTGCCCACGAGGGACGAAATCTGTTCGGTAGTCGAGTCGTACGTGAAGCATCTCGGCAACCACGATGTCGACCAACTGGTCGCGCTGTTCGCGGATGACGCCGTTCAGCACGAGCCGCTCGGCGTGCGGACTTACCGCGGCATCGACGAGATCCGCGAGTTCGACACCGAGAACGCGAAGGTGGACTTCACGGTGAGCCGACACTCGCCGATCGTCGTCTCCGGCCGGTACGCCGCGATGCAGCTGCGGGTCCAGCGTGAGGGGATCCCGGACTTCCTCGCCAGCGATCTCTTCGAGTTCGACGACGACGGCCGGATCGTCTCGCTCAGCGTCGTGCTCGACCCGCAGGCCCGGGTGTGACGGCCGCCGAGCTGGCGGCGCCCACGATGCCGGCGCTGCTCGAGGGCAAGGTCGTGGTCGTCTCCGGTGTCGGTACGGGGCTGGGGCGCTCGGTGGCCGTCCGTGGCGCGCTCGCCGGTGCCCGGGTCGTCCTGGCCGCCCGGACCGAATCGCTGCTGACGGAGGTGGCCGACGAGATCCGGGACCTGGGCGGTACCGCGGTGTCCGTACCGACCGACCTCACCGACGACGCGTCGGTGACAAATCTCGCCGAGTCGGCACTCGCGGAGTTCGGCGTCGTCGACGCGGTGGTGCACAACGCGTTCGTGCAGCCACCGCACGAGCGGCTGCTCGACGCCGAGTTCGAGACGGTCCGGCAGGGCCTGGACATCAACCTGCTGGCGGCGCTCAACCTGACCCGGAAACTGGCGCCCGCGCTGGAACGGTCCCAGGGGTCGGTCGTGATGATCAACTCGATGGTGCTGCGTAACCAGCTGCCGAACTTCGGGGCCTATCGCGTGATGAAGGCCGGACTGCTCGCACTCGCCCGCAGTCTCTCGGTCGAGATGGGCCCGACGGGTGTTCGGGTGAACTCCGTTGCTCCCGGCTACATCTGGGCGGATCGGGTCAAGCGGATGGTCGAGAAGCAGGCCGCGCAGCGGGGCGTCGACCCGGCCGTGGTCTACGCCGAGATCGCGGCCGGCACCGATCTGCGCCGACTGCCCGAACCCGACGACATCGCGAATGCCGTGCTGTTCCTCGCGTCCGACCTCGCTCGCGCGATCACCGGGCAGTGCCTGGACGTCAACTGCGGCCACGCCCACCACTGATCCACTCTCACAAGGACTTATGGATGACACACGACTACGACGGCATCGGCTCCATCGAGGACCTGCAGCAGGATGCACGCGAGCGGGCAGGGTACGACGACTTCGGCGGCGACGGCTACCTCGAGGGGCTGCGGGTTCTGCTCGACTCGTTCGAGCGGGAAGCCGATCTCACACCCCAGGGGAAGGTGATCGCACGCAAGATGATCACCGGAGCGCTCGCGGGGCGCTTGACCAGCGAGGCCGGGTTCGCGAAATACCCTGAGCACGTCGACGTTCCGGTCGAGCGTCCGATCTTCGTGGTCGGGTTGACCCGGACCGGGAGCACCGCGCTGCACCGTCTGCTCGGCGCGGACCCGGCGCACCAGGGTGCCGAGATGTGGCTGGCCGAGACTCCGCAGCCCCGCCCCGACCGCGACAAGTGGTCGGAAAACGAGGACTACCTGCGCTCCGACGCCTTCTATCGAGCACGTCAGGCGAACGAGGCGGACCTGATGAAGGTGCACTTCATGGGGGCGGAGGAGGTCGAGGAGTGTTGGCGTCTGCTGCAGCAGACGATGCTCTCGACTGCGTTCGAGACCGTCGCGTACGTACCGAGCTACACCGAGTGGCTGGCGGAGCAGGACTGGACCGAGACGTACGCGCGGCACAAAAAGAACCTGCAGTTGATCGGGCTGCACGACTCGGACCGGCGGTGGGTGCTCAAGAGCCCCAGCCACGTCTTCGCGCTCGACGAGATCATGAAGGTCTACCCGGACGCGTTGTTGGTTCGCACCTTCCGGGATCCGCTGACGTCGATGGCGTCCACCTTCAGCCTTGCGGAGCAGGGCGGGCACGACATGTCGAGGGCCTTCGACCGGCCGGCCATCGGGCGCACCCAACTCGACCTGTGGGCACGCGGTAACGCGGACTTCAACAGTGCCCGTGCCCGTTACAACCCGGACCAGTTCATCGACGTCGACTACCAGGATTTCATCTCCGATGCGGTCGGCACGGTCGAGAAGATCTACGCACAGTTCGCCCTGCCCTTCACGGACGCGGCTCGTGCCGCGGTGGAGGAGTCGCACCAGGCCAGCCTCGCCGAGCACCGTCGTCCGTCGCACCGCTACTCGCTGGAGGAGTTCGGTGTGACCGCCGCCGAGGTCGAGGCGAAGTTCGCCGCTGTCGTCTGAACATTCGAAACATCTACGAGCACAGGGATACTGATATGAACGCTACTTGGGAAAAGTTCTGCACAGATCTGCTCGAGGTCGGGAAGGTGCTGGAGGACGAGATCGTCCCTCAGGATCCGCTGACCCAGGCCGAGGGCGTCCGCTACCTGAGCCGACTGCTCCGCTACGCCACGATCAACTGCGTCGAGTACACCGATCCTCGGTGGCCGCAGTTCACGTCCGCGCCCAACCCGAACATGATGACCAAGGTCGGCGCCGACAATCCGGACAACATCTACATGCGTGCCAACATCTCCGGCAAGTACAGCTACCGGATCATCGGCACTCGCGGCACGGTCCCACTGATCACATTCGGTTCGCGCGTCAATCGGTACCACATCGACGGCACCATGCTGCAGTCCGGTGACCTGCACATTCACGATCTCGAGGTCGACGAGAACGGCCGCTTCGAGTTCATCGCGAGTGTGGACAAGCCCGCTGAGGGTGTCTGGCTGCCGTTGGCGTCGGACAGCAACCTCATCTCGGTTCGTCAGACCCACCAGGACCGGCGCAACGAGGTCATCGGAGAGCTGTCGATCGAATGCCTCAACCCGGAAGGGGATTTCGAGCCGCTGAGCCCGGAGGAGCTCGGCGAGCGCCTCGACAAGTCGGTCGGGATCGTGAAGGGCATGGCGGAAACCTTCCTCGAGTGGTCCCGCGACTTCATGCCGCAGCCCAACGAGATCTTCGACCGCGGCCAGGAGCAGTTCCAGAAAGCGGGCGGCGATCCGACGATCTTCTACCTGCACGGCTACTGGAAGCTCGCCGAGGACGAGGCGTGGGTCATCGAGACCGAGGTCCCGAACTGCGAGTATTTCAACTTCGTGCTGCAGAACTTCTGGGTGGAGTCCCTCGACTACAACCGGACGAACATCTACATCAACAACCACACCGCGAAGCTGAACGACGACGGCACCCTGACAATCGTGGTGGCGGCGAAGGATCCGGGCTACGGCAACTGGATCAACACCGATTCGCACACCGAGGGGACCTGGGCGATGCGCTGGATCAAGGCGGACTCGCACCCGATTCCGACGGCGAAGGTCGTGAAGCTGTGAGTTCGCCCCGATGAAGTGGTCGCTGCCGGCGGCGATGATCGATGCGCGCGATCTCCCGGAGCTCGCCCGCGCAGCGGAGGACGCCGGCTTCGACTCGGTAGCGATGCCGGACTCGGTGTTCTACCCGGAACACGTGTCGGCGGACTATCCGTATTCGCCCGACGGCAAACGCATGTGGGCTCCCGAGACGCCGATGCCGGACCCGTTCATCGCGATGACCGCGATGGCGGCGGTGACCGAGAAAATCACCTTCTACACCAACGTGTTGAAGCTGCCGCTGCGCGATCCGCTGCTCACCGCCAAACAGGTCTCGACCATGGCGGTGATGTCGGGCAACCGGATTGCCGTCGGCGTCGGCCTGTCCTGGATCCCGGAGGAGTTCACCTTCACCGGGACCGAGATGCGCACGCGCGGGGCGCGCACCAACGAGGCGATCGAGATCCTCAAGGCGGTGTGTGCCGGGCGCGGACCGGAGTGGGTCGAATACCACGGCAAGCACTACCATTTCGACCGGCTGATGATCAGTCCGGCACCGGACCGCCCGGTGCCGGTGTACGTCGGCGGGCACAGCGAAGCCGGTCTGCGCCGGGCAGCCCGGCTCGGGGACGGGTGGATCTCGGTCAACACGAGCGTGGACGAACTGACCGCCGCGATCGCTCGACTGACCGAGCTGCGGGCCGAGTACGGCCGCGGCAACGAACCGTTCGTGATCAACGCGTCCCCGACGGGGATAGGGGGGAGCGACGCCTATGCCGCGCTGGCCGAGGCCGGGGTCACCGAATGCCGGGTCTCTCCGTGGCATCTCTACGGCGTCGACTTCACCAGTGCGCGTGACCGTCTGGCGGCGATCCGGCGTTTCTCGGACGAGGTCATCGGCGCGAATCGGTAGCGTCTGGCGGCGTGGTCGGTGAGCCCTCGAGGGTTCGCCCGACCACGCCGCTATTGCTTCAGAAATACCAGGGGTACGGCGACCAGTCCGGTTCGCGCTTCTCCAGGAACGAGTCCCGGCCCTCGACGGCCTCGTCGGTCATGTACGCCATCCGGGTCGCCTCGCCCGCGAACAGCTGCTGGCCGACGAGTCCGTCGTCGGTCAGGTTGAAGGCGTACTTGAGCATCCGCTGCGCCTGCGGTGACTTGCCGTTGATCTTCTCGGACCACTCCAGCGCGACGTCCTCGAGCTCGGCGTGGTCGACGACCTTGTTGACCGCGCCCATCTGATGCATCTGCTCCGCGGTGTACGCGTCTCCGAGGAAGAAGATCTCGCGGGCGAACTTCTGTCCCACCATCTTCGCGAGGTAGGCGCTGCCGTACCCACCGTCGAAGCTGCCGACGTCCGCGTCGGTCTGCTTGAACCGGGCATGCTCACGGCTGGCCAGGGTCAGGTCGCACACCACGTGCAGGGAGTGCCCGCCGCCCGCCGCCCAGCCGTTGACGAGGCAGATCACCACCTTCGGCATGAACCGGATCAGGCGCTGCACCTCGAGGATGTGCAGCCGGCCCGCGCGTGCCTTGTCCACGGTGTCCGCGGTCTCGCCCGCGGCGTACTGGTAGCCGCTGCGGCCGCGGATGCGCTGGTCGCCGCCCGAGCAGAACGCCCAGCCGCCGTCCTTGGGGCTGGGGCCGTTTCCGGTCAACAGCACCGCCCCCACATCGGAGGTCATCCGGGCGTGGTCGAGCGCGGAGTACAGCTCGTCGACGGTGTGCGGCCGGAACGCGTTGCGCACCTCGGGGCGATCGAAGGCGACGCGGACGGTGCCCTGCGTGATGTGCCGGTGATAGGTGATATCGGTGAGGTTCTCGAACCCGGGAACCGGACGCCACAGCTGCGGATTGAAGGTCACGATCGCCAAGGATATGCCCCGCGCCGGGCCGGCGAACATGCCCCGCACCGCGGGGTGGCCGCACGGCCGCACGACCCTCCCGGCGAATCGCCCCGCCGCCGGGCCTACCGTGCAGCTATGAGCGAGCGGGTGGAACGGGGTCGTGGCCGGGGCGACGTGGACGACTACGAGCAGCACGGTGGATTCCCCGTGTACCGGGCGACCGAGGACGACGGCGGCCCCGACTTCGGTCGGCTCGTCGAGGCCCTGCGCACCATCCAGGACCTCGGCGTGTCCACCGCGCCGCCCCCGGATGTCGTCCGGCGGGCCGCCGAGCAGGCCGAGGCCCTCGTCGCGCTGCTGGAACCACACCGGGTCCCCGAGGGGCAGCAGCCGGGTGGCCGTTCGATGGGCCTGCCCGGCCGCGGCAGCCTGCTGATGATGCCGTGGACCGTCGAGAAGTTCGACGCGACCGGGGTGCGGTCCACCGGCGTGTTCCGCCGCTTCCACATGGGCGGCAACGGCGCCGCGCACGGCGGCACGTTGCCACTGCTCTTCGACGACCTGTTCGGGATGATCACGCACGCCTACGGCCGGCCGATCAGCCGGACCGGCTACCTGCACGTCAACTACCGCAAGATCACCCCGATCGACACTCGACTGACCGTCGAGGGACAGGTGGACCGGGTCGACGGTCGCAAGACCTTCGTCAGCGCGAGGCTCGTCGATGCCGAGGGCACGCTGCTCGCCGACTGCGAGGCCCTGATGGTGGTGTTGCTGCCCGGCCAACCCTGAGGCCGGGTGCGAGGATGGCGGCATGCTTCCCGCTCATCGTCAGGGTGCGTACCGGCTCCGGTTCGACTGGGGACCGTCGGGCGCCGCTGCCCTCGTCGAGGACAGCGACGTCGCGGTCGTCGTGGACGTGCTCTCGTTCACCACGACGCTGACCGTCGCGCTGGACCGGGGGGTCACCGTGTACCCCTATCGGTGGGATCCCGAGTCCGCCGCCGGGTACGCCGCGGGCCGCGGGGCGACGGTGGCGGTGGGGCGATCGCGTGCCCTGCCCGGAGACGTGAGCCTCTCGCCTGGATCCGTTCGCGCCGCGTTCGGCCCGGGGGGACTCGCGGGCGCCGGTGCGAACAGGCTGGTGCTGCCGTCGCCGAACGGGTCCGCGCTCTGCTTCGGGCTGGCCGATGCCGGGGTCGACGTGGTGGGGGCCTCGCTGCGCAATGCCACCGCTGTGGCGCACTGGCTTTCGCGGCGACCGGTGTCCGGCGGTTCGTCCGGACGGCCCCGGGTGGCGGTGATCGCGGCGGGCGAACGTTGGCCGGACGGGTCGATCCGGCCGAGCCTGGAGGACCTGTGGGGGGCGGGCGCCGTGCTCCGCGCACTCGGGACGGCGGGGGCGTCACCCGAGGCCCGCGCGGCCGCCGATGCCTTCGCCGCGGCAGAGGGGGACCTGCGGACGAGGCTGCGAGACTGCGCGAGCGGCAGGGAACTCATCGGCAAGGGTTTCGGCGACGACGTCGAGATCGCCGCCGAACTCGACACCAGTGCCGTGGTCCCGCTGCTGCGGGGCGAGGCGTTCGTGGACGCGGCGGAATCATGATCGACGACACCCTGCCGCTGCCCCCGCTGGACGAGCTCCGCGCCGGCGCCGCCGTGGTGAGCCTACCGATGCGGGTGCGCTTCCGCGGTATCACCACCCGCGAGGTGCTGTTGTTGCGGGGGCCGGCAGGCTTCGGCGAGTTCGCGCCGTTCCCCGAGTACGCCGACGCCGAGGCCGCGGCCTGGCTGCGGTCGGCGATCGAGTCCGCCTGGCTGGGCCCGCCCGCGCCGGTACGGGACGCGGTGCCGGTCAATGCGACCGTGCCCGCCGTCGACGCGGCGCGGGTGCCCGAGATCCTCTCCCGGTTCCCGGGCGCGAGGACGGCGAAGGTGAAGGTCGCCGAGCGGGGGCAGTCGCTGGCCGAGGATCTCGCCCGGGTCGCCGCCGTCCGTGAGCACGTCGAACACGTGCGGGTCGACGCGAACGGTGCGTGGACGGTGGACCGAGCCTTGGAGGCCCTGCTGGCGTTGACATCCGATGGTCCGCTGCAATACGCCGAACAGCCATGTGCCACCGTGCCGGAACTGGTGGAGCTGCGCCGTCGCCTGCCCGGCGTGCCGATCGCGGCGGACGAGAGCATCCGGCGGGCGGAGGACCCACTGCGGGTGGTGCGCGCGGGCGGGGCGGACGTGGCGGTGGTGAAGGTCGCGCCGCTCGGCGGGATGCGCGCGGTGCTGCGGCTCGCCGGGGAGCTCGCCGAATTCGGGGTGCCCGTGGTGGTCTCCAGTGCGCTGGATTCCGCGGTCGGGGTCGGGGCGGGACTGGCCGCGGCCGCCGCGCTGCCGGAGCTCGACCATGCCTGCGGGCTCGGCACCGGTGGGTTGTTCGAGGCCGACGTCGCCGAGCCGCGGGTGATGGTCGACGGGGCGATGTCGGCGTCGGTGGTCGTGCCGGACCCCGAGCGGGTGTCCGGTCTGCTGGCTGCGCCGGAGCGGACACAGTGGTGGCTCGCGAGGTTGGCGCGGTGTCACGAGCTGCTCGACGGATGCTGAGTAATCCTGCCGGGCTCCGCGTCGTATAAGGTCTGACACCGACATCCCAGTCAACATCGGAGGCATTGAAAGTGGTTGCAGCACTGAACGAAACCCTGCTCGACCCGTCGCGGCTGCCCGCCGTCGTCGCGGACGTGCAGGAGCTCCTCGACGCCGAGGTCTCGGAGAAGAAGGGCGCCTCGGGCCTGGCCGTCAAGGGTGGCTACGGCGCGGTGAAGAAGGTCGGCCCGTCGATCGTGCCCGACGCCGTCGAGGGCCTGCTGCCGGGCTTCGTCTCCCGTCTCGAGCCGTTCTGGCAGGACTTCGGCGCGGCCGGTGGCGCCGGCTTCGGCGACTTCCTGGGCGCACGTAGCGAGGAGGTGGCTGACGCGCTGCTCGGTCTGACCGACGAGAAGATCGAGCGCACCGACAAGGGCGCGATCAAGAAGGTCTACGCGACCATGCGCCCGTCGGCGAAGAAGAACGTCATCGAGGCGCTGCCGCGGCTCGGCGCGCTGATCGAGAAGCACGCGGGCTAGACGCCACGTCGCAGTGGTAGTCGAGTGGGCCGGATCCTGGGATCCGGCCCACTCGCCGTTTGTGGGCACGGGCCGCCGGGCTGCCGCCTAAGTGTTTAACACAAAAATTTCGATTACCCGGCGGTAGCAAGTGGGCCCGTGCCAGACTCCCTGGCGTCACCGGCCGGCGACCAACCCATTCACGACTGCATGCCTGTCCTCGTACGACAGGTGTGCCCATCCCCAGGAGTCCGTGTTGGTCGAAACATGCCACAAATCCGCCGCCGGCCGCAGCGCCAGGCCACTGCTCGCCGCCCTGCTGGCGGTGCCCCTTGTCGCTGCCGGGCTGTCGGTGTTCGCCGCGCCTGCTGCGGCGGTTCCCGCCGGGCCGACGGCGAGCGTGTCGATGGGCGACAGCTACATGTCCGGGGAGGCGGGTCGTTGGAAGGGCAACAGCCTCACCACCTCCGGCAGCCGCGACGGCACCGACCGGGCCTGGACGGGAAGCGGCTACGACCCCGCCCGCGTGTACGGCAACACCGCCGCCAACGGCTGTGATCGCTCCGATTCGGCCGAGGTGAACAGCGCTACGTCCGTTGCGCAGACCAGGATCAACCTGGCCTGCTCGGGCGCCACCACCGTCAACGTCTTCCGTGCGGCCAAGGGTGGCCAGGCCTTCAAGGGCGAGGCGCCACAGGCCGACCAGCTGGCTGCGGTCGCCGCGGCCAACAAGGTCAAGCTGATCACCCTCTCGATCGGCGGGAACGACCTCGGGTTCGCCGACGTCATCTCGACCTGCGTCAAGAACTATCTGGTCTGGTACTCCTACTGCAACGATGATCAGCAGGCGGCGGTGGACGGCAAGATGAATGCGGCGATGGAGGGTGTCGCCAAGTCCATCGACGAGATCCGTGCCGTGATGTCCGGTGCCGGCTACGCGGCCACGGACTATCGGCTGGTGCTGCAGTCCGCTCCCTCGCCGACCCCCCGCGCCGCGGACATCCGATACCCGGAGAGCGGCTGGACGCGGGCGAATACCGGCGGCTGTCCGCTCTGGGACGGCGACGCCAACTGGGCCCGAGATTCCTTGGTGCCGCAGATTTCCGACCGCTTCGCTGCTGTCGCGGCCGCGAAGGGTGTGCAGTTCCTCGACCTGCGAGACACCTTCGACGGACATGAGGTCTGCGCCAAGGCGGCCAAGCAGGTCAGTGCCTCGTCCGCACCGTCAGGGGCGAACAGTGAGTGGATGCGCTGGCTGGACATGGGGTGGACCACCCAGGGCACCCTCCAGGAGTCGATGCACCCGAACTATTTCGGCCAGCTCGCGCTGGGACGCTGCCTCGACCTGATGTATGCCAAGGCGAGCGGTAACTACGCCTGCCGCAACACGGCAGGGCAGGACCACAACGGGATGTTCCTGACCGGGCGTCCGTAGGCGGCTCCGCCGCCCGTGCGCGGTTGACGAGTCCAGAGACTCGTCAACCGCGCACGGGCGCGCAGCGCCTACGGTGCGGCCTTGCCGTGCCGCCAGTAGCCCGTGAACGTGATGTCGGACTTCGGGACCTTCCGGTCGTTCACGAGGTGGCGCCGCACGCCGGTCGCCAGGTCGGACTCGCCCGCGGCGAACGTGTACGACGGTCCGTCCGGCAGTTGTGCCCGCCGCACCGTCTCCAGTGCGAGGGCCCCCGGCCGCGCGTGCGGGTCCGACCGCACCAGCCAGTGCACGTTAACCCCGTCCGGGGTGGCGACCTCCTGTGCGTCGTCCGCGTGCGGTATCTCCAGGAACACCTCGGCGCGCAGGTCCGCGGGGGCCGAGGACACGATCCCGAGGATCGCAGGCAGCGCGCTCTCGTCGCCGACCAGCAGCTGCCACCGTGCCTCGGGGGTCGGGTTGTAGATCAGGCCCTCGTCGAGCAGCGCCAGCTCGTCGCCGGGGGCCACGGACGTCGCCCAGGTGGACGCCGGTCCGGGGTCGCCGTGCCCGTCGGCGCCGTGGCAGACGAAGTCGATGTCCAGCTCGGGCACGTCCTCGCCGTACACCGCCTGCTCGGCGGGGCGGAATCCGCGCACCGTGTAGTTGCGGACGACCGGGCGGGAGGACTTGGACATCGCCAACAGCTGCGCGTACCAGAGGTTGCTGGTCGCGCTCGGCAGCCGCAGCGCGGTCTGACCGGACGCATTCCCCCTCGCCGCGCTCGCCCCGGCTGCCGGGATGAACATGCGGAACCACTGGTCGAAGCCCATCGGGGTGAACTCGCGCAGCTCGTCGCCGCCGATCGTGACGCGCACGAAGCTCGGGCTGACCTGCTTGCTGCCGAGCACCCTTGCCCGCAGGAACTGCCGATGCTCGGGTTTGACGAACTTGCTGCGCTTGGCCATGGCCCCGTCCTGGTCGAATGCGAGTCCCGCGGTCGTTCCGCGGACCCGCTCGTCATTAGCTCAGGCAATCCTAACTTAACGGCGGACCGTTCAGGGGCGCCCGGGGCGCGGCAGCTGCACGACCTCCGGCGGCAGCCCCCACTGGATCCGCCCCAGCCGGCTCATCGGCGCGATCGCCCCGAAATCGGGCAGGCCGTCCTCGGCGAGCGCCTCGGTGCGTACCGAGATCGCGCGCACCGACCCCATCACCACGAAGCTGTCGCCGACCTCGATCACCCGGTGGAGGCCGCACTCGATCGCGATCGGCGACTCCGCCACCCGCGGCACCGACACCCGCTCGCCCGGCTCGGCCGTGACCCCGACCGCGTCGAACTCGCTGACCCCGGCGTCGAACCCGGCCGAACTCGCGTTCACCTGGTCGACCAGGGCGGCCGGGGCGAGGTTCACCACGAACTCGCCGGTCGCCTCGATGTTGCGCAGACTGTCCTTGCGGGTGACCGAGGTGAACTGCACCACCGGCGGATTCGTGCTGGCGACGGTGAAGAAGCTGTACGGCGCCAGGTTGGGCGTGCCGTCCGCCGCGCGGGTGGAGACCCAGGCGATCGGCCGCGGCACCACCGACGAGGTGAGCAGCTGGTACATCCGGTCGGGGGCGGTGCCGGTGGGGTCGAAGAGCGTACGCACCCGGACATGGTCCCATCCCGGGGTCGTGACACCCTGGAGAGCGTGAACCCGTCCACCGCCCAGGCCACCGCCGTCGTCGACGAATTGATCCGCGGTGGGGTCCGCGACGTGGTGCTGTGCCCCGGGTCGCGCAACGCCCCGCTGGCCTTCGCGCTGCAGGCAGCCGACACCGCAGGCCGGATCCGGCTGCACATGCGCATCGACGAGCGCACCGCCGGATTCCTCGCGGTCGGCCTGGCCATCGGCAGCGGGCACCCGGTGCCGATCGTGATGACCTCCGGAACGGCCGTGGCGAATCTCGGCCCCGCGGTGCTGGAGGCGAACTACGCCCGGGTCCCGCTCGTGGTGCTCAGTGCGAACCGCCCCTACGAGCTGCTCGGGACCGGTGCCAACCAGACCATCGAGCAGTTGGGCCTGTTCGGCAGCCAGGTGCGGGCCACCATCAGCCTGGGCCTCGCCGAGGACGGCGTCGACCAGAACAGCCAGTGGCGTTCGGCGGTCTGCCGGGTGCTCGCCGCGGCCAGGGGCGCACGGTCGGGCAACGCGGGACCCGTGCATTTCGACGTGCCGCTGCGGGAGCCACTGGTCCCCGGCGCGCACGTCCAGGGGCCGGTGCCGGAGGGGCGCCCCGGCGGCGCCCCGTGGACGACGACCACGCACGCGACCCTCGACGTGCCGCTCGAACTGGACCTCACGCCGGACACCGTGGTGATCTCCGGCCACGGATCCGGTCATCGGCCGGAACTCGCGGGACTCCCGACCGTCGCCGAGCCGACCGCGCCGATGCACGGGCTGCCGCTGCATCCGCTGGCGCTGTCCCAGCTGGCACCCCGTCAGGCGGTGATCACCGGCAGGCCGACGCTGCACCGTCCGGTGGCCAAGCTCCTCGCCGACCCCCGGGTGTCGGTGTTCGCCCTCACCACCGGTCCGCGCTGGCCCGACGTGTCCGGCAACGTGCTCGCCACCGGCACCCGCGCCATCGTCTCCGGCGCACCGGACCGGGCCTGGCTCGAGCGTTGCCGGCATCTGACCGAGCATGCGGACAAGGCTGTGCGGCAACAGCTCTCGGTGCACCCGAAGCCGACCGGGTTGCACGTCGCCAAGGTCGTGATGGACGCCCTGTGCGAGGGCGACCAGCTGCTGCTCGGCGCCTCGAACCCCGTGCGGGACGCGGCCCTGGTGAGCTATCCCCGGCCGGGCGTGCGGGTGTTGTCGAACCGGGGCGTCGCGGGAATCGACGGCACCGTCTCGACCGCGGTGGGCGCGGCGATGGCCGCCCCGGACCCGGAGACCCGCACCATCGCGCTGATGGGCGACCTGACCTTCCTGCACGACGCCGCCGGGCTGTTGATCGGCACCGGCGAGCCGCGACCGCGGGACCTGACGATCGTGGTGGCCAACGATGACGGCGGCGGCATCTTCGAGCTCCTCGAGCAGGGAGATCCGCAATATGCGGGCGTCTTCGAGCGGGTGTTCGGCACCCCACACGGGATGGATCTGTCCGCCCTCTGCGCCGCCTATCGGGTCGAACACCACGCGGTGAACCCCGAACAGTTGGCGATCGCGCTGACCGAGCCGAACGCCGCGGGGATCAGGGTCCTCGAGGTCGCCACCGATCGATCCGGGTTGCGGGAACTGCACGCCGCGGTCCGGGCACAGCTGTGACACCGACGGTGGCCGGTCGGGTCCGGCGGGGGATCCTGGTCGTCGCGATCGGCATCTCGGTGCTGGCCGCGCTGCTGGTCGTCGCGGCCTGGCGCAACGACCTCACCATCGAATCCGACAAGGGCGTGGCCACCGCCGAGGTGCTCTCCGCGGGCGCGCTGCGCTCGGCGATCAGCTTCGTCACCCCGGACGGTGTCACCAAGAACCCGCGGCTCGGGGTGCTGTACCCGACCGAGCTGATCGTCGGCCAGCGGATCGACGTCGAGTACGCGCGGTCCGACCCGGACCTGGTCCGGGTGTCCGGTCGTGATGTGCGGGTGGCGCTGATCCCGGCCGGTTCGGTGATCGCGGTGACGTGGCTGCTCGCGGTGCCCGCGCTCTGGCTGGTCCGGCGGCGGACGGTGGCTGAGCCGCCTGATGTCACGGTGGCTGCGCCGCCTGATGTCACGGCGGCCGAGCCGCCTGATGCCACGGTGGCCCCGCCGGCCTGACCGGTCGCCGAGGTTTCGCCGGAACTTCGCCCCCTGGACACCCAGGCCGCCCCGTCCCGGACCCGCGCGGCACCGACACTGGTCCGGTGCGTGTAGCCATCGTCGCGGAGTCGTTCCTGCCGAACATGAACGGGGTCACCCACTCGGTGATCCGGGTGCTCGAGCACCTCAGCCGCCACGGCCACCAGGCGCTGCTCGTGGCCCCCGACACCGTCGCCGGCCGGCCGGCCGCACCCACCTCGCACGACGGGTTCCCGGTGCACCGGGTGCCGGCCGTGATGATCCCGAGGATCAGCTCGCTCCCGGTGGGTGTCCCGCAGCCCGGGATCACCTCGGCCCTGCGTTCCTTCGACCCGGACGTGGTGCACCTGGCGTCGCCGTTCCTCCTCGGCGCCGGTGGTCTGGCCGCGGCGAACCGGCTGGATGTGCCCGCCGTCGCGGTGTACCAGACCGACGTCGCAGGCTTCGCCCAGAGCTACGGGCTGGGCCTGACCAGCAGGGCCGCCTGGTGGTGGACCCGCCGCCTACACCGGGGTGCCGCCCGCACCCTCGCCCCGTCCACGGCGGCCGCCGCGGCCCTCGAATCGCGGGGTGTGCCGAGGGTGTTCCGATGGGCCCGCGGTGTGGACACCACGCGGTTCGCGCCGTCCCGGCGCAGCGCGGAGCTGCGGGCGAGCTGGTGCGACCCCGACCGCCTGGTGGTCGGGTTCGTCGGACGGCTGGCCCCGGAGAAGCACGTCGAGCGACTGGCGGTGCTGGCCGCCGATCCCGGTCTGCAACTGGTGATCGTCGGTGACGGACCGGAACGGGCGCGGTTGCAGCGGCTGATGCCGTCGGCGGTGTTCACCGGCCAGCTCGGGGGAGACGAGCTGGCCCGCGCGTACGCGAGCCTCGACCTGTTCGTGCACCCGGGCGAGCACGAGACCTTCTGCCAGGCGGTACAGGAGGCGTTGGCCAGCGGGGTCCCGGTGATCGGCCCCGACGCAGGCGGGCCCCGCGATCTCGTCGCGCACTGCAGCAACGGCTACCTGCTGCCGGTCGAACGCTTCGAGGAGCTGCTGCCCGGCGCCGTGATCGCGCTGCGGGACCGGGTCACCCGATCCCGGTTCGGCGCGTCGGCGCGACGGTCGGTGTTGCACCGCACCTGGCCGTCGGTGTGCGGCGAGCTGCTCGGGCACTACGCCGACGTGCTGGGCACGGGCCCCGCGCGGGTCACCCGATCGGCCTGAGGGTGGGCGCGGGTAACGTCGACGCCGTGGCAACAACACACGGGTCGCGGGCCTCGCTCGAAAAGGCCCCGCACGAGGTCGCGTCCATGTTCGACGGCGTCGCCAAGCGCTACGACCTGACCAATACGATCATCTCGTTCGGACAGGATCGGCAGTGGCGGAAGGCGACCCGTGCGGCGCTCGCGCTGAAGCCGGGGGAGCGGGTCCTCGACCTGGCGGCGGGCACCGGTGTCTCGACGGTCGAGCTGGGCAGGTCCGGTGCCTGGGTGGTGGCCACCGATTTCTCCAAGGGCATGCTGCACGCGGGCGCGGGGCGGCGGGTCCCGATGGTGGCGGGCGACGCGATGGCCCTGCCCTACGCCGACGCGGTCTTCGACGCGGCCACGATCTCGTTCGGGCTGCGCAACGTCTCCGATTTCGAGGCGGGCCTTCGGGAGATCGCCCGCGTGACCAAGCCCGGCGGGCGCCTGGTGGTCAGCGAGTTCTCCACGCCGACGTTCGGGCCCTTCCGCACTGTCTACATGGAGTACCTGATGAAGGCGCTCCCGGTGGTGGCGCGCGCGGTGAGCAGCAATCCCGACGCCTACGTCTATCTCGCGGAGTCGATCCGGGCCTGGCCCGCGCAGGAGGAGTTGGCGCTCAAGATCGAGGCGGCCGGCTGGAAGAACGTGAAGTGGCGCAACCTCACCGGCGGTGTCGTCGCGTTGCACCGCGCGGAGCGGTAGCCGCCCGCCGGCAGCCTCCCGTGGGTCGGCGCGCCCCGCGGGTACCGTGAATCACACAGGGGACCGTGTGATGAGAGTGACGTTTCGATGCCGCCCACCGTCCGGGCCAAAGTGGGGAATCTGCCCCTCGAGCTGACCAGTTTCGTCGGCCGTCGTCACGAGGTGACCGAGGCGAGGCGGCTGCTGTCCGTCTCCCGTCTCGTGACGCTGACCGGAATGGGCGGCGTCGGCAAGACCCGGCTCGCGCTGCGGGTGGCGGAGGATTCCCGTCGGGGTTTCGACGATGGGGTGTGGCTCGTCGAGTTGGGCGAGCTACCCGACCCGACGCTGGTGGCGGACACGGTGAGCGCGGCCCTCGGACTGCGGGACCAGCCCGCTCGTTCCGCGGAGGACGTGCTCGTGGAGCACCTCGCCGCGAGGCGACTGCTCCTGGTGCTCGACAACTGCGAGCACCTGATCGATGCCGTTGCGACGCTGGCGGAGACACTCCTGAAGGCCTGCCCCGAGCTGCGGGTCCTCGCCGCGAGCCGCGAGGCGCTCGGCGTCGCCGGCGAGGCGGTGCTGCGGGTCCCGCCCCTGTCGGTCCCCGACAGCGACAGGACGCCGACGCTTCAGGGCCTTCCGCGCTACGACTCGGTTGCGCTGTTCACCGAACGGGCCGCGGCGGCGGTACCCGGGTTCGCCCTCACCGAGGACAACCGAGCCACGATCGCCGCTATCTGTCATCGGCTGGACGGCCTGCCGCTGCCGATCGAGTTGGCCGCCGTGCGGCTGCGTGCGATGTCCGCCGAGCAGGTTCTGCAGCGGCTGACGGACCGCCTGCGCCTGCTGACCCTGGGCAGCCGCGTCGCGCCGAGCCGCCAGCAGACGTTGCGGTCCAGCATCGAGTGGAGCCATGACCTGTGCTCGGTCCGGGAACAGGAGCTGTGGGCCCGGCTGTCGGTGTTCGCCGGAGGGTTCGAGTTCGATGCCGCGGAGGGGATCTGTGCCGGGGACCTGTCGCCGGACGAGCTGCGGGACGTCCTGTCGTCGCTCGTCGACAAGTCGATCTTGATCCGCGAGGAGCCGGGCACCGTGGTGCGGTATCGGCTGCTGGAGACCCTCCGCGACTACGGGAAGGAGAAGCTCACCGAGTCCGGGGCTCACGATGGCGTCCGTCGCCGGCACCGCGCCTGGTATGCGCAGCTGGTTCACGCGGCCGAGCTCCAGTGGGTCGGACCCGACCAGGCGGCATGGATCGCCCGGCTGGAGCGGGAACAGCCGAATCTGCGCGATGCGCTGCAGTTCAGCCTGGCCGCGCCGGGTGACGCCGAGGCCGATGTCTGCCTGCGCATGGCCAACTCCCTGTACCTGTTCTGGAACTGCCGCGGCCTGATCGGGGAGGGACGTCGCTGGCTGGACCGGGTGCTGTCGCGTTCGAGCGGGCGACGGACGGCGGACCGGGTGTTCGCGCTGTTCGGCGACAGCGTGATGGCGGGCATGCAGGGCGAACTCGAGGCCTGCGCCGCCGCGGTGGACGAGTGCAGTGCCCTGGCCGGGGAGTTGGGCCGGCCCGTGGTGCTCGCGGCGGCCGGCTACGCTGCCGGCTTCCTGGCACTGTTCAGTGGCGACCTCGCCGGGGCCGAGCGGTCGTTCCTGGCAGCACTGGAGACGAGCCGGCCGACGGGCGAGATCCTGCGGCCGATCGGTGGCCTCCTCGGGCTCGCGGTCGCCAGCGGCCTGCTCGGCAACGAGGCCAGGGCCGTCGCCTGTCACGAGCAGGTGCTCGCCATCACCGGATCCCGCGGTGAGTCCTACTATCGGTCGTACTCGCTCTGGGGGCTCGGCCTCGCGGCGTTGCACCAGGGCGACGCGGAACGCGCGGGCGCGCTCATGGCGCAGGCCCTGCGGCTGATCCGGCGGGTCGACGACCCGATCATCGCCACCTGGTGCCTGGAGGCGAGGGCGTGGATCGCCGCGGTCGAGAACGAGCCGGAGCGTGCCGCCGTCCTGATGGGGGCGGCCGAGGCGTTGGCGAGGTCGGTGGGGAGCGCGACCATCACCCTGCCCAATCTGCTCACCCACCACACGGAGTGCGAGCACCGGGCGCGCGAGGCCCTCGGTGACCGGGACTTCGAGGAGGCGCTGCTCCGCGGCGGGAGCATGGGATTCCATGACGCGATCGGCTACGCGCTCGGTGAGCGGCGCCCCGACGAGCCGCCGCCCGCCGCGGAGACGGTGAGTCTGACCCGACGTGAGATGCAGGTCGCCGACCTGGTGGCGCAGGGCCTGACGAACAGGGAGATCGCCGAGCAGTTGGTCATCTCTCCGCGGACCGCCCAGGGCCACGTCGAGCACGTGCTGGCCAAGCTCGCCTTCACCTCGCGCACCCAGATCGCCGCCTGGTTCGCCGAGCAACGGCGGCCCTGATCCGCCGGAAACAGGTATGCACCCAGGTCGTTCCCCCGTCGTGGTGCGGGTGTCGTGGCGGGCAACGTGTCGTTCGACTCATCCGCCACCGTGTAGTCGAGGTATTCCGATGCAGAACTCCCCGTCACTGATGATCCGGCGCTGCGCCCGCTGCGAGATCCTGCTCGCCCCCGATTCGATGTGCACCTCGTGTGGGGGTGACGAACTGTCCAGGGTGCCGTCGTCCGGACTCGGTTCGGTCAAGACCTGGACGGTGCTCGATCGTGCCCCGTCGGACAGCACGGACACCGAGCCGCTTCCGTCCGTACTCGCGGTTGTCGAACTCGACGAGGGCCCGTGGATCTGCACCTGGCTCGAGGGTGAGATCGCGCTGGAGCGCGATCAGCAGATACGTGTGCAGTTCCACCACCGGGTGTCGGGCGAGCGCTATCCGGTCTTCGGTCGCTCCGCCGCACAGTCCGCCGGGTAGGGGCTGATCCGCGTTCGATCGGATCCGTCGTCGGGGTACCTTGAGATCCGTGGGACCGCGAGATGAGAGTGACGGTTAGATGGCGATCGCCGCACGGGGCAAGGTCGGGAATCTTCCCCTGGAGCTGACCAGCTTCGTCGGCCGTCGCCGCGAATTGGTCGAGGCGAGACGGCTCCTCTCGGTCTCGCGCCTGGTGACGCTGACCGGGATCGGCGGGGTCGGCAAGACCCGGCTCGCGCTGCGGGTGGCCGAGGATTCCCGAAGGGCCTTCGGCGACGGCGTCCGGCTCGTCGAACTCGCAGAGGTGCACGATCCGGAGTCGCTGAAGGATGCCGTGGCAATCGCCGTCGGATTGCGGGTCCGCGCCGCCCGCCCACCGCTGGACATGCTCGTCGAGTACCTCTCCACGCGTCGACTGCTGCTGGTCATGGACAACTGCGAGCACCTGGTCGAGGCGGTCGCGGTGCTGTGTGAGGCGTTGCTGCGTCGGTGCCCCGAGCTTCGGATACTCGCAACGAGCCGCGAGCCCCTGGGCATCGGCGGGGAGGCGGTCCTGCGCGTGCCGCCGTTGACGGTCCCGGATCCGCTGCGGGCAGCACCGTTGGAGGGACTTCCCCAGTACGAGGCGGTCACGTTGTTCGTCGAGCGGGCCACAGCCGCCCTTCCCGAGTTCCGACTCACCGAGGAGAACCAGGGCGACGTCGTCGGGATCTGCCGCCAGCTGGACGGCCTGCCGTTGCCGATCGAATTGGCGGCGGCCCGGCTGCGGGCGATGTCCGCGGCGCAGATCCTGCACCGGCTGACCGACCGCTATCGGTTGTTGAACAAGGGCAGCCGTTCGGCACCGACCCGACAGCAGTCGTTGCGTGCGTGCGTCGACTGGAGTCACGAGCTGTGCTCGGAGCAGGAACAGAAGCTGTGGCGCCGGCTGGCGGTTTTCGCGGGCAGCTTCGAGCTCGACGCCGCCGAGGGCATCTGCGGCGAGGGCTTCGTCGAGGACGAACTGTTGGATGGCGTGGCCTCCCTGGTCGACAAGTCGATCCTGATCCGTGATGAGCCGGGCGCTGTCGTGCGGTACCGGCTGCTGGAGACGATCCGCGACTACGGCCAGGAGAAGCTACGGGAGTCCGGCGAGCATCTGGCCTTCGTCCGGCGGCACCGGGACTGGTACGAGCGGCTGGCACTGCGGGCCGAGGACGAGTGGATCAGCCCCCAACAGGTGGAGTGGATCGCCCGGCTCGAACGTGAGCAGTCGAACCTGCGCGACGCGCTGACATTCAGCATCGCCGGGGACGGGGAGGACGCCGCCGCCGGACTGCGGATGGCCACCGCGTTGTATCCGTTCTGGCTCTCCCGCGGTCGGCTCAGCGAGGGCCGCCGCTGGCTCGATCGTGCCTTGGCGTGCCCCAGCGCGGCCGAGACGGCGGAGCGCGCCAAGGCGCTGTACGCCTACAGTGCGCTCGCCTCGATGCAGGGCGACGTCCAGGGCGGGATGGCCCGCCTGAAGGAGGGGCGCGAGCTGGAGCTGGAGCGCCACGATGCGGTGTCGGACGCCTTCATCACCCACGTCGAGGGACTGCTGGCACTCGCAGCCGGTGACTTCGGTCGGGCGGTCGAGTGTTTGACGGCGGGTCTCGAGGTCTTCCGCTCGGAGGGCATGCGCTTGCAGATCGTCGAGGATCTGGTGGGTCTCGGGTTGGCCACGGCATTGCTCGGTGACGTGAAACGGGCGGTCGCGTGGCACGCGGAGGTGCTCGCCATCACCGAGCCCTGCGGTGAAGCGGTCTTCCGGACCTACTCGCTGTGGGCCACGGGCATGGCGGAGTTGCAGCGGGGCGACCCCGCGCACGCGATCGCGCTGTTCGAGGAGGGGCTGCGGTTGACCCGGTCGGTGGACGACCCGCTCAGCGCCGCGTGGTTCCTGGACGTGCTGGCGTGGATCGCGGCGGCGGCGCAGGAGTTCGAGCGTGCCGCGACGCTGCGGGGAGCGGCCATGGCGATGTGGCAGATCGTGGACGGCCCCACGGTCCGGTTTCCGAGCCTGCTCGTCCATCGCGACGAGTGCCGGCTGCAGATCGTCGGCGCGATCGGTGAGCGGGGGTACGAGGCGGCGCTTCGCCGCGGCCGGGCGCTGACCTTTGAGGGCGCGGTCTCGTTCGCCCTCCGGGAGGAGCCCGAGGCGGACCAAGCCGAGCCGGCCGTCGTCGACGCGATGAGCCTGACCCGACGCGAGCGGCAGGTCGCCGACCTGGTCGCGCAGGGCCTGACCAACAAGGCGATCGCCGACCAGTTGGTCATCTCGCCACGCACCGCCCAGGGGCACGTCGAGCACGTGCTGGCCAAGCTCGGCTTCACCTCCCGAACGCAGATCGCCGCCTGGTTCGTCGAGCGGGCGCTGGATACGCAGCGCGGGGAATGACCCGGAAACAGGAAACAGGTATGCCCCCGGGTACTTCTGCCGTCGTGCATGGGGAGTTCAGCGGGCAACGTGTGCTGGGTCATATCCGCGACAGTGGAAGCCGAGGCCCCCGATGCACCAGCACCCGACCCGACACCCCCGCATCGTCGGCCAGGCGAAGAACACCAGCTGGAAGAACACCCTCGTCGACGGCAGGGCTGTGTCGTACGCAGTCGCCGGTTCGGGCGCCCCGGTCGTGTTCCTGCACGGATTCGGGCTCACTCCCCGTGCGTACGACCGGGCGCTGCTGAGGGTGGCAGGCCAGGGAGTGCGGGTGTACGCGCCCGCCCTTCCCGGATTCGGCGGAACGGACGAGCTCCCGGCGAGCGAGCGGACCCTGTCCGGGTACGCCCGCTGGCTCGGCGGCTTCCTCGACTCGATCGGGGTCGCGGGTCCGGTGACCCTCGTCGGGCACTCGTTCGGAGGCGGGGTCGCCATCCAGGCCGCGCACGACCTCGGCCCCCGCGTCGCACGACTGGTGCTGGTCAACTCCGTGGGCGGGGCGGCATGGTCCCCCGGCGGCGGAAGCGTACGCCCGATCGGTGAACGACCGTTGTGGGACTGGGGGGCCGCGGCCACCGGCGACGCCCTCACCATTCGCCCCTCGGTCACGGGCCTGCTCGCGGTCACCGTCGATGCCGTGGGCAACATGCTGCGCAATCCACGCGCCTTCTGGCAGCTCTCGCACCTCGCCCGGACGGCGGATCTGCGTGGAGAGCTCGACGAGCTGGCCGAACGTGGCCTGCCGGTGACGCTGCTCTGGGGCGGCGACGACACGTTCATCCCACGCGCCAGCTTCGAATCCCTGCGCGCCGCGCTTCGCGATCCCACTGTCGTCACCGTGGCGGGCAGCCACGGCTGGTTGATCGACGACCCGCGCGGATTCGGCACCGCGATGGCGACCGTCCTCGGCGCGGAGCAGGCACCGGCTGAGTCCGACGAGCCGGTGGCGCTGTGAGGTCCGCCGGCGGGACCCACCTGTGGGCCGATCTGACCGGGGGCGCGCTGATGATCCGGCGCTGCGAGTGCTGCGCGCTGGTGCTCACTCCCTCCGCAACGACCTGCTCGTCGTGCGGGAGCGACCAGCTGACGCGGGTGCCGTCGACCGGAGAGGGGTCGATCGTGACGTGGAAGGTCACCGACCGCCTGCGGGCCGGTGTGGACGACGAAACCCTGCCCGGCATGCTGGCCGTCGTCGCGCTCGATGACGGACCCTGGATCTGCACCTGGATCGAGGGCGAGGTCGTGGTTCACCCCGGCCGCCCGGTGCGGGTGCGGTTTCATCACCTCGGATCGGACGAGCGGTACCCGGTGTTCCACGGCTGTCAGCACGCCGCACCCGCGCGAGTCGCCTGATCCGAACCCCCGGGACCTGCGCCGGGGGTAGCGTCAGAGGCGGGGACCGCGAGTTGAGAGTGACGGTTCGATGGCGCCCGCTGTCCGGGGCAAGGTCGGGAACCTGCCCCTCGAGCTGACCAGCTTCGTCGGCCGTCGCCGCGAGGTGACCGAGGCGAGGCGGCTCCTGTCTGTTTCGCGCCTGGTGACGTTGACCGGGATCGGCGGGGTCGGCAAGACCCGGCTCGCGCTGCGGGTCGCCGAGGAGTCGAGGCGGGTGTTCGAGGACGGGGTGTGGCTCGTCGAGCTCGGCGAGCTGCAGGAGGACGCGCTGCTGCCCGAGATGGTCGCCGCCGTGCTGGGGCTGCGGGAGCAGTCGGCCAATCGCACGTTGGACTCGCTGACCGAGTATCTCGCCGATCGACACCTGCTGCTGGTGCTGGACAACTGCGAGCACGTCGTCGACGCGGCCGCCGCGTTCGCCGACACGGTGCTGAGGAGCTGCCCCGAGCTGCGCATCCTGGCGACCAGCCGTGAGCAATTGGGCATCGGCGGTGAGGCGCCGCTGCGGGTTCCGCCGCTGTCGGTCCCGGACCTGGACCGACGCTCGTCCGGGCGAGGGGTGTCCCGGGGTGATGCCGTGACGCTGTTCACCGAACGCGCCTGCGCCGCGGTACCCGGTTTCGGGCTCACCGAGGACAACCAGGTCGCGGTGGCCCGGATCTGTCAGCGCCTGGACGGGTTGCCCCTGCCGATCGAGCTGGCCGCCGGGCGACTGCGGGCGATGTCCGCGGAACAGATCCTCGACCGGTTGAACGATCGGTACCGCCTGTTGACGGGGGGCAGTCGTGGCGCGCCCTCGCGCCAGCAGACGCTGCGCCTGTGCATCGACTGGAGCCATGAGCTGTGTAGCGAGCGGGAGCGCACGTTGTGGGCGCGGATGTCGGTGTTCGCCGGCGGATTCGAGCTGGATGCGGCGGAGGGCATCTGTGCCGGGGACCTCACCCCGGACGAGCTGCTCGATGTGGTCGCAGCCCTGATCGACAGGTCGATCCTGATCCGCGAGGAAGCGGGTGCCGTGGTGCGGTATCGGCTGCTGGAGACCCTGCGCGAGTACGGGCGCGAGAAGCTGAGGGAGTCCGGCGAGTACGCCGCGATGCGACGACGGCACCGCGATTGGTACGAGCGGCTCGCGCGGGCGGCGGAGGCCGGGTGGATCGGTCCGCGACAGGCGGCGTGGATCGCTCGGTTGGGGCGGGAACAGCCGAACCTGCGCGAGGCGATGGAGTTCTGCTCGACCGAGCCTGGCGAGGCGGAGGCAGGCCTGCGGATCGCCAATTCCGTCTACCTGTTCTGGCTTTCCCGGGGCCTGCTCGGGGAGGGCAGGCACTGGCTCGACCTCGCCCTCGACCGGCAGGGCGGGGAGCCGACCACGGCGCGGGTCCGGGCGCTGTACGCCGACAGCGTGCTGGCCGGCAACCAGGGTGACATCCCGGCGGGGACCGCGCTGATCGAGCAGGCGGGCGAGATTGCCGAGGCCCTCGACGACGATGCGGTCCGCGCCCTCGTCACCCACGGGGTCGGGCAGCTCGCGGTGTGCAGCGGAGACCTGCGCCTGGCCGTCGACAGCTTCGAAAAGGTCCTCGACGCGTTCCGTGCCCAGCGCAACCCGCTGCTCCTGATCGCCACCCTGCTCGGACTCGCCTTGGCCCACGGCCTGCTCGGCGACGCGGAGCGGGCCGTCGCCTGCCAGGAGGAGGCCCTCGCGATCACCGAATCGCGCGGCGAGTCCGTGTACCGGGCGTATGCCCTGTGCACTCTCGGACTGGCGTTGTGGCAGAGCGATCCCCGGCGGGCGACCGGACTGCTCGAGCAGGGACTCCGGCTCAGTCGCGTCGTGGACGATCTGCTCGGCTCCGCGATCTGTGTCGAGGCGCTCGCCTGGATCGCTGCGGGCGACCGGCTCGCCAGGAGGGCCGCCGTGTTGCTCGGCGCCGCCCACTCGTTGTGGCGGTCCGTGGGGAGCCAGGGCGTTGTCGTGCCCGCGCTGCTGGCCTACCACGAGCAGACCGAGCTGCTGGTCCGCGCCGCGCTCGGCGAGCGTGCCTTCGACGCGGCCTTCGGGCAGGGTGCGGACCTGGGTTTCGACGAGGGCATCGCGTACGCGCTGGACGAGCATCCGCAGGCGCAGGCGCGGGTGCCGCAGAACGGCGCCGCCCCGGGCCTGACCCGGCGTGAGCAACAGGTCGCCGACCTGGTCGCGCAGGGCCTGACCAACAAGGCGATCGCCGAGCAACTGGTGATCGCTCAGCGCACCGTGGAGGGCCACGTCGAGCATGTCCTCGCCAAGCTGGGGTTCAACTCCCGCGCACAGGTCGCCGCGTGGGTCGTGGAGCAGGCCCAGGTCGAGGATCGAGCGCGCTGACGGGCAAAAACAGGTACCCACCCGGGTGGTTCCACCGTCGCCGCCGAACTCGGGCAAAAGGGACACTGTGACTCGACTCACCAGTTCTCGGAAGTTCGAGGTTCAGCGATGTTCGAGCAGCAAGCGCAGTGCGATCAGGTTGTCATCTCCGACCCGTCCTCCGCCGGACCCGGCCGCACCCGGCGGGCGCTGATGATTCTGCGCTGCGAACGGTGCTCGACGATCCTCGCTCCCGAGGCGACGGCGTGCACCTCCTGCGGGCTCGACGAGCTCGAGCGCGTGCAGGCCGCGGGCACCGGAACCATCGTGTCGTGGACGGTGGTCGGCTGTTCGTCCGCGGACCTCCCGCTCGCGCTGGTGCCGTGCACGCTCGCGATCGTCGAGCTCGACGAGGGGCCCTGGATCTACACGTGGATCGAGGGCGAGCTCCCGGACCACTCGGATCGGTCCGTGCGGGTGGAGTACCGGACGGCGGAGTCGGGGGAGCGGTTTCCCGTGTTCGCGGTGCGGTGATCCCGCACCGGCAGGTCCTGCTCGGCGGGTGGGAGTTCGCCGGGGGGAACCGGAGCTCAGCTGAACGGCGGCCGCGAGTCGAACCGCAGCGAGGACGACCCCGACGCCCGCCACGCCCGCGCGGTCAGATCGCGGTCCGCGTCGGTCACGAGATTGCCCATCACCCGTACCGCGATCGTCATCAGGGCGCGCGAGCGCATCGCCAACGGGCCCGACGCCGGGAGCACCCGCGGCACGGTGAGCAGGCCCGCGAGCCGACGGGCGATCGAGAACGCCTGCCCGTACCGCTCGCGCAGCAGCGACGGCCACAGCTCGGTGAGGTCGGCGGCGCCGAGCACCTCGGCCACCATCGATCCGGTCTCCAGGCCGTAGTCGATGCCCTCGCCGTTGAGCGGGTTCACGCAGGCCGCGGCATCGCCGATGATCGCCCAGTTGGTCCCCGCCACCCCGGACACCGCACCACCCATCGGGAGCAGCGCCGACGCCACCGCGCGCACGGGGCCGTCGAGCCGCCACTCGGCGCGGCGCTGCTCGGCGTACAGCTCGATCAGCGGTCGCAGCGCTCCGGGCGCGGGCCGCTTCGCGGTGGCCAGGGTGCCGACCCCTAGATTGACCTCGCCGGTGCCGAGCGGGAACACCCAGCCGTAGCCGGCCTGCAAGGTTCCCTCTCCGTCACGCAGTTCCAGGTGCGAGGTGATCCACGGGTCGGTGCTGCGGGCGGACGAGACGTAGGCGCGCGCCGCCACCCCGTACGCGGTGTCGCGATGCCACTCGCGGCCGAGGCGTTTACCGAGCGTGGAGCGCACACCGTCGGCGACGACGAGGTGCTCGCACCGGACCGTACGCGGCCCGTCGACGGTCTGCAGGGTCACCGATCGCACCCGGTTTCCGTCGCGGTCGGCGTCGACGGCCTTGGCGCCCTGCACCATGGTCGCGCCCGCGTCGAGGGCGACCTGCCGGATCCGGTCGTCGAGTTCGGCCCTCGGGACAGCGCTGCCGGTGCTCGGGAGGGAGCCGCCCGGCCACGGGAGCTCCAGCTCCTGCCCGAACCCGGTCAGTCGCAGCCCCCGGTTGGTGGCGCGGGTGGCGAGCCAGTCGCCGAGGCCGAGATGCTCGAGTTCCGCGACGGCGCGCGGGGTGAGTCCGTCACCGCACGTCTTGTCCCTCGGGAAGGTCGCGGAGTCGGCGAGCAGAACCTCGCGGCCGGCACGCGCCGCCCAAGCGGCCGCGGCGGAACCGGCGGGACCAGCGCCGATGACCACAACCTCGGCGTGCGCGGGGACGTCAGCGGGCGCCACGGAGCGGGCGGCGGAGGGATCGGGGTCGACAGGCGTGGGCACCACCCCAGTATCTTCTCAGGCCTGGGCCGACCGCTGTGGTCGGCCCGACGGGCCGCGAACCCGATAGGTTCACTACCGTGACAGTTATGGCATCGGTTGCTGGGCATCACGCGAGACGGGATGGGTACTGAGATCGTGAGCACGAGCGAAGCGATGGGCACGGTCGTTGCCGGCGTGGATCTGGGGGATCCGGCGCTGGCCGAGGTGGTGCGTGGGGGGCTCACCGAGGTGGAGAGCCTGCTGGTGAGTGAGCTCTCGGACGGCGAGGACTTCCTCACCGAGGCGGCGCTGCACCTGGCGAAGGCCGGCGGTAAGCGGTTCCGGCCGCTGTTCACCCTGCTGACGGCGCAGCTCGGCCCCAATCCGACGGATCCGGCGACCGTCACCGCGGCCACCGTGGTCGAGCTGGTGCACCTGGCCACGCTCTACCACGACGACGTGATGGACGAGGCGACGATGCGCCGCGGGGCCCCGAGCGCGAACTCGCGATGGGGGAACTCGATCGCGATCCTGGCGGGCGACTACCTGTTCGCCCACGCCTCCCGGTTGGTGTCCACGCTCGGGCCGGAGGCCGTGCGGATCATCGCCGAGACCTTCGCCGAGTTGGTCACCGGGCAGATGCGGGAGACCATCGGCGTCAAGGAGCAGCAGGATCCCGTCGAGCACTACCTGAAGGTCGTGTGGGAGAAGACCGGATCGCTGATCGCGGCGTGTGGCCGGTTCGGAGGCACGTTCTCCGGGGCGAGCGCCGAGGACGTGGTCCGCCTCGAGCGCCTCGGCGATGCGGTGGGCACGGCCTTCCAGATCTCCGACGACATCATCGACATCTCCTCGGTCGCCGCGCAGTCCGGCAAGACCCCCGGCACCGATCTGCGCGAGGGGGTGCACACCCTGCCGGTGCTCTACGCGCTGCGCGAGGAGGGGCCCGACGCCGATCGGCTGCGGGTGCTCCTCGACGGTCCGGTGACCGACGACGACGCCGTCGCGGAGGCACTGGTCCTGTTGGAGCGTTCCCCTGGCATGGCGGCGGCCAAGGCGAAGCTCGCGGAGTACGCGCAGTCGGCACACGCGCAGCTCGCCGGGCTGCCGCAGGGGCCGGCCAACGATGCCCTGGGCCGACTCGTCGATTACACGATCGCGCGGGTCGGCTGACGGTAGCGTCACGCGTCGGGTCCGTGTGACTCGCCGACGCGCCGCGTGTGAGGGAACGTCGCTCCGGGCTCTTTCGTTGATTAACTGAGTGTTCCGTGAGAGAAGGGGCCCGACGTGCATCGGTATTCCAACGGGTTGAAGACCTTTGCGTTGCTGGTGGGGATGTCCGCGCTCATCGTCTTCATCGGGGCGCTGTTCAACAACCGCGCCATCCTCATCTTTTCGGTCGTCCTGGCCGTCGGGATGAACGGCTACGCGTACTTCAACAGCGACAAGCTGGCGCTCAAGGCGATGCACGCGCAGCCCGTCACCGAGGTCGAGGCGCCGGTCATCTACAAGATCGTGCGCGAGCTGGCGACCACCGCGCACCAGCCGATGCCGCGGCTCTACATCAGTCCGACGGCCGCACCCAACGCCTTCGCCACCGGCCGAAACCCGCGCAACGCGGCGGTCTGCTGTACGAGCGGCATCCTGCAGATCCTCGACGAACGGGAGCTGCGGGCCGTGCTCGGCCACGAGCTCTCGCACGTGTACAACCGCGACATCCTGATCTCCTCGGTCGCGGGTGCGATGGCCGCGGTGATCTCGGGCCTGGCCAACATGGCGATGTTCGCGTCGATGTTCGGTGGCCGCGGCGAGGGCAGGCCCAATCCGCTGGCGCTGTTGCTGGTCTCGCTGCTCGGACCGATCGCGGCCTCCGTGGTGAAGATGGCCGTCTCGCGCTCGAGGGAGTATCAGGCAGACCAGTCGGGGGCCGAACTCAGCGGGGACCCGCTGGCACTGGCGTCGGCGCTGCGCAAGCTCGAACGCGGGGTCGCGGCCGCCCCGCTGCCGCCGGAGCCGAAGATCGCCGCGCAATCGCACATGATGATCGCGAACCCGTTCCGGGCCGGCGACAAGATGAGTCGGCTGTTCGCCACCCACCCGCCGATGGCGGACCGCATCGACCGCCTGGAGAAGATGGCCGGCCGCCGGCTGCCCGAGTGACGGATTCTGCTGTGGGACAAGGTTGTTCGCTGATATGTCACGGGGGACCGCTGCGGCCGCAGCGGTCCCCCGTGACGCGTGCTCAGGTGATCAGCGGTAGTTGACGAACTGCAGCGCGATGCCGAAGTCCTCGCCCTTGAGCAGCGCGATGATCGCCTGCAGATCGTCGCGCTTCTTGCTGCTGACACGAAGCTCGTCGCCCTGGATCTGCGCCTTGACGCCCTTGGGGCCCTCGTCGCGGATCTTCTTCGAGATCTTCTTCGCGTTCTCGGTGGTGATGCCCTGGACCAGGGTCCCGCTGAGCTTGTAGATCTTGCCCGATTGTGCGGGCTCACCCGCGTCGAAGGCCTTGAGCGAGATGTCCCTGCGGATCAGCTTCTCCTTGAAGACCTCGAGCGCCGCCAGCAGCCGCTCCTCGGTGTCGGCCGTCAGGGTGATCGCCTCCTCGCCGGACCAGTCGATGCTCGCGCCGGTGTTGCGGAAGTCGAAGCGCGTCGACAGCTCCTTGGCCGCCTGGTGCAGGGCGTTGTCCACTTCCTGTCGGTCAACCTTGCTCACCACATCGAAGGACGAATCCGCCACGGCAACTCCTTGTTCATCGTGCGCGTGCCTGCGTACGCGCGTGAGAACCCCACGATAACCACACGGTTTGCATTTACCCGCCCCGGTAGAGGTATTCTCTGTCCGCGCCAGTGAAGACCCGGGAGGCCCCGGATCGGACCTGGATGACACCAGGCAGGTTGCCCGAGCGGCCAATGGGAGCGGACTGTAAATCCGTCGGCTTATGCCTACGTAGGTTCGAATCCTACACCTGCCACACCCGGGTCCCGGTGAGCGCGAGCTCGCCGGGACTCGTTGATTACACGGATGGAAAGAGCTCCTGACCTGCGGGTTTGGTACTCGGCCCCGCCGCTGTGTAATCTCTTGGAGGCTTCAGCGCAAGAACGAAGTGCGCGGAAGCATGCCCCCTTAGCTCAGTCGGCAGAGCGTTTCCATGGTAAGGAAAAGGTCAACGGTTCGATTCCGTTAGGGGGCTCGCTGGATTGGGTGTCCATAGACTGGCACCGATGCACCGAGGCGGTGTAGCTCAGTTGGTAGAGCAAACGACTCATAATCGTTGTGTCGCCGGTTCAAGTCCGGCCATCGCTACACAAGTGGACCCAGAGAACACACCCTGATTGACCCCGATCAGATTTATCCGAAAGAAGGCATCCCGTGGCCTCGACTGACGTTCGACCCAAGATCACCTTGGCCTGCGAGGTATGCAAGCACCGCAACTACATCACCAAGAAGAACCGGCGCAACGATCCCGATCGCCTCGAGATCAAGAAGTTCTGCCCGAACTGCGGAACGCATCAGGCGCACCGCGAGTCGCGCTAGTACTCTTCGAGTCGACGCGGAGATAGTAGGGGGTCGGACACCGGCTTCCCGGCCTGGCTGCGTCCCAAGCAGATAGGTTGCGTTTCGGTGAAGCTGAGTTCTGATCTCGTTGGCCTGCATCACAGGTTCAGCGACTACTACGAGGTCGGTCGTGAGAAGGTGCGCGAGTACGCGCGCGCCGTCAAGAGCGACGACCCGGTCTACCGCGACGAGGCCGCAGCCAGGAAGATCGGCTACGACACCCTTGTCGCCCCGCTCACCTTCATCGCGGTCTTCGGTTTCCTCGCGCAGGAAGAGTTCTTCAAGGCCCTGGACGTGGAGCTCGACCTCAGTCGCGTTCTGCACACCGATCAGCGTCTGGTCTTCCACCGTCCCATCAAGGTCGGCGACCGCCTCTACTGTGACGTGTACGTCGACTCGATCCGCGTGATGGGCGGCAGCGACATCGTCGTGACCCGCAACGAGATCACCGATCAGGACGGTCAGTTGGTGCAGACCACGTACACCACGTTGGTCGGCCGGCACGAAGAGGAGGGCGAGTGATGTCCGTTCGCGACTTCACGGAGATCTCCGTCGGCCAGGAGCTGCCCGAAGAGATCGTGTCCCTGACCCGGTCCGATCTGATCCAGTACGCAGGCGTTTCCGGCGATCCGAACCCCATCCACTGGGATGACGCGACGGCGCAGAAGCTCGGCCTTCCCTGCGCGGTCGCGCACGGCATGCTCACCATGGGCATCGGTGCCGGCTATGTGACCTCCTGGCTCGGCGATCCCGGTGCGGTCACCGAGTACAGCGTTCGTTTCACCAGCCCTGTCGTCGTGCCCAACGACGGCAAGGGTGCCGAGATCGTCCTCACCGGCAAGGTGAAGTCCGTCGACGAGGAGACCCGCTCCGCAGTGGTCGCCATCGTCGCCAAGGTGGACGACAAGAAGATCTTCGGTCGCGCCACCGCGACCGTCCGCTTCGGCTGAGCAACCGGCCGATTGGGTTTGTTCGACTACCGTGAAGTACACTGAGATTTCTGGGATCACTCAGCGCTGCGCGCTGCCCTACGTGCCCGTTCGGGCCGCTGAGGGTGGCGCGCGTGTTGTGTGGTCACGGATCGGTTGATCGGTCCGGATCATGAGGATCCGGACGCGTCGGTCAACCAGAGGGGCGTAGCTCAACTGGCAGAGCAGCGGTCTCCAAAACCGCAGGTTGCAGGTTCAAGTCCTGTCGCCCCTGCCCCGGATGTCAGCGACTGAGAGGAACGACGGTGAGCGAGGATCGCGGAAAGGCCGACAGCGCGGCGGGGTCCCCGGACGTCGACGCCACTGCGGCCGGCGCGAGTGATTCAGCTCCCGTCGCCTCTCGGCCGACTGGAAAGCGTCCGGGTCGTCGCACCACCGCCGCCGCGACCGAGTCGCCGGCCGCGAAGGTCGCAGGCACTCCCTTGGCCACGAAGGCCAAGCCGGAGAAGCCGCGCAAGGAGAATCTCTTCAAGCGCCTGAGGAAGTTCCTGCGTGAGGTGATCGCGGAGCTCCGGAAGGTGATCTGGCCTAACCGCAAGCAGATGATCACCTACACCACCGTTGTGCTGGTGTTCGTGACCTTCATGGTGGCGTTCATCAGTGGATTGGACCTGGCGTTCATCAAGGGCGTCAGTTGGTTGTTCGGCTGACGCCGGACACCGAACATGATGAGAGGAAGCGAGTGCGCCAGTGAGCACCCCCGAGAACGACGCAATTGAGGCTGCAGCCGCAGAGCATGTTGCCGATGACGCGGTCGCCGCGGAGTCCGCTGACGCCGCAGTCCTCGGCGAGGGTACTGCTCCCGAGGCCGACGCTCCCGTCGAGGAGGCAGCCCCTTCCGCAGACGAGGCCATCGCCGCCGACTCCGAGGAGCCGGTCGATCCCGTCGCCGAGATGAAGGCCGCGCTGCGCCGAGCCCCCGGCGACTGGTACGTGATCCACTCGTACGCCGGGTACGAGAACAAGGTGAAGACCAACCTCGAGACCCGCGTGCAGAACCTGGACGTCGGCGACTACATCTTCCAGGTGGAGGTCCCGACCGAAGAGGTCACCGAGATCAAGAACGGCCAGCGCAAGCAGGTCAACCGCAAGGTGCTGCCCGGTTACATCCTGGTCCGGATGGAGCTCAACGACGAGTCGTGGGGCGCGGTCCGCAACACGCCCGGCGTCACCGGCTTCGTCGGCGCGACCTCGCGTCCGTCGCCGCTGACCATCAACGAGGTCGTCAAGTTCCTGATGCCGCAGGAGGGCGCGAAGAAGCCCGTCGCCGCTGCCGCCGCAACCGGTGAAGCCGCGGCCGCCGTCGCGAAGCCCCTCATCGAGGTGGACTTCGAGGTCGGCGAGTCGGTCACCGTCATGGACGGCCCGTTCGCGACGCTGCCCGCCAGCATCAGCGAGGTCAACGCTGAGCAGCAGAAGCTCAAGGTCCTCGTGTCGATCTTCGGTCGCGAGACGCCGGTCGAGCTGTCCTTCACGCAGGTCGCGAAGATCTAGCCACAAACTTGCACTGCAGTAGCAAGACACACCCAAGAAATTAGGAACGAAAGATGCCCCCCAAGAAGAAGAAGCTCGCCGGGCTCATCAAGCTTCAGATCCAGGCCGGTCAGGCTAACCCTGCACCGCCCGTGGGTCCCGCGCTTGGTCAGCACGGCGTGAACATCATGGAGTTCTGCAAGGCCTACAACGCGGCCACCGAGTCGCAGCGCGGCAACGTGATCCCCGTGGAGATCTCCGTCTACGAGGACCGGACCTTCGACTTCAAGTTGAAGACCCCGCCCGCCTCGCGACTGCTGCTCAAGGCCGCAGGCGTGCAGAAGGGCTCCGGCGAGCCGCACAAGACCAAGGTCGCCACGGTGACCATGGACCAGGTGCGCGAGATCGCGAAGACCAAGCAGGAAGACCTCAACGCGAACGACATCGAGCAGGCCGCGAAGATCATCGCCGGCACCGCACGCTCGATGGGTATCACCGTCGAGGGCTAAGCACCTCCAGATCGCGTGGGAGGGCCGGCCAGGCCCGAAACCACAACTGAACCGTTAGTAAGGACAGAACACATGGCAAAGCGCAGCAAGGCGTACCTCGCCGCCGCCGAGAAGGTCGACCAGACCAAGCTCTACAGCCCACTGCAGGCTGCGAAGCTGGCCAAGGAGACCTCCTCCACGAAGATGGACGCGACCGTCGAGGTCGCCGTTCGACTCGGCGTCGACCCCCGCAAGGCGGACCAGATGGTCCGCGGCACCGTCAACCTCCCGCACGGCACCGGTAAGACCGCCCGTGTGATCGTGTTCGCCGCAGGCGAGAAGGCCGCCGAGGCCGAGGCCGCCGGCGCGGACGCGGTGGGTGCCGAGGACCTGATCGAGCGCATCCAGGGCGGTTGGCTGGACTTCGACGCCGCGATCGCGACCCCCGATCAGATGGCCAAGGTCGGCCGCATCGCCCGCGTCCTCGGACCGCGTGGCCTGATGCCGAACCCGAAGACGGGCACGGTCACCACCGACGTGACCAAGGCCGTCAACGACATCAAGGGCGGCAAGATCAACTTCCGCGTCGACAAGCAGGCCAACCTGCACTTCGTGATCGGCAAGGCGTCCTTCGACGACGCCAAGCTGGTGGAGAACTACGGCGCCGCGCTGGACGAGATCCTGCGTGCGAAGCCGTCCTCCGCGAAGGGCCGTTACGTCAAGAAGGTCACGGTTTCGACCACCACCGGACCGGGCATCCCGGTGGACCCGAACCGCACCCGCAACCTCCTCGAGGATGCTGCAGAGTAAGACCGCTCGACCACACGTCGACACCGACAAGGCCGGTACGGATTCCTCCGTACCGGCCTTGTCGTCTGTCGGGGGCCCGTCAGTTCTTCGTGCGCCAACCCATCAGCACGGACTCGCCGCGGGCGGGGGCCCAGGGCAGGAAGAGCGCGACGACGACGGCGCACACGACGACCGCGCCCGTCGCGACGAGGGACGCCGCGTGCGAGCCCTCGAGGACGGCGGCCTTCATGGTCATGATGAGGGTCTCGCGCTGGGGTTCCACCATCGCCGGGATCTCGCGCTTGCGGATCTCGAGGACGCTGAGCACGGTCGCCCGCGCGAAACCCTTCTCGTCGTCGTTCATGAGCATGGTGGGAACCCGGTCGATGATCGGTGAGATCTTCGTCGAGTAGTACGACGCGACGATGGAGCCGAGCACGGCGACGCCGAGGGTGCCGCCGATCTCGCGGGTGGTGTCGTTGACCGCGGAGCCCGCGCCGGCCTCGTCGAGGGGGAGCGAGGACATGACCGATTCGGTGGCCGGCCCCTGGACGATGGCGAGGCCGAGCGCCATCGAGACCATGGAGGGCAGCACGTCGGTGAGGTAGCTGCTGTCGACGTCGACGAGTCCGCCGAGGTAGAGGCCGAGTCCGGTCAGGAGCAGGCCGAAGACGATGACGGCGGTGGTGCCGATGCGCTGGGCGAGCAGGGTGGCGATGGGGGCGCCGACCGCGACGGAGACCGCGAACGGCAACGAGGCGATGCCGAACTCGAGCGGCGTGTACTCGCGGACACCCTGGAAGTACTGCGTGATGAGGAAGAGGAAGCCGAACATCGAGAAGTACCCGACGGCGATCGCCAGCGCGGGCAGCGAGAACCGGCGGTTCCGGAACAGGCGCATGTCGAGGATGGGGGCCGTCGTGCGCAGCTCCCACCACACGAAGGCGAGCAGGAGCACGACCGCGACCGCGATACCGCCGAGGGTGGCCGGGGTGAGCCACCCGTAGCGGGGTGCCTCGATGATCGACCACACCAGCAGGGTGATGCCGGCGATCGACAGTGCGATCCCGACGGGGTCGAGGCGACCGACCCGCGACGCCCGCGACTCCGGGACGAGGAGCAGGGTGGCGATGATCGCGACGGCGGCGACCGGGACGTTGATCCAGAACACCGAGTGCCACGAGAAGTGCTCGAGCAGCCAGCCGCCGGACATCGGTCCGATCGCGATGGCGAATCCGGCCATGGCGGTCCACGCGGCGATGGCCAGCGCGCGTTCGCGGGCGTCGGTGAAGATGTTGATGATCAGGGCGAGGGTGGCGGGGAAGACCGCGGCGGCGAACACCCCCATGGCGGCGCGGGCGGCGATGACCTGACCGAGGGTCTCGGCGTTGGCGCCGGCCACGGACATCACGCCGACGCCGATCAGGCCGATGATCATGATTCGGCGGCGGCCGTACCGGTCGCCGAGGTTGCCGCAGGCCAGCAGCAGTCCGGCGAACGTGAGGGTGTAGGCGTCGACCACCCACTGGAGCCCGCTGACCCCGGTGTGGAGTTCGACGCCGATGGACGGCAGTGCGACGTTGACGATGGTGTTGTCGAGGACCACCAGCAGTTCCGCGAGGCAGATCACCGCGAGTGCCGCGAATCGCCGCGCTCGTGAGGGGATCAGCTCGACCCTGGTGTCGGGTGGGTTGGTGCGTTCCAGCGTGGTCATGGGTTGTGACGCTACCGCTATGTGTAACTGCAGATAACAGTCATGTTGGGTATTGTCGGTCACTCACGCGGACACTTTGTGTCGCTCGTCACGTTTCCCGCCTGTGGCGGCTCTCGTTTTGGATGGTCACGGCCGTTCCGGTACTCTCTCGTGAAGAGTTCGAACTATTTCGAGTTCACCCCAAGAAGTTCTACCCAAGACCGTTGGTCACCGATGCCGCGAGGCATCGGTTGAAGGTTCGGGACATTGCCCGACGGCCCACGCAGGAGGACGAGGTAGGGGAGTGGTGGGCCTGAGCGTGAGCTGGGTCCGGATCTCTTCGTGACGCCCCGTGTGCCTGCACCGGGGCGTTTTGCATTGTCACGGCCGCATCCCGAGGGTGCACCAACACGATGTCACGAGAGGAGGCGAAGTATGGCAAAGCCCGAAAAGGTCTCCGCAGTCACGGAGATCACTGAGCAGTTCAAGGGTTCGACTGCCGCCGTGATCACCGAATACCGTGGTCTGTCGGTGACCAGCCTGACGCAGCTGCGACGCGCGCTCGGAGCAGGCGCAACCTACTCCGTCGCCAAGAACACCCTGGTCAAGCGCGCCGCCGCAGAGGCGGGCGTCGAGGGCCTTGACGACCTGTTCGTCGGACCGACCGCCATTGCGTTCATCAAGGGCGAGCCGGTTGACGCTGCGAAGGCCATCAAGGCCTTCGCGAAGGACAACAAGGCGCTTGTCATCAAGGGCGGCTACATGGACGGCAATGCGCTGTCCGTGGACGAGGTCAACAAGATCGCGGACCTCGAGTCCCGCGAGATCTTGCTGGCCAAGCTCGCCGGCGCGATGAAGGGCAACTTGGCAAAGGCCGCAGGCCTGTTCAATGCCCCCGCCTCGCAGATGGCCCGCCTGGCCGCTGCGCTGCAGGACAAGAAGGCCGCGGAAGGCTCCGCAGCCGAAAGCTGATCCGCACGAGGCCGTGTCCACCGCCTGGTGGGCGCATGAGGTCTTGCGTATCGCGTAACAAACCCCTCCCACTTCGTCGCGGATCAGCGACATGGGACTTACAGGAAGGACCGCCATCATGGCGAAGCTCACCACCGAAGAGTTGCTGGACCAGTTCAAGGAGCTCACCCTCCTCGAGCTCTCGGAGTTCGTGAAGGCGTTCGAGGAGACCTTCGAGGTCACCGCCGCCGCTCCGGTCGCCGTTGCCGCCGCCGGTGCCCCGGCCGCCGCCGCTGAGGCCGAGTCCGAGCAGGACGAGTTCGACGTCGTCCTCGAGTCGGCTGGCGACAAGAAGATCCAGGTCATCAAGGTCGTCCGTGAGGTCGTCGCCGGCCTGGGCCTGAAGGAGGCCAAGGACCTCGTCGAGGGCGCGCCGAAGGCCATCCTCGAGAAGGTTGCCAAGGACGCGGCCGACGCCGCCAAGGAGAAGCTCGAGGCTGCAGGCGCCACCATCTCCGTCAAGTAAGACCGCCGCGTAACAACGCAGCGCTCACGCTCGACAGAAGGGCCGTTCCCCGCAAGGGGGACGGCCCTTTTTGGTGCTCGGGCGGCGCGCCCGGATCGGTGTCTCGACCGGCCCCGAAGATTGGACGCTCGTTCAGTGAAATTCGGTGTATCTGCGCAGGTCAGACGGCCTAAATTGGTCTTGCGCGGAATCGATTTCCCCCGTACCCTACTCACCAGTAGCATTTGGAGTCACAGGTACCACTTCGATGCGATAGAGTGACCCAACCCACATTGGGTAGACGTGTCGAAAAGCGTGGAGGTTTTCGGTGGGAGTAGAGGTAGTAGTCGAGGGACTCACAAAGTCGTTCGGCTCGCAGAAGATCTGGCAGGACGTGACCCTGACGCTCCCCCCGGGAGAGGTCACCGCCCTGCTCGGCCCGTCCGGTACGGGCAAGTCTGTGTTCCTGAAGTCGCTGATCGGTCTGCTCCGTCCGGAGCGCGGCTCGATCGTGATCGACGGGACCGACATCCTGGAGTGCTCCAGCCGTGAGCTCTACGAGATCCGGAAGATGTTCGGCGTGCTGTTCCAGGACGGTGCGCTGTTCGGATCGATGAATCTCTTCGACAACGTCGCCTTCCCGCTGCGTGAGCACACCAAGAAGTCCGAGTCCGAGATCCGCAACATCGTGATGGGCAAGATGGAGCTCGTCGGACTCATCGGTGCCGAGAACAAGCTTCCCGGTGAGATCTCCGGCGGTATGCGCAAGCGTGCCGGGCTGGCCAGGGCGCTCGTGCTCGACCCCGAGATCATCCTCGTCGACGAGCCCGACTCCGGTCTGGACCCGGTGCGCACGACGTACATCAGCCAGCTGCTGATCGACATCAATTCGCAGATCGACGCGACGATCCTCATCGTGTCGCACAACATCAACCTCGCGCGCACCGTGCCGGACAACATCGGCATGCTGTTCCGCAAGGAACTCGTCATGTTCGGACCCCGCGAGGTGCTGCTTACCAGCGACGAGCCGGTGGTCAAGCAGTTCCTCAACGGCAGCATGCTCGGTCCCATCGGCATGTCCGAGGAAAAGGACGAGGCGCAGATGGCCCAGGAGCAGGCGATGGTCGATGCGGGTCACCACCACGGCGGCGTCGACGACGTCGAGGGCATCGTCCCGCAGATGCGGGCCACCCCCGGTATGCCGTTCCGCCAGGCGGTCGCCCGCCGTCAGGAGCGCGTCCGCCGGATCATGCACACGCTGCCCCACAACGCCCAGGTCGCGATCCAGGAGAGCCTCGACACCGAAGACAACACTCAGGTGATTCCCGCATACGACGACTCCGGCCTGGAGACGTCCACCTGGGGACGCGGGTAACACGCGCGTGGGGGGTACCAAAGCCACGCTGCTCAGTCCGCTGACGGCCGCGTTGACACAGGCCGGGTTGATTTTCCAGCTCTTCGTCGACGTCGTGCGGAACACGTTTAGGAAGCCGTTCCAGTTCCGGGAGTTCATCGAGCAGGCCTGGTTCATCGCGAGTGTGACGATCCTGCCGACGGCGCTCGTCGCGATCCCGTTCGGCGCGGTCGTGTCACTGCAGACCGGATCCCTGATCAAGCAGCTCGGCGCCGAGTCCTTCACCGGTGCGGCCAGCGTGCTGGCCGTGATCCAGCAGGGCAGTCCGATCGTGACGGCCCTGCTGATCGCCGGTGCGGCCGGCTCGGCGGTGACCGCCGACCTCGGTTCGCGCACCATCCGTGAGGAGATCGACGCCATGGAGGTGCTGGGCATCAACCCGGTCCAGCGCCTCGTGGTCCCCCGCGTGCTGGCGATGATCCTGGTCGCGGTGCTGCTCAACGGGCTCGTCTCGGTGGTCGGCATCGCGGGCGGGTACTTCTTCAACGTGATCCTCCAGGGCGGTACCCCCGGCGCCTACCTGTCCTCGTTCTCCGCGCTCGCGCAGTTGCCGGATCTCTACATCGCGGAGGCGAAGGCCGCCGTGTTCGGCGTCATCGCGGGCGTGGTCGCGGCCTACAAGGGCCTGCACCCCAACCCAGGGCCGAAGGGCGTTGGCGAGGCAGTCAACCAGACGGTTGTCATCACCTTCTTGCTGCTGTTCTTCGCCAATCTGATCCTGACGATGGTGTACCTGCAAATCGTTCCTGCCAAGGGGGCATAACCGATGACGATCGCCAAGGGTCGCGGCGACCGGACACTGATGCGTGCGCGCAAGGTGACCCGCGCGCCACTGAACGTTCTCGATCGCGCCGGCGACCAGATGTCCTTCTACGCGAGGGCAATCGGCTGGATTCCGCGGACGCTCACGCACTACGGCCGGGAGGTGCTCCGGCTGCTCGCCGAAGTCACCTTCGGCAGCGGTGCGCTCGCCGTCATCGGTGGCACGATCGGCGTCATCGTGATGATGTCCGGATTCACCGGCGTCGTCGTGGGTCTGCAGGGGTATGCGGCGCTCGAGCAGCTCGGTAGTTCCGTGCTGACCGGCTTCCTGTCCGCATACGTGAACACCCGCGAGATCGCCCCGCTCGTCGCGGCCCTCGCGTTGTCGGCGACGGTCGGCTGTGGCTTCACCGCCCAGCTCGGCGCCATGCGCATCTCGGAGGAGATCGATGCCCTCGAGGTGATGGCCGTGCCGAGCGTGCCGTTCCTGGTCTCCACCCGGATGATCGCCGGGTTCGTCGCGGTCGTGCCGCTGTACATCGTCGGCCTGTTGGCGGCTTATCTGGCGTCGAGAATGATCAACACCGTCTTCAACGGTCAATCGAGTGGGTCCTACGACCACTACTTCAACCTGTTCCTGCCGCCCGCGGACGTCCTCTGGTCATTCGGCAAGGTACTGGTCTTCGCGTTCGTGCTGATCATGATCCATTGCTACTACGGCTACAACGCCTCCGGCGGACCGGCAGGCGTCGGCGTGGCCGTGGGCCGGGCCGTGCGGACCGCGATCGTGACGATCGCGGTGCTGGACTTCTTCCTCAGCCTCGCGATCTGGGGCACCACGACCACAGTGAGGGTGGCCGGATGACCAACGGTGGTTCGGCGCTGCGCCGACGCATTCTGGGCCTGGCCTTCTTCCTCGTTCTCGCGTTGTTCCTGGTGTTCACGATCGGCATGTACAACAAGTCGTTCAAGGAGGTCGTGAAGGTCAATCTCGTCACCGACACGGTCGGCAACTCGTTGCCCAACCACGCGGACGTCAAGGTGCGCGGGTTGATCGTGGGCGAGGTGCGCTCCGCCTCGACCGAGGACGGCAAGGTCACCTCGGTCCTGGCGATCGACCCCGACAAGGCTGAACTGATCCCTTCCAATGCCACGGCGCGGCTGCTGCCGAAGACACTGTTCGGTGAGCGGTACGTCTCGCTGATCATTCCTCCCGGCGACACCGCCGCCCCGATCTCCCAGGGCGACACCCTGCTCCAGGACAAGAGCGGCAACGCGATCGAGGTCGGCGAACTGCTCGACGGGCTGCTGCCGCTGCTCCAGGCGGTCCCGCCGCAGGACCTGGCCAACACCCTCGGTGCACTGTCGCAGGCGCTGGCCGGGCGGGGCAACGAGATCGGGCTGAGCATCGAGCGACTCGAGACCATCTTCGCCGGGGTGAACACCGAGCTGCCGAACCTGCAGGAGGGCCTGCGCGGTCTCGCGGACTTCTCGCAGACCTACGCGGACGCCGCTCCCGAGCTGATCAATGCGTTCGACAACCTGCGGACCACCGGCGCGACCGTGGTCCAGCAGCAGAACCAGATCCGGACTCTGATGTCCTCGCTGACCGCGACCGGCGGCAGCACCGCGGACTTCCTGGAGGCCAACAAGGATTCGCTGATCTCCATCGCGGCGGACTCGCGGGAGGCCCTCGAGGTCCTGGCGGCCGCGTCGCCGACCTTCGGGTGCACCTTCGCGCAGTTCGTCCCGATCGTGAAGAGCGCGAGCGACATCCTCGGGCTCAACGCGGACGGCAGCCTCAAGGACCACCCGGGCGCCCGCGCGGCCACGGTGTTCGTCAACCCGAAGGGGCGCTACCTGCCCAACCAGGACGAGCCCCGGCTCTTCGACACCCGCGGTGCCAAGTGCTACACGCCCGCGGAACCCGGCTACAAGTTCGGGCAGTATCCGGGCGGCTCGTACAACGACGGTTCCTACCAGGTGCCCTCGCGTAACCCCGGCCCCGCGTACGTGCCGTCGCCTGCCGCACCGCAGTACTCGATGATCCCGAGCCCCGCGGCCGGGCAGAACACGCCCGCCGGATACACCGGATCGACACTCGAGCAGGACACATTGGCAGTGATCTACGGGGAGGGCACCGGCACCCTGCCGGAGGCGGTACCCGGCTGGGCGACCCTGTTGGGCGCGCCGGCACTGAGGGGAACGGAGGTGAGTGTCCGATGAGAGGTCTCGCGGCTCCCCTGATCAAGCTCATCGTCTTCGCCGTCGTCACCGTGGTGGCGACCGCGACGCTCGCCTTGACCATCGCGAACACCAGCGGCGGCGGCGGCACCAAGTTCAACGCGATCTTCACGGACGTCGCCTCCCTCAACAAGGGCGACGAGGTCCGCATCGCGGGCGTGCGGGTCGGCCAGGTCGACAAGATCGCGATCGTGAACGAGCGGGAAGCGGAGGTCCAGTTCTCGCTGACCGACCGCGACTGGCTCCCGGCCAGTTCGACCGCGACCATCCGCTACCGGAACCTGGTCGGCCAGCGCTACATCGCGCTGGAACAGGGTGAGGGTGCACAGGGCATGAAGCTGACCGGCGGGGCGACCATCCCGTTGGAGCGCACCAATCCCGCGGTCAACCTGACGACCCTGTTCAACGGCTTCCGGCCGCTGTTCCAGACGCTCAGCGCCGACGACGTGAACAAGCTGTCGTTCCAGATCATCCAGGTGTTCCAGGGCGAGGGCGGCACGATCTCGGAGCTGGTGCGCAACACGGCCAGCCTCACGAACACCATCGCGGACAAGGACCGAGTGATCGGCGACGTGATCAACAACCTCAACGGGGTTCTCGACACCGTCAACCAGCACGACGACGAGCTGAGTTCGCTGATCGTCAACACCCAGCAGCTCGTCACGGGACTGGCCAACGACCGCGGCGTGGTCGGGAGCGCGGTGACCTCGCTCGCCGGGCTGACCGATGCGACCGCGGACGTGCTCGAGCCGACGAGGCCGTCGATCCAGGGCTCGGTGTCCGCGCTGAACACGCTGGCGGGCACGCTGAACGCGCAGAGCGACGAGGTGAACAAGATCCTGACCACCCTGCCGGTGAAGCTGGACAAGCTCAGTCGCATCGCGAGCTACGGGTCGTGGTTCCAGTTCTACCTGTGCGGCATCGACGTGGTCGCGGGTCCCGGTCAGTCGCCGTACCTCAACCTGCCGACCGGACTGCCGACGGTCAACCAGCCGATTTACACCAACTCCGCACCGCGGTGCTCGGCGAACGGGGCAGGCCAGTGAGAAAACGTCGTAGCCCGGCAACCATCGGTGCGCTCGGCATCGTGGTGGTGCTGCTCGCCACGATGTCGGCGTTCTTCCTCGACGACCTGCCGCTGATCGGGGCCGGCGCCACCTACCGGGCCCAGTTCACCGAGGCCGCCGGGCTCAAGCCCAGCAACGAGGTCCGCATCGCGGGCGTCAAGGTCGGCAAGGTGACCGCCGTCGAGCTCGACGGTGACAAGGTCGAGGTCGCCTTCAAGGTCAAGGACGCCTGGGTGGGTGATCAGACCACCGCGTCGATCCAGATCAAGACGATTCTCGGGCAGAAGTACCTGGCGCTCGACCCCCGCGGATCCGAGACCCTTGATGCCAAGGACGTCATCCCGCTGGAGCGCACCACCTCCCCGTACGACGTGCTCGACGCGTTCGGGGACGCGACCACCACGCTGGACGCGATCGACGTCCCGCAGCTCGCACAGAGCATGGAGACGCTCTCGGATGCGTTCTCGGGGACACCCGCGGACATCCGGGCCTCGCTCGACGGGGTGACCCGGCTGTCGGAGACCATCGGCAGCCGCGACGAGGAGCTGCGCAAGCTCCTCGCCGCGACCGCCGACACCTCGAAGGTGCTGGCCGACCGCAACGCCGAGTTCACCCAGCTGATCGGCAGTGCCGGTCTGCTGCTCGGCGAGCTGAACAGCCGTCAGCAGTCCATCTCCCAGTTGCTCGCCGGCACCAAGCGGCTCTCGCAGCAGCTGACCGGGCTGGTCGCGGAGAACGAGGCACAGATCGGTCCCGCGCTCGAACAGCTCCGCGGGGTGGTGCAGATCCTGCAGGACAATAACGACAACCTGGACCGGGCGATCAAGCTGTACGCACCGTTCACACGGCTGTACTCGAACATCGTCGGCAACGGTCGTTGGTTCGACCAGGTGGTCGTGAACCTGACGCCGCCCGCGCTCCCGCTCATCCCGGGTTACCGCGATCCCGTTCGAACCATTGGGGGTAACTGATGACCGGCGTGAGCTCGGGGCGGCTGCAGAAATTCAGCAGCCGCCAGATCATTGCCACCGCCCTGTTTCTGGTGGGGCTGCTGGTGGTGGGATTCGGCGGTTGGTGGCTACTCACCCGTGCAGGCACCACCAAGATCACGGCGTACTTCGACAAGTCGGTCGGCATCTACGACGGCTCGGACGTCCGGGTGCTGGGAGTGAAGGTCGGCTCCGTAAACGAGGTCGAGCCGCTGGGTGACCAGGTCAAGGTGACCATGCGCGTCGACCGCGGTGTGAACATCCCGGAGGGTGCCAAGGCCGCGCAGATCACGCCGTCGGTGGTGTCCGACCGGTACATCCAGCTCGCCCCCGCCTACTCGGGCGGCGAGGTGATGGCCTCGGGGTCCACCATTCCCCGCGAGCGGACCGCGACCCCGGTCGAGGTCGACCAGCTGTACTCGAGCATCGACGAACTGGCGAGGGCGCTCGGGCCCGAGGGCGCGAACCAGGACGGCGCGCTGTCCGAGTTCGTCGACACCACGGCGAGGAACCTCGACGGCAATGGCGAGGCGCTCGGCGCCACCATCACCGAGCTGTCCAAGGCGGCGGAGACCCTCAACCTCAGCCGCGGCGACCTGTTCGAGACGATCCGGAACCTGCAGACGTTCGTCAGCGCCCTTGCCGCCAACGACGAGCAGGTGCGCCAGTTCAATACTCAGCTCTCCGACCTCAGCGGCTTCCTGGCGGGGGAGCGGCAGAACCTCGGCGACGCGCTGAACCAGCTGTCCTTCGCGCTCGGTGACGTGGCGGTGTTCGTCCGCGACAACAAGGACGCCGTCACGAGCAACGCCGAGGGGCTGGTCCAGGTGACCCAGACTCTCGCGGACAACCGGCAGGACCTGGTCGATGCACTGACCACCCTGCCGCTGGCCATCAGCAACGTCGTGAACTCGTACGACGCGGAGTCCGGAACGCTGGCGTCGCGGGTGAACCTGCCGGAGACCCAGGACCCGTTCGGGACGCTCTGCAAGCTGATCGACCTCGGCAAGCTGATGCCGGGAGACCCGAAGTTCGACGCGCTGGGTCGTCAGATGCGCCCGCTCATCGACAACTGCAAGGGGATCATGGACCAGGTGACCGCGGGCGTGAAGACGCCGACGTTGAATCTGCCGTTCGGCATCCTCAGCGGTGACAACCTGCAGCGGCCGTCGGCGCCCGGCACGGTCCCCGGCACCATCTCGCCTCGACTCGGAAACTCGCAGGCCCCTGGCCTCAGCGACCAGAACATCCCGCGGGGTGGCCAGTGATGCAGGAGCGATCAGTGAAGCGCTCGGTCGTGGTCGGTGTAGGCGCGTGCGTTGTCGCGTTGACCGTCGTGGGCTGCGGGTCGAAGGGCATCTACGGCATCCCGCTGCCCGGCGGCGCCGACCTCGGCAGCGACCCGATGCACCTGACGGTCGAGTTCGACGACGTCCTCGACCTGGTGCCACAGTCCACCGTGAAGGTCGACGGTGTCCCGGTCGGCCGCGTGCAGAGCATCGATGTCCCCAACGACGGCTGGACGGCTGCCGTCGAGGTGGTGGTCGATTCCACCGTCGATCTGCCCGCGAACGCGCTGGCCTCCGTGCAGCAGACCAGCCTGCTCGGCGAGAAGTTCATCGAACTCAAGGCCCCGCCCGTCAACGCCGACGCCGCCCGGCTCACGGACGGGTCGACGATCCCCGTCGACCGGACCCGCCACGCCACCGACATCGAGCAGGTGCTCGGTGCGCTGTCCCTGTTGCTCAACGGCGGCGGGGTGGCCCAGTTGCAGCCGATCATCCACGAGCTCACCGTCGCGCTGGACGGGCGCGAGTCCAAGGCGCGCGGTCTGCTCGAGCAGGCCAACACGCTGATCGACGGATTGAACAAGCAGCGCGACGACATCACCCGGGCGCTCGACGGGCTGGACACCCTCACCGGCCGGGTCAACGAGCAGACCGACCAGATCGGCAAGATCCTCGAGGAGATCCCGCCCGCAGTGCAGGTTCTCAACGAGCAGCGACCGCAGTTCATCCAGATGCTCACGCAACTGGATCGGCTCGGTCAGGTCGGCACCGATGTGCTGGTGCAGTCCAAGGACAACCTGATCGCGGACCTGCGTGCCCTGCGGCCGACCCTGCAGGCGCTCGCGGACTCGAGCGAGGACCTGGTCACCGTCCTGCCGCTGATCCCGACGTTCCCGTTCCCGGACGGCGCGGAGAAGGTCATCCACGGCAACTCGATGAACCTGTTCCTGTCGCTGGACATGCAGCTCGGCCAGCAGTTCGAGGCGCTCGGCGTCGGAATGCCGGACCCGGTGTACGTCCCGCCGCCGCCGGGATACGGCGGGTACGTGCCGAAGGTGGACCCGTCGAACCCGTACTACAACGGGAACGGCCCGCGGCCCGGGTGGCCGACGGTCTCGATCCTCCCGCTGCCGCCGATCGTGCCGAGGCCGGCGCCAGCTCCTGGCGCCCCGGTGCCACCCGGTACCGAACCGGTGGATGACAAGAAGGATCAGCCCGCGACTCCGCTCGAGGGCCTGCTCGATCAGCTGGGGGTGGGTGGCCGATGAGATCTGCTCTGGTGCGCTATCAGTTGGTGGCGTTCGCGCTCGTCGCGATCCTCGGCCTGCTGTATGTCGGCGCGAAGTACGTGCGGCTCGACAACCTGCTCGGCTTCGGGCAGTACACGGTGCAGGTGGATCTCGCCGACTCCGGCGGCATCTTCACCAACGCCGAGGTCAGCTACCGCGGCGTCCCGGTCGGCTCGGTGGGGGACCTGCACCTGACCGACGACGGCGTGCTGGTCGATCTCAAGATCAACACCAGCGCCCCGAAGATCCCGTCCTCGGCGAAGGCCGTGGTGGCGAACCGGTCGGCGATCGGTGAGCAGTACGTGGATCTGCAGCCGACCAGCGACGAGGGCCCCTACCTCGAGGACGGTTCGGTGATCGCCCGCCAGAACACCGCTATCCCGGTCCCGGTCGAGGAGGTGCTGTCGAGCACGAACGCGCTGGTGCGTTCGGTGCCCCTGAAGGCGCTCAACACCACGGTCACCGAGCTGGGCAAGGCCTTCAACGGCAAGGGTGACGACCTGCAGGTGCTGGTGGACTCGCTGAACTCCCTCTCGAAGGATGGGATCGAGAACCTGCCGCAGACGCTGACGCTGATCCGGGACACCCGGACCGTGCTCGACACCCAGTCGGCGCAGTCCTCCGCGATCCGCCAGTTCAGCGCCGACCTGGACCTGGTGACGGCCCAGCTGCGGGCCAGCGATCCGGATCTGCGCCGGCTCATCGAGACCGGCACCGCCGCGAGCGACGAGGTCGGATCGCTGATCGACTCGGCCGGGCCGGCCCTGACCACCGACCTGGACAACCTGGCGCTGGTGACGGCGGCACTCGGTCCGCGGACCCTCGCACTGAACATCCTGCTGACGTTCCTGCCGGGGCTCGCGGCTGGAGCGAGCACCGCGGCCCCCGGCGACGGCACCCTGCACCAGGGACTGCTGCTCGAGACGAACAACCCGCCGCCGTGCACCCAGGGCTACGAGGGCACCCACGAGATCCTCGCGCAGATGAAGCGGGAGAACCCCGACTTCGACCCGACCCGCGACGAGTTCCCGCTGAACATGCAGGCAAATTGCACCACGCCGCTCGGCAGCGTCACCGGCGTCCGCAGCGCCAACCGGATCGTGTACGCGGACCCGGAGACACCGCAGCCGTGGGACAACAAGCCGAAGGTCGATCCGGACAAGCTCAACCTCAACCCGATCGCGACGCAGCTGGCGCCGTTGCTGGGCATCACCCCGAAGTGATGCCGTTCCGGCGGAGCCGAGCAGAAGTTACCAAGTAGTAGGGTAGAAAACGTGATGCGTAGCACGAAACTGCTGAAGCCTGTTCTCGCTGCGGTGAGTGTGCTCGCCATCGGGGCCCTCGTGGCCGCCGTCTGGTTCGGGTTCGGTTGGGGACAGGCCCTGTTCTCGGAGAAGCCGGCGGCCACCGCCCGCGACGATGCGCTGACCGGGGCACGGCAGGCGGCGATCAACCTGAACACAGTGGATTCGGCGAACCTGGACCAGACCTTCGCGAACATGGAGTCGTCGATCACCGGCGACGAGATGCTCGAGGCGCTCGCCGAGACGAAGGACCAGATGGCCGAGCAGGTCAAGCAGACCGGTGCCAAGAGCGAGGCGCAGGTGCTCGATGCCGCACTCACCGGCATCAGCCGTGACGAGGGCACCGCGGACTCGCTCGTCGTGCTCACCACGACCACCACGTGGCCGAACCAGCCGACCAACAAGGTCAAGGTGACGATGCGGATCGGGCTGACCGAGGTCGACGGGGTGTGGAAGGCCTCGAAGGTCGAGAACGTCGGCCCGCCGCTGGCCATGGACCCCGGCACCCCGGCCCCGGCCCAGGAACCCGCACCCGCCCCGGCGCCGGCAGAGAACCCGGCGCCCGCTCCCGCGCCGGGGCAGTAGGGCCCGACCGACCGGCAGCTCCGGCAGCGGAAGATCTAAGGAGTATCGAACAGTGCCCCCACGTCGTCGCACCATCAGCACGCCGCCGCCCAAGGGGCGTCGCCCTCGCGTGGCCGGCACCGGGCCCGCCTCGGCCCGCGCGGCCGTGAGCGAACCCGAGGCCGCCGCGTCCACGAGTTCACCGGAGGCCGAGGCTCGGGTCGTGGCACCTGATCCGGGCACCGTCGGCGCTTCCGACGCCGTGCCCGTGGCCGCCGAGACAGTGCCGGCCCAGAAGGGTGCGGCCGAGCCGGAGGTCTCGTCCTCCGCTGCGGAGGTCCAGGGCGAGGGCGAGGGCGTCGTGACCGCGCCGGAGCCGGAGCAGGCCCCGAAGGCGATCAACCGGACCAGCTCGCTGCGCCCCCGCGCGTCGGGCGCGGCCGACGCGGGTTCGGACGCCGTTCCCGAGGCCGAGGTCGATCAGGAGGCGGTCAGGGCCGGCTGGAAGCGGGTCGCGACGATCGGCCTGGTGGCACTGGGGCTCGGCGCCTTCGCGCTCCTCGCCGCGTTCCGGCCCGGCGCCGACGTCTCGAACCAGGCGTGGGTCGACACCGCGGAGACCTCGAAGGTCACCGCCGACGCCAAGAACGCGATCCAGACCCTCTACACCTACAAGTTCGACACGGTCGAGCAGGACTTCGACAACGCTCGGGCGGTGCTCAGCGACGCCATGCGCGAGGAGTTCGACCGGACCGCCGCCGTCACCAAGGACGCCGTCATCCAGACGAAGACCGCGACGAACGCCGAGGTGACCGACATCGGCGTGAAGCTGCTGTCGGAGGATCGCGCCGAGCTCGTGGCCAGCATGAACGTGAGCGCCACCAACGACGGCGCGGCGCAGGGCAGCGCCCAGGGGCCGCTGTCGGTGACCATGGAGAAGTCCGGCGACGACTGGCTGATCACGGACATCCGGGACCGCTGAGCGGGCGCCCGATCGGGTGTCCCGGAGGGGACTGCGGGGCAAATCGCCGGGTCGTGTCTTGACGCGGCGGGGTTGAGGCGTCACTCTAGTGGCGAGACATGCGAGATCGCTCCTTCTGCGGGAGCGAGTCCGAGCAAGTACGCGCCGGCGCAAATGGAGGCACCGGGCGCGAAGGATTGCACGGACACCAGGCGTGGGCGCCGAGTCGGCTGCCCTGTCCAGTTGTATTCTGCGTCGACTTCGGGTACCTTTGGACGTTGCGCTGGCTGCCTCCTGTCCACCTCTCCACCTCACCGCCTGTGAAGCGATCGCTTCCTGCGTCTGTTGGCGAGTTTCGTTCGGGTCGTGACCAGCGAATTCGCCCCACATGAAGAAGCAGATACAGCGGCGGTCGCGCAGCACGAGCGGCCCGCGTGAGGTGCTGGAAGGACGCATCTTGGCAGTCTCTAGCCAGACCAAGGCAAATGCCGGAATCCCCGGAGCCCCGAAGAGGGTCTCGTTCGCGAAGATTCGCGAACCTCTCGAAGTTCCAGGGCTACTTGATCTACAGACGGATTCTTTTGAATGGTTGATCGGTTCGCCTGCATGGCGTGAGCGGGCTGCCGCCCGCGGCGACGGCGGTGTCACCGGCGGTCTGGAGGACATCCTCACCGAGCTGTCCCCGATCGAGGACTTCTCGGGATCGATGTCACTGTCGTTCTCGGACCCGCGCTTCGACGAGGTCAAGGCCTCGACCGATGAGTGCAAAGACAAGGACATGACCTACGCGGCGCCCTTGTTCGTCACCGCGGAGTTCATCAACAACAACACCGGCGAGATCAAGAGCCAGACGGTCTTCATGGGTGACTTCCCGATGATGACCGACAAGGGCACCTTCATCATCAACGGCACCGAGCGCGTCGTCGTCTCGCAGCTCGTCCGCTCCCCGGGTGTGTACTTCGACCACTCCGTGGACAAGGGCACCGAGAAGGACCTGCACAGCGTCAAGGTGATCCCCGGCCGCGGCGCGTGGCTGGAGTTCGACGTCGACAAGCGCGACACCGTCGGCGTCCGCATCGACCGCAAGCGTCGTCAGCCCGTCACCGTGCTGCTCAAGGCCCTCGGCTGGACCACCGAGCAGATCACGGAGCGCTTCGGCTTCTCCGAGATCCTCATGGCCACCCTGGAGAAGGACAACACGGCAGGCACCGACGAGGCGCTGCTCGACATCTACCGCAAGCTGCGTCCGGGCGAGCCGCCCACGAAGGAGAGCGCGCAGACCCTGCTGGAGAACCTGTTCTTCAAGGAGAAGCGCTACGACCTCGCCCGCGTGGGTCGCTACAAGATCAACAAGAAGCTGGGCCTGAACCACGGCCTGCCGATCACCGCGTCGACCCTCACCGAGGAAGACATCGTCGCGACGATCGAGTACCTGGTGCGTCTGCACGCCGGCGACACCGTGATGACGGCGCCCGACGGCGTCGAGGTCCCGGTCGAGGTCGACGACATCGACCACTTCGGCAACCGTCGTCTGCGCACGGTGGGTGAGCTGATCCAGAACCAGATCCGGGTGGGCCTGTCCCGCATGGAGCGCGTGGTCCGCGAGCGGATGACCACCCAGGACGTCGAGGCGATCACGCCGCAGACCCTGATCAACATCCGTCCCGTCGTGGCCGCGATCAAGGAGTTCTTCGGAACCTCCCAGCTGTCGCAGTTCATGGACCAGAACAACCCGCTGTCGGGCCTGACCCACAAGCGTCGCCTGTCGGCGCTCGGCCCCGGTGGTCTGTCCCGTGAGCGCGCCGGCCTCGAGGTGCGAGACGTGCACCCGTCGCACTACGGCCGCATGTGCCCGATCGAGACCCCTGAGGGCCCGAACATCGGCCTGATCGGTTCGCTGTCGGTGTACGCGCGGGTCAACCCGTTCGGCTTCATCGAGACCCCGTACCGCAAGGTCGTCGACGGCCAGGTCACCGACCAGGTGGACTACCTGACCGCCGACGAGGAGGACCGCCACGTCAAGGCCCAGGCCAACGCCAAGGTCGACAAGAACGGTCGCTTCGTCGAGGATCGCGTCCTGGTCCGCACCAAGGGCGGCGAGGTCGAGCTGATCCCGGCCGCGGACGTCGACTACATGGACGTCTCGCCGCGGCAGATGGTCTCCGTCGCCACCGCGATGATCCCGTTCCTCGAGCACGACGACGCCAACCGTGCCCTGATGGGCGCGAACATGCAGCGTCAGGCCGTGCCGCTGGTCCGTTCCGAGTCGCCGCTGGTCGGCACCGGCATGGAGCTGCGCGCGGCGGTCGACGCCGGCGACGTCGTCGTCAGCGAGAAGACCGGTGTCATCGAGGAGGTCTCGGCCGACTACGTCACCGTGATGGCGGACGACGGCAGCCGTAAGACCTACCGGATGCGCAAGTTCGCCCGCTCCAACCAGGGCACCTGCGCGAACCAGCGTCCGATCGTGGACGAGGGCGAGCGGGTCGAGGCCGGCCAGGTCATCGCCGACGGTCCCTGCACCGAAGCCGGTGAGATGGCGCTGGGCAAGAACCTGCTCGTGGCGATCATGCCGTGGGAGGGCCACAACTACGAGGACGCGATCATCCTGTCGCAGCGCCTCGTGGAAGAGGACGTCCTGACCTCGATCCACATCGAGGAGCACGAGATCGATGCCCGCGACACCAAGCTCGGTGCCGAGGAGATCACGCGCGACATCCCGAACGTCTCCGACGAGGTCCTCGCCGACCTCGACGAGCGCGGCATCATCCGCATCGGTGCCGAGGTCCGCGATGGCGACGTGCTGGTCGGCAAGGTCACGCCGAAGGGCGAGACCGAGCTGACCCCGGAGGAGCGCCTGCTGCGCGCGATCTTCGGTGAGAAGGCCCGCGAGGTCCGCGACACGTCCCTCAAGGTTCCGCACGGTGAGAACGGCAAGGTCATCGGCATCCGCGTGTTCTCGCGCGATGACGACGACGACCTGCCCCCCGGTGTCAACGAGTTGGTCCGCGTCTACGTGGCCCAGAAGCGCAAGATCCAGGACGGCGACAAGCTCGCCGGCCGCCACGGCAACAAGGGCGTCATCGGCAAGATCCTCCCGCAGGAGGACATGCCGTTCCTGTCCGACGGCACCCCGGTCGACATCATCCTGAACACCCACGGCGTCCCGCGTCGTATGAACATCGGTCAGGTGTTGGAGACCCACCTCGGGTGGATCGGCAAGACCGGCTGGAACGTGCAGATCGCCGGCGACGGCAGCCGTCCGGAATGGGCGGAGAACCTGCCCGAGGAGATGCTCTCGGCCCCGGCCGACAGCAACATCGCCACCCCGGTGTTCGACGGTGCGAAGGAAGACGAGCTGACCGGTCTGCTCGGCTCGACCCTCCCGAACCGCGACGGCGACCAGATGGTGGGCTCCGACGGAAAGGCGACCCTGTTCGACGGCCGTTCCGGCGAGCCGTTCCCGTACCCGGTCTCGGTCGGCTACATGTACATCATCAAGCTGCACCACCTGGTCGACGACAAGATCCACGCGCGTTCGACCGGTCCGTACTCGATGATCACCCAGCAGCCGCTCGGCGGTAAGGCCCAGTTCGGTGGCCAGCGCTTCGGTGAGATGGAGTGCTGGGCGATGCAGGCCTACGGCGCGGCATACACGCTGCAGGAGCTGCTCACCATCAAGTCGGATGACGTGGTCGGCCGCGTGAAGGTGTACGAGGCCATCGTCAAGGGCGAGAACATCCCCGAGCCCGGCATCCCCGAGTCGTTCAAGGTGCTCCTCAAGGAGCTCCAGTCGCTCTGCCTCAACGTGGAGGTGCTGTCCTCCGACGGCGCGGCCATCGAGATGCGCGACGGCGACGACGAGGACCTCGAGCGTGCGGCGGCGAACCTGGGCATCAACCTGTCCAGGAACGAGGCGGCGACCGTGGACGATCTCGCGAACTAGGTGTTTGGTCCCCGGGCTGCATCGTTGATGCGGCCCGGGGGCGTAGCCCACATTTGAATTTGGCAGACAGGTAGGCGCTGCGAAGCGCACACCATAATCCCTCTGGGGAAAGGAAGTTACGTGCTCGACGTCAACTTCTTCGATGAACTCCGCATCGGCCTGGCCACCGCTGAGGACATCCGTCAGTGGTCCTACGGCGAGGTCAAGAAGCCGGAGACCATCAACTACCGCACGCTCAAGCCCGAGAAGGACGGCCTCTTCTGCGAGAAGATCTTCGGCCCCACCCGGGACTGGGAGTGCTACTGCGGTAAGTACAAGCGCGTCCGCTTCAAGGGCATCATCTGCGAGCGCTGTGGTGTCGAGGTGACCCGCGCGAAGGTGCGTCGTGAGCGGATGGGCCACATCGAGCTCGCCGCTCCGGTGACCCACATCTGGTACTTCAAGGGCGTGCCGAGCCGTCTCGGCTACCTGCTGGACCTGGCGCCGAAGGATCTCGAGAAGATCATCTACTTCGCGGCCTATGTGATCGTCGCGGTCGACGACGAGCTGCGCCACAACGAGCTCTCCACCCTGCAGGCCGAGATGGAGGTCGAGAAGAAGTCCGTCGCGGACCAGCGCGACGCCGATCTCGAGGCCCGCGCCCAGAAGCTCGAGGCGGACATCGCCGAGCTCGAGGCCGAGGGTGCCAAGTCCGACGTGCGACGCAAGGTCAAGGACGGCGGCGAGCGCGAGATGCGCCAGCTCCGTGACCGGGCCCAGCGCGAGCTGGACCGGCTCGAGGAGATCTGGAACACCTTCACCAAGCTCGCTCCGAAGCAGCTCATCGTCGACGAGGGCCTCTACCGCGAGATGGTGGACCGCTACGGCGAGTACTTCACCGGCGCGATGGGCGCGGAGTCCATCCAGAAGCTGATGGAGAACTTCGACATCGACGCCGAGGCCGAGAGCCTCCGGGAGACCATCCGCAGCGGCAAGGGTCAGAAGAAGCTGCGCGCGCTCAAGCGTCTCAAGGTCGTCGCGGCCTTCCAGTCCACCGGCAACTCGCCGATGGGCATGGTCCTCAACGCCGTGCCGGTGATCCCGCCGGAGCTGCGTCCGATGGTTCAGCTCGACGGTGGCCGGTTCGCCACCTCCGACCTGAACGACCTGTACCGCCGCGTGATCAACCGCAACAACCGCCTCAAGCGACTGATCGACCTCGGCGCGCCCGAGATCATCGTCAACAACGAGAAGCGGATGCTGCAGGAGTCCGTCGACGCGCTGTTCGACAACGGCCGTCGTGGACGTCCGGTCACCGGTCCGGGCAACCGCCCGCTGAAGTCCCTGAGCGACCTGCTCAAGGGCAAGCAGGGTCGTTTCCGTCAGAACCTGCTCGGCAAGCGCGTCGACTACTCGGGCCGTTCGGTCATCGTCGTCGGCCCGCAGCTCAAGCTGCACCAGTGCGGTCTGCCGAAGCTGATGGCGCTCGAGCTGTTCAAGCCGTTCGTGATGAAGCGTCTGGTGGACCTGAACCACGCGCAGAACATCAAGTCGGCCAAGCGCATGGTCGAGCGTCAGCGTGCCCAGGTGTGGGACGTCCTCGAAGAGGTCATCGCCGAGCACCCGGTGCTGCTCAACCGTGCACCCACGCTGCACCGCCTCGGTATCCAGGCCTTCGAGCCGCAGCTCGTCGAGGGCAAGGCCATCCAGCTGCACCCGCTGGTGTGTGAGGCCTTCAACGCCGACTTCGACGGTGACCAGATGGCCGTGCACCTCCCGCTGTCCGCGGAGGCGCAGGCCGAGGCCCGCATCCTGATGCTGTCCTCGAACAACATCCTCTCGCCCGCGTCGGGTCGCCCGCTCGCCATGCCGCGTCTGGACATGGTGACCGGTCTGTACCACCTGACCCGGCTCGACGAGGGTGCCGACGGCGAGCTCGTCGCCGCGGGCAAGGATCGGCCCGAGGTCGGCGCCTACTCCTCGCCCGCCGAGGCGATCATGGCCGTGGACCGTGGCGCACTGAAGGTGCAGGCGAAGATCAAGGTCCGCCTGACCACGCAGCGTCCGCCGCGCGACCTCGAGGACGAGCTGTTCCCCGACGGCGGCTGGAACTACGGCGAGGGCTGGGTCGCCGAGACCACCCTCGGCCGGGTGCTCTTCAACGAGCTGCTCCCCGCGGACTACCCGTTCGTGAACGAGCAGATGCCGAAGAAGCGTCAGGCGACGATCATCAACGATCTCGCCGAGCGTTACCCGATGATCGTGGTCGCGCAGACCGTGGACAAGCTCAAGGACGCCGGTTTCTACTGGGCGACCCGTTCGGGCGTCACGGTCTCGATCTCGGACGTTCTGGTGCCGCCGAGCAAGTCCGAGATCATGGACAAGTTCGAGGCGCAGGCCGAGCAGATCGAGAAGAAGTACCAGCGCGGTGCCCTCAACCACGCCGAGCGCAACAGCGCCCTGGTGAAGATCTGGTCCGAGGCCACCGACGAGGTCGGTAAGGCCATGGAGGCCTTCTTCCCCGACGACAACCCGATCCCGATGATCGTGAAGTCCGGCGCCGCCGGAAACATGACGCAGGTTCGGTCGCTCGCCGGCATGAAGGGCCTGGTGACGAACCCGAAGGGTGAGTTCATCCCGCGTCCGATCAAGTCTTCCTTCAAGGAAGGCCTGACCGTTCTCGAGTACTTCATCAACACGCACGGCGCCCGTAAGGGTCTGGCGGATACCGCGCTGCGTACCGCCGACTCGGGTTACCTCACCCGTCGTCTGGTGGACGTCTCGCAGGACGTCATCGTCCGTGAGACGGACTGTGGCACGGAGCGCGGCATCGTCACCACGATCGCGGAGAAGCAGGCCGACGGCTCGCTGATCCGGGATGCGCACGTGGAGACCAGCACCTACGCCCGCACGCTGGCCGCCGACGCGGTCGACGCCAACGGCACGGTCATCGTCGAGCGTGGCGCCGACCTGGGTGACCCGGCCATCGACGCGCTGCTCGAGGCCGGCATCACCGACGTGAAGGTGCGCTCCGTGCTCACCTGCACCACCGGCACCGGCGTCTGCGCCACCTGCTACGGCCGCTCGATGGCGACCGGCAAGCTGGTGGACATCGGTGAGGCTGTCGGCATCGTCGCCGCCCAGTCCATCGGTGAGCCGGGTACCCAGCTGACCATGCGTACCTTCCACCAGGGTGGTGTCGCGGGCGAGGACATCACCGGTGGTCTGCCGCGTGTCCAGGAGCTGTTCGAGGCCCGCGTCCCCAAGGGCAAGGCCCCGATCGCCGACGTCACCGGACGGGTGCAGCTCGAGGACGGCGACCGCTTCTACAAGATCACCATCGTCCCGGACGATGGCGGCGAAGAGGTCGTCTACGACAAGCTGTCCAAGCGTCAGCGTCTGCGCGTGTTCAAGCACGACGACGGTTCCGAGCGCCTGCTGGCGGACGGTGACCACGTCGAGGTCGGCCAGCAGCTCATGGAGGGTGCTGCCGATCCGCACGAGGTGCTGCGCGTGATGGGCCCGCGTCAGGTGCAGATCCACCTGGTCAACGAGGTTCAGGAGGTGTACCGGAGCCAGGGTGTGTCGATCCACGACAAGCACATCGAGACGATCGTTCGTCAGATGCTGCGTCGCGTGACGATCATCGACTCCGGCGCCACCGAGTTCCTGCCCGGTTCGCTCACCGAGCGTTCCGAGTTCGAGGCGGCCAACCGTCGCGTCGTCGCCGAGGGTGGTGAGCCCGCTGCCGGTCGTCCGGTGCTCATGGGTATCACCAAGGCCTCGCTGGCGACCGACTCGTGGCTGTCGGCGGCGTCCTTCCAGGAGACCACCCGCGTGCTGACCGATGCGGCCATCAACTGCCGCTCGGACAAGCTGATCGGTCTCAAGGAGAACGTCATCATCGGCAAGCTGATCCCGGCCGGTACCGGCATCAACCGTTACCGGAACATCCAGGTCCAGCCGACCGAGGAGGCGCGCGCCGCGGCCTACGCCGTGCCGTCGTACGAGGATCAGTACTACAGCCCGGAAGGCTTCGGCACCGGGACCGGAGCTGCTGTTCCGCTCGACGACTACGGCTTCAGCACCGACTACCGGTAGTCGCCGGATACAACGAAGCGGCCCCCGATCCCAGTTCTGGGATCGGGGGCCGTTGTCGTGTCGTGCCCCACCGAACGACACTCGGTCGTCGCACGACCCGTCGTCTGCGGGCTGGTCAGACCGACGTTGCTGCCGACTGGCCCACCGGCACGCCGGTGACCGTGTACACGACGCCGTCGTTGAAGTCGGTGACGTACACGGTGCCGGGATCGTCGGGGTCGACGACGATCTGGCGGGTTGGCGTGTAGATCGCACTGGGTGAGGATCCGACGTCGTCCGTCACGAAGGTGCCGATGACGGCGAGCGTCGACGCGTCCAGTACCGAGACCGTGCGTCCGTCGGCGCCGGTGACGTAGGCCCATCGGCCGTCAGAGCTCAGCGCGACGTCCTGGGCGGAGGAAGGCAGACGGACGGTCCCGAGCACGGTGCCGAAGGTCGCACTGGTCGGATCGGCGTCGATCACCGCAACGCCGCCGTATCGGCCGGTGACGATCCACTGGCGGCCGGTGGTATCCGCGATGAACTCGCCGTTCGCGTGGCCGCCGGTGTTCGTCGCCACCTGGGTCACTCGGTAGGTCACGTACAACCGTGTCCCGTCGGGGCCGGCCGTGACCTGGTTGGTGGTGGAGAACTCACTGGCCGTCGCGGTGGTGTCCCACACCGGCCCGACCTGCACCGATCCGACCGTGGTCATGGAATCGGTCTCGGTCAGCGTCACGGTTCCGCCGGTCGTGCCGTACAGAGTGGCTCCGTCCGGGCTGATCTCCAGATCGGACGGGGTAGCGATCCGATGGGTGGAAAGGACCGTGTTCGTGGAGGTGTCGATCACCGAGACGACGCCACTCGGGCTGGCGGCGTACAGCCGGGATCCGTCCCCGCTGACGGCCATCTCGTGCGCTACCGGCCATGCTTCGGATTCCTCGTACTGCAGCGGGATCCCCGCAAGGCCCTCGCCTGTCGTCGCGTCGAACACCCAGATGGTCGAGTTGTAGCCGTCATTCACGTACAGGCGGTTCGTGGCGGTGCTTGCGGTGAGGGTCTGCGCCCAACCTGCCGCGGGGATCGGCTCTCCCACGACCGCATTGGTCTCACGGTCGACCGTCCAGAGGTAGCCCTCCTCGCTGATGACGAACAGGCGATCGCCGACGATAGCGGCCTCGCGTGGATAGAGGCCGGTCGCAACGGCGGTCGACTCGACGTCGACGACGGTCGGCGGTTGGGTCGGTGAGATGGCAACGGTGACCGCGAGATTCGTCGAGTACTGGCCGTCTCCGGCGGAGATGGTGAAGTGGTCGGCGTCCTCTCCGGGCGTCTGCATGGCGAGGTCGCGGGCGGCGGTGGTCGGGGTGTAGACGAACGCCCCGGTTCCGTCGGCGACGACGGAACCGGACCCCGCCGGACCGGAGGTGAAGGTCACGGGGTCGCCGTCGGGGTCGGCGGGTGTGAGGGTGACGACGACGGCGCCGTCGGATGCGCGGGGTGCGCCGACCGTCCAGGTCGCGGTCGGTGCGGAGTTCACGTGGGTGAGCGCGAGGGTCCGCACGGTGCCGTCGGCCGCGTCGGTGACGAGCATCCGCGAGCCGTCCGTGCTCAGCGCGATGCGGTGAGCGCCGGACTCCGCTGTCGGGTCCAGGCCGACACTGGACACGACCGTGTTGGTCCGGGTGTCGATGACGGTGAGGGTGTCCGGATCCGAGGCGACATAGAGGGCGGTGCCGTCGGGGGTGACCGTCACCGAGGTCGGCCGCGTCCCTACGCCGCCGATCGTGCCGACGACGCTGTTGGTGGCGGTGTCGACGACCGCGATGTTGTTGCTGCCGCGGTTGGCCACGTACACCCGGGCACCGTCGGGGCTGACGGTGACGGCGTTCGGTGTGGTGCCGCTGCCGAGATTGACGGTGCCGACGACCTTGTTGGTGCTGGTGTCGATGACCGAGACGGTGTTGCTGCCACCGTTGGTGACATAGGCGCGGGTGCCGGCGGGGTTGACGGCGACCGCATTGGGCGTGGTGCCGGTGCCGACGGTGGCGACGACCGTGTTGTTGGTGGTGTTGATGACGGAGACGGTGCGGCTGCCGCCGTTGGTGACGTAGGCGCGGGTACCTACAGGGGTGGTGGCGACGGCGACGGCGTTGGGTGTGCTGCCGATGCCGGTCCGTACGGTGGCGACGACCGTGTTGGTGCTGGTGTCGATCACCGAGACGGTGCGGCTGCCGCTGCTGGAGACGTACACGCGGGTGCCGGCCGGGTTCGCCGCGATCGCGGTCGGCGAGGTGCCGACCGGCACCGTCGCGACGACGGTGTTGGTGCTGTCGAGCACGGACACGCTCTTGGATCCCTGGTTCGTCACGTATGCCTTGGTGCCGGCGATCGCGGCCCCGGAGGGCGTGGTCCCGACCTTGGTGGACTGCGCGACCTGCATCCGTGCCGCCGACACCGGCACCTGCACGGTCACCGGGTTGCTTGTCTGTCCGTCGGTCACGGTGACGGTGAAGGAGTCGTAGTCTGCGGTGGGGTCCAATGCCGCGGTTTGCCGCGCGGCGTGCGTTGGCGTGTAGGTGAAGTTGCCGGTCGCGTCGACGGTGGCCTTACCGCGGCTCGGTTCGCCCGTGACAGCGTAGCCGGGTTGACTTCCGGACGCGTTGATCGCGCCGAGCACCGTACCGGTGTTGCGGTCGGGTATCCCGACGGTCGGCCCGGTCGGGGCGGTGGACGAGGCGGACGCAGTGGTGGCCTCGGGAGCGTCGGCCGTCAGTGCCGCGAACGTCGCGGAGCTCTGGGATGTCTCGAACGTCTCGATCGGCTGGCTGGTGGTGGCCGGTGCCGCGCTGAGGTTCCGGGTCGCCTCGGCGGACGTCGCCAGCTCCTGTCGACGACACCATGCCGCGGCGAGTGCCCAGGCCATCGGCGACTCGATCGGTGCCAGCGGATCGTCGGTCGCGAACGGCCGCAGTCCCACGGCTGCGAGGACATTCGACACGACCTGGGATGCGGCTTCGGCAGCCGAAGTCGGGAGTGTCGGAGAAAGTGCCTGCATCCGAACGATGTCGTGCGTCGTTTCCGATAGTTCGTGGTCCGCCCACTGCGCCAGGGCCGCAGTGGAATCGATCGTGGTGGCGATGGTCGCCGGAGCCCACTGCTTGACCAGTGGTGCTGCCGGTGCGTTCGAGATCGGCTCGAGCGCGGCAGGTTCCGCCGCCCCGGGTTTGCCCGGTGCGGGGTCCGCCGGCCCCGGTTGGTGCGCTGCAGGGCCCGCCTCCGCGGGTGGGCTGGGCGCCGTGCTCGGTTCGGCGGGCGACGGATCCGTGATCCGGGCCGTCGTGCCGGCGCCGTCCATGTCCGCGTGATCGAGGCCCGATCCCGGTCCGGGCGAGACCGGCGGCACCGCTGCGGGCGGCGGTGCGGACGAACCCGAGCTCGCGGTGTCCGCCGTCGGTTGGCCGGCCTGCGTGGTCGAACCACCGGATTCGTCGACGGTGGCCGGCGCCGTCTCGTCGGCGGGGGTGGCCGGGTCCGGCGCGCCGACCCCGTCCACGGTGGAACCCGGCGACGGATCCGGTGCCGGCGAGCCGGTATCGCCCGTGTCGTCGCTCGATGCCGATCCGGTCGCGGCGGATTCGCCGCTCGACGTGTCGGACGACGGACCGTCGGACGAGCCGGCAGGCGACGACGAGTCCGCGTCGCCGGACGATCGCGAGCCGCCGGACGATCCGGAGCCGCTGCTCGATGTGTCGGATGGTCCGCCGTCGGACGAGCGGGACCGTGACGACGAGTCGGAATCGCTGCGAGACGTGTCGGACGATTCGTCGGAATCGCTGGAGCTCGACGAGGTGGACGAGTCGCCGCCGGAGGGCGCGGCGGCCGCCACGTCCGGTGGCGCGGCGATTGCCAGCCCGATGCCGAGCGCGACCGCCAGCTCACCGATGTGCCCGATGTGCTTGGCGTTGCCCGCGGTGGTTCCCATCCGCCGTCGGCGACGCAATCCCGTTGGCCCTGCGGTGGATGTCCATGGTGGTGTGAGCGGACGTTGATTGGTTGTCATCGTGATCACCTGCTTGCCGCTGCGGCGTTCCTCGCCAGGTGCGAACTCGCCCGACGTAGCGATTCAACGTAATCACGACCAGCACGTCACCGCCTCATCTGAACAGATGAGATCCGGCTATTCTGGAATGGCCTTGACAGCACGAAACGGTTGACAGCCCGACGCATGAAGAGGCAGACGATGGTCACGATCGAGGCTTTCTCGCGTCTCGTATCTGGTGTCTACGCCGCGGCACTCACTCCCCAGCTGTGGGGGCCGGCGGTGCGAGATATCCACCGCGAAATGGGCGGCACGGTTGGAACGCTCGGCATGGCACCCGACGGCACCTCGTCCATCATCGGGGACACGACTCTCCCGGCGGATGCATTAGCCAGCTACGCGCAGCACTACGGGCGTCTCGATCATGTGCTGACCAACGTGATGAAGGGGCCCGTCGGCGCCGTGCGCACGGGATCTGAACTGGTCGCTCCCCGCAGGCACTCGGAGTTCTACTCATGCTGGTTGCGCCCCAACGACATGGGTGATGGGCTGATGGTCCGCCTGACGGGCCCACCAGAGAACTACTTCTTCATCGTCGGGGCACCTCCCCGCACCGAGTTCTTCGATACCCCGGACCGCGTGAAGTTGATGAGCGGCCTGATTGCGCACTTACAACAGGCGCTGCGTACCCAAGACGCAGTCGCGCCGTTGCCCGCCGGTGATGGCGAACCGGCTGGCGTGCTGGACGTGATCCGGCATGGAGTGATCCTCGTCGGAGGCGATCACCTGGTGATCAACCTGAACGCTGCCGCCGAACGAATCTGTCGCGCTGGAGACGGGCTCTGCATGCGGTCAGGACGTTTCGCAGCGATGAACACAGCTGCCGAACAGGAGTTGCACGGCGCCATTCGAAACGCCCTCACCGACGGGGGCTCCCGCGTCCGCCGAGGCCGATCGCTCAGCTGTCGTCGCCCCTCCGGCGTGCGCCCTTACGTCATTCATGTCCTGCCGTATCCCCGCCGCGACACCGATGTGCACCTCGGTGGGCAAATGGCCGTCGTCCTGATCATCGATCCGGAGAACGAACCCGAGCCCGCCACGGAACTGTTGCAGCGGCTCTACCATCTCACCCGATCCGAAGCCGAAATCGCACTGCAGGTGATGCGAGGCGTGGACCTGAAACAGACCTCGGAGGAGCTGTCGCTCTCCTTGTCGACAGTACGGACCCATCTGCAGCATGTCTTCGACAAGACCGACACCCACCGGCAAGCTGAGCTCGTCCGCGTTCTCATCGCTTTGTGTCCTTGAGCCAGTGGAGGTGACCGCGTCTCGGCGGCTCGCACGTCCACTCGGGATCGTGGAGGGTGTCCGCGGTCTATGGTGGGGGAAAGGACCGGACATCTGGCACTGGTTCGTAACACCGGCCGGTACGTGAAGGAGTGACGCGACATGGCGGGCAAGGGGATCGACCGATCGAAGGCCCAGTCGGCGCTGGAGGTGGTCCGGGAGAACCCCGCCATCTCGCTGGTGGCCGCAGCCCCCGCGATCGTTGTTTTCGGCGTGGTCTGGTGGCTGGCCGGCTTCGGCACCGCCCTGATCCTCGCGATCGTGCTCGGCGTCGTCGCGGTGGCGGGCAAGAAGTTCCTCGGCTGACCCGCTGACCGGCTGACCCGCCGATTCGCCGTCCGAAGCCGGTGGGGTGCGGCGCCGTGCGGCTATCCTCTGATCCTCTGTGACATTGCTCGCACAGCCCGGGTATCGTTACAGGAACAGGTTCTAGTTTCGAGGAGGCCGACAGTGGCGTTCGTGATCACCCAGCCTTGTTGCAACGACGCGAGTTGCACCGAGGTGTGCCCGGTGGACTGCATCCACCCGACGCCGGACGAGCGCGGCTTCAAGTCGACCGAGATGCTCTACATCGACCCGGAGACCTGCATCGACTGCGGGCTCTGCGTCGACGCGTGCCCGGTCGAGGCGATCTTCCGTGACGACGACCTGCCCGAGTCGATGGCGCGGTACTCGAAGATCAACGCCGACTACTTCGAGGGCACCGAGCTCGAGGACGCGGAACCCGCTCCCTCGCTGAAGTTCCCGAAGACCGCCGACGAGCCCTTCCGCGTCGCGATCGTCGGCGCCGGGCCGTCCGGTTTCTACGCCTCCCGCGAGCTGCTGTCCTTCAAGCGCTCGGGCATCGAGGTCGACATGTTCGACCGCCTGCCGACGCCGTGGGGCCTGGTCCGCGCGGGCGTCGCCCCCGACCATCCGGAGACCAAGGCGGTCACCGACGTGTTCGCAGAGGTCTCGCGCCGCCCGGGCTTCCGCCTGCACCTGAACGTGGAGGTCGGCAAGCACCTGACACACGAGGACCTGATGGAGCACCACCACGCGGTGCTCTACACGGTCGGGGCGCCGAGCGACCGGCACCTCGGCATCCCCGGAGAGGACCTGCCCGGCAGCCTCGCCGCCACCGAGTTCGTCGCCTGGTACAACGGCCACCCGGAATACGCGGATCACACCTTCGACCTGTCCGGCCCGCGCGCGGTCATCGTCGGTAACGGCAACGTCGCGCTCGACGTGGCCCGTCTCCTGGTCACCGATCCCGACAAGCTGGCCCGGACCGACATGGCCGAGCACGCGGTGGAGGCACTGCGCGGCAGCGCAATCCGGGAGGTCGTGCTGCTGGGTAGGCGCGGACCCGCGCAGGCCGCCTTCACCAGCCCGGAGCTGCTGGCGCTCGGCCAGATGGCCGACGTCGACGTGATCGTCGACCCGGCCGAGCTCGAGCTCGACAGCGTCAGCGCTGCCGAGGTCGCACAGAGCCCGGCCAAGCGCCTGAAGATGGAGATCCTGCGGGAGTACGCGGATCGACCTCTCGCCGGTCACGAGAAGCGGATCGTGCTGCGGTTCCTGGCCTCGCCGGTCGAGGTGCAGGGCGACGACCACGTGAGCGGGGTCGTGGTGGCGCGCAACGAGATGGTCGAGGGCCCGGACGGCACGTTGCGGGCCAGCAGCACCGACGAGACCGAACTGCTGGAGACCAGGATGGTGCTGCGCTCGGTCGGGTATCGCGGCGTGCCGGTCGCGGACCTGCCGTTCGACGAGGCCCGTGGCACGATCTCGAACGTCGGTGGCCGGGTCACCTACCCGGAGTCCGGTGAACCCATGCCGGGCACGTACACGGCCGGCTGGATCAAGCGCGGGCCCTCCGGCGTGATCGGCACCAACCGTCAGTGCGCTCACGACACCATCGCGCTGATCCTCGAGGACCTCGCCGCGGACCGGCTTCCCGCCCCGAAGGGCAACCGCGAGGCGCTCGAGGCGTTGCTGGCGGATCGTCAGCCCGAGGCGCTGGACTGGGCCGGGTGGAAGGCGATCGACGCCCGCGAACGTGAGCTCGGCAAGGCGGCCGGCCGGCCGCGGGTCAAGCTGCTCGACATCGCCGAGATGGTGGCGATCGCCAAGAAGTAGGGGTCGCCGGTCGGCGGCTCATCAGCGGTCGATGCCCGAGACCCGGGCAACGGCCCTGACATCGCCGCCGACCAGGAACCACAGCCGGATCGACTCGGTGTCCTGCCTGATGCGGACATGGACGTGCTCGCCGGAGGTGATGGGCGCGTTGTACTCGATGACGGCGCGGTGCGGGGTCGCCAGCAGATCGGGTCTGGTGACGAGGTGGTCCTCGACGGCGTGCCAGTAGGCGGCGTTGTTCACATGGCCCAGCGGGTCCAGATCGGTGGATCGCAGGTGGAACCGGGCGTCGGTGCCGTCGTCCTCCGGTGCCGGGCCGCCGAGCCAGGGTCGCCATTTGAGCCGGTGCTCGTCCGTGGTCCGCGACAACAGGGCGATGCCCTCGTCGCTGATCCGGGTCGGCATGCCGGTATCGGGGCTGATGTTGATCCAGAAGCCCTCGGTCTCGATCAGCGCGCCCTTCTCGCTGGTGAGCTGCACGCGCATCGCCGACCAGCGGGTCGACAGGCCGGAACACCAGCGGCGCAGGTGGATCCGATCCGGCCACAACGCAGGGCGGACGACGTCGATGACGGTGCGCCGCACGATCCACAGCGGGTCGGCTTCGGCGAGCTCGGCGGCATCGAGATTGTCGGAACCGATGTCCTGCAGGTACCGGGTGATGCCGTCGAACCGGAGTCGGTTGTCGGGGGCGACGTCGCCCGTGCGCACCGGCCACGAGGTGGCGAACCCCAGCCCGTCGGCGGGGGGAACGGCGAGCGGTTGATCGAAGTCCAAGACTGCACTCCTCTGCGGTGGCTACCGGCGTGACGCGAACAGTATCTTTCCCGCGCAGGCGACGCGAGACAACGACTAGCGTCAGGGCTGCGGACCGCAGAACAGATGCGGTGTCGGGCGATGACGGAGGTCTGTGGTGAAAGCAGTTGTGGTCTCGGAGTTGAGCGGGCCCGCCGGGATGGCCGTGCAGGAGGTGCCCGAGCCGGACGCGGCGGGCAAGGTGCTGATCGACGTCCGTGCGACGGGGGTGTGCTTCCCGGACCTGCTCATCAGCTACGGGAAGTACCAGCTGCGGCCCGAGCCGCCCTTCATCCCGGGCGCCGAGGTGGCCGGGGTGGTGGTCTCTGCGCCGGACGGCAGCGGGTTCGCGGCAGGGGACCGGGTCCTGGCGATGTCCGATCTCGGTGGTTACGCGGAGCGCGTCGCGATCGCGGCTGCGCGCGTGATGCCGATACCCGCCGATCTGAGCTTCGAGGAGGCGGCCTCGCTCATCATCAACTATCAGACGATGGAGTTCGCGCTGTCGCGGCGGGCGGGGCTGGTGGCGGGCGAGACGGTGGTGGTGCTGGGTGCGGCGGGCGGTGTCGGTACCGCGGCGATCCAGCTGGCGAAGGCGCATGGCGCGCGGGTGATCGCGGTGGTCCGGCGGTCGGGGGCCGACGACTTCCTCCGCGAGCTCGGCGCCGACGAGGTGGTGGCGCTCGACGAGGGGTGGCCCGCCCGGGTGGGCGAGTTGACCGGGAACCGCGGCGCGAACGTGGTGGTGGATCCGGTCGGCGGCGACGCCTTCGACGATGCCGTTCGGGTGTTGGCGCCGGAGGGCCGGCTGCTGGTGATCGGGTTCGCGGGCGGCGGTATCCCGTCGGTGAAGGTGAATCGGGTGTTGTTCCGCAACATCAGCATCGTCGGCGCGGCCTGGGGCGAGTTCCTGCGCACCGATCCGGCGGCGCTGGCACGCACGCACGCGGACCTGACCGAACTGGTGGCGAAGGGCCTGCGGCCGCTGGTCAAGGCCAGGTACCCGCTCGCCGACGCGGCCCGCGCGCTGGCAGACCTCGAGGCCGGCCAGGTGCTCGGCAAGGCGGTGCTCGTCCGCGACTGACCGGGGCCGCTCAGCGCGGGATGTGGAAGTCGGTGAGCCGGGCGCGTGAGTCGAGGATGTCGGACCAGGGTCCGGCCACCGTGAGGGTCGCGAGCGCCGAGGTGGGGAACCGGTCCGCGATCCGGTCGGCAAGCGGGCCGTCCGGGTCGAGTGTGAGCGCGGTGTCCGGGATGCCGGGCTCGTGGCCCACGACGAGCAGGGTCCGCACCGCCGCGTCGGTGCGCGCGACCTCCTGCAGGATCTCGGCCGCGCTCGCCCCGTACAGGGTGTCGACGTACCGCGCGGGTGCGTCGACACCACTGGCCGCGAGGGTGAGGCGCGTCCTGGTGGCGGTGGAGCAGAGCACGGCGTCCACCGCGGGCTGCGTCAGGCGGATCCAGTCGCCCGCAAGCGCGGCCTCGCGTTGCCCCCGCCGGGCGAGCGGCCGCTCGTGGTCGGCCACGCCGTCGGGGTAGGCGGACTTGCCGTGCCGGAGCAGGATCAGGACCCGGGAGCGCATGTCCCGACAGTAGCGATCACGAGGGCGGGCGGAAATTCGATTGCCCGCCCGGTGACGGGCGTGATCGGATCGGACTGCTGCGGGGGGGATTCGGGGGGCGTGACGGTCTTCACATTCCTTACGTTTGGGCAATAGTTGCGCAAACGCTACTATTGCGCGAGTGACCGCTTCCCCCGATGACCTGTATCAGGCGCTCGAGGAGTTCATCATGCGGCTGCTGGGGGTGGGGGAGTCGGAGTCCATGGACAAGTTGATCGCCATGGACCTGTCGTTCTCGCAGGCGCGGACTCTGTTCATGCTGGCGCAACACGGAAAACCCGTTGCGATCAACGAGGTGGCCGAGAGGCTGCGGTTCTCGGTCGCGGCCGCCGGTCGCAACATCGACCAGCTGGTCAACCAGGGTCTCGTGGTTCGACGCGAGGACCCCAAGGACCGCCGCATCAAGAGGATCTCGTTGTCGGAGGCCGGTCGGAGCATCGCGTCCGGCCACATCGACAGCAAGAAGGACGAGTTGCGAGCCTTCGCCGCCCGTCTGTCGGACTCGGACCGTGACCGGCTGTACGAATCGCTGAAACCCATTCTCGCGGGAGATGTTCTGCGAGCCAATTGTCAGGAGAACCCATGACGACGCCGACACCTCCGGGCGCCCCCGCGGCCTCGGACAAGATCGACGGCGCAGTTCTGAAGATCGCGAGTGTGGTGGTGCTCGGCGCCATCATGTCGATCCTCGACGTGACGGTCGTGAGCGTGGCGCTGCCGACGTTCATGTCCGAGTTCGACGCGACCTACGCAACCGTCGCGTGGACCATGACCGCCTACACCCTGGCACTGGCGACCGTCATCCCCGTGACCGGCTGGGCCGCGGACCGGTTCGGCACCAAGCGTCTCTACATGACGGCGCTGGTGCTGTTCGTCGGCGCCTCTGTGCTGTGCTCGATGGCATGGAACATCGAGTCGCTGATCGGCTTCCGGGTGCTCCAGGGTCTCGGTGGCGGCATGCTGATGCCGCTGGGTATGACGATCATGACCCGCGCCGCGGGTCCGCACCGCGTCGGCCGCGTCATGGCCGTGCTGGGTATCCCGATGATGCTCGGTCCCATCGGCGGACCGATCCTGGGCGGCTGGCTGATCGAGAGCGCCAGCTGGCACTGGATCTTCCTGATCAACCTGCCGGTCGGCATCGTCGCCCTCACCGCCGCGTTCGTGCTGCTGCCCAAGGACGAGCCGAGCCCGTCCGAGTCCTTCGACTTCCTGGGCATGCTGCTGCTCTCGCCCGGCCTGGCGCTGTTCCTGTTCGGCGTCTCCTCGATCCCGGAGACCGGAACCGTGGCGGCGTCTCGGGTGCTGATCCCGGCCGTGATCGGTCTGGCCCTGGTGATCGGCTTCGTGCTGCACGCGCTCCGGGCCGCTCATCCGCTGATCGACCTGCGCCTGTTCACGAACCGCAGGCTCACCATCGCGGTCATCACCTCGACGATGTTCGTGATCGCGTTCATGGGTGCCGGGCTCCTGTTCCCGAGCTACTTCCTGCAGGTTCGCGGTGAGTCCACGCTTGCGGCGGGTCTGCTGTTGGCGCCGCAGGGCATCGGCGCGATGCTCACCATGCCGCTGGCGGGCACGCTCGTCGACAAGATCGGTCCCGGCAAGATCGTGTTGGCGGGCATCACGCTGATCGCGGCGGGCATGGCGGTGTTCACACAGGTGGGCGCCGACACCTCGTACGTGTTGCTGCTCGGTGCGCTGTTCGTGATGGGCCTGGGCATGGGCTGCACCATGATGCCGATCATGACGGCGGCGATGCAGACCCTGACCGACGAGACGGTGGCCCGCGGTTCGACGCTGATGAACATCGTCCAGCAGGTCGCCGGCTCCATCGGCACCGCGACCATGTCGGTGGTGCTCACCAACCAGATGATGTCGCGTCCGCTGGCCGGGCCTGCCACCGCCGCCGCGCACGACCCGTCGATCGCGGAGAAGATGCCGCCCGGTGCGGTCGAGCAGGGTCTCAGCGCAGCCGCCGACGCGTTCGGCAACACCTTCGCGGTGGCCCTCGTGCTGATCCTGGTGACGCTGATCCCGGCGTTCCTGCTGCCCAGGACCAAGCCCGCGGCGCCGGTCGACGCGACGCAGGTGATGGCTCACTGAGTCCGACGACAAGTCGACTCATACGACGATGGCCCGCACTCCCGAGGGGAAGTGCGGGCCATCGTCGTACGTGCCCTCGGCCCTAGTTCATGGCCGTGGGGCGGATCAGGACTCGAATCCGCCTGCGCCGCCGCCGTTCGCGCCGCCGTTCGCGCCGCCGCCGAAGGCAGCGCCGAGCGAGCCGCTGTCGAACTGGCCACCGAACATCGAGGAGAACAGGGACGAGAAGAGGGCAGAGAAGGACATGGGTACTCCTGTCGCGATGTGAACGACGCCGGTCGGCGCCCGAGTCCATTGGTACGCGTGCCGCCGGGTCGATCGGATCGAACCAGCGGCAGATTAGGGAGCGATTAGGGGATTCCGATCGGGGTCGGGAGGTCGTTCCCCTGTCGGTCCGGTTTCCCCTATCCGCCCCCCGGGGGGTGGAATACCGGGGGCCGCCGCGGGCGTTGAAGTTCATGCAAACGCATTGAAATGCTGTCACAGTCGTGTTCGATCCACCCCGAGGGAGTTCACATGCAGATCGGAATCTTCAGCGTCGGCGACGTCACGCCGGACCCGACCACGGGCCGCGCGCCGACCGAGCACGAGCGCATCAAGGCGATGACGACCATCGCCAAGCATGCCGAGGAGGTCGGCCTCGACGTGTTCGCGACCGGCGAGCACCACAACCCACCGTTCGTGCCGTCCTCGCCGACCACCATGCTCGGGTTCCTCGCCGCGCAGACCGAGAAGCTGATCCTGTCCACGTCGACGACCTTGATCACCACCAACGACCCGGTGAAGATCGCCGAGGACTATGCGATGCTGCAGCACCTCGCCGACGGCCGCGTCGACCTGATGATGGGACGCGGCAACACGGCCCCCGTGTACCCGTGGTTCGGCAAGGACATCCGCGAAGGGATCCCGCTCGCACTGGAGAACTACCAGTTGCTGCGCCGGTTGTGGGACGAGGACGTGGTGAACTGGCAGGGCCGGTTCCGCACCCCGTTGGAGGGGTTCACCTCCACCCCGCGTCCGCTCGACGGCATCGCCCCGTTCGTCTGGCACGGCTCGATCCGCAGCCCGGAGATCGCGGAGATCGCCGCGTACCACGGCGACGGGTTCTTCGCGAACAACATCTTCTGGCCCAAGGAGCACTACATCGCCCTGATCAACCTGTACCGCGAGCGGTTCGAGCACTACGGTCACGGCAGCGCCGACCAGGCCATCGTGGGCCTCGGCGGTCAGGTGTTCATGCGGAAGAACTCCCAGGACGCGGTCGCGGAGTTCCGCCCCTATTTCGACAACGCACCGGTCTACGGTCACGGTCCCTCGCTGGAGGAGTTCACCGAGCAGACCCCCTTGACCGTGGGCACACCCGAGCAGGTGATCGAGAAGACCCTGGCCTTCGCCGACTATTTCGGCGACTACCAACGCCAACTGTTCCTCATCGACCACGCCGGACTGCCGCTGAAGACGGTGCTCGAGCAGCTGGACCTCCTCGGTGCCGAGGTCGCCCCGGTGCTGCGCCGCGAGTTCGCCGCCCGCCGACCCGCCCACGTGCCGGAGAACCCGCCCACGCACGCGAGCCTGCTCGCCCGCAGGAACGATCGCGTCGGCGCGCTCGAGGCGACGAGCGATGCCGCCCACTGAGCGAACCGCCGAGCAGCGGCGGCGCAGCACGACCGAGCTCGCCGCCGACGCGTGGGAGGCGCTCTTCCGTGCCCAGGTGTCGCTGATGCGACGGTTCGAGTCGGGCGATGTCTGGGATCCGCTGGGCCGCCGCGAGTACGACGTGCTTTTCGCGCTCAGCCGCTGCCCGGAGGGGCGGGCCCGGCTGCACGAGCTGAACCGGGAGATCCTGTTGACCCAGCCGTCGCTCAGCCGCATGGTCGAGCGACTCGAGCTGGCCGGACTGGTGTCCCGGCGGCCCGACCAGCACGACCGGCGCGGGACCGTCGTGGCGCTCACGGAGGAGGGGCGAGCCGTGCAGCGCAGCATCGGGCGCAGGCATGCCGCGCAGATCCGGCGGCACGTCGGCACCGCGCTCGACCGCGAGGAACTCGAGGAGCTCGAGCGCCTGACGACGAAACTGCGCCTGGCCCAGGGGTAGCCGACGTCAGGTCCGGTCGGCCAGCGCGGTGACCTCGCGCGCACAGCCCCACGACAGGGTCACCCCGGCCCCGCCGTGCCCGTAGCAGCAGATGATCCGGCGCGGGCCGGGCAAGGCTTCCAGCCGGACGGCCGGCCGGGTCGGGCGTAGGCCGGCGCCGCGCGAGACGATCGGTGCGCCGCGCAGTTCCGGCACCAGCGCGCAGCACCGATCGAGGATCGCGCGTTCGGTGTCCGGATCGATCGCCGTGTCGAAGGATCCGAGTTCCGCGGTGCCCCCGCACACCACGTCGTCGAACCGGGGCACGACGTAGGCCATGCCGTCCGGGTTGTCGTCGTCGATCAGCCAGTCCGTCAGGCCCGGGTTGGCCAGGCGCACCACCTGGCCGCGCAGCGGGACCAGCGGGATGTCTCCGGTCAGGGCGGCCGACCGCAGTCCGGCGGCGACCACGATCAACTCGCCGTCGACCTCCGACAGGTCCTCGACCCGTCTGGTGATCAGCCGGACCCCGGCCCGTTCGCACTGCCGCGCCAGCCACGGCAGGTAGCGGCCCATGTCGATCACCGGGACCGCGCAGCGGATCCCGCTCGCCACGCCGGGCGGCAGGTGCTCGCCCGCTACCACCTCGTGCCCCGCCACCGCCGCGGTCCACCAGCGGTCCGGGGCCGCGGAGCGTTCGAGCACCGTGCCGCTGCGCAGCGCCACCCCCGCCGCCGGGTCCGAGGCGAGGTCGGCGAACGCCGCCGCGGAGTCGACCGACCATCGCAGCACGGCGTCGGCGGGGGCGGCCTCGTAGGGGAACCAGATCGCCGCCGCGACCGCGGACGTCGTGGCCTCGATCGGATCGGCCGCCAGCACGGTGACCTCGTGTCCGTTGCGCGCGAGTTCGAGGGCGCAGGTCAGCCCGATGACACCGCCGCCGATCACCGTGGCCGCGGTGCTCATGCGGACGTGGTGGCCAGGGTTTCGGTGGCCTCGTCGAGAGAAAGCATCACGAGCAATCACTCCCGGTGTCGGTGACGAATCACGAGTGGTGCGTGAATGCGATGGTGCCACGGTCGAGGTCTCCCGGGCTCCACCGGAAACCGAAGCGCGCACCGGCGAGGCGCACGGATGGTGTCGGTCACCCGCGTTACCGTCGTAGTACGCCACCGGAAGACGGAAGAAGGCGCAAGATGGGCACTGCATCCGGTCCCACACATCAGCCGGGCGACCCCGTGGAATCGGGCGACTCGGAGTTCCCCGGGGAATGGCACTTCTACGCGGTGGTCGGCACCACCGTGCAGGGTAGGCACACCCTTGCCAGGTTCGGACCGCGGCCGACCGCGCTCGATGCGCTCCGGCTCGCCATCCACGCCGTGAACCACACGGCCTTCTCGTTACTCGAGCAGGGCGTGAACGGCGACCCGTGTGCGGACATCCGCCTGCTGGAGCGACTGCCGATCACGGAGTTCACCATCGAACGCCATCACCGCACGACGCGGGTGGCCGATCGGCGCTGGGCGCTCACGGGGCGCAAGCACCACCGGAAGTCCGGTCGGCGAGACAGCCCCGCGGTCGCCTGACGCACGGCCGCCGCCGCGCGCATCAGGCCCGGGTGAGGTGGAACCAGCGTGGTTTCGACCCGCGCACGGGCGGCGGGAGCGCGGTGGTGTCCGCCACGTCGGAGGCCAGGTGCCACTCGGCGAATGTGCGTTCCACCTCGGCGCGGCTCGCGCCCCGGGGGAGCGGTCCGCGCCGACCGGGACCGAACGCGAACATGAGCAGGCCCGCGCCCGGCTCGGTCACACGGGTGATCTCGCGGGCGTAGTCGATCCGCTCGCCGGCGGTGAGACCGTGGAAACACCCGATGTCGAGCACGAACCGGTACCCACGTCCGACCGATTTCTCGAGTTCGGTCACGTCCCCGAGCACGAACGTCGCATCGACCCCGGCCGCCGCGGCCCGTGCTCGCGCCCGTCGCACGGCCAGCGGCACGGCATCGATCCCGGTCACCTGCCAGCCGCGACGGGCCAACTCGAGGGAATGGCCGCCGGTCCCGCACCCCGCGTCGAGTGCCTTCCCGGGCGGCCCCGCCGACGCGTCCTGGTCGTCGAGGAACGTCGTCAACTGTGCGCCGAGTGATCGACCGGCCCACTCCCACGGCGTGACCCCGAGTCGGTACGCCAGTCGGTACCCGACGTTCACCGTTGACCGCCCCGTCCGCGATTTCCCGGCGCTTCGCCGGCACCGTCGAAGTCGGGGACGCCGTGGTGGATTCGGAGCTCGGGCATCGCGGATCCTCTCGCCGATGCCAGTGTGCGCCCGGGCAAAACTCTCTGTCCAGGAGTTGGCCGGGAGTGATAGCGTCCGTTCGTCGCCACCGTTCGGGTGGCCAGAGCTTCGGGAGGTGGGGACTATGCGGGTCGTGCCGACTTCTTCGCTGTCCATCAACCTCCGGGTGCCCGCTTAGCGCTTCCGCACGGGCCCCGGCTTTCCGAAGGGTCCCCCGCGTTGACTTCTCCAGCTTTCAACCACTCACATCCGCTCTCCCCACTCGGCTGGAACGACTCGTTCGCCGCCGAACTGCCCGAGGGCTCCATGCCCGCCCGCGTGGCCCGCGTCGACCGCGGCGCAGCCGACGTGCTGGCTGCCGACGGGCAGCACCACATCACGTTCGGCTCCCGCGTCCGCAAGGCCGCGGCCGACGACCCGGTCGCGCTGCCCTGCGTCGGCGACTGGGTGGCGCTGACACTGCTGGCCGAGGGCCGCTACGAACTCGAAGCGGTCCTGCCGCGGCGAACCGCATTCGTGCGCGGCGGGGTCGGCCGCACCTCGCGCGCCGGGCTGTCCGGCGACGGTCAGGGCCAGGTGCTCGCGGCGAATGTCGACATCGTGTTCGTCGCCGAGCCGTCCATGCACGCCGGCGACCTCGCCGACCTCGGCCGCATCGAGCGGCTCGTGGCGCTCGCATGGGAGAGCGGTGGTCAGCCCGTCGTGCTCGTCACCAAGTCCGACCTGTGCGAGCACGAGCTAGACGGACTGGTCGCCGACGTCGCCGCCGCCGTGCCGGGCGTGGACGTGCACGCCGTCTCCGCGCACGACGGCGACGGGGTGGCGCTGCTACGCACCTACCTGGATGGCTCGCGCACCGCGGTCGTGCTCGGACCGTCGGGTGCGGGCAAGTCCACGCTGGTGAACACCCTCGCCGGGCACGATGTCATGGACACTGCGCTCGTCCGCGCCGGTGACGGCAGGGGACGCCACACCACGGTGCACCGGGAGCTCATCCCGCTGCCCGGTGGGGGCCTGATCATCGACACCCCGGGAATCAGGCGGGTCGGCCTCTATGAGATGACCGACGGTGTCGACCTGGTCTTCGCCGACATCGAGGAGCTGGCCGGGCAGTGCCGCTTCGTCGACTGCGGGCACCGGGGCGAGCCCGGCTGCGCCGTCCTGGCTGCCCTCGAGGGCGAGGAGCTGACCGAACGACGGCTGGCGAGCTGGCGCAAGCTCCAGCGCGAGGCGGACTGGATGGCATCGCGCACCGATGCCCGGCTCCGCAAGGCCCAGCAGGACAAGTGGAAAACCATCCACAAGGAGATGCGCCGCTCGGGCCGCAACCGGCCCTGAGGGACGTCGCCGGGGGTGCGCGGTCGCGTGGTGCGCCCCCGGAACCTGTCCGAAAACGAGAACGTGTTCTATATTCGGAGGTGAGTGCCGGAGCGAATGCGGCGCCATTCCGTGCGCCTGGAACGCACATCCGTCTCGACTCAATGGAGTTCACGATATGTACGAGTGGTCTGATACCGACCTGATGTTCCGCGACGCCCTGCGTGGCTTCATCGACAAGGAGATCAAGCCGCACGTCGACAAGCTCGAGAGCGGCGAACTGCCCCCGTTCGAGATCATCCGGAAGATGTACGCCACCTTCGGCATGGACGAGATGGCGCGCGAGGCGCTCGACAAGGCCTTCGCCAAGGAGGAGGCGCGCGAGCGGGGCGAGACCGTTCCCGAGTCCGGCGAGAAGGGTGGCGGCTTCAGCGGCGCGGGCAGCATGGGCGTGATCCTCAACAGCGAACTGGCGGGCGTGAGCCTCGGACTGGTCGCGTCGATGGGCGTGAGCCTGGGGCTGACCGTGGGCACCCTGCGCAGCCGCGGCACCCTGGCCCAGAAGAAGCGCTGGCTGCCCGAGCTCGTCACCATGGAGAAGGTCGGTGCGTGGGCGATCACCGAGCCGGACTCCGGTTCGGATGCGTTCGGCGGCATGAAGTCCTACGTCCGGCGCGACGGCGAGGACTACATCCTCAACGGCCAGAAGACGTTCATCACCAACGGCCCGTACGCCGACGTGACGATCGTGTACGCCAAGCTCGACGAGGGCGACTCCTCCGTGGACCGGCGGGACCGCAAGGTGCTCGGGTTCGTGCTCGACAAGGGCATGGAGGGTTTCACCCAGAGCCCGCCGTTCAAGAAGATGGGCATGAACTCCTCGCCCACCGGTGAGCTGTTCTTCGACAACGTGCGGATCAGCAAGGATCGGCTGCTCGGCGAGACCGAGAACCCGGCCAAGGGTGACGGCAAGGAAAGCGCCAAGGAGTCGTTCGCGGCCGAGCGGATCGGCATCGCCTCGCTCGCGCTGGGCATCATCAACGAGTGCCAGCGGCTGTGCATCGACTACGCCAAGACCCGCAAGCTGTGGGGCAAGGAGATCGCGCAGTTCCAGCTCATCCAGCTCAAGCTCGCCGAGATGGAGGTCGCCCGCCTCAACGTGCAGAACATGGTCTTCAACGCCATCGAGCGCACGGCTGCCGGCAACAAGGTGACCCTCGCGGAGGCGTCGGCGATGAAGCTGTACTCCTCGCGTGCGGCGACCGAGGTCGCGATGGAGGCCGTTCAGCTGTTCGGCGGCAATGGCTACATGGCCGAGTACAAGGTGGAACAGCTTGCGCGCGATGCGAAGTCGCTGATGATCTACGCGGGCAGCAACGAGATCCAGGTGACCCACATCGCGAAGGGACTGCTGGGTTCCTGATCGTCGGGGGTGACGGCATTCCTCCCTGGTGATGATGGTGTCCGGCGCATGCAGGCCTCAGAGTTGTAGTTGTTCAACAGAACACCGTAATCCCCGAAACCGAAGGGGGATAACGGAACAACTATCAAGGAGGCAAACATGTTTCTGATCGTTCTCAACGCGATTTGGGGCTTGGCAAAGTACCTGATTCCAAGCGACGCGACCATCAAGCACGATGTTCGACGGCTCACTGCCTGAGCGAGGCTGACTGTGACTCAGGTACCCGACACCATGGACAACATCGCCAGCGCCGAGCGCACACAGGACCAGACAGATCGGGCACCGAGCAGCACAGACCTGCCAGAGGCCCCCGGCCGGTGGATCGACACCAGCCGGGGGCGTCTGCGCGCCCGGTTGTCTGCACGAGGACGCCACCCGGTGGCCTGGCTCTTTTCCGCCCTGACCCGGCGCCGCGGGGTCGGCGGACCCGATCAGACGCCACTGGGTGCCAACGAGGTACTCGAACGCGTCTCCGCCTTGCCGCTGAGCGTCTGGACCTATGGGTTCGATCACGACTCGGTTCGCCACATGGGGCCGATGGCGCAGGACTTCGCTACGGCGTTCGGTCTCGGTTACACGAACAGGGGAATCCACCCGGTCGATGCGAACGGCGTGTGCCTGGCAAGCATTCAGGCGTTGCACCGGAGGCTCGCGGCGCTGGAAGCCGAGGTGACCGAATTGCGGAACGGAACCCGGTGATGCACACCGGCACCGTCGTCAGGCCGTCAGCTGGTAGAAGCGCCAGAATCCGAAACCGTCGATCGGGAGTATCTCGAACCCGGTGAATCCGGCCTCGTGCGCGTAGCCGCGCAGCGTGTCCGGGCGCATCACGGTGCCGGTGGCGGCGGTCGGCCGGTGATTCATCCCGTCCGGTAGGCAGATGAGCAGGCTGAAGCCGTACATGAGTCGTTCGACCTCGTCGCCAGGCGCGCCGAAGGACCCGGCGACCGCCTCGTCCATGATGACGGCGCGACCTCCGGGAACCAGCGCCCGACGGGCCGCGGTGAGCACCTCGACGGGGTTGGGCATGTCGTGCACGCACTCGAACGCGAAGACGCAGCCGAAGGTGGACTCGGGTAGCCCGGCGGCGTCGCCGCAGTGAAAGGCGATGCGGGGGGCGACGTCCGGGTTCGCGTCCCGGTTGCTCGATGCCAACCGCACCGAGGCCGCATCGATGTCGAACCCGTCCACGGTGGCCGACGGGTACGCCCGGGCGAGCGCGATCGTCGACCAGCCGCCGCCGCAGCCCAGGTCGGCGATCCGGGTGCCCGGCTCACGCAGCGATGCGTCCAGGTCGGGCACCGACCGCAGCGCCTCCGGCAGGGCCTGCTCGTACCAGGGGCGGTTCATGTCGGCCTGCGATTCACGGGCGTCGGCTCCGTATTCGGCCCAGCCCACGCCGCCGCCGGTCCGATACGCCTCGAGTAGCGCGGGCATCTGTTCGGCCGCCGCGCAGAGCATCCGGGCCAGCGGTGCGAGGTAGGCGAGGCTGGACCCGTCGGTGAGGACCTCGGCTGCCGCCGGCGCGAGCGTGAAGCGCCGGGGCGAGCCGGACTCCACCTCGATCAGGCCGGTGACGGCCTGCTGCTCCAGCCACTCGCGCGCGTAGCGGGGGTGGGTGTCGGTGCGAGCGGCGAGTTCTTCCGGCGTCGCCGGGCCGTCGTCCCGCAGGCTCCGGTACCAGCCGAGGCGGTCGCCCAGGTGGATGGACAGCACGTCGACGGTGCCGAGTGCGGCCTCGACGAGGCGTTGGGCGAGAGCGTCGACCGGTTGTGTTGTGGACATGAGCTCTCTCCCGCGTCTCGGATGCGACGGATGCGTCCCTCCCGGATCATCGTCGTCCTCACGCGGCGAGCTGTCACGGTTCGTTCGCCCAGGTGAAGGACCGCGGCGGGACGGGGCAGCCCGCCGCATCGGACCGGGCGAGATCCTCGGGTGTGAGGGCGTTCCGCCCTAGTGGTGATGGTGTCCGGGGTGACGACGCCGTCAAAGTTGTAGGTGTTCAACAGAACACGGTATCGCCAGACCGGATACCGAACACCTGTCCAGGAAGCCATCATGTTCGCAGTCGTTGCCAGCCTTGTTGCGCTCGTCGGGTCCCTCATCGCCATCGACGTGATCGTCAGGCACGATGCCCGAAAGCTCCGTGACTAAGGGGTGGATCAGCCCGCCGCGTCGGAGCGGGCGAGGTCTTCGACCTGCTTGCGCAGGGTGGACTCGGTGTACTTGATCGCGGTTCCCACGACCGGCTCGACGATCTTGGCGAGCACCTTGCCGGCGAGTCCGCCCCCCAGCGAGTACTCGAAGTCCACCGTCATCTCGGTGCTGTCGTCGCTCGCGGGGGCGAACCGCCACGTCGACGTGTTCGAGATCCCGTCGACCGAGGCCAGCGTGATCAGCCGGTCCTGTTCCCACTCGGTGATCGTCACCCTGGAGTTCAGGGATTTGGGGCCGAGCTGCATGGTGGCGTCGAAGGTCGCCCCGAGTCCCTGGGTCTGCGTGCCGACGGGCTCGAACCTGGTCACCCCGAACATCCACGCGGGCACATTCTTGTAGTCGTCCACGTAGGCGAAGCCGGCGTGCACCGGAGCCTTCGCGATCGCGGTGATGTGAATGGTGCCCATGTCTCTCCTCGTACTGACGTCGGCCCTGATGGCCGTGTGTAAACGGTACTCGCTTTCACAGTAACTTGGACAAGGGTTCAGCTCTGAATTTCGGCGTTTTCACTACAGTCGGTTGCATGGAGCAGCGCGAGCGGGACGGCCGGGGCAGGCCACTCAACGCGCGCCCCCGCGACGGGTTGGGGAGGCCGTTGGCGCGCGGCGCCGAAGGGGTCGCGCGGGTGCCGGAGGAGATCCTGCTGACGCCGGCGCAGGCGTTAGCGGAGGCCCAGCGTCTGCTGGACGCGGGCATGCCGTTCCATGCACACGAGGTGTTGGAGGGTTCGTGGAAGACGTCCCCGGATCCGGAGCGCGAACTCTGGCAGGGTCTGGCTCAGCTCGCGGTGGGGCTGACGCATCTGTTGCGTGGCAACAGGGTCGGCGCGCAGTCGTTGTTGCGTCGCGGCCGGGACCGGATACGCGGGTTCGAACTCGACCCGCCGTATGGGCTGGACGTCGCCGGCCTGGTGGCCTGGTCGGAGGGAGTGCTGGACACACTTGCGGTCGGAGGAGTCGTGAGTCCGGCGCAGACGGCGCCGCGGCTGTTGCGTGCACCCGAGTGACGGACGATCGATTCACGCCGCGGCGGCGCCCGGAAGAGTGGGCGCGGGCCCGTGCGTAGGACACACGGACCCGCGCTGTGGATCACGGAAAGGTGCTGCCGACGAACTGATCGCCGGTGCTGCTGCCGACGAACTTCTCGTCGACGCCCGCCGGAGCGAGCCCGAGAAGGCCCTTCAGGGTGGCCATCAGCGTGCTCAGATCGGACGATCCCATAACTCACTCCTCGTGTTCTCGATGTTTCCTCCACGCGCCCCCGAACGCGGCGCGGTCCAGTTCTACCGCATGCGCAGTGGGCGCGGGCTCGATTCCCGGAAGCCGATCGCTACTTCGTCAGTGCATCGAAATATGTTGCGGTGTAAACACATTGGAGCTGGCGTGGCGGGTCCGGACAGCACTGTGGGGGCTGTCGATGTCCGACAGCCCCCACTGTGTGTCTGCGTGACTACTCGCTCGAGAGGCCGCCGCCCGAGGTCTCCGAGGATCCGAGGATGCCGAAGACGGTGCTGAGGGCGTCGAACAGGGTGGACAGCTCGGACGAAGTAGGCATGGGTTCTCCTGTGTGTGGTCTTCGATCGTGATGCGCCGAGTGGGTGCGCGCGTGACTGTAAGTTCTACCCGACGAGATCTCAGTCTGGTCACAAAAAGACATCGACGTGAGCTACGTCACAATGACCTGAATCGCCGGTCGCTCATCGGTGGATCGGGTATCAGCTGCCGATGACGAGCTGGGGGCCGAAGGGCAGGCCGATCACGGTGCCGATGAAGATGTCCTGGGCCTGGCCGAAGTCGAACAGGGTGGCTAAGTCGATCAGGGGCATGTGGTCTCCTCGTGTCGGTGGAGTGGTGTGCGTCCCTGGGCGGGCGCGCACCAGTTCTACCGCACGGGCCGTGGGCACGGGGTGAAATCGCAGAACTGACTTGGTGCTGGAATCTGCTGTGGCACAAGGTAGTTCAGTGATCTAACGAATGGGTCGTGACCGCGAGGGGTGGCGCGGATCGGGCGGTCGAGCCCATCGCGTCGCGCTCGTCTCGGCGGCGATGCGTCCGGAAGCGGACTGGACGCCCGCCTTGCTTTCGAGTATCAAACCGCATCGGGGCGTGTCCGGGTGGGTGGATCTCGAAATTCTCCTGGGTATCGCGAGAGGCGTGGCCCAATAACAAGCAATCATGCTTGATTTTTATGCCGTCTGGTGTGATGCTGGTCGCAGCACTACTCGAGGGAGCATCGATGGCCGATCTGAGTACCACCATCAGGGATCTGCAGGCGGAGGGCGAGCAGCTCGACGCGCTGGTTGCGAGCCTGACCGATGAGCAATGGGCGGGCCCGACTCCCGCCGAGGGGTGGTCGATCGCCCATCAGATCGGGCACCTGGCCTGGACGGATCGCGCGTCGCTGATGGCGGTGACCGCTCCCGAGGACTTCGCCGAGTCGGTGACCGAGGCCTGGAAGAACCCCCTGGGTTTCGTCGACGAGGCCGCCGAGGTCGAGGCCGCGCGTCCGCCCGCCGAGCTGCTGGCCGACTGGCGGGCCGGCCGGGCGGCGCTGGCCGAGGCGCTGGCCGCGGTACCGAGCGGGACCAAACTCCCCTGGTACGGCCCGCCGATGAGCGCGATGTCGATGGCAACAGCGCGGCTGATGGAGACCTGGGCGCACGGACAGGACGTCGCCGAGGCGCTCGGTGTCGACGTCGCGCCGACCAATCGCGTGCGCAGCATCGCGCATCTCGGCGTCCGCACCCGTGACTTCGCGTACGCCGTGAACAACCTGACCCCGCCGGCGGAGGAGTTCCGTTACGAGCTGACGGCTCCCGAGGGTGGCGAGGTCTGGACCTGGGGCCCCGAAGATGCGGCCCAGCGCATCACCGGCCCCGCCGTGGACTTCTGCCTGCTGGTCACCCAGCGGGCGAACGCGGCCGATCTGGACGTGACCGCGGTGGGCCCCGACGCGACCGTGTGGATCGGAATCGCCCAGGTCTTCGCCGGCCCTCCCGGCGCGGGCCGTGACCCGAAGGTGGACGCATGACGAACCCGGTCCGGATCGGAAACTGTTCCGGCTTCTACGGTGACCGCATCTCGGCGATGCGCGAGATGCTCGAGGGTGGCGAACTCGACTACCTCACCGGCGACTACCTCGCCGAGCTGACCATGCTGATCCTCGGGCGGGATCGCATGAAGGATCCCGGCCTCGGGTACGCCAAGACGTTCCTCCGGCAGGCGGAGGACTGCCTCGGTCTGGCGCTGGACAAGGGCGTCAAGATCGTCGCGAACGCGGGCGGGCTGAACCCGGCCGGCCTCGCCCAGGCACTGCGCGAGGTGAACGAGCGGCTCGGTCTGGGTGCGGTGATCGCGCACGTCGAGGGCGACGACCTGATCGCCAGGGCGGCGGAGCTGGGCCTGACCGGTGCGCCGGGCGCGCCCGCTCCGCTGACCGCCAATGCCTACCTCGGTGCATGGGGCATCGTCGAATGCCTCGGCGCGGGCGCGGATGTCGTGGTCACCGGCCGGGTCACCGACGCATCGGTGATCGTCGGACCCGCCGCGGCGCATTTCGGCTGGGGACGAACGGATTTCGACCAGCTGGCCGGAGCCGTCGCGGCCGGGCACGTGATCGAGTGCGGCACCCAGGCGACGGGGGGCAACTACTCCTTCTTCACCGAGATCGCCGACATGGGACGACCCGGGTTCCCGATCGCGGAGATCCACGCGGACGGATCCTCGGTCATCACCAAGCACGCGGGCACCGGGGGCGCGGTCAGCGTCGGCACCGTCACCGCCCAGCTGCTCTACGAGATCACCGGCGGCCGCTACGCCGGACCGGACGTCACCACCCGGATGGACTCCCTCGAACTCACCTCCGACGGACCCGACCGGGTTCGCATCAGCGGGGTGCGCGGAGAGGCGCCGCCGCCGACGCTGAAGGTCTCCCTGAACGCACTGGCCGGGTTCCGCAACGAGTTCACGATGATCCTCACGGGGCTCGACATCGAGGCGAAGGCCGAGCTCGCCCGCAGTCAGTTCGAGGCGTGGATGACCACCAAACCGGCCGAGATGACGTGGACCCTCGCGCGTACCGATCACCCGGACGCGGACACCGAGGAGACGGCGAGCGCGTTGCTGCGCTGTGTCGTTCGCGATCCGGATCCGAACGTCGTCGGCCGTGCCTTCTCGTCCGTGTCGGTCGAGCTCGCGCTGGCCAGCTACCCGGGCTTCAGCCTGACCGCACCGCCGTCGAACGGGCAGCCCTACGCCGTGTTCACCCCCGGCTACGTCGACGCCGCCGAGGTGCCACACACCGCGGTCCTGCCCGACGGCAACCGGATCCCGATCGCCCAGAGTGTGCCGATTCTGGAACTGGCCGCGGTGGCCGATCCCGAACTGCCGCAACCGTTGCCGCCGACGCCGACGATCCGTGTCCCGCTCGGCACGATCGCGGCGGCCCGCAGTGGCGACAAGGGCGGCAACGCGAACGTCGGCGTCTGGGTTCGTACCGACGACCAGTGGCGGTGGCTGGCGAACACGCTCACGGTCGAGGAGCTCGGACGGCTGCTCCCGGAGGCGGCCGGACTGCCGGTGACCCGCCACCTGTTCCCGAAGCTGCGCGCGGTGAACTTCGTCATCGAGGGCATCCTCGGGGCGGGCGTCGCCTCGCAGGCCCGATTCGACCCGCAGGCCAAGGGGCTCGGGGAGTGGCTGCGTGCCAGGCACATCGACATTCCGGAAGAACTTGTACTCGGTGAAGAACCCCTCGGGGCGATATGAAGGCGAGGAACGTTGTGAGTGTGTGGACAACCGACGAGCGAAAGGCGTTGCGCGAGACGGTTCGCCGATTCGCCGAGCAGGACGTGCTGCCCTTCCTCGACGATTGGGAGCGACACGGCGAACTGCCACGTGAGCTGCACAAAAAGGCGGGAGCGCTCGGGCTGATCGGCGCCGGGTTCCCGGAGTCGGTCGGCGGATCCGGCGGCGATCTGGTCGACGCCGTGACCATCTGCGAGGAGATGCACTACGCCGGCGGGTCGGGCGGTCTGTTCGCTTCCCTGTTCACCTCGGGCATCGCGTTGCCCCACCTCGTCGCCGCGGGCGACGAACGCCAGATCGAACGCTGGGTGCGGCCGACCCTGGCGGGCGAGCTGATCGGCTCGTTGGCGATCACCGAGCCCGGCGGTGGTTCGGATGTGGGGCACCTGCGGACGACGGCGGTCCGGGACGGCGACCATTTCGTCGTCAACGGATCGAAGACGTTCATCACCTCGGGTTGCCGCGCCGACTTCGTCGTGACCGCCGTCCGAACCGGCGGTGCGGGCGCGGCAGGAGTGTCGCTGCTCGTGATCGAGAAGGGCACGCCCGGATTCGAGGTCTCTCGCAAGCTCGAGAAGATGGGCTGGCTGGCCTCCGACACCGCAGAGCTGTCCTTCGTGGACGCCCGGGTGCCGGTGGAGAACCTGGTCGGCGCCGAGAACAGTGGCTTCCAGCAGATCGCGCAGGCCTTCCTCACGGAACGGATCGCGCTTGCCGCCCAGGCGTACTCGAGCGCGCAACGCTGCCTGGACCTGACTCTGCAATGGTGCCGGGACCGGGAGACGTTCGGCAGGCCGCTGATCAGCAGGCAGTCGGTGCAGAACACCGTCACCGAGATGGCGCGCCGGGTCGATGTCGCGCGGGTGTACACCCGCTCGCTCGTCGAGCGCTCGCTGGAATCGGAACAGGACTTCATCGCCGAGGTCTGCTTCGCGAAGAACACCGCCGTCGAGGCGGGTGAGTGGGTGGCGAACCAGGCCGTCCAGTTGTTCGGCGGGCTCGGCTACATGCGGGAAAGCGAAGTCGAAAGGCAATACCGGGACATGCGAATCCTGGGGATCGGCGGCGGCACCACCGAGATCCTCACCGGATTGGCGGCAAAGCGATTGGGGTATCAGTCATGACGGTTCTCAGGTCCACCCTCGACACCGGGTCGGAGGTGTACGCGACCGCGGTGGAGACGATGAACGCCAAACTCGCCGAGCTCGATACCGAGCACGCCAAGGCGCTGGCCGGCGGCGGCGAGAAGTACGTGGAGCGGCACCACAAGCGGGGCAAGCTGCTCGCCCGTGAGCGGATCGAGCTGCTCATCGACCCGGACTCGCCGTTCCTGGAGCTGTGCCCGCTCGCGGCGTGGGGGAGCGACTTCCCGGTCGGCGCCAGCACCGTGGTGGGCATCGGCGTCGTCGAGGGGGTCGAGTGCCTGATCGTCGCGAACGATCCGACCGTGCGCGGCGGCACCAGCAACCCGTGGACGCTGCGGAAGGGGTTCCGGGCCAACGACATCGCGGTGCAGAACCGACTGCCGGTGATCTCCCTGGTCGAGTCCGGCGGCGCTGACCTGCCGACCCAGAAAGAGGTCTTCATTCCGGGCGGCCGGATGTTCCGTGATCTCACCCAGGCCTCGGCCGCCGGGATCCCCACGATCGCCCTGGTGTTCGGCAACTCCACCGCGGGGGGTGCCTACATTCCGGGCATGTCTGATCACGTGGTGATGATCAAGGAGCGCTCCAAGGTGTTCCTCGCGGGCCCGCCCCTGGTGAAGATGGCCACCGGTGAGGAATCGGACGACGAGTCGCTCGGCGGCGCCGAGATGCATGCCCGGAAGTCGGGTCTGGCCGACTATTTCGCGGTCGACGAGCAGGATGCGATCCGGATCGGCAGGAGCATCGTCAAGCGGTTGAACTGGAAGAAGCAGGGTCCCGCGCCCCGGGCCGAGGTGATCGAGCCGCTGGAGGACCCCGAGGAGCTCCTCGGCATCGTCCCCGCGGACCTGAAGATCCCGTTCGACCCGCACGAGGTGATCGCCCGGATCGTCGACGGCTCCGATTTCGACGAGTTCAAGCCGCTGTACGGCTCCTCTCTGGTGACCGGATGGGCGGAGCTGCACGGCTACCCGATCGGGATCCTCGCCAACGCCCGAGGCGTGCTCTTCAGCGAGGAATCACAGAAGGCCACCCAGTTCATCCAGTTGGCGAACCGGTCCAACACCCCATTGCTGTTCCTGCACAACACGACCGGGTACATGGTCGGCAAGGAGTACGAGGAGGGCGGGATGATCAAGCACGGCTCGATGATGATCAACGCCGTCGCGAACTCGAAGGTGCCGCACATCTCGATCCTGCTCGGCGCGTCCTACGGTGCCGGTCACTACGGAATGTGCGGGCGGGCGTTCGATCCGCGATTCCTGTTCGCGTGGCCGAGTTCGAAATCCGCCGTCATGGGCGGTGCGCAGTTGGCGGGCGTCATCTCCATCGTCAGCAGGGCATCCGCGGAGGCCCGCGGACAGGTGTTCGACGAGGAGGCCGATGCCGGCATCCGCGCCATGATCGAGAACCAGATCGAGGCCGAGTCGCTGCCGATGTTCCTGTCCGGCCGGCTGTACGACGACGGTGTCATCGACCCGCGTGATACCCGCACGGTGGTGGGAATGTGCCTGTCGGCCATTGCCTCCGCCCCGATCCGAGGCACCGAGAACTTCGGCGTCTTCCGCATGTGAGGCAGACCGTGATGACATCCCCTATCGCTTCGCTCGGACCGGCGATCCGGTCCGTTCTGGTGGCAAACCGCGGCGAGATCGCGCGGCGGGTGTTCGCGACAGCGCGCCGGGCCGGTATCGGCACCGTCGCGGTGTTCTCCGACGCCGATGCGGCCGCCCCGCACGTGGCCGAGGCCGACGTGGCGATCCGCCTCCCGGGCAACACCCCCGCCGAGACCTATCTGCGGGCGGACCTCATCATCGAGGCGGCGCGTGCCGCGGGTGCGGACGCCATCCACCCCGGGTACGGCTTCCTCTCGGAGAATGCGGGTTTCGCGCAGGCAGTCGAGGATGCGGGCCTGACCTGGGTCGGCCCGCCGGTCAAGTCCATCGAGTCGATGGGCTCCAAGGTCGAGTCCAAGAAGCTCATGGACGCCGCGGGCGTTCCCGTGCTGGCCGAGCTCGCGCCCGACCAGGTCACCGAGGCGCACCTGCCCGTGCTGATCAAGGCGTCGGCCGGTGGCGGCGGACGCGGCATGCGCGTGGTGCGCGAGCTGTCGGCGCTGGCGGGCGAGCTGGAGGCGGCCCGGCGCGAGGCGCAGTCCGCCTTCGGTGATCCGACGGTGTTCTGTGAGCGCTACCTCGAGACCGGACGGCACATCGAAGTGCAGGTGATGGCCGACAAGCACGGCACCGTCTGGGCCGTGGGCGAGCGCGAGTGCTCCATCCAGCGCAGGCATCAGAAGGTCGTGGAGGAGGCGCCGTCGCCGCTGGTCGAGCGGACTCCCGGCATGCGCGAGCGGCTGTTCGAGGCGTCGCGGCTGGCGGCGAACGCCATCGGTTACGAGGGTGCGGGCACCGTCGAGTTCCTGGCGGACGAGCGCGGCGAGTTCTTCTTCCTCGAGATGAACACCCGCCTCCAGGTCGAGCACCCGGTCACCGAGTGCACGACCGGTCTCGATCTGGTGGATCTGCAGTTGCAGGTCGCGTCCGGCGCCGCGCTGCCCGCAGAGCCGCCGGCACTGCGCGGACACTCGATCGAGGTCAGGCTCTACGCCGAGGACCCGGCGAAGAACTGGCAGCCGCAGAGCGGCATCGTCCACCGCATCGAGCTGCCCGGTGTGGTGGAGGAGTTCACGGTCCTGGACCGGCAGGGAGTGCGGCTGGACTCCGGCGTCGTGGCCGGCTCCGTCGTCGGGGTGCATTACGACCCGATGCTCGCGAAGGTCATCTCGTTCGCGCCCACCCGTGGACAGGCTGCCCAGTTGCTCGCCGGGGCGCTGGCTCGGACCGAGCTGCACGGCCTGCGGACCAACCGGGATCTGCTGGTGAACATCCTGCGGCACCCCGCCTTCCTGGCCGGGGACACCGACACCGCGTTCTTCGACACCCACGGGCTCGACACCCTGGCACGACCGCTGGCCGACCCGGATGTCGAGGCGCTGTCGGCGCTCGCGGCGGCGCTGGCGGATGCCGCGATGAACCGGGCGGCAGCGCGGGTCGACGGCCGGATCCCGAGCGGGTGGCGGAACCTGACATCGCAGCCGCAGCACAAGCAGTACACCAGCGGGGCGGGGGAGTACGACATCCGATACCTCCTCGGCCGAGGCGGCCTCCGCGCCGACGGCTTCGAGCACGTCGCCCTGGTGTCGTCGACGCCGGATGTCGTGGTGCTGGACGTGTCGGGTCTGCGGCGGACGTTCGACGTGGCCAGGTACGGCGACGAGGTGTTCGTCGACTCGGCGCTCGGTCCGGTGGCGCTCACCGCGACGCCGCGGTTCGTCGATCCGGCGACGATCGTCGCGGCGGGCTCGTTGCTCGCACCGATGCCCGGTGCGGTCATCCGGCTCGGTGCCGCACAGGGCGATTCGGTCACGCTCGGCCAGCCGATCCTCTGGCTCGAGGCGATGAAGATGGAGCACACCATCACCGCCCCGGTGTCCGGCGTTCTCGTCGAACTCCCGGTCTCGATCGGCCAGCAGGTCGACGTCGGATCTGTCCTTGCCCTTGTTGAAGCTGAAGAGACGGAAGAGGAATCGGCATGAGTTTTATCGAGAGCGACGAGCAGAAGGAACTGCGAGCGTCGGTGTCCAAGCTCGGCGAGCGTTTCAACTACGTCGACTACGTGTTGCCGCGTTCACGCAGGGGCGAGCCGCTGACCGAGCTGTGGAACGAGGCGGGCAAGCTCGGCTTCCTCGGGGTCAACCTTCCGGAGGAGTACGGCGGCGGCGGCGCGGGAATCTATGAGCTCGCGCTCGTCCAGGAGGAGCTGGCCGCGCACGGCGCGGGTCTGCTGCTCGTGGTGGTCTCGCCGGCGATCTGCGGCACCATCATCGGGAAGTACGGCACCGATGAGCAGAAGCAGCAGTGGCTGCCGGGCCTGGCCGACGGCAGCAAGATCATGGCTTTCGGCATCACCGAGGCCGACGCGGGCTCGAACTCGCACCAGATCTCGACCACCGCCCGCCGTGATGGCGCCGACTGGATCCTGACCGGGAACAAGATCTTCATCTCGGGCGTGGACCAGGCGGACGCGGTGCTGATCGTCGCGCGCACCGAGGATCACAAGAGCGGCAAGCTCAAGCCCGCACTGTTCATCGTGCCGACCGACACCGAGAACTTCGTCAAGACGCCGATGGAAATGGACGTCATCGAGCCGGACCATCAGTTCACGTTGTTCCTCGACGACGTCCGGCTGCCCGGGGAGGCGCTGGTCGGGTCGGAGGACGCGGCGCTGATGCAGCTGTTCGCCGGGCTGAACCCGGAACGGATTCTCGGTGCGGCGATGGCGATCGGCATGGGCCGGTACGCGATCGACGCCGCGGTGAAGTACGCGCGCGAGCGCACCGTCTGGAAGACGCCGATCGGCGCGCACCAGGGCATCGCGCACCCGTTGGCCCAGTGCAAGATCGAGCTCGAACTGGCCAAGCTGATGATGCAGAAGGCGGCGTCGCTCTACGACAGCGGCGACGATTTCGGTGCCGCAGAGGCGGCCAACATGGCGAAGTACGCGGCCGCGGAGGCCAGCATCAAGGCCCTTGACCAGGCCGTCCAGACGCACGGCGGCGCCGGGCTCAGCAAGGAGTACGGCCTGGCCGCGATGCTGGGCGCGGCCCGGATCGCCCGGGTCGCACCGGTGAGCCGGGAGATGATCCTCAACTTCGTCTCCCAGCACTCGCTCCGGCTGCCGAGGTCGTACTGATCATGACGGCACCCGACACGAGCGCACCGTACGTCCGCTCCGAGGTCGCGGGCGGGTTCGCCACCGTCACCCTGGACTCTCCGCACAACCGCAACGCGATCTCGTCGCGGTTGGTCGGCGAGCTCAGGCAGGCGCTGGCGGCCGCCGCGGCCGACGACGCGGTCCGCGCGGTCGTGCTGATCCACACCGGCGGCACCTTCTGTGCGGGCGCGGATCTGTCGGAGGCCGGTGGGGCACCGGACGCCGACCCGGCGGAGTTGGCTGCGGGCCGCACGGCCCAGATGACCGAGCTGCTGCGCGAGTTCCTCGAACTGCCGAAGCCGATCGTCGCCCGCATCGACGGTCACGTCCGGGCGGGTGGCATGGGGCTGGTCGGTGCGTGCGACATCGCCATCGCCGGTCCGTCGAGCACCTTCGCACTCACCGAGGCGCGGCTCGGGCTGGCGGCGTCGATCATCTCGCTGACCGTGCTGCCGAGGCTGACCTCCCGCGCCGCGGGCCGGTACTTCCTGACCGGAGAGAAGTTCGATTCGGCCGAGGCGGAACGGCTGGGACTGATCACGATCGCAGCGGAGGACACCGCGGCGACGGTCGCGGCCATCTCCGCGGAGCTCGCGTTGGCCTCCCCACAGGGCCTGGCCGAGTCGAAGCGCCTGACCACCGCGCGGATGCTCGCCGACTTCGACCGCTACGGTGAGGAGCTCGCGGCTCAGTCGGCGAGGCTGTTCGGATCGCCGGAGGCCATCGAGGGCATGACCGCCTTCTTCCAGCGTCGCCCGCCTGCCTGGGCCCCGAGCGAATAGCAAGAACGTCGAGGAGTAGTGGTGGCCGGATACGACAGGACCCGCGCTCGAGGAGTCGAGCGCGGGTCCTGTTCGGTTTCGGTGTGCGACTACTTGGGCAGCGCGTCCGAGGAGCCGGCGAAGAAGCTCAGCGCACCGGTCAGGTCGCTGACCGCGCCGGTGAAGTCGGAGGCGAAGTCGAGGAACGGAATGATCTCTGCAGAACCCATGATGTGCTCCTTGGTGGTGTCGGGTGATTCTCATAGGGGCGCATCAGTAGCACCGCTAACCTTCGTACCGGCGGGGTCGGGAAGGGTGCAAGGCAAATGTGCGGAAGGTAACAAGATCATAACGGCGCCGGGGAGCCGTCCTCACGTGTACGGGGGTGTGGCGAATGCGTGAACCGCAACAGGACCGAAGCCGGCTGACGCGCCAGCGGCTGCTGGAGGCGACCATCGACTGCCTGGCAGAGCAGGGCTGGGCCGCGACGACGGTCGGGGTGGTCGCGACGCGCGCGGGTGTCTCCCGTGGCGCAGCCCAGCATCATTTCCCGACCCGTGAGGACCTGATCACGGCCGCACTCGAGTTCATGTTCGACAGTCGGATGGAGGCCGCCCGCCTGGAGGCCACCGGTCTGCCCGCCGGGCCGGGCCGCACCGAGGCGATCGTCACGCGCCTCGTCGAGTACTACACCGGCACCCTGTTCAAGGCGGCCCTGCAGGTGTGGACGGCCGCCGCCTCGGACCCCGCACTGCGGGAACGGGTGCTGCCGCTGGAGGAGAAGTTCGGCCGGGTCGCGCACCGGACGGCGGTCGCCATGCTCGGGGTGGAGGAGGGCGACGTCATCGCGCACCGGTGGGTTCAGCTCACCCTGGACCTGGCGCGCGGACTCGGCCTTGCGGACGTGCTCACCGACGACTCCAGGAGACGGGCCGAACTGATCAAGCAGTGGGCCTCGGACCTGGACTCGGTCCTGCATCGCCGGCGGTCGGACGACCCGGAGCCGGCGGCCCTGTCGTGACGCGGTGTGGAGCGTTACCACCGATCGGCTCGCTTTGACCTGACGGCGCGCCGCCGGGTATCGTTGTGGGTCGTGCCCGGCCTGCCCGGGTCGATTTGTGTGCCTAGCAAGGTAAGGCCGCGCGCGCGTTCTTCACGGAGACGAGCATTCGGCTGCCTGTGTGGGGGTATGCGACACGCCCGACCTCGGGGTCGAGGGACGGGTGAGGAGCAGCGATTTCTTGCTCCAACTGCTAGATCCCTAATTACACAACGGCCAGGCCTGCTCAGCGCAGGCCGGTCGACAGAAGAAAGCCGGTATATGCCAACCATCAACCAGCTGGTCCGAAAGGGGCGCCGCGACAAGGTCGCGAAGCTCAAGACCGCTGCCCTGAAGGGAAGCCCGCAGCGTCGTGGTGTGTGCACCCGCGTGTACACCACCACCCCGAAGAAGCCGAACTCCGCGCTCCGTAAGGTCGCGCGTGTCCGCCTGACCAGCTCGGTCGAGGTCACGGCGTACATCCCCGGTGAGGGCCACAACCTGCAGGAGCACTCGATGGTGCTCGTCCGCGGCGGTCGTGTGAAGGACCTCCCGGGTGTTCGCTACAAGATCATCCGCGGCTCCCTCGACACCCAGGGTGTCAAGGGTCGCAAGCAGGCACGCAGCCGCTACGGCGCCAAGAAGGAGAAGAGCTAATGCCACGTAAGGGCCCCGCTCCCAAGCGCCCGCTGATCAACGACCCCGTCTACGGGTCGCCGCTGGTCACGCAGCTCGTGAACAAGATCCTGCTGGACGGCAAGAAGTCCACCGCCGAGCGCATCGTCTACGAAGCCCTCGAGCAGGCGCGTGAGAAGACCGGCACCGATCCGGTCGTCACCCTCAAGCGCGCGCTGGACAACGTCAAGCCCGCCCTCGAGGTGCGCAGCCGCCGTGTCGGTGGCGCCACCTACCAGGTGCCGGTCGAGGTCCGCCCCGGCCGCTCCACCACGCTGGCCCTGCGCTGGCTGGTGACCTTCTCGCGTGCACGTCGTGAGAAGACCATGGTCGAGCGTCTCGCCAACGAGCTCATGGATGCCAGCAATGGCCTCGGTGCAGCCGTGAAGCGTCGCGAGGACACCCACAAGATGGCTGAGGCCAACAAGGCGTTCGCGCACTACCGCTGGTGATCTGGCGCCGGGGCGGCACTTCATGTGCCGCACCGGCGTTGCCACTATGTGTCGGTTCCTCACGGGCCGGCAGACAACACAAAAGACGTGGTCCGCGAGGGACCGACATCTGCTACGAGCGGGGAAGAATCCTGTGGCACAGGAAGTGCTGACCGACCTGAACAAGGTCCGCAACATCGGCATCATGGCGCACATCGATGCCGGCAAGACCACCACCACCGAGCGCATCCTGTTCTACACCGGTGTCAACTACAAGATCGGTGAGACGCACGACGGTGCGTCGACGACGGACTGGATGGAGCAGGAGAAGGAACGCGGCATCACGATCACGTCTGCCGCCGTGACCTGCTTCTGGAACAACAACCAGATCAACATCATCGACACCCCGGGCCACGTCGACTTCACGGTCGAGGTCGAGCGCTCGCTGCGCGTGCTCGATGGCGCCGTCGCCGTCTTCGACGGCAAGGAGGGCGTCGAGCCCCAGTCCGAGCAGGTCTGGCGTCAGGCCGCCAAGTACGACGTTCCGCGCATCTGTTTCGTCAACAAGATGGACAAGATGGGCGCGGACTTCTACTTCACGGTCCAGACCATCATCGATCGCCTCGGCGCGAAGCCGCTGGTTCTGCAGCTGCCGATCGGTGCCGAGGACGACTTCGACGGTGTCGTCGACCTGGTCGAGATGCGCGCCATCACCTGGCGTGGCGTGGTGCCGACCGGCGCCGAGCCGACCATCGAGGAGATCCCCGCGGATCTGGCCGACAAGGCCGCCGAGTACCGCGAGAAGCTGCTCGAGACCGTTGCCGAGTCCGACGAAGCTCTCATGGAGAAGTACTTCGGCGGCGAGGAGCTCACGGTCGAGGAGATCAAGGGCGCCATCCGCAAGATGACGGTCAACTCCGAGCTGTACCCGGTGCTGTGTGGCTCCGCGTTCAAGAACAAGGGCGTTCAGCCCATGCTCGACGCGGTCATCGACTACCTCCCGACTCCGCTGGACATCGGCGAGGTCGAGGGCCACGCGCTGAACAACGACGAGGAAATCCTCACGCGCAAGCCGAGCAAGGAAGAGCCGTTCTCGGCCCTGGCCTTCAAGATCGCGGCGCACCCGTTCTTCGGCAAGCTGACCTTCGTTCGCGTCTACTCCGGCCGGATCGATCCGGGCGCCCAGGTGCTCAACGCCACCAAGGGCAAGAAGGAGCGCATCGGAAAGCTCTTCCAGATGCACGCCAACAAGGAGAACCCGGTCGACGAGGCCGTGGCCGGCCACATCTACGCGATGATCGGTCTGAAGGACACCACCACCGGTGACACCCTCTGCGATCAGGCCAACCCGATCGTGCTCGAGTCGATGAGCTTCCCGGACCCGGTCATCCAGGTCTCGATCGAGCCCAAGACCAAGTCCGACCAGGAGAAGCTGGGCACCGCGATCCAGAAGCTGGCCGAAGAGGACCCGACCTTCTCCGTCGAGCTCGACGAGGAGACCGGCCAGACCGTCATCGGCGGCATGGGCGAGCTCCACCTCGACATCCTCGTCGACCGCATGCGTCGCGAGTTCAAGGTCGAGGCCAACGTCGGCAAGCCGCAGGTCGCGTACCGCGAGACCATCACCAAGGCGGTCGAGAAGCACGAGTTCACCCACAAGAAGCAGACCGGTGGTTCGGGTCAGTTCGCAAAGGTGATCATCGCGCTCGAGCCGTACATCGGCGAGGAGGGCGAGCCGTACACCTTCGAGAACAAGGTCTCCGGTGGCCGCGTTCCGCGTGAGTACATCCCCTCCGTGGACGCCGGTGCGCAGGACGCCATGCAGTACGGCGTGCTCGCCGGCTACCCGCTGGTGAACATGAAGCTGACGCTGCTCGACGGTGCCTACCACGACGTCGACTCGTCCGAAATGGCCTTCAAGGTTGCCGGTTCTCAGGCACTGAAGGAAGCCGCCCGCAAGGCCGGTCCGGTCATCCTCGAGCCGCTCATGGCTGTCGAGGTGACCACGCCCGAAGAGTACATGGGCGATGTGATCGGCGACCTGAACTCCCGCCGTGGCCAGATCCAGGCCATGGAGGAACGCAGTGGTGCCCGTGTCGTGAAGGCGCTGGTTCCGCTCTCGGAGATGTTCGGCTACATCGGTGACCTGCGGTCGAAGACCCAGGGCCGAGCGAACTTCTCCATGGTGTTTGACTCCTACGCAGAGGTTCCCGCGAACGTCTCGAAGGAAATCATCGCCAAGGCGACCGGCGAGTAATACCGGCTGGGAGCAAGACCGCTGGCGAGTTTTCACCAGCTGAGCACGACCGAATAACAACCAACCGCACTGCTGCATACCGCAAGCAAGACAACAGGAGGCCATCAAGTGGCGAAGGCGAAGTTCGAGCGGACGAAGCCGCACGTCAACATCGGGACCATCGGTCACGTTGACCACGGCAAGACCACGCTGACCGCAGCGATCACCAAGGTCCTGCACGACAAGTTCCCGGATCTGAACGAGGCCTCGGCCTTCGACCAGATCGACAAGGCGCCTGAGGAGAAGGCTCGTGGTATCACGATCAACATCTCCCACGTCGAGTACCAGACGGAGAAGCGCCACTACGCGCACGTCGACGCCCCGGGCCACGCCGACTACATCAAGAACATGATCACGGGTGCGGCGCAGATGGACGGCGCCATCCTCGTGGTTGCGGCCACCGACGGCCCGATGCCGCAGACCCGCGAGCACGTGCTCCTCGCCCGCCAGGTCGGTGTTCCCTACATCCTGGTCGCGCTCAACAAGTCCGACATGGTCGACGACGAGGAAATCCTCGAGCTCGTCGAGATGGAGGTCCGCGAGCTGCTGTCGTCGCAGGAGTTCGACGGCGACAACGCGCCCGTCGTGAAGGTCTCGGCGCTCAAGGCGCTCGAGGGCGACGCCAAGTGGGGCGAGAGCGTTCTCGAGCTCATGCAGGCCGTCGACGACTCGATCCCGGACCCCGTCCGTGAGACCGACAAGCCGTTCCTCATGCCCGTCGAGGACGTCTTCACCATCACCGGTCGTGGCACCGTTGTGACCGGTCGTATCGAGCGTGGCGTCATCAACGTGAACGAGGAGGTGGAGATCGTCGGCATCAAGGAGACCTCCACCAAGACCACCGTCACGGGCATCGAGATGTTCCGCAAGCTGCTCGACTCCGGCCAGGCGGGCGACAACGTCGGTCTGCTGGTTCGTGGCATCAAGCGCGAAGATGTCGAGCGTGGCCAGGTCGTCGTGAAGCCGGGCACCACCACCCCGCACACCGAGTTCGAGGGCAACGCCTACATCCTGTCCAAGGACGAGGGCGGCCGCCACACGCCGTTCTTCAACAACTACCGCCCGCAGTTCTACTTCCGTACCACGGACGTGACGGGCGTCGTGACCCTGCCCGAGGGCACCGAGATGGTCATGCCCGGTGACAACACCGAGATGTCCGTCAAGCTGATCCAGCCGGTCGCCATGGACGAGGGCCTGCGGTTCGCCATCCGTGAGGGTGGACGTACCGTCGGCGCCGGTCGCGTCACCAAGATCATCAAGTGATCTAGCTTCACCAGATGATCTAGCAGTACCCAAGCCGAATGGCGCTCACTCCCTCGGGAGTGGGCGCCATTCGGCGTTTCGGGGGAGTTGCGCGGTGCCCAGGGGGCGGTTGTCGATACCCGGATGCGCACAATGACCCGAGAACCGCCCCGTGGGTGGTGAGCCATGCATGATGGATGCCGTGGCGGATGCAATTGTCATCGGCAGGGAGCACGGCGAGCACATCGTGATCGAGCTCGTTCGACGCATGCATCCGGACGCTACGGACTACTGGGACGGCAACTGAGTCGTGTCGCCGATTGCGATTCGTGTTGGCGGGTTCACGGGCAGCGTGGTTGCTGCACTTCGTACGGACGAACTCGAGCGGTTCCGCGACGAGCTCCAGCGTCTGTACCGGGACCTCTGCCCGTCATCGCTGCGCTGGAATGATGCCTGGACGAGTATCCGGTGCGTGGCCGGCCTTAGTCGGTGCATGTCGCCGGTGTATCACTGTCGTCCCCGCCCTGTGCCCGCCACAACGGACGAACCGTCGGATCAACCCGGCTGGTCGGCGCGATCGAGGTGCAGCAGTACCTGCGTGGCGACCGGCGCATCGGGCAGTGCCGCGGCCATCGACCTGGCCAGGGCCTCCGCATCGCGGGTGAACTCGGCGAGGTCCACCGCCGGATCGGCGATCACCGTGACGCGCAGGGTCTGCAGCCCGCGATCGTCGACGGCCGCGGCCCGAACGGAACGGACCCCCTGCAGGGTGGACAGCTCCGAGGCCAGCCCGACGGACATCGGCCCGAGGTCGACCGACAGGTCGGAGTCGCCGAGAACGTCGCCGATCTGCACGGTCGAGGTCCGGCCACGCCGAAGGTTGATCACCAACAGCGTCACCCCGGCCACGAGGCCGGCGACGCAGGCGACGCCGAGGAGGGTCGGCCACCAGTCCCGCGTGGGGATCGCCTCGTACTCGGCCCGGTCGAACCGCCGCCAGAGCTCCTGCGCTGCGTCGAGCTCCATGTTCCAGGTCAGGGCCAGGGCGCCGGCCGCTACCAGGGCGAGGCCGACCCCGAGCGCGATCGACCGGTCGACGATCGAGGTGCGGCGCCTCACGGCCGGACCCTTCCGACCTTGATCCGCAGGGGCCGGGGCGCGGCGAGCGTGGCGAGGCCGGGCTCCACCACCTCGCGTATCGCCGACTCGAGCGCGGGCGCCGTGACCTCACCGTCCGGGGTGATGTGGACGGTGGTCCGCTTGCCGTCGACGATGGTCTGAACGGAACGGACGCCGGCGACCGTGCGTGCGCGAGCGCTGCACATCCTCGCGACATCGGTCGGGCGCACCCACACCACGGCCGAGCCCGCGTCGCCGAGCGGCAGGTGGGTGCGGATTCGCGGCTTCACCGCCACGAAGATCAGCGCCAGCCCGGCGAACACGGCCGCGACCGCCGCGGGCAGCATCCATGGCTGCCAGTGCAGGCGGGCGGACCACTCGATCGAGTTGCGTAGCCACGCGGCGGGCGCGATGACCTCGTGGGCGATCAGGAACTCGCGCCCGGTGAGCACCGCCAGCACCAGCAGGGCCCCGGCCACCAGCAGTGCCACCGGGGCGGCCGCGGGCCGGGTGAGCGGCGCCCGGGACGGCACCAGCCGCGCAGGCGGGGTGCCGGGCGCCGCGAGTTGCTGGCAGTCGACCTCGGCGCCGTCCTGCGCCGAAGCGGGCACCGCCGCGGCGACGACCACGTGCAGTCGGTCCATGGGCAGGCCGGTGAGCGCGGCGATGCGGTCGCCCACCTCGCGGTGCACCTCACGGGACAGCACGGCGATCGGGCAGGGCCAGGCCACCGCGATGTACAGCGTCACGGCCACCGACTCGGTGCCCATGCAGACCTCGGCACGCGGCAGATCGCGGCCGGTGAGCCGGGACAGGCCACCGCTCTGACGGACCACCCCCGGCACCTGGAGGGCCGCGGCGACGGCGATGCGGGAGATCGCGCGGTCCTTGATGACCAGCTGGCCCCTGGTGCCGCGTTCGTGGTCCAGGTCGGCGTCCTCGCCGAGTTGGGCGGTCGCTCCGCCGGTGTCGCTGCTGCTCTCAGCCACGGCCCCGGCTCCGCAACAGCGCGCCCAGGTCGACGTGGCCGTCGCGGTGGGCACCGATCGCCATGCCGAGGCCGCCCAACAGCAGTGCGAACACGAAACCACTGAAACCGCCGAGGATTCCGGCGATCGCGAGCAGCAGACCGGCGATCAGACCGACGACCGTGCTGTTCATGGCGCTGTCCTCTCCGTGAGTACGTCTTCGACGGTGACGTCGACCGGGACGTCGAGCATCGGGGCGAGCGCCGTGCGGACGCGTTCGGCCGTCTCGACGACGTTCGCCGGGTAGGCGACGCTGATGTGGACGGCGCAGCTTTCCTCGCCGAGCGCCACACCGAGCACCCGACGGCCCGGAAGGTATGTCGCGACCTCGCCGAACATGCCGCCGTGCAGACCGGCGACCCCGGGGACCGCGAGCACGACGTCGGCGATCAGCTCGGCGGGCTGGACCTCCGGGTCGCTGCGCAGGCTCCGCTCCTGTGCTGCCGGGTCGCTGCGCAGGCTCCGCTCCTGTGCTGCCGGGTCGCTGCGCAGGCTCCGCTCCTGTGTCACTGGACTCTCGGTCTGCCGTCGGTCTCGCCCGCCTGCTCGTTCTCGTCGAACAGAACGACGTCGTAGACGGTGATGTTGACCTCGGTCACCTCGAGGCCGGTCATCCGCTCCACGGCCGCGATGACGTTGCGCCGGATACCCGCCGCCAGCTCGTGCAGCGCGACGCCGTATTCGGCGACGATGCCGATGTCGATGGCGGCCTGCTTCTCGCCGACCTCCACGGCGACGCCCTGACCGTGGTTGACCCGGGCGCCGGGGATCCGGTCGCGGAGCGCGCCGACGACCCGGGCGGTGCCGCCGCCGACATCGAAGACACCGCTGATCTCGCGCGTGGCGATGCCTGCGATCTTCGCGACGACCGCGTCGGCGATGATCGTGCGCCCCTGCGAGCTCACCAGTTCGGTGGTGGCGGAGCCGTACTGCACCGGGGCGATGCCCCTGTTCGGGTCGGTGGTCACGTACCCAACTCTAGTGAGTGCGGGCGCACCGCGACGCCCGTGCGCCGATTCACCTAACGTGGAGCAGTCCACCGCACCGTCGACGAAGGATGTAACCCGATGGCACGAGTTCCGGGCACGCCGGACCCCGCGCGGGCCACCTCGCCCGCTGACGCGGCCGGATCCCGGCCGCGGGGAGCGCGCACCGCGGGAACTGCGCTGCTCGCCGTGGCCGCCGTGGTCTTGGCCACCGCGTGCGGAGTCATGCTCTGGCAACACCGTTCGGCGACGGAGCAGCAGTCCGAACGGGAGACGTATCTGCGAGTCGCCCGGGAGGGTGCGCTGAACCTGACCACGATCGACCACAACAACGCCGAGGCCGACGTGCAGCGGGTGCTCGACGGCGCGACGGGCGAGTTCTACGACGATTTCGAGCGGCGGTCGCAGGGTTTCATCACGGTGGTGCGGGAGGCAGAGGTGACCACGGTCGGTGAGTCCGCCGCCGCGGGCATCGAAACGGAGGCAGCGGATTCCGCCACGGTTCTGGTCCAGGTCACCTCGCGGGTGAGCAACGGGACCGGGGCGCAGGACCAGCAGCGGGTCCAGCGGCTCCGGGTGACCGTCGATGGGGAACGGTCGAAGATCTCGAGGGTGGAGTACCTGTCGTGAGCGCGCCGCGAAGGCTGATGGTCGGAATGACCGCGGGGGTCCTGGTGCTGGCGGCGCTGGCCGGGTTCCTGTACTTCGCCCAGTACCGGCCGGACCAGCGGGTGGACGATCGGGCCAGGGTCGAGGTCCAGCAGGCCGCGGCGGACGGTGCGAAGGCACTGCTGACCTACACACCGGAGACGGTTTTCGCGGACATGGTCGCCGCGCGCGAGCTGCTGACCGGGGAGTTCAAGGATTATCACGACCGGCTCGCGCAGGGGGTGATCGTGCCCGCGGCGACGGACAAGAAGATCACCGCGACCGCCACGGTCACCGCGACCGGGCTGACCTCCCTGACCGACGACAGCGCCGAGGTGCTGGTGTTCCTCGACCAGTCGACGACGTCCGCGGCGGAGCAGGCTCCGGTCGACACGACCGTCGGTGCCGAGGTGACGCTGCAGAAGGTGGACGGTCGCTGGCTGATCTCCGAGTTCGACGCACGGTGATCGGCGCACGAGATCCCGACCCCGACAACAACTCTGGAGGATGAGGAAGATGACCGAATCAGGACGGAGCGTGCTGCTCACCGGCGGCACCGGCGGGCTCGGGGTCGCGGTGACGAGGCGGCTGCTCGCGGACGGGTGGCGCGTGGTGGTTCCGTGGATCGCGGAGAAGGAACTCGAGCGCCTGGACCCGCACCCGCGGCTCACCCTCAGCCGCGCCGATCTCTTCGATCCGGCCGGTGTCGCCGAGGTGGCCACCCTGGCGGGTGGGGACGAGCGGGCGCCGCTGCGCGCGGTGGTGAATCTGGTCGGCGGCTTCGCCAGTGGCGCGCGGGTCCACGAGAGTCCGATCGAGGACTTCGAGGCCATGCTGCGGCTGAACCTGCGCCCGCTCTATCTGTCCACCCAGGCGGCGCTGCCGTTCCTGATCGAGGCGGGCGGCGGGTCGGTGGTCGCGATGTCCACCAAGGCGGCCTTCGCGCCCTTCTCGGGTGCGTCGGGCTACGTCACCTCCAAGGCCGCGGTCTGGGCCTTCATCAGCGCCCTTGCCGTCGAGTACCGCGCCGAGGGCATCCGGGCGAACGCGGTGTTGCCCTCGGTGATCGACACCCCCGGCAACAGGGCGAGTCAGCCGGAGTCGAGTCGTCAGGGCTGGGTCTCGCCCGACGCGATCGCGGAGGTCATCGCGTTCCTGGTGGGAGATTCCTCGGCCGCCATCACCGGCGCTCAGGTCCCGGTTCCCGGGGTCGGCTGACGCCCGGGTACCGGCGCGGCTCCCGATCGGCACGGGTGAGGGTGTGGCTTTCCCCCGTCCCTTAGGGCACGCTATCTAGAACACGTGTCAGTTTGGTATGAAGTGTGCGTGGCCCACGTGGGCGCACAACGATCCATCGGGTGAGAGGTTGAGCGGGATGAGCGTTGGACGGGTCGTCGTCGTCGGTGCCGGGCTGGCCGGTCTACGGACCGCGGAGGAGCTGCGGCGGGCGGGCTTCGACGGCGAACTGACGCTGATCGGCGCCGAACCGCACCTGCCCTACGACCGGCCCCCGCTGTCCAAGGAGGTCGTCCGCGGCGAGCGGGACGACGTCACCCTCAAGCCGGCCGAGTTCTTCGAGGAGCAGCGCATCGACCTGCGCCTGGGTGCTGCGGTCACCGCTGTCGACACCGGCACCCGCACGGTGACCCTCGCCGATGGATCGACCGTGGACTACGACCAGCTCGTGATCGCGACCGGGCTCGTCCCGCGCCGGATCCCCGGGCTGGCCGAGCTCGAAGGCGTGCACGTGCTGCGCTCGTTCGAGGACGCGATGGGCCTGCGCTCGGAGCTCGCCCCCGGCAAGACCGCCCTTGTCGTCGGTGCCGGCTTCATCGGGTGCGAACTCGCTGCCAGCATGCGCGCCTGCGGCATGAACGTGATCCTGGTCGAACCGCAGCCGGCCCCACTGGCCTCCGTTCTCGGCGAGCGGATCGGTGGCCTCGTGGCGAGGCTGCACCGCGAGGAGGGGGTCGACCTGCGTACGGGGGTCGGCCTCACCGCCCTGCTCGGGGAGGGCCGGGTCACCGGTGCCGTGCTCGGTGACGGTACCGAGGTCGCCGCCGACCTCGTGGTCATCGGCATCGGGTCTGTCCCGGTCACCGAGCTCCTGGACGGGTCGGGCGTGCAGGTCGCCGAGCCGCGCGCGGGCGGCGGGGTGCTCGCCGACGAGTGCGGCCGGACCAGCGACCCGAACGTGTGGGCGGTCGGTGACGTCGCCGCCTGGCGCCATCCCGAGGGCCATCGGCGGGTCGAACACTGGACCAATGCGGGCGACCAGGCCAAGGCGCTGGCGCTCGCGCTGGTCGGTGCCGAGGCGCCCGCGGGTCCCGGCCAGGTCCCGTACTTCTGGAGCGACCAGTACGACATCAAGATCCAGGCGCTCGGCGAGCCGTCCGCCACGGACACCGTGCACCTGGTCCGCGACGACGGCCGCAAGTTCCTCGCGTACTACGAGCGCGACGGCGTTCTCGTCGCCGTGGTCGGCGGCGGGCTCGCGGGAGCCGTGATGAAGACCAGGGCGAAGATCGCGAACGGCGTGCCGATCACCGAGGTGCTCGAGGCTGCGGGCGTCTAACGTGAATGCATGGTCCACGACCAGCGGGCGCTGCCGGAGCTGACGGATCTGACCGCCGCGCACTGGACGTCGGGTGCGTCCGGGCGATTGTCGGTGCGGCGGTGCGTGCACTGCCTGCGGTGGTCGTTCCCTCCGTCGCGGTGCTGCAGGCACTGCTGGTCCACGGACTTCACCATCGAGCAGGTCACCGGAAAGGGCGTGCTGCTCACCTGGACCGAGGTGCATGACCAGGCGTGGAGCCCGCGGAGCGACCCGGGAGGGCAGGAGCGGAGCCCGCGGAGCGACCCGGGAGTGCAGCCCCGCCCCTACTTCGTCGCGGTGGTCGAACTCGAGGAGGGCATCCGGCTGCTGCTGGGCCTGACCGGGGTGGAGCCGGGCGCCCTGCGGGTGGACACGCCGATCCGGCTGTACTTCGAGCACATCGGCGGCGACATCTGGCTTCCGCTGGCCGAGGTCGAGGAGCTGGAGCTGCCGGAGGACCGGCTCGAGGCCGTGTCGTGATCACGCGAGGGGCGGTGGTCAGTGGAATCGGGCGGGTGCCACGCGGTCCGGAGGTCGCCGATGTTGGTGTCGCCGCCCTGGCCGCGCGCGGCGCGCTGGCCGATGCGGGCCTGACCGGTGGCGCCGTGGATGGCCTCGTCGCCTGCGGACTGCCGGATGCTGCCGATCTCGGCGACGCTCTCGGCCTGGAACTCTCCTGGCGCACAGTGGAAACCGATCGACTCGGGGTGCTCGCGGCGGTGTCGGCCGCGGTGGCGGCGGTGATCTCCGGCCTGGCCACCCATGTGCTGTGTATCGAGGCGAGCGACTCGCCGGCGCCCGCGCGGACCGCCGCAGGGCGTTTCCCCGGCCGGTCGTCGGTGTCCGGGTGGGCACAGTGGCACGCACCTTACGGGGCCGGAACGGAGCTGGTGACGACCGCACTCGCGGCGCGCAGCTACATCGAGGCGTTCGGGCTGACCCGGGTCGAGTTGGCCCAGATCGCGCTGACCGCAGGCCGAAACGGTGGGCGGGGCATCGGGCTTCGGGAGTACCTCGACGCCCCGATGCTGGCCGACCCGCTCTGTGTGCACGATCGCGCGCTCCCCGCGGGAGGGGCGACGGCCGTGCTGATCAGCCCGGGCGACATGGCGGAGGATCTGCCCGGCCCCGCGGTCACGGTCGAGGCCGTCGCGTCGGCACGGAGCGCCAGCCCGCTCTGGGAACAGCGCGCCGACCTGACGGGAATGGCTATCCACGATGCGGGCGAAAGGCTTTGGGAAGGCACTGAGCTCGGCCCCGGGGATGTGGATGTCGCGCTGTTCGAGGACGAGTTCAGCTTCCTGGCGCTGATGTGGCTGGAGGCGCTCGGGTTCTGTGCGCCGGGGACGGCGGGCGCGTTCGTCGCCGGGGGGCAGCGGATCTCGCGAGCCGGCGCGTTGCCGCTCAACCCGCACGGCGGCCAACTGGGCCTGGGGCGGTCGGCCGCGCTGGAGCTGGTCGCGGAGGCGGTGTCCCAGCTGCGTGGCGAGTCGAGTGCCCAGCTCGACGGCCCGCCCGAGGTGGCCGTCGTCGGCATCGGCGGCGCGACCGTCGCCGGCTGCATGCTGCTGGTGCGTTGACGCGAGAAGAGCTGCTAGGAAAGGAAATCCGCGAGGATCGTGGTCAGCTGACCCGGTTCGTTGCCGGGCAGGCTGTGGTGACTGCTGTCCGGCAGGACCTCGATCCGGATGTCCGTGAGGGTTCCGTGTGCCGCCGCGGCCACCCGGTCGGTATCGATCGCCCGCGAATCCTCTGCGAGCGCAACGAGGGTCGGGACACGCAGCTCGCCGAGCGCGGTCCTGGACGGCTGCTTTGGGAGTACGACCCGCGGCCGAGGGGACCCCGCGGCGCCGAGCGCGTAAACGGTCAGCCAGTCCGGGTCGACCGCCCGTCCGCGCGTCTCCCAGTCGATGAATCGCCGGACCCGGCTCTCGTTGGGGCGCAGCAACATCGGGAGCGATCGCAGCACATAGCCGACCCGCAGTCCGGAGAAGCAGTTCGTCGGGTCCACCAGGGCCAGCCGGTCCACCGCGTCGGGGCGGCTGAGCGCGTAGGCGAGGGCCATCCACGCGCCGTAGGAGTGTCCGATCAGCGAGGCCCGCGGCAGGCCGAGTTCGGCCCGCACGGTATCGAGCCACGTGATCAGGTCCGCGGGGGTGCGCGGCCTCCGGTCGCCGGGGACGCTGCGTCCGGCGTCCCCGATCAGGTCCGGGGCGTATACCCGGTGCGTCCGGCCGAGCGCGGTCGCGACCGCGGACCAGGCGGTCGAGGTGGCGCCGCCGCCGTGGAGCAGCAGAACCGGCGGCGCGCCGGTCGGCCCGCAGGCGTGTACGCGGGTGACGCCGAATTCGGATGTGGTCTCCAGGACCGTCACCTCGTGCCAGCGGGCGAGGACCGCGTCGTAGGCGGCGTCGAACCGGCTTTTCGTGCGGATCTGCGTGTCGTCGTCCATGGACCGCCCCCGGATTCCCTCGGCATCAGATAATCTCGATGATAGAGATAATTGTTCATCGAGAGATACGAATCAAGGAGTTGATCGTGGGTCCAGGGCAGTGAGCGCGACCGATGACCCCGGCGCGGCACTGCAGCTCGTGCACGAGCTGCGCAGGCTGACCGTCGAGCTGGATCGGTTCGGTGCCGCGTTCGCGAGCCGCAACGGCCTGCACGCGACCGACCTCCGCGCGCTCATCGCGCTGCTCGACGCAGATCGGGCCGGGATCGCCGCGACGCCGGGCTGGCTGGGCGGGCAGCTGGGCCTGGGCTCGGCGGCGACCACCGCCCTGCTCGACCGACTGGAACGGGCGGGCCACATCGGCCGGACGCCGGACCCCGGTGACCGCCGCCGGGTGCTGCTGCGGGTGCAGGAGCAGGCCAAGTACCTGGGCTGGTCGTTCTTCGGGCCGTTGATCGGCCGGATGATCGCCTCGATCGGTGAGTTCGACGAGGCGGAGCTGGCCGCGGTGACGCGGTTCCTGGCCGCGATGAACGAGGCGGTCGGGTCCGCCGACGGGGGCGATGGTGGGCGTTGACTTCCGCTCCGTCGGCGGTGAAGGCTCGGGTGCATGGAACGGTTGCGAGGCCGCGTCGCCCTGGTGACGGGGGCGTCGGGCGGGCTCGGCCCCGTGCTCGTCCGCGCGCTTGCGGGCGAGGGCATGGACGTCGTGGTCTCCGGTCGGCGCGTGGACGCCCTCGCCGCCACGGCGGCGGACGCGCGGGCGCTCGGCGTCCGCGCGGAGTCCGTGCCCGCCGACCTCGCCGACCTCGGGGCGGTCGGGTCCCTCCTCACTCGCGCCGAGGAAGCCCTCGGGCCGATCGACGTTCTGGTCAACAACGCGGGCGTCGAGAACGTCGCCGCCTTCACCGACCTCACCCAGGCGGAGCTGACGGCGATGGTCGACGTCAACCTGACGGCCCCGATGCTGCTCACCCGCCACGTGCTGCCGGGCATGCTGCGCCGCGGGCGCGGGCACGTGGTGTTCGTCAGCTCGATGGCGGGCAAGGTCGGACCGGCGTTCTGCGAGCCCTACTCCGCGACCAAGGCCGCGCTGATCGGGCTCACCCAGTCGCTGCGGGCCGAGTACGGGCAGTCGCCGGTCGGCTTCTCCGTCGTGTGCCCCGGATTCATCGCCGGGGACGGCATGTACCAGCGGATGGTCGAGCGCGGGTTTCGGTCCAACCGCGTGATCGGCGAGACCACGACCACGACGGTGGCGAACAGGGTGGTGACGGCGATCCGGCGCGACCTGCCCGAGGTCATCGAGAGCGGGGCGCCGGTCCGGCCATTGCTGTCCGTGGCCGCGATGGCACCGCGCCTGGGCGAGCGCATCGTCGCGTGGACCGGTGTCAACGCGATGTTCCGGCGCCTGAGCGAGGACCGCGGCAGGGGCGGCTGACGCGGGTCGGTGGGATCGGCGGACGGACCGGAGAGGGCGTCGGGATAGATTTGTCGGGTGATTGTTGCGCTCATCGACTCCGGCCTGGGGCTGCTGCCGACGTCGGCCTGGCTGCGGCGCCTGCGTCCCGACCTGGATCTGCTGCTCTCACTCGACCCGGACGGCGCACACTGGGGGCCCAAGCCAGAGCAGTGGGTGATCGACCGGGTGCTCGGGGCCGCCGAGCACGCGGTGGACCTGGGTGCCGAGGTCGTCGTGTTGCCGTGCAACACGGCCAGCGTGACCGCGCTCGACCATGTCCGGGCACGGCTGGGTGATGCGGTCCCCGTGATCGGGACCGTGCCCGCGATCAAGCCCGCGGCCGCGGCCAGTCGGTCGGTCGCGATCTGGGCCACCGCGGCCACCACCGCCAGTCGATACCAGGCGGACCTGATCGAGCGGTTCGCCAACGGCACCGCCGTGGTCGGGGTCGCGTGTCACGGGCTGGCCGAGGCGATCGACCTGGGCGACACCGACCTGGCCAAGCGTGCCATCGCGGACGCCGTCGCACGCACCCCGGCCGACTGTGACGGCGTGGTGCTCGGCTGCACCCACTACCCGCTGATGGCACAGGAGATCGCGGACCAGTTGCCCGCTGGCGTCACCCTGTTCGACAGCGCGGAGGCGGTCGCCGCCCAGACGATCCGGCGCATCGACGCGCTCGGCACGGACGCGGGCGGAAGCGGCACGGTGTCGGTGCTGCTCAGTGGGCGACCGGGTGCGCTGCCCGCCGGCGCCGCGGCGTTCGAGGCCGGCCGCCTGCTCGGCTAGTTCGCGGCCGCGCCGCCCGCGCGTCAGGGCGTGCTGAGCTGTGCGAGTCCCGCGGCCACCACCCGGGCGACGCCGCCCAGGTCCTCTCGGTGCTCGAGTGAGCCGTCGAGGTCGCGGAGCCGGTCGATGCTGGCGACGGAGAACATCGCGGCAACCCAGGTGGTCGCGCAGGAATCGAGCACCCGCGCGGACACCGCGACCGGTGAGCTGGCCCGCAGCACCTCGACCGTCGCGTCGTGCAGGTACTTGCGAAAACGTCGCAGGTGCGCGCGGACGGCGGGGTGGGTCTCCGCCTCGCGCCAGATGATCACCCGCATCACCGAGGAGTGGTGGTCCCTGAGGTTGAGCGCGGCCTCGAGGTTGACCAACGTCGACTCCGGTTCGCCGGTGACCACCAGACCGGCGACGTCGGCCAGCGGTTCCGCGGGCAGGCGCTCGGCGATGAGCGTGGTGAGGATCGCCGACTTGGTCGGGAAATAGTAGAAGACCAGGCCCTTCGGTACGCCCGCCTTCTTCGCGATGGCCGCCGTCGAGGTCGCGTCGAAACCCGACTCGGCGATGAGCTCCTCGGCGGCATCGAGGATCAACTCCCTCGCGTCACCGTCCACGCTGGCCGTCCGGCGCTGGCGCGGACCTGGCATTCGGTTGCCTCCAAACGGGTCTCGCCAGACGAGGTCGTCCGACCGCGCCCGGATATCCGATGACCGGGGCGAGGCAGTCGGCGCTCGCCCCAGCTCGGGGATTGTCGTTTCGATTGTGTCAGTGATCGACGATCTGTCAGTGATGTGTCGCCAATCCGCCGCCGTGCCCGATGTGCAGCCTCGAACCCTCCGGCATCGCGGCCATCGCCGTGAGAACCGTCAGCACTCCGCCGATCCATGAGGTCCAGGCGGCGCCTGCCATGTCGGCGAAGCCCATCACCCACGGAGAGAGGAACATCAGCACGCCGAGAACGCCCATCGCCCACGGGAGCGCCGGCATCTCTGCCGACATCATGTGCGCCAACCCGGCGACCGCCACCAGTGCACCCAGCACGATCATCGACCACATCGCGGCGTCGTTCGTGTCCATCCACAGCGGGGATAGCGCGACGACCACGCCGATCACCACGGCGGCCCAATCCTGCCACCGAGCCATTGATGCCTTCATTTCCTGCCTCCTCGAAGAGGGAACCCGCTACCTCAGGTATAACCCTGATTGACCGGCCGATCAATAGCGCTGTCGGACCGGTTCGGATTCGCTCGGCCCGGCCTTCTGGCAGGGTCGGGTCATGGATGATGCAGCGACGGTGACCAGGGCGTTGGCGCAGGTGGCGAGCCCGGCCGACGCCGCGGGACTGCAGCGGTTCTTCAAGACCGGCCCGGGGGAGTACGGCGAGGGCGACGTGTTCATCGGCGTCCGGGTGCCGGCAACCCGAAAGGTGGCGAAGCGGTTCGCGGACCTGCCGCTGCCCGAGGTCGACGCGCTGCTCGACAGCGCGGTGCACGAGCACCGCCTGGCCGCGCTGGTGATTCTGGGCGGCCGGTTCACGAGGGCCTCGAAGCCGCGGACGCGGGACGATGCCGAGCGCGAGCGGATCGCCGACTTCTATCTGGCCGCGGTGCTGCGCGGCCGGGTGAACAACTGGGACCTCGTCGACAGTTCCGCGGAGATCGTGCTCGGCGGCTGGCTGTTCGACCGCCCGCGGGACCTGGTCTATGAGCTCGGCGCCGACCCCGACCTGTGGCGGCGCAGGGTGGCGCTCCTGACCACGTTCGGCTTCATCCGCCGCGGAGACGCCACCACGACGCTCGACCTGGCGGCCCGGCTCCTCGACGACCGCCGCGACCTCACGCAGAAGGCACTCGGCTGGATGCTGCGTGAGGTCGGCAAACGGGTGGACCGGGCGCTGCTGACGGGATTCCTCGACGACCACGCCGCCGGGATGGGCGCGACCGCACTCAGCTACGCCACCGAGCACCTGGACGCGGACGCCCGGGCGCGATACAGGCGGCTACGCCGCCCGTGAGCGCTCGACGAGTGTGGGGACTCGGTCAACGCGCACGGGCGGCGCCAGCCGCCTAGAACTCGATCTTGAGGCTGTCGGTGACCGGTCGCGCCTGGCAACCCAGGATGTAGCCCGCGGCGATGTCCTCGGGGTCGAGGATCTCGCTGTTCTCCATCTCGACCTTGCCCTCGAGGACGGTGCAGGCGCAGGACCCGCACTCGCCCTCCTGGCAGGAGTAGGGCACGTCCAGGCCCTTGGCCAGCATGATGTCGACCAGGGTCTGCTTGCGGGGCCAGGTCAGCTCGTGGGTCTCGCCGTCCAGGGTGACCGCGACGCTCGCGGCATCCGCGGCCTCCTCCTCGGTGACCTCTTCGAGCTCGACGTCCTGGAAGGGGTCGCCGGCCAGCGAGTTGAACACCTCGGCGTGCACCGAGGTGCGCGGGACGCCCGCCTCGGCGAGCGCCTTGTGCACGGTGTCCATGAACGGCCCGGGGCCGCACATGAAGGACTCGTAGCCGCCGAACGGCTTGGCGAGGGTGGCGAACTGGTCGGGCGTCGGCAGTCCCTGCAGGGTTTCGAGCCAGTGCACGATCGTCAGGCGGGTCGGGTACTGGGCGGCGAGGGTGCGCAGCTCGTCGGCGAAGATGACCGACTTCTCGTCGCGGTTGGCGTAGATCAGCACCACCTTGCCGGTGCCCTCGGTCAGCGCGGACTTGAGGATCGAGATCACCGGGGTGATCCCGCTGCCCGCGCCCCACAACAGGAAGTCGTGGTCGAGCGACTTGGGGGTGAACACGCCCGAGGGCGGCAGCACCTCGATGGTGTCCCCGGCCTTGACGTTGTCGCAGAGCCAGTTGGAGCCGTACCCATCGACGGTCCGCTTGACCGTGACCTTCGGCTCGGAGTCGCTGAACGGGGAGCTGGCCAGCGAGTAGCAGCGGGCCACGGACCCGGTCTGGTCGCTGGGAATGCGCAGCGTGAGGAACTGGCCGGGCTTGTAGTCGAACTTGCCGCGATGCTCGTCCGGGACCGCGAACACCAGCGACCGGGCGTCGGAGGTCTCCTCGACGACCCCGGACACGGTGAGGACAACCGACCTGGAGCTGTGCGGCATGTCAACGGTGGTCATTGCGTCGGATCCTCTCGGGGGTGCATCAAAAGTTGGAACGTGTTCTAGTTTCGAATGTAGCAGGAAATCATGCAACCAGGTGGATCGTAAATTGCAGAGGGGCGATCCCGATAATCGGGATGAGGCAGCTCAGGGATGGTCGGCCGAGCCACCCCGGGGCGGCGATCGGGCTGGTCAGTCGCATCCGGCCACGGAGGCGCCGAGCCCGTGCGAGAGGACCTCGCTGCCGGCCCGGAGCAGATCCGGTAGCTCCAGGGTGTCGTCGGTGAGCCACTGCTCATAGGCGGAGAGCGCGATGCCGAGGACCATCCAGCCGATCGTGCGCGGCAGGTGGTCGCCGGGTCGGCAGTCCATCCGGTCCGCCACGTAGTCGGCGATCACGCCACGCCAGCCGTCGTACATCACCATCGAATACGCCTGCAGCGCCGGGGCTTGCAGGATGATCTCCATCCGCTTGCGATGCAGTGCTGCCACCGCGGGAGGGAAGCTGTTGAACTCGAGCAGGGCCGAGGCGAGCCCCTCGGCCAGCGGGATGTCGCGGGGGAGTTCGGCGAGCTGTTCGCGCATGTTCGCCAGGTGCAGGTCGAAGTCGCCCCACGGCACCGCGTTCTTGGAGGGGAAGTAGCGGAAGAAGGTGCGCCTGGCGATGCCGGCGGCCTCCGCGATCTGATCGACGCTGGTCTCCTCGAAACCGTGCTCGGCGAACAGTTCGATGCCGATATTGCTGATCCGATCGCGCGTCGTCGACGGTCGACGACCGATGCGACCTGCGGGTTTACTGCCGGCCTGCGTCAATTTCCCCTCCGGACCTTTCATTGTGCACTCGATGCCATTAGTGTGGTGAGCCGAGTCACAGCGAACAGATCGCCGTGACTGACGCCAACCCTGACATAGGAGGTATGTAGATGTCCGAGCATCGCGAAAGCGTCGTCGCCGGGACCGAGCTCGTCGAGGAGGCCTTGGTGGAAGAGGTCTCGATCGACGGCATGTGCGGCGTGTACTGACCGTGGATCTCGACACCGGGTGGAAGCTTCACCCGCAGGTGGCGCTGCGCCCCGAACCTTTCGGGGCGTTGCTCTACCACTTCGGGACCAGGAAGCTCTCGTTCCTGAAGAACCGCACCATCGTCGAGATCGTGCGGGCCCTGCCCGACCATCCCGACGCCAGGACGGCCATCCGCGCGGCGGGTATCGCCGAGGCGCAGGTGGACACCTACGCCCGGGCGCTCGCGACCTTGGCCGATTCGAAGATGATCGTGCCCGGGACGACCGCGGCCTGAGCCCGCCCGATCCGCCACCCCACACCTCGAGGACACAGCCCATGACCTCCATGCTCGATCGCCCGGCCCCGGTCGGTCGGCTCGTCGACCAGTTCGAACTCGGACTCGACGCGCCCATCTGCCTCACCTGGGAGCTCACCTACGCCTGCAATCTCTCCTGCGTGCACTGCCTGTCGTCGTCCGGCAGGCGGGACCCGCGCGAGCTGAGCACCGAGCAGTGCAAGTCCATCATCGACGAACTGCAGCGGATGCAGGTGTTCTACGTGAACATCGGCGGCGGCGAGCCGACCGTCCGCTCGGACTTCTGGGAGCTCGTGGACTACGCCACCGAGCACCAGGTCGGCGTCAAGTTCTCCACCAACGGTGTGAAGATCGACAAGAAGGTCGCCGCGCGACTCGCGGCCAGCGACTACGTCGACGTGCAGATCTCCATCGACGGTGCCACCGCCGAGGTCAACGACGCGGTCCGCGGCCCCGGATCGTTCGCGATGGCGGTCCGCGCGCTCGAGAACCTCGCCGAGGCGGGTTTCAAGGACGCCAAGATCTCCGTCGTCGTCACCCGCCACAACGTCGGCCAGCTCGACGAGTTCAAGGCGCTCGCCGACAAGTACGGTGCGACGCTGCGGATCACGCGACTGCGCCCGTCCGGTCGCGGCGCCGATGTCTGGGACGAGCTGCACCCCACGCAGCCGCAGCAGCGCGAGCTGTACAACTGGCTGGTCGCGAACGGCGAGGGGGTCCTGACCGGCGACTCGTTCTTCCACCTGTCCGCCTACGGCGATGCGCTGCCGGGCCTGAACCTGTGTGGTGCCGGGCGTGTGGTGTGCCTGATCGACCCGGTCGGCGACGTGTACGCCTGCCCGTTCGCGATCCACGAGCAGTTCCTGGCGGGGAACATCGTGGCCGACGGCGGCTTCCAGCACGTGTGGCAGCACTCGGACCTGTTCGCCGAGCTGCGTTCCCCGCAGACCGGCGGCGCGTGCAGCAAGTGCGACCACTACGACTCCTGCCGCGGCGGCTGCATGGCGGCCAAGTTCTTCACCGGTCTGCCGATGGACGGCCCCGACCCCGAGTGCGTGCAGGGTTACGGCGAGACCGCCCTCGCGGGCACCCGCGGCGAGATCCCCAAGTCCAGCGTCGACCACTCCCGTACCGGGAACCGCCGCACCCCCCGCGCGCCCGTCCCCCTGCAGCTGATGGTGCGCCCGCCGGCCAAGGTCTGCGACGAGAACCCGCTTGCGGGAATGAAATAGACGAGACGTGTTCACCTCAGTAGAGAAGGTTCAGTGATGGCCAAGAATGCCTGGTTCGAAACCGTTGCCGAGGCGCAGCGGCGGGCCAAGAAGCGGCTGCCGAAGTCGGTGTACGGCGCGTTGATCGCCGGTTCGGAGCAGGGCCTGACCCTCGACGACAACACCTCCGCCTTCGGTGAGCTCGGTTTCGCCCCGCACGTCGCGGGACTGTCGGACAAGCGCGACCTGTCGACCACCGTGATGGGCCAGCCGATCTCGATGCCGGTGCTGATCTCGCCGACCGGCGTGCAGGCCGTGCACCCCGACGGCGAGGTCGCGGTCGCCAGGGCCGCCGCCGCCCGCGGCATCGCGATGGGGCTGAGCTCGTTCGCGAGCAAGTCGATCGAAGAGGTGACGGCGGCCAACCCGCAGACCTTCTTCCAGATGTACTGGGTCGGCAGCCGGGAGGTGCTGCTGCAGCGCATGGAGCGGGCGCGCGCGGCCGGGGCGACCGGGCTGATCATGACCCTGGACTGGTCCTTCTCGCACGGACGCGACTGGGGCAGCCCGGCGATCCCGGAGAAGATGGACCTCAAGGCCATGGTCCGGTTCGCGCCCGAGGCGATCACCCGGCCGAAGTGGTTGTGGGAGTTCGCGAAGACCGGCCGGGTGCCGGACCTGACCACCCCGAACCTGGCCGCGCCCGGCGAGCAGGCCCCGACCTTCTTCGGCGCGTACGGCGAGTGGATGGGCACGCCGCTCCCGTCGTGGGAGGACGTCGCGTGGCTGCGCGAGCAGTGGGGCGGGCCGTTCATGCTCAAGGGCGTCATGCGGGTCGACGACGCCAAGCGCGCGGTCGACGCGGGCGTCACCGCGATCTCGGTGTCGAACCACGGCGGCAACAACCTCGACGGCACCCCGGCACCGATCCGGGCGCTGCCCGCGATCGCGGAGGCGGTCGGAAGCGAGATCGAGGTGCTGCTCGACGGTGGCATCCGGCGCGGCAGCGACGTCGTCAAGGCGGTCGCCCTCGGTGCCCGCGCGGTGATGATCGGCCGTGGCTACCTGTGGGGCCTGTCGGCCAATGGCCAGGCGGGTGTCGAGAACGTGCTCGACATCCTCCGCGGTGGAATCGATTCCGCGCTACTGGGTCTCGGGCATTCGTCCGTGCAGGACCTGACCGCCGCGGACATCGTGATCCCGCCGGGATTCGCCCGCCCGCTCGGCCTCTGAGCCAGGTGTAGGCGTCGCAGGTCGTGGCGCAGCGGTTGACCGAACGACTCACCCTGGCCGGGCGCACCGCCCGGTCCAGGGTGCTGTTCGGACCCCACGAGACGAACCTGGGCAGCGACCGCTCCCTGTCCGAGCGTCACGTCGCGTATTACGAGCGGCGCGCGCGGGGCGGCACGGGCATCCTCGTGACCGAGGTCGCCTCGGTACACGCCGACGACTGGCCGTACGAGCGGGCACCGCTGGCCGCGCAGTGCGAGGCGGGCTGGCGCGATATCGCGGCCGCGTGTCGCCCGCACGGGACGCTGGTACTGGCCGGGCTCGGCCATACCGGCCTGCAGGGCTCGAGCGCGTACTCGCAGTCGGCGCTGTGGGCCCCCTCGCGCGTCGCGGACGTCGTCACCCGCGAGCTGCCGATGGAGATGGAGCTGGCCGAGATCGACTCGCTCATCGACGGATTCCGGTCCGCGGCCGCGGCGGCCCGTGCCGCCGGCCTGGACGGAGTCGAGCTCGATGCGGGCCCGCGGTCGCTGTTGCGGCAGTTCCACTCGGGTCTGACCAACCTGCGCGGCGACCGGTACGGCGCGGACCGGCTCCGGCTCACCCGCGAGGTGATCGACGCCGTCCGCGGCGAACTCGGTGGCGACCGGGTGCTGTCGCTGCGACTGAGCTGCGACGAGCTCGCGCCCTGGGCGGGGATCACGCCGGAGATCGCCGCGGGGCACGCCGGTGAACTGGCGGAGTCGCTCGATCTGCTCGTGGTCGTCCGTGGCGGTCCGATGTCGGCCCAGGCGTACCGGCCGGACTCACACACGGCCCCGGTGTTCAACGTGAAACTGTGCTCGATGATCCGCGACGCGGTCGCCGGTGCGGTGCCGGTCGTGTTGCAGGGCAGCGTGATCGAGTGGGGGCAGGCCGAGCGCGCGCTCGACGAGGGCGTCGCCGACGCGGTGGAGATGACCCGTGCGCAGATCGCCGATCCGGACCTCGTCGTCACGGCCCGCCCCGGCGGCGGGCCCCGGCGGCCGGCTCAGGCCGCACCGCGGCCATGCGTGCTCTGCAACCAGACCTGTCAGGTCCGTGACCCGCGGAACCCCATCGTCACCTGCGTCGGGAATCCGTCGGCGGGACACGAGAGCATCGATCCCGACGAGACGCTGCCGGCGCGGGAGCCGCGCGACGTCCTGGTCGTCGGGGGCGGGCCCGCCGGGCTCGAGGCCGCGCGGGTGCTGGCGATGCGCGGGCACCGGGTCACCCTCGCCGAGCGTGGTCCCCGGCTCGGCGGCATGCTGCGGGTGGCCGCGGTCGGCTCGGGCCGCGACTCGCTCGCGAACCTGGTGGACTGGCAGGAGTCCGAATGCCGCCGGCTGGGCGTCCGGGTCGAGACCGGCCGCGCCGTGGATTCCGGGGAGATCGACGCGGCGATGTCGTCCGGTGGGGTGGTGATCGTGGCGACCGGAAGCGTGGCCGGACCCTGGCCCGGAGACCGGCACGACGGCACCGAGATCGTGGGTGCCCCAGAGGTACTGGCCGGACATCCGTTGCCGGACGGCCCGATCCTGGTCTTCGACCCGGTCGGAGGTCCGGTCGGCATCGCGGTCGCGGAAAGGCTCGCGGCCCGCGGGCACGAGGTGTCCATCGCGACACCGGACCAGGTTGTCGGCGTCCAGCTCGGCATGACCGGCGACCTCTCGTCCGCCGATGTCCGGCTGCAGCGGGCGGGCATCACGCGCCATCTGAGCGTGACCGTGCGCGCGATCGGGGCGGACGGTGTCGTACTGGAGAACGTCTACACCGGCGAGCGGCGGGCGCAGGCCGCGGCCGCCCTGATCGACTGCTCGCATCGGATCCCCGACGAGTCCCTCTTCCTGCAACGGCCCACCGCGATCCGCATCGGGGACTGTGTGGCGCCGCGGACGGCCGCCGAGGCGATCCGGGAGGGCCGGGCGGCCGCGGTCGCGATCTCGTCCGGGGCGGTCGCGATCTCGTCCGGGGTGCGGCCATGACCTACCGGCACCTGCTCACCCCGCTGGCGCTGGGCCGGCTGACCCTGCGCAACCGGGTGGTGTTCTCGGCGCACCTGACCAACAGTGCACGCGGAGGGCTCCCCACCGAACAGCACGTCGCCTACTACGAGGCGCGCGCCAAGGGCGGTGCGGGCCTGATCATCACCGAGGAACACAGCACGCACCCGTCCGACTGGCCGTACGAGAAGCTGATCCAGGGGTACCGACCCGAGGTCGTTCCGCACTATCGGAAGATCACCGACGCGGTCCACGCCCACGGCGCGGTGATCCTGGCCCAGCTCAATCACAACGGCGGGCAGGGCTCCGGGATGTACTCGCGGCAACCGGTCCTGGCGCCGAGTCCCGTGCCGGACCCACTCTTCCGGGAGGTCCCGAAGGCCGTCGACGCGGCCGAGATCCGGGAGCTCGTCGCGGGCTTCGCGGCGGTCGCCGGGCACTGCAGGCTCGGCGGCTTCGACGGGGTCGAGGTCCAGTGTTCGCAGGCCTCGATCGTGCGGGCCTTCCTCTCGCCCGACACCAACCGGCGCACCGACCGGTATGGCGGAGCCCTGGCGAACCGGGCGCGCTTCCTGCTCGAGGTCGTCGAATCGGTACGCGCGGCGCTCGGACCCGAACCCGTGCTGGGCGTGCGGCTGACGGGGGAGGAGCTGATCGAGAACGGCATCCACCTGGAGGAGGCGGTGGAGGTCGCCGCGATGGTCGAGGCCTGCGGGCACGTCGACTACATCAACACCTCGATCGGCATGGCCACGCAGACCCTGCACCTGATCGAGGGATCGATGGCGGTCCCGCGCGGGTACGCGTTGTTCATCCCGAGCGCGATCCGCAAGCGGGTGGCGCTGCCGGTGATCGGGGTCGGGCGGTTCACGGACCCCGAGCACGCGGATCGCGCGATCGAGGAGGGCCACTGCGACCTGATCGGAGTCGTTCGAGGCCAGATCGCGGATCCCGATTTCGCCGCCAAGGCCGCGGACGGTCGCCCCGAACAGATCCGGACCTGTCTGTCCTGCAATCAGGAGTGCATCGGCCGGGTCGGATTGGGGCGCTGGCTCGGCTGCATCGAGAACCCCAGGGCCGGAAGAGAATCGGTTCCACTGCCGATGCCGCGACGGCCCGGTCTGCGCGTGTGCGTGGTGGGCGCCGGACCGGCGGGCCTGCAGGCCGCGTCCACCGCCGCGCAGCGCGGTCACCGGGTGACGCTGTTCGAGCGGGCGGACCGCACCGGCGGCCAGGTCCGGGTCGCCGCCGGTGTGACGGGCCGGGTCGAGTTCGGGGAGTTGGTCGCGAATCTCGAGGCGGAGTGCGTGCGGTACGGGGTGGAGATCAGGACCGGTGTCGACGTGGATGCGGACCTGCTGCGGTCGTGGGCGCCCGACGCGGTCGTCGTCGCGACCGGGGCCCGGCCCCTCCGGCCGCGATGGGCGGGGGAGTCGACCAGGGTGGTGGACGTGCGGGACGTGCTCGAGGGCCGGGCCGAACCCGACGGCCGGGTGCTCGTGATCGACGAGCTGGGCTTCCACCAGGCGACGTCCGTCGCCGAACTGCTCGCCGACCGCGGCTGCTCGGTGACCGTCGCGACCAACGGCATGATCGTCGGCCAGGACCTGGGCATCACGCTCGACATGGAGGGCTGGCAGAGCCGGGCGTACCGCAAGGGCATCGCCCAGCGCACCGACCTGGTGCCGATGGGCGCCGTCGCGGTGCCGGGGCCTGCGGTGCGGGTCGCGTTGCTGCACCATCCGACCGGGGCCACCACCGAGCCGGAGTTCGACTGGGTGGTGTGCGCGGTGCACCAGCAGCCCGAGGACGGGCTCTGGAAGCAGTTGTCCGGCAGCGAGTTCGCGGTGCACAGGGTGGGCGACGCGGTGACCCCGCGGCGCGCGGACGCGGCGGTGACCGAGGGCCACCGGGCGGCCGTGGCGCTCTGAACGCCTAGAGGCCGGTGGCGCGGTCGCCGGGGAGCAGGCGTTGGGGCAATTGTTCGAACGCCCAGCCCGTCGGGTCGCGTCGGGTGAGCAGCCAGATCACGTCGAACCGGTCCTCGGGCCACGGGTCGGGCGGCGTCGAATCGACCTCGCCCAGTGCGTCGACGATCTCGGGGAGGTACTCGCGCTGCCAGGAGATCAGGATCGGGCCCGGCGTGCGCAGCACCCGTTTCGCGAGGGCCTCGACCTCCGATCGCCCGATGTCGGTGTCCACCTCGACTCCGAGTTTGTCGGCCAGCGGCGAGATGGTCTGCAGCGAACGCTTGCTGCCGTCCTTCTTGCTCGGTGTGGAGGCGAACAGGGACCGAGGGCGCTCCAGTCCGGCGGGTGGCTCGCCTCGTCCTTGGCCATGGGGCCATCCTTCCCTTCGGCCGCTCAGTCTGTCTGATGGTTGCCGTCATCCACGGCCGCGGCGGACTGGAGCAGACCCCAGGAGAACTGCGCCTCGCAGGCTGTGCCGTCCGGAGTTGCGAACGCGGCGGCCGCATGGCTGGCGACGGAACCGGCGGACATGCGGTAGCGGACGGGGGAGCAGGTCGATTCCAGGTCGTCGATGACCAGCTGCCAGGGCCGAAGATCGGCCGCCGAGGTGATGGCGGGCGCCGCCTGGTCGGACATTCTGGCCAGCCGCTCGTCGACGACGTCCCCACCCGGCCCGAAGGTGACCTGGAACTGCAGGCCGGGCCACAGCGGCATCGGCCAGGCCTCGACGGCCAGCTCGCCGATCGCGGGAACCCGGCGCGAGCTCACCACTGCAGGCTTGCCCAATGCGAGTCGATACCGCGACGCGCCGCCGGGGAAGCCGCCCCGCAGGCCGCGCTGCCACTGGGCGTGCGCCGCGCGCAGGTCGGCGGCGCTCTTGCCGAGATTCTTGAGGGCGGCCCCGACCAGCGTCGGCTGATGGTCGTGCATTCGGCGCAGCAGCATCAGCTCGAAGTTCACGGTGCCGAAGCCTCGCAGCGGCATTCGGTCCTGTCCCACATGCCGATCGTAGGCCGCCGATTCCGTTGGCCCGCGGATCCTCGACCACCAGGCGGGGTAGGGGTGAGTGATTCCCCTCCGAGGGGGGACGAATTCCGGCCAGGTGAGGATCAGGATATTGAGTGCCACACCAACATCCCCTCGCCACCTGGGAGTACCCCCATGCACGAGAACGAGCTCCACGCCAAACCGGACACCACCGATGTGGATGTCCTGATCGTCGGTGCGGGCGTGTCCGGGGTGAGCGTGTTGATCAAGCTGGCCGAACGCGGCGTCACCAATGCCCTGATCCTGGACAAGGCCGAGCGAATCGGTGGCACATGGGTGGCCAATGACTACCCGGGTCTGCGCTGCGACGTGCCGAGCGAGCTGTACTCGCTGGGTTTCGCACCCAATCCGGGCTGGGCCCGTACGTACTCGTCGCAGGACGAGATCCGCGACTACATCGAGTCGGTGGCACACTCGTTCGGCGTCGTCGACCGCATCCGACTCCGGACGGAGATGGTGAGCGCGGTCTGGGACGAGCCTGCCCGTCGGTGGCGAATCACCACCGCCGACGGCACCGAGATCACGGCGAAGGTCTTCGTTCCCGCTGCCGGCATCATCGGGGAGGCGAAGATGCCGCGGCTTCCCGGCCAAGAGACGTTCCGCGGCACCGTCTTTCATTCCGGAAATTGGAATCATGAGCACGACCTCACCGGTGAGCGGGTCGCGGTGGTCGGCGCGGGAGCCTCGGCGATTCAGTTCCTGCCCGCGATCCAGCCCGCGGTCGGCAAGCTCTACAGTTTCCAGCGCGCGCCGTCGTGGGTGCTGTCGAAGCCCGACTTCGCCATGCCGCGACTCGTGTCCCGTGTCTTCACACGATTTCCGTTCGTGCAGAGGATGATTCGCGAGGCCGGGTTCCGCGGGTTGGAGGTGATGTATCCGCTCATGCTGCACCCCCGGTTGTTGACCACGATCGTGCGGCCGATGCAGCGATCGAACATGCGACGCGCCATCGAGGACCCGGAACTGCGCCGCAGGCTCATGCCTGACCACCCGTTCGCCTGCAAGCGACCGATGTTGTCGAACGACTGGTATCCGGCCCTCGCGAAGCCCAACGTCCAGGTGGTGTTCCAGGGGGTGGAGCGACTGACCGAACGCGGACTGGTCACGACAGACGGCAGCGAGTACGAGGTCGACACCGTCATCTTCGGAACCGGATACACCGCAGGCGATCTTGCGGTCACCCACATCATCAGGAACGGTGCAGGCGCGACGATCAACGAGGTGTGGAACGGGAGCCCGCGGTCCTACCTCGGCCTGGCCGTGCACGGCTTCCCGAACATGTTCATGATGCTGGCCCCCAACTCGCAATGCCACGTCCAGTCCGTCATGTGGACTTCGGAGCTCCAGGCGGGCTACGTGGCGAGGGCGGTCAAGGCGCTGCTCGACGGGCGGGTGGACCGCTTCGAGGTGAAGAAGTCGGTGCACGACGGTTTCGTTGCCGCGATCGACAAGCGGCTGGAGCGAATGCCGAGTCAGCCGAAGTACTGCACGACCTACTTCTCCGATTCGACCGGGCGCAATCACGTCGTCTGGCCCGAATGGGCCTTCAAGATCAAGCGGGTGCTCAGTCGCTTCGCGATCACCGACTACGACATCGGAGCGACGACATGACGGCAACCGGAGCCACGACGGGTCGTGGAGCGCCGCTCATCATCGACGCCGCAGCCGGAACCAACGGTCGCGCGCGGGCGAGCGATCCCGTCATCAGGGTCGAGGATCTGGCCTGGGTCGAGATGGAGAAGCCGGACCTCGACGCAGCGGAGCGGTTCACGCACGCTTTCGGATTCGCCACCGCTGTCCGCACGCCGCAGGAGTTGCACCTGCGCGGAACGTTGCCGGGTCCTGCGTGCCTGATCATCCGACGAGGAAGGAGGGCTCGGTTTGTTGCCCCGGTGTACCGCGCCTCGAGTCGAACGGACCTCGAACGCCTCGCACGCGCGCTGGACGGCGCCGTGCGGCCGCTCGCCGGTCCGGGCGGCGGATACGGAATCGACGTGCACGATCCGTCCGGCTCGCTGGTCCGAGTGGTCGCGGAGGTGGAGGAGTTGCCGGCCCTTGCCGAGCAGCAGGCCCTGACACTCAACGTGGGCACCCGGGCGGACCGCATCAACGCCGTCCAGCGCCCGCCCCACGAGGCCGCCCGGGTGCAGCGTCTCGGCCACGTCGAGCTCGAGACCACGAGGTTCCGGCGGACACTGGACTGGTACCTCGAGAACCTCGGGCTCATCGTCAGCGACTACCTCTTCCTCCGTGGCCAGCGGGATCGGGGCCCCGTCATGGCGTTCGCCCGCTGTGACCGTGGTCGCATTGCCACCGACCATCACACCCTCGCGTTGTATCTCGGTCCGCGCGAGCGCCTGGCCCACACCGCCTATCAAGTGTCTGACCTGGATGCGATCGCGATGGGCGCCGGATATCTCGCCGGGAGCGGCGGTGCGCACGTCTGGGGGATCGGTCGACACGTCGAAGGGAGCGCAGTCTTCAACTTCTGGCGGGATCCGGACGGCTTCCTGTTCGAGCACTATTCCGACGGCGACAGGTTCGACGACACGGTCCGACCCGACTGGGCCCCGATGCAGGCCAGTCGTCTGACCCAATGGGGTCCGCCGCCAACCGCCGGCTACCTGGGTTCGCGCCCATCGTTGAGTCTGTTTCGTGCCGTGCTGGCGGCCCTGCGCGAGAAGGACAACGACATCGACCTGCGCAGGCTCCTCGGCCTGGCGCGGGTAACCATCTCGTAGGTGCGGCCTAACCTTGGGGCATGCCCGAATCCCTTGCCGTCACAACCTGGCCGGAGATCGCCGCGGCCGTCCCGGCCGTCGCGGTGCCGGTCGGCTCGCTCGAGCAGCACGGACCGCACCTCCCGCTGGACACCGACACCCGGATCGCGGTCGCGGTGGCGCGGTCGCTGCCCGGCATGACGGTCGCGCCCGCCATCGCCTACGGGGCCAGCGGGGAGCACGAGGGGTTCGCGGGAACCGTCTCCCTCGGTGCGTCCGCGCTCGAGGCCGTGGTCGTCGAATACGGGCGTTCGGCGTGTCGCTGGTCCCCGCGCGTGTTGCTGGTGAACGGGCACGGCGGCAACGCACCCACCCTCGCCAAGGCGGTCGCGCTGCTGCGTTACGAGGGCCGGGACGTCGCCTGGCTGCCCTGTGCGGTGCCCGGTGCCGATGCTCACGCGGGGCACACAGAAACGTCCCTGCTGCTGCACCTTTCGCCAGGTGACGTGCGAATGGACCGCGCGGAACCGGGTGCCACCCAGCCGATCGGTGAGCTGATGGACCGGCTCCGGGCCGGCGGGATCGCGTCCGTGAGTGCGAACGGGGTGCTGGGCGACCCGACCGGGGCGAGTGCCATCGAGGGTGAACGGATGTTCGAGCAGATGCGGGCGCGTTGTGTTGCCGCCGTGTTGCGATGGCAACCGGATGGCAAAGGCATGTTGCGGTGAGAGCAGATCCGAATACGATCACCTGATGCGCCAAGCTCGACTGCCCGACGGGTTCGGGGTGAGAATCGATCCGAAGGTGCGCACATACTCGGGCGGACGGGTGCTGATCGGCGGTTCCCCGACCCGGATGCTCAAGCTCGCACCGACGGCGGCGGCGATGATCGGCGACGGCTACCTGAAGGTCGTCGACACCCAGTCCGCACAGGTCGCCCGGCACCTGCTCGATTCCGGGGTCGCGAATCCCCGGCCGATGAGTTCGCCGTCCCATCAGGACGTCACGGTCGTCATCCCGCTCCACAACAACATCGCCGGACTCAATCGGCTGCTGCCCGCACTGCGCGGGCTCTCGGTCATCGTCGTCGACGACGGCTCCGACGAGCCTGTGACGACTCCGCCGTGCTGCGACGGGCGGGCGGAGGTACGGATTCTCCGGCACGAGACGGCCCTCGGCCCCGCTGCCGCACGCAACACCGGAATGGCCGCTGCGACAACGGAGTACGTCGCCTTCCTGGATTCCGACGTGGTACCCAGGCTCGGTTGGCTCGAGGCGATGCTGGGCCACTTCAGCGACCCGGCCGTCGCGATGGCCGCGCCTCGGATCGTCGCGCTCGAACCGGAGGCGGGTGCGATCGCCCGCTACGAACATGCCCGATCCTCCCTCGATCTGGGCCGTAAGGAGGGCGCGGTGCGGGCGGGTAGCCCGGTCTCCTACGTGCCGAGTGCGGCCATGCTGGTGCGCAGGCGCGCACTCGAGGAGTGCGGCGGCTTCGATGCGGAGATGCATGTGGCCGAGGATGTCGATCTGTGCTGGCGGCTGCACGCGGCCGGCTGGCGATTGCGCTACGAGCCGATCGCCAATGTTGCCCACGATCACCGCGTCTCGTTTCGGAAGTGGTTCGGCCGCAAGCTCTTCTATGGAACGGGTGCGGCTCCGCTTGCGCTTCGGCACGAGGGTCTGGTGCCGCCGGTCGCGATGTCGCCGTGGACCCTGCTCGCCGTCGTGCTCGCCGCCACCTGTACCCGGCTCGGCCTGGCCGGGTCCCTGGTCGCCCAGATCGTCACCGTCATCCGACTCCGCCGGACGTTCCGGGAGCTCGACCAGCCGACCAGGATCTCGGTTGTCCTCGCCGCGCAGGGCTTTGCGGGCGGAGCCTGGCAGCTCGCGTCCGCGATGTGCAGGCACTATTGGCCGGTGACGCTGCTGGCCGCCCTGCTGTCGCCACGCGTCCGTCGGGCCTGGCTGGCGGTGGCCGTGGCCGAGGGTCTCGCGGACTGGTTCACACATCGGGAGCCGGGCGGGCTGGGACCGTTGCGGCACACCGTGTTCAAGCGGATGGATGACATCGCCTACGGCACCGGTCTCTGGCGTGGGGCGATGGCCGAGCGCAGTCTCGCCGCGCTGAAGCCCCGGCTGCGGGGCTGAACGATGGCGGCCCCCGATCCGGTGGCCGATGTGATCGTGGTGGGCGGTGGGTCCAGCGGATGCGTCGTGGCCTCGCGGCTGAGCGCGAACCCCGATCGCACGGTACTGTTGATCGAGGCCGGCGTCGGATCGGGCGGTCCCGGCCCGCTCGGGCTGCTGCCGATCGGTCCGGGCAGCGACATCGTCTCCCGCTACCCGGTCGAGTTGCGGCCGGGACGGCAGGCGACCATCGCCCGTGGCCGGGTGCTCGGTGGCTCCGGGGCGGTCAACGGTGGTTACTTCATCCGGGGGACCCCCTCGGACTTCGCGAGCTGGCCGGTGGCGTGGTCGTATTCCGAAGTGCTGCCGTACTTTCGGAAGCTCGAGACCGACCTGTCGGGTGACCGGCGCTGGCACGGGGTCGACGGTCCGATGCCGGTGACGCGTATCGGTCGCGATCGCATGCACCCTGTCAGCGCCGCGTTCCTCGAGGCCTGCGCGACCGAGGGGTTCGGGTACTCCGCGGACCTCAACGATCCGAACGCGGAGGGTGCGGGTCCGGTGCCGCTCAATGCCTCGGCGGGGCGCCGGATCAGCACCGCATCGGCGTACCTGGAGCCGATTCTCGACCGGCCGAACCTGTTGGTGCGGACCGGCGTGGTGGCCCGCCGGGTGGAGTTCGACGGCGTCCGTGCGGTCGGTGTAGAGGCGGAGATCGCGGGCGTGCGGCGCCTTTTGCGGGCCCGTCAGGTGGTGCTGTGCGGGGGTGCGATCGGTACGGCCCACCTACTCATGCACTCCGGAATCGGTTCGGCGCAGCACCTTTCGGATCTGGGGCTGCCGGTGATCGCGGATCGCCCCGGTGTGGGACGCGACTTCGGTGACCATCCCGAGGTGACGCTCGAGTACCGGCCTCACCGCGGCGTTCCGAGGGACCCACACACCGCGGTCCTGGAAGCGGTGCTGGAGGCGGACGGCATCGAGATCCGCCCGTACACGGCGCCGTTCTCGGAGATCATCCCCGGCGCGGACGACACGGCCGCACGCGTCGGGGTGGCGCTGATGCGCCCGGACAGCAGGGGGCAGCTCACCCTGCGGTCCTCCGATCCTCGGGATCCGCCGGTCGTGCGGTACCGGTACCTGGCGTCCGCCGCCGACCGCGCGGCGATGCGGGCCGGCCTCGATCTGGCGCGGGGGCTGCTGGCCTCGGCGGCGTTCGGGAGGGTGGCCGAGGTGGCGGACGGCGCGCGGTCGTCCATCGGGACGTTCGAGAACCTCGGCACCTCGCTGCACCTGTCCGGAACCTGCCGGATGGGGTCGGAGTCCGACCACGGCGCCGTCGTCGACGAGCGGTGCCGGGTGATCGGCGTGGACGCGGTGACGGTGGCCGACACATCGGTGATGCCGGCGGTGACCTCGCGCGGCCCGCACGCGACCGCGGTGATGATCGCCGAACGGGTGTCCGCGCTGATCGACGGCGACACAGGGCCCGCTCGCGGCGCCCCGGGAAGCGGCGGAGTGTGACCGGCGTTACAGTTGGTGGGACGTCACGGAGGAACTCGATTGACCAGAGCAACGCACGGCAACCCCTGGATTGCCGTACGGCCGGGCGATGATGTCGCGCAGTTGGCGCGATTGATGTCGTCTGCCCATCGATCCTTCGTCGACGGCGGGACCGGGGAGGCCGCCGACCCGGTCCGGTCCGTGGTCCTCGATTCGTGGCTGCGCAGCCGCAACAAGGGCGTGAATCCCGACGGGGTCGGTGACGGTGTCGATCTCGACGGGATCGAACTGGAGCGGTACCGCTCCGCGCACCCGATGGCCTTGATCCGACCCGTGGTGCGCAAGCTCCTGGTCGACGACGCGGCCGACACCGGTCTGCTCGTCGCGATCAGCGACGCGGAGGGACGCCTGCTCTGGGTGGAGGGCGACACCCAGGCGAAGGACCGTGCGCTGGCGATGAATTTCGTCGAGGGCGCCGATTGGAGCGAGGACCGCGTCGGCACCAACGCCCCGGGCACCGCGCTCGCCCTCGACCACTGCGTCCAGATCTTCGAGGCCGAGCATTTCAGCCGCACGGTGCACGACTGGAGTTGCTCCGCGGCGCCCGTACACGACCCGATGAGCGGCCAGATCCTCGGTGCCATCGACATCACCGGCGGTCCGCGGGTCGCGGTGCCCGAGGTGCTCTCGCTGATCAGGGCCACCGTCGCGGCCGCCGAGTCCGAGCTCCGCCTGCACCTGCTGAACTCGCCCCGGCTGCTCGGCGACGCCTCCCCGCGGCTTCAGGTCCTCGGATCCGAGCGGCCGACGCTCGTGCGGGACGGTGACCGGGTGAGCCTCTCTCAGCGGCACGCCGAGATCCTGCTGCTGCTGGCCGAGCACCCGGAGGGCCTGGGCTCCGATCACCTCGCGGTGCTGCTCGACGAGTCGGAACTGGACTCGGTGACGATCCGGGCGGAGATGTCGCGCCTGCGCAAGGTGTTCGGCGCCGACGGCCTCGGATCCCGCCCCTATCGGTTGCTGACGGACCTCGGTTCGGACGTCGACGAGGTGCGCCGCGCGCTCGACCGCGGCGACGCGGCCGCCGCGCTGCGGGCCTATCGCGGCCCGGTGCTGCCGGGCTCGGTCGCGCCCGGGGTCGAGGACATCAGGAACGACCTGCGCGGCCGCATGCGTGCGGCGTTGCTGCGGGCGGGGGACCAGGGCCTGCTGGCGAAGTGGACGAGCACGGTCGAGGGCCGCGAGGACACCGGCGCCTGGGCCGCCTACCTGTCCTCGATGGACCGCCGATCGCCGATGTATGACCAGGTCAAGTCGAGGATCGAGATGCTCGACCGGCGGCTGGGCGTCTGATCTCGCGCGACGCAACGTTGTTGCAACCCCCGGGCTCCTAGTGTTCTGAATCACACCCCACGGCGACACTCGCGTCGTCGGCAGGGGAGAGACAGCACACCACGAGGAGCCTTCGATGACCGTGTACGCCCGTCCGGGTTCACCCGATTCCGTCATGTCCTTCCAGTCCCGCTACGACAACTGGATCGGTGGACAGTGGGTGCCGCCCGTCAAGGGGCAGTACTTCGAGAACCCGACCCCGGTCACCGGTCAGCCGTTCTGCGAGATCGCCCGCGGCACCGCCGAGGACATCGAGCTCGCCCTCGACGCCGCGCACGCCGCCGCCCCCGCCTGGGGCAAGACCTCGGTCGCCGAGCGCGCCGTGATCCTCAACAAGATCGCGGACCGGATGGAGCAGAACCTCGAGGCCATCGCCCTCGCCGAGTCCTGGGACAACGGCAAGCCGATCCGCGAGACCCTGAACGCCGACATCCCGCTCGCCATCGACCACTTCCGCTACTTCGCGGGTGCCATCCGGGCACAGGAGGGTTCGCTCTCGGAGATCAACTCCGACACCGTCGCCTATCACTTCCACGAGCCGCTCGGGGTGGTCGGTCAGATCATCCCGTGGAACTTCCCGATCCTGATGGCGGTGTGGAAGCTGGCGCCCGCGCTGGCCGCGGGCAATGCGGTCGTGCTCAAGCCCGCCGAGCAGACCCCCGCCTCGATCCTGTTCCTGATGAGCGTGATCGGCGACCTGCTGCCCGCAGGTGTCGTGAACGTCGTCAACGGCTTCGGCACCGAGGCGGGCAAGCCGCTCGCCTCGAGCCCGCGGATCAAGAAGATCGCCTTCACCGGCGAGACCACCACCGGCCGGCTGATCATGCAGTACGCGTCTCAGAACCTGATCCCGGTCACCCTGGAACTCGGCGGCAAGAGCCCGAACATCTTCTTCTCCGATGTGCTCGCCGCCAACGACGACTATCAGGACAAGGCGCTCGAGGGCTTCACCATGTTCGCGCTCAACCAGGGCGAGGTGTGCACCTGCCCGTCCCGCGCGCTCATCCAGGGCGAGATCTTCGACGAGTTCCTCGCGATGGCGGCCGTCCGCACCAAGGCGGTGCGGCAGGGCGACCCGCTCGACACCGAGACCATGATCGGTGCGCAGGCCAGCAACGACCAGCTGGAAAAGATCCTGTCCTACATCGAGATCGGCAAGGCCGAGGGCGCCCAGCTGGTGACCGGTGGTGAGCGCGCCGAGCTCGGTGGCGACCTGTCCGGCGGCTTCTACGTGCAGCCGACGGTGTTCACCGGCAACAACAAGATGCGGATCTTCCAGGAGGAGATCTTCGGGCCGGTGGTGTCGGTGACGTCCTTCAAGGACTACGACGAGGCCATCGAGATCGCCAACGACACCCTGTACGGCCTCGGCGCCGGTGTCTGGTCCCGCGACGGTGGGGTGGCCTACCGCGCCGGTCGCGACATCCAGGCCGGCCGGGTGTGGACGAACACGTATCACCAGTACCCCGCGCACGCGGCGTTCGGCGGCTACAAGCAGTCCGGCATCGGGCGCGAAAACCACCACATGATGCTCGACCACTACCAGCAGACCAAGAACCTCTTGGTCAGCTACGCCCCGAAGGCACAGGGCTTCTTCTGAGCCAGAGGCTCAGGGCTTCTCCTGACCTGAGTCCCCCCGATCCACGGCGCCCGCCAATGCCCCCCTGCGGCGGGCGCCGTGACCATGGCGCGGCGCCCGCTCATCCCCCCGAGGCGGGCGCCGTGTCTCCACTTCTCGCCGAACGGAGTTCTCCATGGCCGACCCGATGACGATGCCGGGACGGATCGTCGCGACCGCGGCGGCGATGGATCTGCTCCGACGCCTAGGCGGTATGCACGGCCCCCTGATGATGCACCAGTCCGGCGGGTGCTGCGACGGCTCGGCGCCGATGTGTTATCCCGCAGGCGAATTCATCGTCGGCGACCGTGACGTCCTGGTCGGGCTGCTCGACCTGCGGCTCGGTGTCGGCGAGGTGTCCGGTTCCCTTCCCGACGGTGATGACGCTGTACCCGTGTGGATCTCGGGATCGCAGTTCGAGGCCTGGCAACACACACAGTTGGTGCTGGACGTGGTCCCCGGTCGAGGTTCGGGCTTCAGTCTCGAGGCGCCGGAGGGAGTGCGCTTCCTGAGCCGGGCCCGCGCGTTCTCGCCCGAGGAGAACGTCGCGCTCGCCCAGACCGAACCGGTCACCGGGCAGAGCTGGGAGGAAGGGCGGCGGCCCGAGCTGCCCGCCGAACCCCAGGTGGTCGCCGAGGCCGCCGATGCCTGCCCCGTCCCGGGCCGACCGGGGAACTGATCAGTTGTAACCGCGTGGACATCAATCCCTGACGTAGAGCTTCGACACTGTGCGCAGCCCCGCCGCCCTGGTGGCGCCGCCGGTGTCGTGTGATCATTCACTAGGAGAAGGAGGTCGCCATGGCGATCACCACCAAGAAGGCCTCACACGAGGACTTCCACAACGAGGACAGCGAATACCTCGCGAAGCGCACGCTCAAGTCGGGCTCCGCCGGGTGGTTGCTGCTGGCCGGGCTGGGCGTGAGCTACGTGATCTCCGGTGACTACGCCGGGTGGAACAACGGGCTGGCCGAGGGCGGCTTCGGCGGTCTGCTCATCGCGGGCGTCGTCATCGCGGGCATGTACCTGGCGATGGTGCTCGGCATGGCCGAGATGTCCTCCGCGTTGCCCGCCGCGGGCGGCGGTTACACCTTTGCCCGCCGGGCGCTCGGACCCTGGGGTGGATTCGCCACCGGCACAGCAATTCTCATCGAGTACGCGATCGCGCCCGCCGCGATCGCCACCTTCATCGGCGGCTACGTCGAGTCACTGAACCTGTTCGGGATCACCGACGGCTGGTGGGTCTATCTCGCGGTCTACGCCATCTTCATCGGAATCCACCTGACCGGCGCGGGTGAGGCACTGAAGGCGATGTTCGTGATCACCGCGATCGCGCTGGTCGGCCTGATCGTGTTCGCGGTGTCCGCGTGGGGCCTGTTCGACGCGAGCAACCTGACCGATATCGCGGCGGACCCCGGCGCGGCAGGCAGTTCCAGCTTCCTGCCCTTCGGTTGGTTCGGGATCTGGGCCGCGGTGCCGTTCGCCATCTGGTTCTTCCTGGCGGTCGAGGGTGTTCCGCTCGCTGCGGAGGAGGCCCGCGAGCCCGAGAAGAACGTGCCGAAGGGCATCATCATCAGCATGCTGCTCCTGATCATCACCGGGGCATCCGTTCTCTTCCTCGCCACCGGCGCGCTCGGAGCCGAGGCCCTGTCGACCTCGGGCAATCCGCTGGTGCAGGCGCTCGGCGACGGCGGAGCGGCGAAGGCCGTCAACTACATCGGCCTGGCGGGCCTGGTCGCGAGCTTCTTCTCGATCATGTACGCGTACTCCCGCCAGACCTTCGCGCTCTCGCGCGCCGGGTACCTGCCGACCAGGCTCTCGGTGACCAACTCCCGCAAGGCCCCGACGCTCGCGCTGATCGTCCCCGGTGTCATCGGCTTCATCCTCTCGCTCACCGGCGAGGGCGCGATGCTGCTCAACATGGCGGTGCTGGGCGCGGCGGTCAGCTACGTGCTGATGATGATCAGCCACATCGTGCTCCGTAAGCGCGAACCCGGCATGCCGCGCCCGTACCGCACCCCGGGTGGCATCGTCACCACGTCCTTCGCGCTGGTGATCGCCATCGCGGCGGTGATCGCCACCTTCCTGGTCGATCCGACGGCGGCGATGTGGACCGTGGTCGCGTTCGGCGCCTTCATGGCCTACTTCGGCTTCTACAGCCGGCACCACCTGGTGGCCAACTCGCCCGATGAGGAGTTCGCGATTCTCGCCAAGGCGGAAGAAGAATTGGAATGACGCGCTACAGCCAGCAGATCGGCGGCACCAGCCACACCTTCGACGGGCTCGTCGAGCTGATGGCGAAGGCGACCCCGCTGCGCAGCGGCGACGAGCTCGCCGGATGCGCGGCGTCCTCGGATGCCGAGCGCGCGGCCGCGCAGTGGGCACTCGCCGATGTCCAGCTCGAGACGTTCCTGCACGAATTGCTGGTGCCGTACGAGACCGACGAGGTCACCAGGCTGATCATCGACTCGCACGATCGCGCTGCGTTCCAGGCGATCTCGCACCTGACGGTCGGTGGTCTGCGGGACTGGCTGCTGGAGGTGGCCGCGGGTGACGACGCGGCCGCCACCCTGCGGTCGGTCGTGCCAGGTCTGACGCCGGAGATGGTGGCGGCGGTCAGCAAGATCATGCGGAACCAGGACCTCATCGCGGTGGCACGGGCGGCCGTGGTCACCGCGGGTTTCCGGACCACGGTCGGGCTGCCCGGCAGGCTGAGCACCCGGCTGCAGCCCAACCATCCGACCGACGACCCGCGCGGCATCGCGGCCGCCACGCTGGACGGGCTGCTGCTCGGCTGCGGAGACGCGGTGATCGGGATCAACCCGGCGACCGACTCTCCACACGCCACCTCCGATCTGCTCCACCTGCTCGACGAGATCCGGCAGCGGTTCGAGATCCCCACCCAGTCCTGCGTGCTCTCCCACGTCACCACCACGATGGACCTGATCGAGGCGGGCGTCCCGGTGGACCTGGTGTTCCAGTCCATCGCGGGCACCGAGGGTGCGAACGCGAGTTTCGGTGTCACCGTGCCGCTGTTGCGGGAGGCCAACGCCGCGGGCCGCTCGCTCGGGAGGGGCACCGTCGGCAACAACGTCATGTACCTGGAGACCGGCCAGGGCTCGGCGCTGAGCGCGGGCGCCCACCTCGGCACCGGCGGCCGTCCCGTGGACCAGCAGACGCTGGAGACGCGCGCGTACGCGGTGGCCCGCGACCTCGAACCGCTCCTGGTCAACACGGTGGTCGGCTTCATCGGTCCGGAGTACCTGTACGACGGCAAGCAGATCATCAGGGCCGGGCTGGAGGACCACTTCTGCGGGAAGCTGCTCGGGCTGCCGATGGGCGTCGACGTCTGCTACACCAACCACGCCGAGGCCGATCAGGACGACATGGACACCCTGCTCACCCTCCTGGGGGCGGCGGGGGCGGCGTTCGTCATCGCGGTCCCAGGAGCGGACGACGTGATGCTCGGCTACCAGAGCCTGAGCTTCCATGATGCGCTGTATGTCCGGCAGGTGCTGGGGCTGCGTCCGGCCCCGGAGTTCGAGGCCTGGCTGCACCGGCTCGGCATGACCGACGCGGCGGGCCGGGTGCTTCCGGTGGATGCGGCGGCCTCACCGCTGCGCGCCCTGACGGGGGCGCTGTGAACCTCGAGAAGCGTACGGGCACGGCACGGGCCGACGCGGATCCACAGGACTTCTGGGAGGAGCTGCGGCTCAGCACGCAGTCGCGGATCGGGCTCGGCCGGGCCGGGGACTCGCTGCCCACCGACCGGGTGCTCGAGTTCCGCGCCGCGCATGCCGCGGCCCGCGATGCGGTGCACCTACCGTTGGACGCCGACGCGCTGTCCCGACAGGTCGAGGCGCTGGGGCTCGGCAGCCCCGCCCTGGTGACGAGCCGGGCAGGCAACCGCGCCGAGTACCTGCGCAGGCCCGACCTCGGCCGGCTGCCCGCCGATCTGGCGGGTGTCCCACGCAGCGGAGCGGACCTGGGATTCGTTCTCGGGGATGGTCTTTCGCCCCGCGCGCTGATGGATCACGGTGCCGCGCTGCTGGGGGCGCTGGCCGAAGAGCTCTCGGACAGGTATTCGCTCGCGCCGCCGGTGATCGCGACGGAGGCGCGGGTGGCGCTCGGAGACCACATCGCCGAGGCGATGGGTGTACGGACCCTGATCGTGTTGATCGGGGAGCGGCCGGGATTGTCGGTGGCGGACAGCCTCGGCATCTACCTGACGCATCTACCCCGTCCCGGTCGCACCGATGCCGACCGGAACTGCGTCTCCAACATCCACCCGCCGGAGGGACTCGGCTACGCCCAGGCCGCAAAGGTGGTGGCGGGCTTGGTGTCCGGCGCCCGAAAGCTGGGACGCTCAGGAGTCGACCTCAAGGACACCTCGCGCTCCGACGCGCTGTCCTCCGGAGAGATCCTGACCCTCGACTGACCCGCTCGGCCGCCCGCCGAGATTCTTCTCCCACATCGCCACATGTGTGTCGGTGTGCTCCCGCGCGCCCACACACCTCACGAAAGAGGTTTCATGGTGAAGTCGATCCCCACCCGAACTGTCTGGATGTGTGCCCTGTCCGGTGCACTCTTGCTGACGGCATCGTGTTCGTCGAGTGGCGATGATGCCGCAGCCGCCACCCCAGACGTCGCGGTGAGCAGCTGTGGCGCCCTCGATCCGGCGCTGGAATGGTACGGCGACAACCGGCAGCGATTGGACCGGATGATCGCGGAGAAGGGCACCTGTGGCGTCGACGGTGATGTCGCCGACGGCGCCCCGCTCGCGCTGTTCGACTGGGACAACACCGTGGTCAAGAACGACATCGGCAGCGCGACCGCGTACTGGATGATCAAGAACGACAAGATCCTTCAGCCCGAGGGCGCGGATTGGGCGACGACGAGCCGATTCCTGACCCCGGATGCGGTCGCGGCACTCGGGGCGGCGTGCGGCGCCGAGATGGCGCCGGGCTCGCCGCTGCCGACCGGCTCCGATCTCGACTGTGCCGACGAGATGGTTGCCGTGCTGGACGACGAGACCACGTCGGGGAAGCCGGCCTTCGCCGGGTACGACCATCGGCGGACGAAGCCCGCGTACGCCTGGGCGGCCGCGCTGATGGGTGGGCATTCGGTCGACGAGGTGACGGAGTACGCCCGGGCGGCCAGAGCGGAGAACCTCGCCGCACCCGAGGGTGCCGCACAGACCGTGGGAACCACCGAGGTCGACGGGTACGTGAGGTATTACCCGCAGATCGTCGACCTCGTGAAGGTACTGCGTACCAACGGTTTCGATGTTCGCATCATCTCCGCATCGGCGGAACCCGTGGTGCGGGTGTGGTCGGAGGAGCTGGGCCTGGCGCCCGAACGGGCGATGGGTGTCCGTCCGGTCGTCGAGAACGGTGTCCTCACGAGGCACCTCGTGGGCTGCGGCGGCGTGGCCGACGGCGACGACTCGGTCATCCCGTACATCGACGGCAAACGGTGCCAGGTCAACGAGGTCGTGTTCGGGGTGAGCGGCCCCGCGGCGTTCGATCAGTTGCCCGCGGACCGGCGCCAGGTGTTCGCGGCCGGCGACTCCGTCACCGACGTGACGTTCCTCGGTGACGCCACCGGTGCGCGCCTGGTGATCAACCGCAACAACGCCGAGCTCATGTGCAATGCCTACGACAACAGCGACGATCGGTGGCTGGTCAATCCGATGTTCCTCGATCCGAAGAACCGGGCGGAGGAGCCCTACCCGTGCTCGACCAAGGCCTACACCGCCGCCGACGGTGGCAAGGGAGCGGTCCACCGGGTCGACGGGTCGGTGATCGGGGACCAGGTCGACTCCGTCTACTGACGTGTGAACGCCGCGAGTGGGGTTGGTTCGGTGAACCAACCCCACTCGCGGCGGTCAGGCCGCCGCGGCGGCGCTCTGTGCCGCGAGCTTCCGGAGCCCGGCGGGGTAGAGGCGTTTGCCTGCGACAAGGGCGACGATCGCGAGGACGTACACCAGGGGCGACAGTTGCAGGGCCTCGAGCAGGCCGAGACGATCGGCAAGGATGCCGATGACGAACGGACCCAATGCCAGGCCGAGGACATTATTGGCGACGGTGAGGGTGCCGAGCGCGGACGACCGCACCGACGGGTGGGTCAGGCTGGCCACCATGGCCGCGGAGGGGCCCGAGGATCCCGCGGCGAAGAAGGCGCCGATCCCCAGCAGGACCAGTTGCGGCGCCCCGGTGTCCAGGCGAAGTCCCAGTCCCAGAGCGAGGAGCGAGATCAGGCAGAAGGCGATCGCGCTCGACCACTTTCCGGCCGGGTCGTTCCTGCTCACCCGGTCAGTGATGATGCCGCACACGATCATGCCGGTTCCGACGAGCAACACGAACACCGATGCGATCGCGCCCGCCTTGTCGGGGGCCATGCCGTAGTACCGGTTGAAGAAGCTGGGGGTCCAGGAGAGCAGGACCGCGGCGGTGAACATCTGCAGACCGCCTCCCAGATACGCGCACCACACCGCGGGGTTGGTGAACAGGCTCGACACCGGGACCCGAATGGTGCTCCCGGTGCTTCCCACCGTTTCGACGTCCTGGTCGGCGGCGTGCTCCGCCAAGCGGCGTTCGGTGACGAGGGCCCGGAACAGGGCGACGAGCAGGAGGCCGAGCACCGCCATCGCGGCGAAGGACCAGCGCCAGCTCAGATGCACGGCGATGACACCGCCGAGCGACACACCGACGACGGAGCCGAAGGAACCCCCGGCCATGAAGGCGCCGCTCAGCGTCGAGTGCACGCGGGGCGCGAAAACACCGAGCACAACGGCGATCCCGACGCTGCCGTAGGCGGCTTCGCCGACACCGACGAGGAAGCGGGCGGCCAGCATCTGCTCGTAGTTGGACGCGATCGCGCACAGGAGCGTCGCGACGCTCCACAGCGTGGCCATCAGCACCAGGCTCTTCACCCGGCCCCATCGGTCGGCCAGGAGTGAGAGCGGGAGCGTCAGCAGGCCGACCATCAGCGCGACGATGCTGGTGAGCGAGGCGAGCTGGGAATCCGACAGGGCCCAGTCGGCTTTGAGGAACGGGAAAACCGCGCTGAGGACCTGCCGCGACATGTAGTCGGACAACAGCAAGGCGAAGGTGAGGGCGAAGACGAGCCAGGGGTAGTACGAGGAGCGCCGGGTGCGGCGGTCGGCGGTCGTCGGGGAACTCGGCGGCTCGACGGCTGCGATCTCGAGTTCGGGGGTGGTGGATGTCAGTCCCATGGATGCTCCTGGGGTGCGGCTGGTGGGGGAAGGTGTGGGAGCGGCGCTCAGGGTGTCGCGCGCCGGGACTCGTACGCCTCGAGTTCCTCCGCGAGGATCGGCACGCCGAGATTGCAGGCGTGGATCCCGAGGACGCTCACCATCTCGAGAACGGTGAGGATCTCCTCCCTGGACACACCGAGCTCGAGGGCCGCCCGGATGTGCCGGCGAACGCCAGGCGCGTACAGGTGGGTGGCGGCGGCATCGATGGCGATGCTCAGCAGTTCGACGAACTCGGGTGTGAACACCCCGCGCCGCACGGGCGTGGCGTTCATCGCCATGAACTGCTCGGTCCACTCCGGGTCCCACTGGGACAAGGTGTCCCACAGTGGATTCCAGCTTCCGTCGTGCTTCATTCGGTCGAGCGTCGGGGTGGGTGTCGGCTCAGCGGTCATGGCGGCTCGTTTCACGGAGAACGAATCGGGTGTGATGTGGGCGATGGCCCGGCCCGATAGTGGCCTGCATCACGTTACGTCGCCCGTGAGCCGAATAATTGCCCGTGTGGGACAGGATTCTTTGCATTTCGGGACATTGTCCCGGGTGGGGCCGCATGTGGACGCGGTCGCGACCTAACCCTCGGTTTGTTTGCGCCACTCGCGGGGGCTCATGCCGAACTGCTGATGGAACCACCGGGAGAAGCTGCTCGGTGTCGAGAAGGCGAGCAGCTCGGAGATCTCCGTGAACGAGTAGCGCCGGCCTGCGACCATGCGTTTCGCGAGTTCGGCGCGGGTGGAGTCGACGACCGAGGTGAATGTCTCGCCCGACTTCGCGAGGTGCCGATGCACAGTTCGGCGGTCGACGCCGAGGCTGCGGGCGACCTGCTCGATCGAGCAGCGTCCGCTCGGCAGCAGGAGTTCGACGAGCTCGCGAACGCGTTTGGTGAGCGTGGGTTCCTCCGGCGTGGTGAGCGTGTCGAGGAGTTGTTGTGCATAGGACCGCAGCAGCGGGTCGGACAGCCTGTTCGGTTCGTCCAGATCGCCTGTGTAGGTGATGATTCCGGAGAACTCGCTGTTGAAGTGCAGTGGCGCGTCGAAGACCTGGCGGTGCGTCGAATCGTCGGCGGGCCGGTCGTGTTCGAAGCTGACGGACACCGGATGCCACCGATCGCCCAGTAGGTGTCGCAGCAGCTGGTGGGTCACCGCGACCGCCAGCTCGACGGACTGCCGGACCGGGACGGGGTCCCCGGGATCGATGCTGATGCGGATCGTGGCCAGGCCGTCGCGCTCGGACAGCCGGATGTGCAGCGACTCGTTGTAGGTGTGCTGGTACCGGATCAGCATCCGGAGTGCGCTTCGGGCGTCCGGCTCGTCCCGGATGCTCACGCTCAGGGGGCCGAGGGTGGACAGGCGCCGCCGCTCGGCCAGCTTCAGGGCGAAGTCCTGGCGACCCGATGCCGCCGCGGACAACTCCAGGAGGCGCGCGACCGAGGACGCGGGCACCCAGCGGTCCTGCAGGTCCAGGCCGGCCGGGTCGAGGCCGACGCTCCTGAGCAGCTGCACCGGATCGAGCGAGAGGGTGCGGCTCAGTTCGATGTAGCCGGTCAGCGCGGCATATCGAGCGAGGGGCTTTGCCATTCGCATCACCTTCCGTCGCGTGTGTCCCGCTCGGCGCCTCGGTTCAGGTGTCCCGAACGGGAAACAAATATGTCCCCTGAGGATAAGTGTGAACCCCATCGCATGGCTACCGTTGTGTCAGCTGAATCACACCGGATGCGCGATCGCTTCCGGTGGCGGACCCCGCGAAGGGCACATCGGACCGCTCCGCCGGCAGCGCAGCGACATGGCCGCCCAGGGGTGGAACCACGATCAAGGAGAAGGCAATGGCAAAGGCGATCCGCTTCTACGAAACCGGTGGCCCGGAGGTCCTGCGATGGGAATCCGTGGAGGTCGGCGACCCGGGTCCGGGTGAGGTCCGGGTCCGCCACGGAGCGGTCGGCCTGAACTTCGCCGACACCTACTTCCGTACGGGCATGTATCCCGCACCCCTGCCCGCGGGCATGGGTGTCGAGGGTGCCGGCGTCGTGGAGGCGGTCGGTGCCGGGGTCACCGATTTCCGGGAGGGTGACCGCGTCACCTACACCGGGAGCCCGCTCGGTGCGTACAGCACCGAGCGCGTGATGCCCGCCGCACACCTCATCGCACTTCCGGACGGGATCGAGTTCGAGACCGCGGCCGCGATGACCATGCGGGGCCTCACCACCTCGTACCTGCTCCGCCGGATCCATCCCCTCCAGGCCGGCGACACGGTGTTGCTGCACGCGGCCGCGGGTGGCGTCGGGCTGATCTTCTGCCAGTGGGCGAAGTTGCTGGGCATCAACGTGATCGGCACGGTGTCGACCGACGAGAAGGCGGCGGTCGCGCGCGCTCACGGGTGCGGAGAGGTCATCGTCTACACGAGGGAGAACGTCGCCGAGCGGGTGCGCGAGCTCACCGGCGGGGCGGGCGTGCCGGTGGTCTACGACAGCATCGGGGCGTCCACGTTCCAGACCTCGATCGACTCGCTCGCCCGGCGGGGCCTGCTGGTGGCCTTCGGCACCGCATCCGGCCCGATCCCGCCGATCGATGCCATGCAGCTCGCGGTCAAGGGGTCGCTCTTCGTGACCAGGCCCGCGCTCGCCGACTACATCGCCGATCCTGCCGAGCGGGCGGAGCTCGCGGGTGAGCTGTTCGGTCATGTCGCGGCCGGCCGCATCTCCATCGAGATCAACCAGCGTTACGGACTCGAGGACGCCGAGAAGGCCCACCGCGACCTGGAGTCCGGCATCAGCATCGGCTCCTCGGTCTTCTCAGTCTGAATCCGAATCACCCGTTCGTACAGGAGAGCGTCATGACCACAACCATCGACCGAGGGGCCGATCGAACCGCAGGTGCCGCGGTGCCTGCCATGGATGCACGACCGCTGACCTGCAGCATCGGCGCGGAGGTCCGGGGCGTCGATCTCGCCGACGTCTCGCGCGACGACCGGAGTTTCGCGGAGCTGAAGTCGCTGCTGCTCGAGCACAAGGTGCTGTTCTTCCGGGACCAGAACATGAGCCGGGCCGAGCACGTGGCCCTCGCCGAGCGATTCGGGCCACTCGAGGACCACCCCGTGCTCGGCAGCGACCCGGAACACCCCGGCCTCGTTCGGATCTACAAGGATCTCGACAGCCCGCCCGAGCAGTTCGAGAACGCCTTCCACTGCGACGCGACGTGGCGGGAGAACCCGCCGATGGGGTCCGTGCTGCGCTGCGTCGAGGGACCCGAGGTGGGCGGCGACACCATGTGGGTGAACATGGCGCTGGCCTATGAGAAGTTGCCCGAGCGGGTCAAGGAGCAGATCGAGGGGCTGCGGGCGCGGCACAGCATCGAGGCGTCGTTCGGGGCGCGGATGCCGATCGAGCAGCGCCTCGAGCTCAAGGAGCGTTTCCCCGACGCCGAGCATCCGGTGGTGCGCACCCACCCGGAAACGGGGGAGAAGATCCTGTTCGTCAACTCGTTCACCACCCACCTGACGAACTTCCACACCGCCGAGAACATCCGCTGCGGTATCGACTACGCGCCCGGGGCCGGGGAACTGCTGCGTTATCTGCAGAGCCAGGCCACCATCCCCGAGTTCCAGGTGCGGTGGCGGTGGACGCGCAACAGCGTGGCGATCTGGGACAACCGGTCGACCCAGCACTACGCGGTCCAGGACTACTGGCCCGCGGTCCGAAAGATGGAACGCGCAGGCATCGTCGGCGACCGTCCCTTCTGATCCAGACGAATTCTCTTCCACTCCAGACTTTTCCAGCCCAATCGACAGGAGATCGACATGCACTTTCACGACGACGCGCTGTTCCCGGAGAACCAGGACAAGCTGGTCATCACCGTTGCGCCGTACGGCCCGGAGTGGGCGGTCGAGGATTTCCCCGAGGACCTGCCCCTGACGATGGACGAGCACGTCCAGCAGGCCGTCGACTGCTTCGAGGCCGGCGCCACCGTGCTGCACATCCACGTCCGTGAGGAGGACGGCAAGGGCTCCAAGCGGCTGTCGAAGTTCAACGAGCTCCTCGGCCGCCTCCGCGAGGCCGTGCCGGAGATGATCCTGCAGGTCGGCGGCTCGATCTCCTTCGCCCCCGAGGGCGACGGCGCGGACGCGAAGTGGCTCTCCGACGACGTGCGCCACATGCTCGCCGAGCTGGACCCGAAGCCGGACCAGGTCACCATCGCGATCAACACCAGCCAGATGAACATCATGGAGCTGATGACCCCGGGCGACATCAAGGGCACCTCTCTGGAGAACGCCGAGCTGTCTGCGACCTACCGCGAGATGACCGTGCCCGCGGGCCCGGAGTGGGTCGAGGAGCACCTGCGTCGCCTGCAGGCCGCCGGCATCCAGCCGCACTTCCAGCTCTCGTCCATCCCGCAGCTCGAGACCGTGGAGCGGCTGATCCGCCGCGGCGTCTACACCGGGCCGCTGAACCTGACCTGGGTCGCGATCGGCGGCGGCTTCGACGGCCCCAACCCGTACAACATGATGCAGTTCATCAACCGGGTCCCGGACGGCGCCTGCCTGACGCTGGAGACGCTGATGCGCAGCGTGCTGCCGGTGAACACGATGGCCATCGCGATGGGCCTGCACCCGCGCTGTGGCAACGAGGACAACCTGTGGGCGCCGAGCGGCGAGGTCAAGATCACCTCCGCCGAGCAGGTCCGCCAGCTGGTGCGCGTCGCCAACGAGCTCGGCCGCGAGGTCGCGACCGCCAAGGAGGCCCGCGACATCTACCGGATCGGAGAGACCTACGCCGATGCCGACGAGACCCTCGCCCGGCTCGGGTACGCGCCGAACCGCAAGCCCGGCCAGGTCGGCTTCACCCAGCACGCCTGAGCAGGTCACCCACCCGATCGTCGAGCCGACGCGGCAGCGGCGGCTCGACGATCGCCCGACGGGTCGGGGCGCGGCACCTGCTTGTGCCGCGCCCCGACCCGACAGGGATCCGATCCGGATCCCGATCTCATTGTGAAACAGCAGCTTCGGGAGTCCACATGAACAGCATCGCCGATCCGACCGTGGTGATCGTGCCCGGTCTGCGCGACCACGTCGCCGACCACTGGCAGACCCTCCTCGCAGACAAGCTCGATCGAGTGCGCACGGTGCCGCCGCTCGAACACGACAAGCTCAGCCTGACGGCGCGCGTCGGGGCGCTCGACGCCGTGCTCGGCGAGATCGACGGACCGGTGGTGCTCGTCGCGCACAGCGCGGGCTGCATGATCACGGTGCACTGGGCGCAGCGGCCGACCCGGCCGATCCAGGGTGCCCTGCTGGCCACCCCCGCGGACCTGGAGCAGCCGCTGCCAGCGGGCTACCCGGTGATCGAGGACCTCGAGCGCAATGGCTGGAACCCCATCCCGCGGGGCCGGCTTCCGTTCCCCAGCATCGTCGCGGCCAGCAGCAATGACCCGCTCGGGAGTCACCGACGGATCGCCGGCATGGCGGAGACCTGGGGCAGTCGACTGGTCGACCTGGGCGACGTCGGACATCTCAATCCCGCTGCCGGCTACGGGTCTTGGCCGCAGGCGGAGGAACTCCTGCTCGAGCTGACGCGTGCGAAGCAGGTCGCCTCGTGACCCGGGTGTTCGTCTCGGCCGCTGAGGCGGTCGCCGACATCGGCAGTGGTGCCTCGTTGGCGGTGGGCGGATTCGGTCTGTGCGGGATCCCCGACGCGTTGATCGCCGCGATCGCGGACGGATCGGCGACCGACCTGGAGGTCGCCTCGAACAATTGCGGAACAGACGGCCACGGTCTCGGTCTGCTGTTGGAGCAGAAGAGAATTCGCCGCGTCATCGCCTCGTACGTCGGCGAGAACAAGGAGTTCGCCCGGCAGTACCTGTCCGGGGAACTGGAGGTCGAGCTGTCGCCGCAGGGCACGCTGGCCGAGCGGCTCCGCGCCGGTGGTGCCGGCATTCCGGCGTTCTTCACACCCGCAGGGGTCGGTACCCCGGTGTCGGAGGGTGGGCTGCCGTGGCGCTACGCGGGCGACGGATCGGTCGCCCTGGCGTCCCCGCCCAAGGAGGTCCGCGAATACGCGGGCAAGCGGTACGTGCTCGAGGAATCGATCACCACCGACTTCGCGCTGGTGCACGCGGCGATCGGGGACACCGAGGGGAACCTGGTGTTCAACCTGGCGGCACGCAACTTCAACCCACTCGCCGCGATGGCGGGCCGGGTGTGCATCGCGCAGGTGGAGACCCTGGTGCGGCCGGGCGTGCTGGATCCGGCACAGGTGCATCTGCCGGGGATCTTCGTCGACCGCCTCGTCGCCACGGGCGTACAGGACAAGCAGATCGAGAAGCGCACGGTGACGGCGCGGAAGGACCTTCCCTCATGACCTCCACATTGACAGCGATCGGCTGGACCCGCGAGCAGATGGCGGCCCGGGCCGCCGCGGAGCTCTCGGCGGGCGAGTACGTCAACCTCGGTATCGGGCTGCCGACCCTGATCCCGAACCACCTCCCGCCGGGGCTCGAGGTGGTCCTGCACAGCGAGAACGGGATCCTCGGCACCGGGGCGTACCCGGACGAGGACGGTGTGGACGCGGATCTGATCAACGCGGGCAAAGAAACAGTGACCGTGACGCCAGGTGCCTCGTTCTTCGACTCCGCACTCTCGTTCGGGATGATCCGGGGTGGGCACATCGACACCGCGGTACTCGGCGGGATGCAGGTCTCGGAGTCCGGCGATCTGGCGAACTGGATGGTGCCCGGCGCGATGGTCAAGGGCATGGGCGGGGCGATGGACCTCGTCCACGGCGCCCGCAGGGTCCTGGTGCTGATGGAACACACCGACCGGTCCGGGGCATCGAAGATCGTGCGCGAGTGCACCCTGCCGCTCACCGGTCAGGGTGTGGTGCACCGGATCATCACCAACCTCGCCGTCCTCGACGTCACCGAGACGGGGCTGGTCCTGCGCGAGTGCGCACCCGGCGCGAGCGAGGAGTCCGTGCGCGCGGCCACCGACGCGCCGCTCACGTCGGCCACCGAGACCGACCACCTCCACCACGGCAACCGAAAGTGAGCTCAGCGTGCTGAACCTGTCCATGCTCCTCGAGGACTCCGCCCGCCGCTATCCCGATCGGGACGCACTGGTCCTCGACGGCGAGCGGATGACCTACGCGCAGCTGAACGCCCAAGCCGATCGGGTGGCGAACCTGCTCATCTCGCACGGCATCGGGCCGGGTGACAGGGTGGCGTTGTCCTGCCCGAATCTGCCGCAGTTCCCGATCGTCTATTACGGGATCCTCAAGGCCGGTGCGGTCGTCGTCCCGCTCAACGTCATGCTCAAGGGCCGCGAGATCGCCTACCACCTAGCCGATTCGGCGGCCAGCGCGTACTTCTGCTTCGAGGGCAGCGCGGAGCTGCCGATGGGCGAGTTCGGCCGGGCCGGGTTCGACGCGACGGACGGGTGCCGGGAGATGTTCCTGATCACCGCGGACCCCGGCGCGGTGGCACCGGTCGACGGTGTCACCACCCTGACCGCCGCGCTGGCGGGCGTGGCTACCGAGGCGGTGGCGGAGTCGGTGGTCCGTGAGGCGGGCGACGCCGCGGTGATCCTGTACACCAGCGGGACCACCGGCAAGCCCAAGGGCGCCGTACTCACCCACTCCAACATGGTGATGAACGCGGCGTCGGCGAACCGGCTGTTCGACAGCAACCCGATCCGGCGCGACACCTTCCTGGTCACCCTCCCGCTGTTCCACTCGTTCGGCCAGACCGTCGTCATGAACGCGGGCCTGTCGGTCGGGGCCACCCTGGTGATGCTGCCCCGATTCGAGGCCGCGGCGGCGTTGCGGCTGATGGTCGACGAGGCGGTGACCGTGTTCGCCGGGGTGCCGACGATGTACTGGGCGCTGCTCGGCGCCCTCGATGCAGCGACCGACGCCGGTGTCGATGTCGGCCGCATCGCGGGGACCATTCGCCGGGCCATCTCCGGCGGTGCGGCGCTGCCGGTGGAGATCCTGACTCGGTTCGCCGAGCGGTTCGGGGTGCAGATCCTCGAGGGGTACGGCCTGTCCGAGACCTCCCCGCTGGCACTCTTCAGCGACCCCGAGCGGGACCCTCGCCCGGGATCGATCGGCGTGCCGGTCTGGGGCGTCGAGGCGCGGTTGGTCGACGAGGATTGGAACACCGTGCCGGGTGCCGACGAGGTCGGGGAGATCGCGCTGCGCGGGCACAACGTCATGGCGGGCTACCTGGGCAGGCCCGAGGCCACCGCCGAGGTGATGCGCGACGGATGGTTGCGCACCGGTGATCTCGCCCGCCGCGACGACGACGGCTTCTACTACATCGTCGACCGCGCGAAGGACCTCATCGTGCGTGGCGGGTTCAACGTCTACCCGCGCGAGATCGAAGAGGTCCTGCTGACCCATGAGGCCGTCTCTCTGGCCGCCGTCATCGGCGTACCGCACGAGAGCCACGGCGAGGAGATCAAGGCGTTCGTCATCCTCGAACCCAACGCGCAGATCGCCGAGGGCGAACTGATCACCTGGTGCAAGGAACAGATGGCGAACTACAAGTACCCCCGTCTGGTCGAGTTCGCCACCGTCCTGCCCATGACCGCCACCGGCAAGATCCTCAAGCGCGAACTCGCCGGGACGCCCTGACGGATCCGGTGAATCGGCTTCGGCATGCAGGCCGGGGCCGATTCACCGGGAACCGCGTCGCACCAGCCTGACGAGGTCGCCTGCGGGTCCCTCGAGCTGCCGGGGCGGGCGCCACACGGCGCGCAGGGTGCGATCGAGGTCGAGTCCGTCCACCTCCACCGCCTTCACGTCGCCTGCCGCCAGCTGGTCCGCCACCGCCAGCGTGCTCAACACCGCGGGGCCGACGCCGCCGAGCACGCTGGTCCGGATGGCGGCCGCGCTGCCGAGCTCGAGAAGCGGTGCCGCACGGGTGTATTCGTGCAGCGCGACGTCGAGGGTGGTGCGGGTTCCGGAGCCGGGTTCGCGGACGACGAGAGGGGTGCCCGCGAGCTCGGCGATGGACAGCGGCCGCCTGCGCCGCGCCCACGGGTGGTCGGGGTGGACGACGACGATCAGCCGGTCCCGCGCGACGGCGACGCTGTGCAGCGGGCGCGGAACGGTCGGGGACTCGACGAAGCCGATGTCGCAGGACCCCGCCCTCACGTCGTCGAACACCTGGGTGGAGTTCCGGACCTGCAGGTGAATGGTCACATTCGGATCCATCCGCCGGAACTGCCCGAGCCAGCCGGGCATGAGGTGCTCCGCGACCGTCATGCTCGCGCTGATCGTCAGTTCGGCCGCACGTTTCTCGCGCATGCCCTCGGCGACGTGCAGCAGCTGGCGGGCGTCGGCGAGCACCTTCCGTGACCAGTGCGCGATCACGGTGCCCTCCGGCGTCAGCGTCGACCCGGTGGGCTTGCGCTGCAACAGCGCGGTTCCGATCTGTGCCTCGAGCCGCTTGATCGCGCGGCTCGCGTTCGGCTGTGCGATCCCGGCGATTCTGCTGGCGGCACTGAGGCTTCCGTGATCGTCGACCCCCACGAGGAGGTCCAGCGCGTCGAGGTCCGGCCATCGGAAAGTCATTCGAATATCATATGCCTATCTCGATAGGCATATCAGTTTGATATGTGGAGATGGTGGATTGGGGGCTACCCGAGGGCGATGCCATGACGCACTGTTGAGTCATGTCCCACGGAGTCGATACACCCGCCTGTACACAGCATCCCGCCGCCGGTGCGGAGTCCGGCGAGCGGTCGCGCTCGCGGGCGGCCGGCCTCGCCACGGGGTTGGGCCTGTGCGTCGTCGGGGCGGCGACGGCGATGGGCATCGGACGACTGCTCCCGGCGGTGAGCCCACTGCTGATCGCCATCGTGCTCGGTGCGCTGGTGGCCAATCTCGTGACGGTTCCGGGCTGGATCCGGCCGGGACTGGACTTCTCCTCCAAGCGGCTACTCCGGGTGGGCATCGCACTGCTCGGGCTGCAGTTGATGTTCAGTGACGTTCTCGCCCTCGGGTGGGGAGTGATCGCCGTCGTCGTGGCGATCGTGGTCCTCGGCATGGCCGGGACCATGTACGCGGGCAAGCTGCTCGGGCTGTCCTGGACGCAGCGGGTGCTCATCGCCTGTGGATTCTCGATCTGCGGAGCGGCCGCCGTGGCGGCCGCAGACGGTGTCGTCGACGCGAAGGAGGAGGAACTGCTCACCGCGGTCGCGCTGGTCGTCGTGTTCGGAACCCTGATGATCCCGACGATCCCGCTGCTCGCCGGCGCCCTGGGGCTCACCGATCGGCAGGCGGGGATGTGGGCAGGCGGTTCCATCCACGAGGTCGCCCAGGTCGTCGCGGCGGGCGGCGTCATCGGAGGGGGCGCGCTGGCGGTGGCAACGGTCGTCAAACTGGCGCGAGTGCTGATGCTGGCGCCGGTGATGGCGTACCTCGGTGCCCACGAGCGGCGAATCGCCAAGGACAGCCGGATGGACGTCACCCGGCCGCCCCTGATCCCGGTGTTCGTCCTGGCCTTCATCGGCTGCGTGGCGCTGCGCTCCGCTGGAGTGTTGCCCGCCGGCGTGATCATGCAGGCCCAGGTGGTGCAGACCGCGCTGCTGACCGCGGCGATGTTCGCGCTGGGTATCGGTGTGCGGGTGGCGCTGCTGCGCTCGGTCGGCGCTCGCCCGTTCGTACTCGCCGCCATCGGGACGGGTTGGGTCGCGGTCATCTCGTTGGCGGGCGTCTGGTTGGTGTCCTGAAGCGAGTCCTCTCCGCGGAGCTGAGCCCCGGCAGAGACCGAATATGGTGTCGGGCGTGAACGCGAACCGTGAGACCGTCTAACTCCGTGGCGGTGCAGGCGTCATCGCCGGCGACCGGTGGACGCCGGCCACCGAAACGGCGTACCGGGGTCCGATCCTGATGCTGCACGGCGGCGGGCAGACCCGGCACTCCTGGAATCGAGCGGCGGCGGGGCTGGCCGTCGACGGATGGACCGTGTACACACTCGACGCGCGCGGTCACGGGGACAGCGACTGGGCGCCGGACGGCGACTACCGGCTGGACGGACTCGTCGGCGACCTGCGGGGCGTCATCGAGCAGCTCGACGAGCAGCCGGTGCTGTTCGGGGCCTCCCTGGGCGGGATGACCGGGTTGACCGCGGAGGGCGAGAATCCGGGACTGTTGCGGGCTCTGGTCCTGGTCGACATCACGCCCAAGGTGGAACCGGAGGGGGTCAAGCGGATCGCCGACTTCATGCGGGGCAACCCGGACGGGTTCGCGAACCTCGAGGAGGTCGCCGATGCCGTGGCTGCCTATCAGCCGCACCGGACCAGGCCGACGAACATCGAGGGCCTGCGGCGCAACGTCCGGGAGCGATCGAACGGGCGCCTGTATTGGCATTGGGATCCCGCGTTCACCCGGCCTCGGACTCTCGTGGACACCCCGACCGCGGATCACGGGCGCATGGTGGCCGCGGCGCGTGCGGTCGAGGTCCCCACGCTGCTGGTTCACGGCGGCCGATCGGACATCGTCAGTTCGGACGGGGTCGAGGAGCTGCTCGGCCTGATCCCGCACGCTTCCGCGGTCAACGTGTCGGCCGCCGGTCACATGGTCGCGGGGGACGACAATGCCGTTTTCGTTGCGGAGGTCGGCGGCTTCCTGGACACCCTCGTGTAGTTGTATGGAGCTTCGTCCCGGCGACAGGCCGGTGGCTACCGACTCATCGAGGAGATTCCCCATGGCATTCGCCGGCAACGTCGACGAGCTCGCCCTGCTGCAGACGGTGCGTCTGAAGGGGTCCGTCACACCCGCGGTACTCGCGACGCAGCTCGGGGTCGCGGATGCGTCCGCGCAGGCCGCGCTCGATGCGCTGGTGGCGGCCGGGCGCGCGGCCGCCGACGCGGGCGGCGCGGTCGCGCTGACCGAATCGGGCCTGGCCGAGCTCGAGGACCAGCTCGACGCCGAGCGGGTGTCCATCGACGAGGACCTGTTCGCCGAGGTCGTCGAGCGGTTCGAGCCGCTGGACGCGGAGTTCGCGGACGCGGCGGGCGACGCGGGCAAGGTCGCCGACCTGGATCGTCGCGCAGCGGACGTTTTCGACGACGTGTCGGCCTACGTGCCGAGGCTGGCGCGATACCAGGAGCTGCTCGCCGACTCGGTCGCGGATGCCGACGCCTACGCGGTGGTGTGGTCGGAGCTGCGCCGGGAGATCCTCAGCGCGGCCGGCCGGTAGGAACCGCGCGCGGCGCAGCTCGCGTGATCCCCTGCTGGGCGGTCACGCGAGGTGCGCCGGTCAGGCCCGGGCGCGGAACCCGTCGACGAACACGGCGACCACCTCTCGGGCCATCGTCTCCGCGGGGCGTTCGGCCGACGGGTGGTACCAGTGCGAGGTCATCCAGACCGCGTTGCGCAACAGCATGTGGAACAGGTGCGGGTCCATGTCGTCGCGGAAGGCGCCCGTCGCGATCCCGGCCGAGATGGTGTCGGTCCAGAACGCCTCCAACTCGACGGCGACGGGCCCGAGGTTGGCCTCGCGCATCTGCTCCTGCATGTAGTCGAGTTCGTTCTGCCAGATCCGGGTGGCGTGCGGGTGTGCCTCGGCGGATTCGATCGCGGTGTGGACCAACACCTCGAGCCGCGAGATCGGATCCTGGTCGTCGGCCACGGCCGCGCGGAAGCGCACCAGTAGGTCCAGCAGGTACTCGCGGATCACCTCGAAGACGATCGCTTCCTTGGCCGGGAAATAGTGGTAGAGGGTGCCCGAGTAGACGCCAACCGCGTCAGCGATCTGCCGGACGGTGGTGGACGCAACGCCTTTGGCCGCAAAGACTTCCGCTGCGCAGTCGAGAATCTGGCGCTTGCGTTCCTGTGGATCCATGAGCTCACCCTATCGGCTTTCCACTCAGCTGATCGAGCGCTTGATCAATGACGTGATGGGGCACACACTGTCGGCTGCGGTCCGGCGCCGCCGGATCGGAACCGGTGAAGGGTGGAACATGGGCGTGTTGGACGGCAGGGTGGCATTGGTGACCGGCGCCGGGCAGGGGGTCGGCCGCGGTTTATCCCGGGCGCTCGCCAACGCGGGCGCCCGCGTCGCGGTGGCGGGTCGAACGCTGGGCAAGGTCGAGGACACGGCGGCTCAGATCAGGGCAAGCGGCGGGGACGCGCATGCGTTCGCCTGTGACGTCATGGAAGCGGATCAGCTCGAGCGCCTGGTCGGGGACGTCGTGGGGCGTTTCGGCGGGCTGTCGATCCTGGTCAACAATGCGCAGACGACCGTGCACGGGCATCTGCTCGAATTGTCCGAGGACGTCTACCGCGACGGCATGGACTCCGGGCCGCTGGCGACGCTGCGCCTGATGCGGGCCTGCCATCCCCATCTCAAGGGGCACGGGTCGATCGTCAATCTCGGATCGGCGGCCGGGGTGCGCTGGGACCCCTCCGGGTACGGGGGATACGCGGCCGCGAAGGAGGCCATCCGGGTTCTGACCCGGACGGCGGCGTGCGAGTGGGGTGCGGACGGGATCCGGGTCAACGCGATCCTGCCGCTGGCCTCGTCGCCGGCGCTCGACGACTGGGCCAAAGAGCGGCCGTACGAGGCGGAGGAGTACCTGCGCACCGTGCCGCTGGGGCGCCTCGGCGACCCAGAGACGGATATCGGCCCGGCGGTCGTGTTCCTGTGCAGTTCGGCCGCCCGATACATCACGGGCCACTCGCTGCCGGTCGACGGCGGCCAGGCGTTGATGCGCTGATCCGCCGAAAAGGTTACAGCTGGGCGGAATTTCGATCTCGGACGTGCGCCGGCCCTCCCTAGGCTCGGCCTGAGCCACAACCGGAAGGATCGCACCATGCAACAGCTCGACTGTGAATCATGCGGAAATCGAGTGCTTGTCGAGAAGTACAGCCAGAGCCACACCAGCATCCAGTGGCTGGACGATGCCGAGCGCCGCTGTCCCGAGTTCCGGGGGCGCGCCGAGCGGGGCGAGCACAGCATGTTCGTCACTTCGTGCGGGGCGTTGCAGGACACGGTCAGGCAGGCGGTTCGCGAGGGGCGACTGAGTGAATCGCCGCGCTCCACGCCCGTTCCGGGGCGGCTCAGGTGACGCCCGATGTGCTCGCGCCGGCGCGCCTCGGACCAATTCGGCTACGGAACCGGGTGATCAAGGCCGCGACTGCCGAGGGGATGACGCCCGAGGGCGTGGTGACCGATGATCTCATCGCCTTCCATCGCTCGCTGGCCGAGGGTGGCGTCGGGATCAGCACGCTGGCCGGCTGCGCAGTCGCGCCGGACGGGGTGACGGCGGCGGGCCAGATCGTCGTGCGTCCCGAGGTGGTGGCGGGTTTGCGGAGGCTGACGGACGCGATCCATGACGGCGGCGCGGCGGCATCGGTGCAGCTGAACCACGCCGGTCCTGTGGGCGATGTGCGGGCCAGTGGGCGGCCCGCGGTTGCCCCGGGCAAGCTGTTCAGCCTGATCAGCCTCCGCAACAGTCGGCCCGCGACCGAGGGCGACATCGAGCGGATCACACAGGGTTTCGTGGACTCCGCGCGGCTGTCGGTGGAGGCGGGCTTCGATGTGGTCGAGCTGCATATGGGTCACAACTACTTCATCAGCTCCTTCCTCAGTCCGAAGTTGAACAAGCGGAACGATCGTCGCGGGGGATCGCTGGAGAACCGCGCGAGCATCGCGCGCGAGATCGCGCGTCGGGTTCGCGACGCGGTGCAGGATCGGGCGGCCGTGATCGCCAAACTGAGCATGGACGACGGCGTGCCGGGCGGGACCTGGCTGGACGAGTCGCTGCAGACCGCGCAGTGGCTCAGCGAGGACGGCGCTCTCGATGCCATCGAGTTGACGGTCGGCAGTTCCCTGTACAACCCGATGTATCTGTTCAAGGGCGACACACCGATTGCCGAGTTCGCCGCGGTCATGCCGCAACCGGTGAAGCTCGGCGTGCAGGTGTTCGGGAAGCTGGCGCTCAAGGAGTACCCGTACCGCGACCTCTTCCTGCTCGACCAGGCGAGGCAGTTCCTACCGGTGGTGAAGACGCCGCTTATCCTGCTCGGCGGGGTGACCGATCGGGCCGGCATGGACACCGCGATGGACGCGGGGTTCGAGTTCGTGGCGATCGGGCGCGCGCTGCTGCGAGAGCCGGACCTGATCAATCGGATCGCCGCCGATGCGGGCAAGCGCTCGCTGTGCATCCACTGCAACAAGTGCATGCCCACCATCTACACCGGCACCCACTGCGTATTGGCCTGAGTGCGATGCAAGTCCGCTCCGTGATCGCCGTGTAAAGGCTGTGCCATTGGGCGGAAAAGTGGTGTCGGAGAGACGATCTGCGCCGACATAGTGAATCCGCGCAAACCGGATTCTCGGATAGCACCGAACTGAACTGGAGGAATCATGACCGTGGACACGAGTACCGAACCCGAAGTGCGGACCATCGAAACGGGTAGCGATCCGACTCGCTACGCGCGCGGCTGGCACTGCATCGGTCTGGCGAAGTCGTTTCGCAACGGCAAGCCGCATCAGGTGCAGATCTTCGGCACCGACCTGGTCGTGTGGGAGGACAGCAAGGGACAGCTGAACGTTCTCGATGCGTTCTGCCGTCACATGGGCGGCAATCTCGCCATGGGCGAGGTCAAGGGCGACGACATCGCCTGCCCGTTCCACGACTGGCGCTGGGGTGGCAACGGCAAGTGCACCGGCATCCCGTATGCGCGCCGCGTGCCGCCGATCGCCAAGACGCGCAGCTGGATCAGCATGGAGCGCAACGGCCTGTTCTTCGTCTGGAACGACCCGCAGGGCAACCCGCCGCCGCCGGAGGTCACCATCCCGGAGATCGAGGGCTACGGCACCGACCAGTGGAGCGAGTGGTCCTGGAACACCTACCTGGTGGAGGGTTCGAACTGTCGCGAGATCGTCGACAACGTCGTCGACATGGCGCACTTCTTCTACGTGCACTTCCAGATGCCGGAGTTCTTCAAGAACGTCTTCGAGGGCCACATCGCCGCGCAGCACATGCGCTCGTCGGGCCGCGACGACGTCCAGACCGGCGTGCAGCTCGATATGCCGGACGCCGAAACCGTGTCCGACGCGTTTTACTACGGTCCGTCCTTCATGCTCGACACCGTCTACACGATCGCCGGTGACAGCAAGGTCGAGGTCAAGCTGGTCAACTGCCACTACCCGATCACGCAGAACTCCTTCCTGCTGCAGTACGGCACCGTTGTGAAGCGGATGGACGGCGTCTCGGATGAGGAGGCCTCGGCGATGGCGACGATGTTCACAGAGGGCGTCGAGACCCAGTTCAAGCAGGACGTCGAGATCTGGAAACACAAGTCCCGGATCGAGAACCCGCTGCTGACCGAGGAGGACGGCCCGGTATACCAGCTACGCCGTTGGTACAGCCAGTTCTACGTGGACGTCGAGGACGTCACCTCGGACATGACCAAGCGCTTCGAGTTCGAGGTCGACACCACCCGCGCCCTGGAGAACTGGGCCGAAGAAGTGAAGGCGAACGTCGCCCAGCTGGCCGACAGCTCGAAGTAGCCGGGAACCGGTCACGAAACAGATTGTGCCCCCTACGTGTTCACGTAGGGGGCACATCTGTTTCTGTATCTGGGATGCCCTTGTGTGGACCGAGTTGCGGCCGTGTCAGGCCGGGATCTCGCGTGGCACACGCTGCTCGGTGATCCTCCGCGAGGTCGCGAGGGCACCCATCCGCACCGGTGCCACCAGCGCCGAGGTGTTGATCTTGTCGGTCGGCCCGCACACCGAGATCGCGCCGACCGTCGTCTGCCCGTCCCCGATGGCGGCGGCCACGCAGGACACACCGAGGACGGCCTCGTCGCGGTCGTGTGCGACGCTGCGCTCCCGGATACCGGCCAGCTCGCGGCGGAGCTGCTCGGGATCCGAGATGCTATGCGACGTTGGCGATCCGGCGCGGGCGGAGATCGACGCCACGGGGTCGGCCCCGGTACTGGCGAGCATTGCCTTGCCGATTGCGGTGCAGGTGGCCGGCTGCCGCCCGCCGACGCGGGACGGCAGAGCCATGGTGAAGCGGCTACCGATCTTCTCCAGATAGAGCACATCGTCGCCCACGAGGACACCGAGGTGCACGACCAGACCTGTGGTCGCGTGCAACTGGTGCATGATCGGCAGCGCGGCGCGGTGCAGGCCGTCGTGATGCAGCGCGAGTGAACCGAGCTCGAACATCTTCCTGCCGAGCTCGTAGGCCTGGCCGCACCGCCGGATCCACTGCAGGCGCACGAGTTGCACGAGCATCCGGTGGGTGGACGAGCGCGGGAAGCCGGTGCGCCGCGACAGCTCCGACAGGGTGAGGCGCTCGGAGTCGCTGAAGGCTTCTAGCAGGATCGAGACGCGGTCGATCACCGCGACCGGAGAGTTTTCATCGCCCGACATCTTCTTGTCCTCCACGGGTCCGAGTCGTTCCAGGGGGATTGCCCCTGAACATCCATTGAGCAAGCGATCAATCAATTGTTCGGCGACTATATCAGCGATGGTGACGGTGGTCACGTTGTGGAGTGGGCCGCGTCATCACCCCAGGTCGGATGGTGTGTGTGGCTCGAACGCGAGAACGCCAGGCTGCGAACCTCGCAGCCTGGCGTCCTCTCGTGCGGCTCGGATCAGGCATTGACCGCCACTGCCGGCGTGGTCGGCGCGTGCCCGTCCGTCGTTTCTCGAGTTCGCCGTCGCAGCAGGCCCGCGACGACGAGGATCGACAGCGCCGAACCGGCCGCCGCGATGAGGAACGACAGCGAGATGCCGCCGCCCGTGTAGAAGGCGTAACCGTCGACGACGGTGGCGACGTAGGAATTGAGGATTGCGAACGCTGCCACCGGGAAGATCGATGCTATGAGGGTCTGCGAGGTCTGGACCATGCTCGACATCGACGCCTGCACCGTCGCCGGGACCGACGCGATGACGAGGTTGGGAATCGAGGCGGTGAAGGCGCCCATGCCCAGCCCGAAGAGGAGCACCCAGATGACCAGCAGTGCCTTATCTGTGTGGGAGAACGCGGTGAGCGCGGAGCCGGCGAGCATCAGTCCCATGCCGATGATCATCGTGGCCGATGGGCGCATCGTACGGATTGCCCGGCCGACACCTAGTCCGCCGATGACGCTCCCGAGGCCGATCGGGGCCTGCAGGATGGCGAATTGCTTTGCGTCGACGCCGAAACCATAGCCGAGCGCGAGCGCGGCGGGCGTCATGCACATGATCGGCAGCATGATGGTGTACAGCGACATCGTGCCGTAGCCGAGTCCGGCCCCCAGGCAGATGCGGAACATCGGCCCGTGGCGGAAGAAGCGCAGATCGATGAGGGGTTCCTTGGCGCGCAGGCTCGTCGCGACCCACGCAGCGAGGAGGGCGACACCGCCGATGAGGTAGCCCAGCGTGCTGGTTTCACCCCATCCCCAGGTGGGGCCGAAGCTGACGCCGATGAGCACCGAGGCGAGACCGCCGCCGAGCAGGATCGCGCCGAGCACGTCGACCCGGGCGGGAGTGCGCACCGGGGATTCAGGCGTGGTGGTGACGATGATGGGGATCATGGCGACGAGAACGATCGCGAAGAACCAGAAGATCGCCCGGAACGACCAGGTGTCGAGGAGCCATCCCGTCAGGAATGGTGCCGGCACGGACATCAATCCCATGCCGGCCGCCGTGATGGAAACCGACAGCCCCAGGGTCGACGGTGGGAAGACGTCGCGCATCAGCGAGTAGGCGAGGAACATGCACGCGATGAGGCAACCGAAGAGCGCGCGCCCGACGAGGAACAGCGCGAAGCTGGGGGCGACCGCCGAGAGAACCGCACCGGCGATGCCCAATCCGAGCGAGATGAGGAACAGTTTGCGTTTGCCGTATATGTCAGCAAGTTTGCCGGCCAACGGGCACGCGATCGCGGCCACCAGCAGCCATGTAGACATCACCCAGGCGAGTTGATCGGTCTGGAAATGCTCGCCGATCGGTTTGAACGCGGTGGTGACCAGGAAGAAACTGATCGACATGATCTCGAGTACCAGCGCCATCGAGATCAACGACATGACCAGCCTGGGTGACCAGCCGTCGTCGCTCGCCTCGGTGGCTTCGGCCTGTATGTGCACTGACATCTGTGTGCCTCCCTGAGCGCCATGAATCGGTGAAATGTGACGCTCATTACAGACGTGTGCGGAAGTGGTCCGTATGCGTTGTCCAGCTCATCGGAACACGGATCCGTTTGGGTCTCGCAATACGAGACAATCCGAAATCAAAAGTGGCCCACCCTGATTCAGGGTGGGCCACCGGGCCGGCGTGGTTGGGTTCTAACGGACGTTCGCCGCCGCGATGCCCACGGCCAGTACGTCTCGCCCCTCCTCGGTGCCGTCGAGGAGACGATTGGTTCGCATCGTCACCCGCCAGCCGTTGCCGGTCCTGGCGAGTTCCCAGCGGTTCGCGCTCAGCCGACTGACGGTGAATCCCTCCGCGCTCGGATGTTTGGTGATCAGCTGTGAATAGAGCGTGGCCACGGCGGCGTCACCGGTGATGTGGATGTGTGCGGGCCCGCTCACGTGCCCGCAGCCGCCGCGGACGAAGCCAGTGTGCATGTCCGAGTCGACCATGGCCTCGATCTCCGCGTGCCCCTCCAGTCGGCCGGTATCCACGTCGTACACACCGTCGTCGGTCCAGATCCCGGACACCGCCTCCGCGCTGCAGGTGTCCACGGCCGGGCCGTAGGAGTAGATCAGCTGCATGATCTCGATGTGGTCGGTGAGGAATCCGACGTGCTTTTCGAGTGCGAGGAGTCGCTGCTCCACCTCGGTCATGGTCTGGGCAGTCACGGTGCCCTCTCTGTTCGCGGGGGGTGCGGCCGGACCTGCCCGGCCGCACAGGTCGAGGTCATTGGTAGCCGCGGCGCACCCGCGCGCACATCGGGTTTCCCGCCCAGCCGGAGTCGGATTCGATTCCCGACACTGCCGTTTCGGGGCCCGGCGGAGAAGGTGATCACAGGATTTCCGTTGACCGGGAGGGTCCTGTCGACACGTATCGCCGCTGGTTACCGTTCGCGGGTACGGCGGGTTCGACGCCGACAGGCAACCTGAGGCGGACGAATGATTGACGTGAACTACGAGGAATCCCAGCGCGAACTGGCCACAGATCGGGGCGTGCTGCGCTACCACGAGGTCGGCGACGGTCCGCCGCTGCTGTTGCTGCACGGGTCGGGACCCGGCGTGACCGGCTGGCGCAACTACCGCGGCGTGCTCGGCGAGTTCGCCGAGCACTTCCGTTGCTTGGTACTGGAATTCCCCGGATTCGGCGTCAGCGATCCGGGCGACGGGCACCCGGTGGCTGACCTGGGGTCGCGACGACAGGGTCACTCCCGTCGACATGGCGATGCTGCCGATGCGCGACATTCCGAACGCCGAACTGAACGTTTTTCCCAACTGCGGGCACTGGACCATGATCGAAGCCCGGGACGCATGGGTCAGCGCAGTCCTCGCCTTTCTGACGCGCACGTAAACCGTCGAAAACTGTTCGGACCACAAGAGTTTTTCAGTACAGGAATGTGAGGAATCAATGGGACAGGTACTCGACCACATCATGGCGCACGCGGAGGAGATCCGCGCGCAGGGCCCCGAGGGTGACCAGCTCATGCGGCTGTCGGACACCTCGGCCAAGATCCTGCAGGACTCCGGCGTGATCCGGATGCTGCAGCCCAAGGAGTACGGCGGACTTGAGGTGCATCCGCGCGAATTCGCCGAAACCACGATGGCCATCGGCGCCCTCGACGGAGCCGCCGGCTGGGTCGCCGGCATCGTCGGCGTGCACCCGTGGGAGCTCGCGTTCTTCGACAAGAAGGCCCAGGACGAGATCTGGGGCGAGGACAACGACATGTGGATGGCGTCGCCGTACGCGCCGATGGGTGTCGCCAAGCCCGTCGACGGCGGCTACATCCTCAACGGGAAGTGGTCCTTCTCATCCGGCACCGACCACTGCGGCTGGATCATGATCGGTGCCGCGCTCGGTGATCAGGACGGCAACGCGCTCAACCCGCCGCAGGTTCTGCACGTGCTGCTGCCGCGGTCGGACTACGAGATCGACCCGGATTCGTGGAACGTCGTCGGGCTGCGCGGCACGGGTTCGAAGGACCTGATCATCAAGGACGCGTTCATCCCGACCTACCGCACCATCGACGCGGACATCGTGCTCGGTGGCAACGCGTGGCAGCACGCCGGGCGCACTGAAACGCTGTACAAGTTCCCGTTCTCGTGCATCTTCCCGCTCGGCATCACCTCCTCCCTGATCGGCATGGCGGAGGGCGCGCTGGCCTGCCACATCGCCGCGCAGAAGGAACGGGTCGCCGTCACCGGCATCCCGATCAAGGACGACCCCTACGTCCTCTACGCGATCGGTGAGGCCGCGGCGGAGATCGCGGCCTCGCGGGCGGCGCTGCTGGAGACCGTCGACAGGTTCTGGGACAAGACGGAGAAGGGCCAGGAGGTCACGTTCGAGGAGCGGGCCATCGGCCGTCGCACGCAGACCGCGGCGGCGTGGCGCGCGGTCCGCGCGGTGGACGAGATCTTCGCCCGGTCCGGCGGTGGCGCGATGCACCTGAACACCCCACTGCAGCGCTTCTGGCGCGACGCGCACGTCGGCCTGTCGCACGCGATCCATGTGCCGGGCTCGATCTTCCACGCGTCGGCGCTGACCCAGCTCGGCGGCGAGCCGCAGGGCGTCCACCGCTCGATGATCTAGCCGAAGATTCGGCACGACAAAGGATTGGTAGAGGACATGACGGAAATTCGGGGTCTCGGTTATCTCAGGATTCAGACTCAGGATCTGGCTCGATGGCGCGAACTCGTCGTCGACGGCCTCGGCATGGCGGTCGGCTCGGGGCCGGAACCGGACGGCCTGTACCTGCGGGTGGACGAGCGGCGCGCCCGCCTGATCGTCCTGCCGGGGGAGTCCGACAAGGCACTGGCCGTCGGGTGGGAGGTGCGGGACCAGTTCGCCGTGCAGCGGGTCCGTGAGGCCGTCGAGAAGGCGGGCATCGCGGTCGAGGTGCTCTCCGACGAGGAGTCCTCCTACCGCGACGCCGAGCAGGTGATCGCGTTCGACGATCCGGCCGGTACCCACGTCGAGGTGTTCTTCGGGCCGGTGCTTGACCACAGCCCGGTCGTCACCCCGCACGGCGGGCACTGGGTGACCGGCGACCAGGGGCTCGGTCACGTCGTGCTCCCGACGGCGACGTTCGACGAGTCGTACGCCTTCTATACCGAGGTGCTCGGCTTCCTGCCGCGCGGCGCGATCCGGCTCGAGGGTCCCGGTCCCGCCCGCCGGGTCCGGTTCATGGGCGTCAACCGGCGCCACCACAGCCTTGCGCTGTGCCCGGCGCCGCCGACCGACGAGCCCGGCATGGTGCACCTGATGACGGAGGTCGACACCCTGGACTCCGTCGGCCAGGCACTGGATCGTGTTCGGGGACTCGGCTTCTCGATTTCCTCGACCCTGGGCCGGCACACGAACGACAAGATGGTCTCGTTCTATGTGCGGGCGCCCGGTGGCTGGGACCTCGAGTTCGGTACCGAGGGCATGCCGGTCGACGAGGCCTACTACACCGCGGAGGAGATCACCGCGGACAGCTACTGGGGCCACGACTGGTCCGGCAGCGAACCGCTGGCGGCCTTCACCTCGTAGCCCTCTTCGAGTGAACGGAAGCGTTCAGTCGATCCAATCGAACGAACGGCACATTCACCCGTGTGCCGGGCCCCGCGCCCGGAACCGGGCGGATGTGCCGTTTGTCGTCCGCCGGTCGGCAGCACAGGACCGGCGTGTCCGCTGGACGGGAACCGGCTTCCCGGCAGGTGTAGCGACGGTTACCTTCGGTGAATTCGACCACGCTGCAGTGGTTTTCGTCTCTGAAGGTGGTGACCGACTTTGTCCACGTCCGTCCGTACCGCGGGGTTCCCGACGACCGAGCGCACGACCCGGCACTGGGTCGGTGTTCTCGTCATCCTGCTGCTGCTCACCGAGCAGGCGGCACTGGCATTCGCGCTGTTCACTCCCGCGCTACCGAAGATCGCCGAGAAGTACCAGACCGCGCAGGTCGTCTGGGTGATGACCGCCCTGACCCTGGCCGCGGCCATCTCCTCGCCGATCCTCGGCAAGCTCGCCGACCTATACGGCAAGAAGCGGATCCTGGTCGTGACCGCAGCCATCGCGAGCCTCGGTGCCCTCATCTCGGCGATGGCACCGACCTTCCCAATCCTGATCATCGGGCGGTTCCTGTCCGGTGTTGGATTCGCCTTCGCGGCGCTCGGGTACTCGCTCATCCGTGACGTCTTTCCGGCGCGGATGCAGCCGATGGCGATCAGCCTGGCCAACACCGGGGTCGGGGTCGTCACGGTCATCGCGCCGCTGGTGTCGGGTCTGCTCATCGACCACACCGGCGTCGGGGCGGTCTTCTGGTTCTCGTTCGCGCTCTGCGCGCTCGGCGGGATCCTGACCCTGCTGTTCGTGCCCGAGACCCCGATCCGGGCGTCGGGGTCGGTGGACTGGCCGGGTGCGGCACTGCTCACCCTCGGCCTGTTCCTGCTCATGCTCGGGCTGTCGCAGGGCGGCGGCTGGGGCTGGGCCGATCCGCGTACGGTGGGCTGCTTCGGCATCGCGGCGGCTGCGCTGGTCGCATGGGTGTGCTGGGAGCGGCGCACCGCTGATCCGCTGATCGGCATCGACACCATCGCGAACCGCAAGGTCGGCATGGTGCTGTTGGCCGGTGGAATCGCCTACGGCGCAACGACATTGATCGCCAGCATGCTGCCGATGCTGCTGCAGGCCCCACCCGGCGTCACGGGCTACGGTTTCGGCCTGTCGGTCACCGAGATGGCGTGGTGGCTGTTGCCGGGAGGCACACTGATCGTGCTCGGCGGCGTGTTCGTCGGTGCCACCGCCACCAGCATCGGTTTCCGCCGGCAGCTGATCATCGGTGCCGTGCTGATCGGGGTCGGGGCCCTGCTGCTGGCGACGGTGCCCAGTGCGGCCTCGACGGTGGTGCTCGCATACGCGATCATCGGCTTCGGGTCGATGATCTACGCCGCGATCCCGAACCTGGTCATGCGCGGGCTCCCCGAGGAGCAGCGGGCCGTCGGTGCCAACTTCACCGGCATGGCGCAGGCGCTGTCGGGTGGCCTGCTCTCCACGATCGGCTTCGCCGTGCTCGGGCAACACCTGCTGTCCATGGGAGAGTTCGGCCCGGTGTACAGCTCGTCCGGCTTCACCGTCGCGTTTGCGGTGGCGGGAGGTGCGGCCCTGCTCGGCGCGGTGCTCGCGATCGCGATCCCGAAGGACTGAGGGCGGGTGGGGTGACCCAGGTCGCCCCACCCCCTTTCGGGAGTCGTCTGCGCGGTGGTGTGGTCGGAGCTGCGCCGGGAGATCCTCAGCGCTGCAGGCCGCTAGCAGCCCCAACGCGCACCGGATCTGTTCTGCACGCCCCGCGAGCGCGCGGGTGCGGGGCGTGCAGTTCGAGCAGTCGAGTCGATCCGGCGGTGTGCGTCGCCGCCGATGGTCAGGCGTTGGTGCCGCTGTCGACGGTGAAGATCGAGCCGGTGATGCTGCGGCCCGTATCGCCGGCGAGGAACGCCACCGTGGCGGCGACGTCGTCGACACTGCCGAATCGGCCGAGTGCGGTGAGGTCGACCTGCATGGCCGCGTTGGAGTCGTCGGCCGGGTTCATCTCCGTGTCCGTAGACCCCGGCTGTACCAGGTTCACCGTGATGCCGCGCGGCCCCAGTTCGCGCGCCAGGGCTTTGGTGAATCCGTTGAGGGCGGACTTGCTCAGGTTGTACAGCGACAGTCCACCGAACGGTGCGTGCTCGGACAGGTTCGTGCCGATGCTGATGATCCGCCCGCCGTCGCTCATGTGCGCGACCGCCGCCTGTGCGCCGACGAACGCCGCGCGCGCGTGCACGTTCAGCGCCCGGTCGACCTCCTCGACGGTGAACTCCTCGAACGGCTTGGCGGGGAAGATGCCCGCGTTGTTCACCAGCACATCCAGTCCGCCCAGTTCGGCCGCGGTTCGATCCACGGCCGCGATCACCGCTTCGGCATCCGCGCTGTCGGCCTGGATGGCGATCGCCCGGACCCCGAGTGCCTCGAGCTCGGCGACCACGGACTTCGCGTGTACCTCGGCGCTCCGGTAGGTGATCGCGACATCCGCCCCGGCCGCGGCCAGGTGTCGGGCGATTCCCGCTCCGATCCCTCGGCTCGCCCCGGTCACCAGCGCCACCTTGCCCGTCAAACCCGACATCGGCCCTCCTCGCCTTTCTGTGTCAATCGATACATAAATAGCTAAGACCATCGGGCTCGCCGCGTCAAGGGGTATATTTAACGATCGACACAGAAAGGGGCCGCGATGGCCGAGCGGGGCCGCCCCCGAGCCTTCGATCGATCGCTCGCGCTGCGCCGTGCGATGGAGGTCTTCTGGGAGCACGGTTACGAAGGTGCGTCCATGAGTGACCTCACGGGCGCGATGGGCATCAACTCGCCGAGCCTGTACGCCGCGTTCGGAGGCAAGGAGGCCCTGTTCCGGGCGGCTGTCGGGCTGTACGGGCAGACCGACGGCGGGCACACCGAACGCGCTCTGCGTGAGGGGGAGACGGCTCGCGCGAGCATCGAGGCCATGCTGCGCGACAACGCCGAGGCCTATACCGCCGCGGGCACGCCGCACGGCTGCATGGTGGTGCTGGCCGGTTCCACGTACGCCAACCGCAACGTCGGCATCCGCGACTTCCTGATCGAGATGCGCCGTGAGACCGCAGAGGCCATCCGCGGCCGCCTCGATCGCGGTGTGGCCGAAGGCGACCTACCCGCGGGAGTCGACACGGTCGCCCTGGCCGGCTTCTTCACCACGGTCCTCTACGGCCTGTCCGTCCAGGCTCGTGACGGCGTGCCGCTCGAGCAGTTGGCCAGGTCCATCGACTGCGCCATGGTGGCCATGCCCGGGTGACCCAGGTCACCCCACCCCCCTTTCGGGGGTAGTCGTCACGTGAGCCGCATCACTACCTTTCCTCGCAGTCACTGGCGCCCGACCCGGGCGTCATACGGCGCGAGAAGAGGAACCCATGACGACAGTGTCGCCGCCCGCCGACGCCGCGATCGCCCCGCCGCCGACCCGCACGAGCGTGCGCCGAGTGGCCACCGCGAGTTGCATCGGCACCACCATCGAGTTCTACGACTTCTTCATCTACGGGACGGCCGCGGCGCTGGTGTTCCCGAAGGTGTTCTTCCCCGCGTTGGGATCGACGGCAGGCACCGTCGCGTCCTTCGCGACCTTCGCCGTCGCGTTCATCGCCCGCCCCGTGGGCGCGATGCTCTTCGGCCACTACGGTGACCGGATCGGGCGCAAGAAGACCCTGATCTCGACGCTGCTCCTGATGGGCATCTCGACGCTGCTCATCGGATTGCTGCCGAGCGCCTCCACGATCGGGGTCGCGGCCCCCTTGATCCTCGTGCTGCTCCGCTTCGGGCAGGGCTTCGCGGTCGGCGGCGAATGGGCGGGCGCGACCCTGTTGACGGCCGAATACGCACCGCCGGGCAAACGCGGCCTGTACGCGATGTTCCCGCAGCTCGGCCCCGCCATCGCCTTCGTCCTCTCCAGCAGCACCTTTCTCATCACCGGCGCGGTGCTCGGCGACTCGAACGAGACCTTCCTCAACTGGGGCTGGCGCGTGCCGTTCCTGTTCTCCATCGTCCTGGTCGGCATCGGCCTGTACATGCGCCTCGCCATCGAGGAGACCCCGGTGTTCCGCGCCAACCAGGCGCAGCGCGCACTCGACGGGCCGGACGCCGCGCCCCGGACCCTGCCGTTCCTCGACGCCTGGCGTTACCAGCGCAAGGAGATCCTGCTCTCCGCGGGCGCCCTGGCCACCCTGTTCGCCTTCTTCTACCTCGGCACCGCCTTCCTCACCAGCTACGGGACCAAGACGCTCGGCTTCAGCCGGCCGTTCGTGTTGATGGTCGGCATCGCCTCCGCCGTCGTCTTCGGCATCGCGATCATCGTCTCCGCGCTCTACTCGGACCGGATCGGCCGCCGCAAGGTGATCATGGCGTCCTGCGTCGCCGCGCTGGTCTGGGCGCTGGCCCTGTTCCCGATCCTCGACACCGGGTCGCCCGTCGCGTTCGTGATCGGGATGTTCGGCACGCTCGCCATCTTCGGAATCGCGTACGGGCCCTGCGGTGCGCTGCTGCCCGAGATGTTCCAGACGCAGTACCGCTACACCGGAGCGGGCCTGGGCTACAACCTGGCGGGTGTGCTCGGTGGCGCGATCCCGCCGCTGATCGCCGCGCCGCTCGCCTCCACCTACGGCAGCTTCGCGATCGGGCTCATGCTGGCCGGACTGTCGGTGCTGAGCTTCTTCTGCACCAAGGCCCTGGTCGAGACCAAGGACCACGCGCTCTAGGCACCCGCGGGCGGGGTGTCCGGACCTTGGACAGTTACGGCCACCCCGGACCATTGACTATGTCGTAGGTCACATCGGTACGAGTAGGTTCGACCACGGGAGGGCTCGCCACGGCGAGTCCTCCCGGAGGCGCTCACCGGCGCCAAGGAGAGGAAACACATGAGCACCGCACTGCCCAGCTACGCCTCGGGAGTCTGGGACGCCCCCATGCTGGGCGACACCATCGGGGACAACTTCGATCGGACGGTCGCGGCCCACGGCGGCCGCGACGCGCTGGTGGACCGGCCCTCGGGCAGGCGATGGACCTATGCCGAGCTCGCCGCCGACGTGAACGGTGTCGCGGCGGGTCTGCTGCGGCGCGGGATCGGGCTGGGCGACCGGGTGGGCATCTGGGCGCCGAACTGTCCGGAGTGGACTTTGATCCAGTTCGCGACCGCGAAGATCGGGGCGATCCTGGTCAACATCAACCCCGCCTACCGCTCGCACGAATTGCAGTACGTGCTCGAGCAGGCGGGCATCCGGATGCTGGTGGCCGCGCCGAGCTTCAAGTCCTCGGACTATGCGGCGATGATCGAGGAGGTCCGGCCGCGGTGCGCCGACCTGGAATCGGTGATCCTGCTCGGCGGTGCCGACTGGCAGGCGCTGGTCGCGGATGGGACCGCGGCCCAGTCGGCGGACCCGTCGGTGCTGGCGACGGCGCAATCGAAGCTCTCGGCGGACGACCCGATCAACATCCAGTACACCTCGGGCACAACGGGTTTCCCGAAGGGGGCGACGCTCAGTCACCACAACATCCTCAACAACGGGTACTTCGTCGGCGAGTTGTGCCATTACACCGAGCAGGATCGGGTGTGCATCCCGGTGCCGTTCTACCACTGCTTCGGGATGGTGATGGGCAACCTCGCGTGCACCAGCCACGGCGCGACCATGGTGATCCCGGGCCCCGCGTTCGATCCGAAGGCCACCCTCGAGGCCGTGCAGGCCGAGCGGTGCACCTCGCTGTACGGGGTGCCGACGATGTTCATCGCCGAGCTCGCCGACCCGGACTTCGACAGCTACGACCTCTCCAGCCTGCGGACCGGGATCATGGCCGGCTCGCCGTGCCCGGTGGAGGTGATGAAGCAGGTGATCGAGCGGATGGGGATGGCGGAGGTGTCGATCTGTTACGGCATGACCGAGACCTCGCCGGTGTCGCTGCAGACGCGCTCCGACGACAGCATCGAGCAGCGGGTGTCCACCGTCGGGCGGGTGGGCCCGCATCTCGAGGTGAAGATCGTCGACCCGGCGACCGGGCTGACGGTGCCGCGCGGGGAGCCGGGCGAGCTGTGCACGCGCGGGTACTCGGTGATGTTGGGGTATTGGGAGAACCCGGAGAAGACGTCCGAGGCGATCGACACGGCGCGGTGGATGCACACCGGCGACATCGGGGTGATGGACGCGGACGGGTACGTCGCGATCACGGGCCGGATCAAGGACATGGTGATTCGCGGCGGGGAGAACATCTACCCGCGGGAGATCGAGGAGTTCCTCTACTCGCACCCCGACATCCTCGACGCGCAGGTGATCGGTGTGCCGGATGCGAAGTACGGGGAGGAGCTGATGGTGTGGATCCGGATGCGCGAGGGCGCGCCGGAACTGGACGCGGACTCGGTGCGGGCCTACTGCACGGGCAAGCTGGCGCACTACAAGATCCCGAAGTACGTCCATGTGGTGGACGAGTTCCCGATGACGGTGACCGGCAAGGTGCGCAAGATCGAGATGCGCGAGCAGTCCGTCGAGCTGATCGGGCAGGGCTAGGCGGGCAGGCCGATGAACCCCGGCGAGACGAGTGGGCGCGAGCCGGTCCGGCCCGAGATCGCGCTGTCCTGGAAGCGATCCGCGTTGAGTGGCGTCGGCCCGGGGGACGGGTTCGACGCGGACCCGGCCACCGACCTGGACCTCTCCAGCCGGTTGCTGCGGGCCGCGCGCCCGATCCTCGACGAGGTCGCCATCCAGATCGCCGGCACCGGACTGTGTCTCCTGCTCGCCGACCGGGACTGCCGGATCGTGGCCCGGGTGTTCGACAACCAACAGGTCGAGCGGCACATGGAGAAGCTCGGCGCGGTGATCGGCTCGCGGTTCGGAGAGGACACCGCCGGTACCAATGCGATCGGTACCCCGGTCGAGGTGCGTCGCGGGATCGTCGTCAACGGCGAGGAACACTATCTGGAGCGCTTCAAGGGGTTGAGCTGCTACGGGCATCCGATCCTGCATCCGGTGACGCACCGGGTCGAGGGGATCCTGGACATGACCTGCATTGCCCCGCAGGCAAACTCGCTGTTCGCGCCCTTTCTGCAGCGTGCTGCGGCGGACATCGAGCGACGACTGCTCGAGGGTTCGCGAGCATCCGAGCAGCGGTTGGTGGACGCTTTTCAGCGGGTCTCGCCGCAGCGTCATGTCGCCGTCGCCGCGATCGGCGAGGACATCCTGCTCAGCAACCGCACCGCGCTGGACCTCCTCGATGTGGCCGACCATGCCGCCCTGCGCGGGCTCGCGGCGGATCTCCTGCCGGACCAGTCGCGCACGGTGAACCTCGAGTTGGCGTCCGGGCAGCTGGCCACGGTGCAGGCCGACCGGATCGCCGGAACAAACGGCGGCACACTCTTTCTGGTCGAGCACGTGCATCGACCGAATGTGCCGATCCGGCGCCGCGCCGCCGGTGCGGGCGTCGCGGACCGGGCGCGCGCAGAGCTTCGCCGGGTGCGTGAGAACGCCGAGTCCGTTGCGATCGTCGGCGAATCCGGTTCGGGGCGCACCACGGCCGTGCGCGATCTCGCCGGCGCCGACCCCGTGCACTGGACGGATGCCTCGCGGATACCGATCGTCGGGCTCGACCGATGGTTGTCGGTGCTGCTCGAGCAGGCGTCGACCTCCGGTGGTGTGCTGGCCGTCGAACACGCGCACCTGCTGCCGGCGTCGGCACTGCCCGTGGTCACCGACCTCCTGATCGCCGACGGGGGACCTCGAATGGTGCTGACGAGCAGCCCCATCGCGGAACTATCCCCGGCGGCGGCGGCGATGATCGCGCGGTGCCCCGAACGCATCGCCGTGCCGCCGCTGCGCCAGCGGCTCGGCGAGCTGCCGGAGATCGCCCAGGCGATGCTCGACGAGATCGAGCCGGGGCTGAGCCTGACCTCGACCGCGCTCGAGGCCCTGGTGGCGGGGGAGTGGCCGGGCAACCTGACCGAGCTGCGGGTGGTGCTGACCAGAACGGCGCGGGACCGGACGAGCACCAGGCTTGGCCTCGCCGATCTGCCCGATGCGTACCGGACCAGCTCGCGGGTCTCCCGCCTCGCGGGCCGCGAGCGTGCGGAGCGGCAGGCGATCGTCGATGCGCTGCAGGAGTGTGGCGGCAACAAGGTGCATGCCGCCGCCAAACTCGGAATCAGCCGCAGCACATTGTATTCGAGAATCCGTGCCCTCGACGTGACGTCCTAGGGCTGTCCGGAAGTCGCACAGTTATCCGCACCGGAACCGGCGAAGTATGGCGTGCATCACACACCTACTCTCTCGCAGGAGGAACCGATGACGGCGATCGCCGACTTCCCGCTCAAGTCCGAGGTACAGGGTTTCCTGGCCGGCGGCCCGAAGAAGCTGCTGATCGGTGGCGAATGGACCCCGGCCGCCTCGGGCCGCACCTTCCCGACCTACGACCCCGCGACCGGGAACGCGTTGACCGAGGTCGCGCACGGTCAGGCCGAGGACGTCGACCGGGCGGTTCGCGCGGCGCGGATCGCGTTCGACGACGGCCCGTGGCCGGGCATGAAGCCGAACGAGCGCGAGCGGCTGCTCTGGCGCGTCGGTGACATCCTCAGCGAGCGGGCCGAGGAGTTCGGCCAGCTCGAGGCCCTCGACAACGGCAAGTCGGCGGGCATCGCATCCGCGGTCGACGTGGCCTGGGCGGCAGACGTTTTCCGCTACTACGCCGGTTGGGCGACCAAGATCGAGGGCAGCACGGTCAACGTGTCGATGCCCTTTGCGCCCGGCGCCCAGTTCCACGCCTACACGCTGCGCGAGCCGGTGGGTGTGTGCGGGCTGATCGTGCCGTGGAACTTCCCGCTGCTGATGGCCTCGTGGAAGCTGGCGCCTGCCCTCGCCGCAGGCAACACCGTCATCCTCAAGCCCGCGGAGCAGACGCCGTTGACGGCACTGTTGCTCGGGGAGGTGTTCCAGGAGGCCGGCTTCCCGCCCGGCGTCGTGAACATCATCAGCGGATTCGGCGACGCCGGTGCCACGCTGTCCGCGCACGACGACGTCGACAAGATCGCGTTCACCGGCTCCACCGAGGTCGGGAAGAAGATCGTCGAGGCGGCCAAGGGCAACCTGAAGAAGGTCTCGCTCGAGCTCGGCGGCAAGAGCCCCAACATCGTCTTCGCGGACGCCGATTTCGATGCCGCCGTGGAGGGTTCGCTCAATGCCTGGCTGTTCAACCACGGTCAGTGCTGCGTCGCCGGGACCCGGCTGTTCGTCGAGGACAAGATCTTCGACGAGTTCACCCAGGCGGTCGCGCACGCCGCGAGCCAGGTGAAGATCGGCCCCGGCCTCGACCCGGCCACCCAGCTAGGCCCGCTCGTCTCGCAGGAGCAGTTCGACAAGGTGACCGGGTACCTGCGCGAGGGTCTCGCGGACGGCGCCCGGGCGCTGACCGGGGGCAATCGGTGGGGCGAGACCGGTTACTTCGTCGAGCCGACCGTGTTCGTGGACGTCAAGCCGGAGTTCAGCATCGTCCGCGAGGAGATCTTCGGCCCGGTGGTCGCGGCGCTGCCGTTCGACGCCGAGGCGGGCGTCGCCGCGGCCGCGAACGACTCGATCTACGGCCTCGCCGCGGGCATCTGGACCCGCGACATCTCCAAGGCGCACCGCACGGCACGGCAGATCAAGGCCGGCTCCGTGTGGATCAACCAGTACAACGGCTTCGACACCGCGATGCCCTTCGGCGGTTACAAGCAGTCCGGTTGGGGCCGCGAGTTGGGCGCGGCGGGACTCGATGCCTACACCATCACCAAATCCGTCAACGTCGCACTCTGACCCGGCCCACCCCCCCCCAGAAGGAGAATCACACATGAAGACCACCGCCGCAGTCCTGCTCGAGGCCGGAAAGCCGTTCGAACTGATGGAGCTCGAGCTCGACGGCCCCGGGCCGGGGGAAGTGCTGATCAAGTACACGGCCGCGGGCCTGTGTCATTCGGATCTGCACCTGACCGACGGTGACCTGCCGCCGCGCTATCCGATCGTCGGCGGGCACGAGGGGTCGGGAATCATCGAGGAGGTCGGGCCGGGCGTCACGAAGGTCAAGCCGGGCGACCACGTGGTGTGCAGCTTCATCCCGAACTGCGGTACCTGCCGATACTGCTCGACGGGCAGGCAGAACCTCTGTGACATGGGTGCCACCATCCTGGAGGGGTCGATGCCGGACGGGACCTTCCGGTTCCATTCCAAGGGAACCGATTTCGGTGCCATGTGCATGCTCGGCACGTTCGCCGAGCGGGCCACCATCTCGCAGCACTCGGTGGTCAAGGTCGACGACTGGCTGCCGTTGGAGACCGCCGTGCTGGTCGGCTGCGGGGTGCCCTCGGGCTGGGGAACCGCGGTCAACGCGGGCAACCTGCACGCGGGTGACACCGCCGTCATCTACGGCATCGGCGGCCTGGGCATCAACGCGGTACAGGGCGCGGTCAGCGCGGGCTGCAAATACGTGGTCGTCGTCGATCCCGTTGCGCTCAAGCGCGAGACGGCGTTGAAGCTCGGCGCCACCCATGCCTTCGCCGACGCGGCGAGCGCCGCGGAGAAGGTCAACGAACTGACCTGGGGTCAGGGCGCCGACGCCGCTCTCATCCTGGTCGGCACCGTGGACGAGGAGGTCGTCTCGGCGGCCACCGCGGTGATCGGCAAGGGCGGCACCGTCGTCATCACGGGGTTGGCCGACCCGGCCAAGCTGACCGTGCACGTCTCCGGATGCGACCTGACGCTGAACCAGAAGACCATCAAGGGTTCGCTGTTCGGCTCGATGAACCCGCAGTACGACATCGTCAAGCTGCTCCGCCTGTACGACGCAGGCCAGCTCAGGCTCGACGAGCTGGTCACCACCCGCTACCGACTCGAGGACGTCAACCAGGGCTACGAGGATCTGCGCAGCGGCAAGAACATCCGCGGCGTGATCGTGCACGCCTGACCCGCGGGGCCGGTTCCTCGATCGGCCCCGCCCCGGTGCCCCGCCCTCCGGTTCCCTCGATCGGAGGGCGGGGCACCGCCGGGTCGGGGCCCGGTGAGGGTTCCTCCGGCGGCATCGCCGTGCCACTATCAAGATCGACAACCCCGCACACAGTCGCGCGCGACTGAGGTGGCACGAGAGGAGCCCGCAATGATCGGGGACATCATCGGCACGATCATCTTCGGCGCGGTCATCGGCGTGCTCGCACGGCTGGTGATCCCCGGCAAGCAGGCGATGGGATGGGTCATCACCGTCGTGCTCGGCATCGCCGGTGCGCTCATCGGGTACTGGATCTGGGGGATGATCAGTGACACCGGCGACACGAAGGGCATCGACTGGTGGCGTTGGATCATCAGCATCGCGGCGGCGGCCGCGCTGACCCTCGGCTACACCGCGATGACGAGGAAGGAGTAACCGCGACCGGCGTGCTGTCGTGACGTCGGCGACCGGTCCGGTCCGGGTAGGGACTCAGTGGTAGTCGACGTCGGCCGCCGGACGTTTGTCTTCGCGGTGCTGCTCGCGGCCCTGGCGGGCTACGTCGATGCCATGGGGTACATCACCCTGGGCGGGTTCTTCGTCTCGTTCATGAGCGGGAACTCCACCCGCATGGCAGTCGGTGCGGTCGACGGCCACTGGCATGTCGCGGCGGTCGGCGCGGCGGTCATCGGGCTGTTCGTGCTCGGCGTCGTGCTGGGTTCGGTGCTGGGGCGGATTGCTTGCGCGCACCGCAGTTCGGTCGTGATGTGCCTCGTCGCGGGCCTGCTTGTGGCGGCGGTGACGGCCTCGGCCCTCGGCTCGCGGCAGGTCGTGATCGCCGCGCTGGCACTGGCGATGGGGGCCGAGAACACGGTGTTCGAGCGGACCGGCGAGTCGTCGATCAGCCTCACCTACATGACCGGCACGCTGGTCAGGCTCGGGCAACGCCTCGCCGCGGCGCTGACCGGCGGGCCGCGGTGGGCGTGGGTGCGGTTCGCGGGGCTGTGGCTCGGCCTGGTGCTCGGGGTGGCAGCGGGCGCGGCGGTGCACCGCGGGGTCGGGCTGGCCGGCCTGTGGGCCGCGGCCGCGATGGCGCTGCTGCTCGCGGCGCTGTTCGCGCGGGATCGGCTCAGCGCGGCGCGTACATGATGACGGCCACGCCTGCGAGGCAGATCAGCGCCCCCGTGACATCCCATCGGTCGGGTCGGAAGCCGTCCATCGCCATGCCCCAGATCAGTGAGCCGGCGACGAAGACGCCGCCGTACGCGGCCAGGATCCGGCCGAAGTGGGCATCGGGCTGCATGGTCGCGACGAATCCGTAGGCGCCGAGCGCGATGACGCCGAGGCCGACCCAGATCCACCCGCGGTGTTCCCGCACGCCCTGCCACACCAGCCAGGCGCCGCCGATCTCCAGCAGGGCGGCCACGACGAACAGGGCGACGGATTTCGCGACGGTCATGCGCGGGGGCTCTCAGACACGCTGTCGACCATAGCGTCGGCCGCGCACTGTTTTTGTCGAGAACGCACGGGGATTGGCAACCCAAAGGGGGTGCGATCTTGTGAATGGGTGTGCGACGGCGAGGGCGGCCGCCGGGCTCAGACTCCCGGCGCCAGCGCGGCGGCCGTCATCGCGCGCAGCACCGCGCGGGTGTGGGCGGGGGCGGAGGGGTTCACGCTGTGCGGGGTGGAGTTGATCAGGCCGAACGTCGCGTGTGCCTTGATCCGGGCGTCCGACTCCGCCAGCTCCGCGTCGACCTTCCGGAGGACCTCGACCCACACCTCGACGTAGCGGCGCTGGAACTGCCGGACCTGCCTGCGCTCGGCGACCGGCAGCGACTCGAGGTCGCGGTCCTGCACGCGAATGAGGTCGGGCTCGCCGAGCGCGAAGTCGAGGTGGAACTCGATCAGGCCCGCGAGCGCCTCGTCTGGCGTCGAGGCCCCGTCGGCGACCGCGATACCGCCCTCGAGCAGGCGACGGCTGATGTCGACCAGCAGCTCCACCAGCAGCGCCTCCTTGTTGGGGAAGTGCCGGTAGACGGCGGGGCCGCTGATCCCGACCGCGGATCCGAGATCCTCGAGCCGAACGCCCGCGAAGCCTCGCTCGGCGATCAAACGGGCGGCGGCCTGTAGGAGCTGCCTGCGGCGGTCGGCCTTGGCGCGGCCACGTTTGGTCAGCACCGAATCGTCGGGTGTCACGTCGGCACCTCCCTTCAACCTGTGGGTCTGGACAACTCAGTTAATCATAGTTATCTTAGATTCGGTTATTGGCAATTAACTGACCGCGAAATGATCCGAGCAGACAGGGCGACGACATGACCATGGTTGAGGAGCGCAACCGGACCGAGCACGTCCGCTTGGTCGGTGAGCTGCGCGAGCGGCTCGCCACCGCGGCGCTCGGCGGCAGCGAGCAGTCCCGACAGCGGCACGTGAACAGGGGCAAGCTGCTGCCGCGTGAGCGGGTGGACACCCTGCTGGACCCGGGCAGCCCGTTCCTCGAGTTCTCCCCGCTCGCCGCGAACGGCATGTACGACGACGAGTGCCCCGGCGCGGGTGTGATCGCCGGTATCGGCCGGGTCTCCGGCCGCGAGTGCGTGATCGTGGCCAACGACGCCACCGTCAAGGGCGGCACCTACTACCCGATGAGCGTGAAGAAGCACCTGCGCGCGCAGGAGATCGCGCTGCAGAACAATCTGCCGTGCCTCTACCTGGTCGACTCGGGCGGCGCCTTCCTGCCCCGTCAGGACGAGGTCTTCCCCGACCGCGAGCACTTCGGTCGCATCTTCTTCAACCAGGCCAACCTGAGTGCCAAGGGCATCCCGCAGATCGCGGCGGTGATGGGATCCTGCACCGCGGGCGGCGCCTACGTCCCGGCGATGAGCGACGAGGCCGTCATCGTGCGCAACCAGGGCACCATCTTCCTCGGTGGCCCGCCGCTGGTGAAGGCCGCGACCGGCGAGGTCGTCACGGCCGAGGACCTGGGCGGCGGCGACCTGCACTCGAAGGTCTCCGGCGTCACCGACCACCTCGCCGAGGACGATCAGGACGCGCTGCGCATCGTGCGCCGGATCGTCGCGACCTTCGGTCCGCGCACGGACCGGCCCTGGGACGTGATCCCGGCGGTGGAGCCCATCGCGCCGCAGGAGGAGCTCTACGACGTCGTCCCGACGGACCCGCGCACCCCGTACGACGTGCACGAGGTGATCACCCGCATCGTGGACGGGGGAGAGTTCCAGGAGTTCAAGGCAGAGTACGGCAAGACCCTGGTCACCGGCTTCGCCCACATCCACGGGCACCCGGTCGGCATCGTCGCCAACAACGGCGTGCTCTTCGCCGAGTCCGCGATGAAGGGCGCCCACTTCATCGAGCTGTGCGACAAGCGCAGCGTGCCGCTGCTGTTCCTGCAGAACATCGCCGGCTTCATGGTCGGCCGCGATTACGAGGCGGGCGGCATCGCCAAGCACGGCGCCAAGATGGTGACCGCGGTGGCCTGCGCGCGGGTCCCCAAGCTCACCGTTGTGATCGGCGGCTCGTACGGCGCGGGCAACTACTCGATGTGCGGGCGCGCCTACTCGCCCCGGTTCCTGTGGATGTGGCCGAACGCGCGGATCTCGGTCATGGGCGGTGAGCAGGCGGCCTCGGTGCTGGCCACCGTCCGCAGCGATCAGTTGGACGCCTCGGGCAAGCCCTGGTCGGCGGAGGACGAGGAGTCCTTCAAGGCGCCGATTCGCGCGCAGTACGAGGCGCAGGGCAACCCCTACTATTCGACCGCCCGACTGTGGGACGATGGAATCATCGACCCCGCGGACACCAGAACTGTTCTAGGACTGGCACTTTCGGTGTGCGCTCAGGCGCCGCTCGAGCCGGTCTCCTACGGCGTCTTCAGGATGTGAGTGAGATGACTGAATTTTCCACCGTTCTCGTCGCCAACCGCGGCGAGATCGCGGTCCGCGTCATCCGCACCCTGCGTGCCATGGGCATCCGCTCGGTGGCGGTGTACAGCGAGGCGGACGCGGGCGCGCGGCACGTGCGCGAGGCCGACACGGCCGTCCTGCTCGGCCCCGCGGCGGCGCGCGAGAGCTACCTCGACATCGCGAAGGTGGTCGCCGCGGCGAAGCGGACGGGCGCCCAGGCGGTGCACCCCGGCTACGGATTCCTCTCCGAGAACGCGGCCTTCGCGGCGGCCCTCGAGGACGCAGGCATCGCCTTCCTCGGGCCCTCAGCCCGGGCCATCGAGGTGATGGGCGACAAGATCACCGCCAAGAACGCGGTGGCCGAGTTCGACGTCCCGGTGGTGCCCGGCATCGCCCGCCCCGGGCTGACCGACGCCGAGCTGATCGCCGCGGCCGAGGACATCGGCTACCCGGTGCTGGTGAAGCCGTCCGCCGGCGGCGGCGGCAAGGGCATGCGCCTGGTCGAGGAGCCGGACAAGCTCGCCGAGGCGCTGGCCAGCGCGCGCCGCGAGGCCGCCTCGGCCTTCGGTGACGACACCCTGTTCCTGGAGCGGTTCGTGTTGCGCCCCCGGCACATCGAGGTGCAGGTCCTCGCCGACAGTCACGGCAACGTCGTGCACCTCGGCGAGCGCGAGTGCAGCCTCCAGCGCCGGCACCAGAAGGTCATCGAGGAGGCGCCCTCGCCGCTGCTCGACGAGCGGACCCGCGCCCGGATCGGCGAGGCGGCCTGCAACACCGCGCGCAGCGTCGACTATTCCGGCGCCGGCACGGTCGAGTTCATCGTCTCCGCGGACCGACCGGACGAGTTCTTCTTCATGGAGATGAACACGCGGCTGCAGGTGGAGCACCCGGTCACCGAGATGGTCACCGGACTCGACCTGGTCGAGTGGCAGGTCCGGGTGGCCGCGGGCGAGAAGCTCGCCATCGCCCAGGACGAGATCACCATGACCGGTCACGCCATCGAGGCCCGCGTCTACGCCGAGGACCCCGCCCGCGGCTTCCTGCCCACGGGCGGACTCGTCCTCGACGTGGTGGAGCCGGCCGGCCCCGGGATCCGGGTCGACTCGGGACTGCGGGCGGGCACCGAGGTCGGCAGCGACTACGACCCGATGCTGTCGAAGGTGATCGCACACGGCGTCGACCGCGCCGCGGCACTGCGCAAGCTCGACCGGGCCCTGGCCGACACCGCGGTCCTCGGCGTGGTCACCAACATCGACTTCGCGCGGTTCCTGCTCGCGGACCCCGACGTCGTCGCCGGCCGCCTCGACACCGGCCTGCTCGACCGCAGGCTCGAGGACTACGTCGCGGCCGATGCCTCGGACGCGCAGTTCATCGCGGCGGGCGCGTACCGGTGGCTGACGCGCTGGCCGCAGGGCGTCGGCGCGGATCCGTGGGAGCGGCCGACCGGCTGGCGAGCCGGCACCCCGGCACCGACCAGCATCCGGCTGTCCTCGCCCGCCCGCACCGACCACGTGCGGATCGTCGGTGCGCCCGGCGACGCGCTGGTGTCGATGGAGGACGGCGAAACACGCACGCTGACAGCATCGTTGGACGGTTCGACGCTGTCCGTCGCGGTGGACGGTCTGAGGGCGAGCTACCTGGTGGCCGCCCACGACGGACACATCTGGCTCTCGGGCACCGACGGGACCGCGGTCCTGCGCGAGGTCCGGGAGGTCAGCGTCCGCACGGGCGACGCACACGCGGGGGAGGCCGAGATCACGAGCCCGATGCCGGGCGCGGTCATCGCGGTCGGCGTGCAGCACGGCGCGGCCGTCACCGCGGGCACGGCCGTGGTCGTGGTCGAGGCGATGAAGATGGAGCACTCGCTGACCTCGCCCATCGACGGCACGGTCGAGCTTCTCGTCGCGGCGGGGGATCAGGTGAAGGTCGATCAGGTCCTCGCTCGCGTGATCCCGCACGCACCCGAAACATCCGACAGCTCAGGACAACCCGAACTCGCAGAGACGACCACGAAGGGCGCCGCGTCATGACCGATTACCTCTCCACCGGATCACTGCCCGACGAGTACCAGCAGCTCGCGAAGGCGGTCCGCGACTTCGCGCAGACCGTCGTCGCGCCGGTCGCCGCCGAGCACGATGCCAACCACACCTTCCCGTACGAGGTCGTCGCGGGGATGGCCGAGCTGGGCCTGTTCGGCCTGCCGTTCCCCGAGGAGTACGGCGGACAGGGCGGCGACTACTTCGCGCTGTGCCTGGCCCTCGAGGAGCTGGGCAAGGTGGACCAGTCCGTCGCGATCACCCTGGAGGCAGGCGTCTCGCTCGGTGCGATGCCGATCTACCGCTTCGGTAACGAGGCGCAGAAGCAGGAGTGGCTGCCGCAGCTGACGAGCGGCAAGGCGCTGGCCGCGTTCGGCCTCACCGAGCCGGGTGCGGGCAGCGACGCAGGCGGAACCAGGACCACCGCGAAGGAGGACGGCGGCGACTGGATCATCAACGGCAACAAGCAGTTCATCACCAACTCCGGGACCGACATCACCCGGCTGGTCACCGTCACCGCGGTCACCGGCGAGATGGACAACGGCAAGAAGGAGATCTCCACCATCCTCGTGCCGACCTCCACGCCGGGGTTCACCGCGGAGCCGGCGTACAACAAGGTCGGCTGGAACGCCTCCGACACCCACCCGCTGACCTTCCAGGACGTTCGGGTGCCGCAGGAGAACCTGCTCGGTGAGCGCGGCCGCGGCTACGCGAATTTCCTGCGCATCCTCGACGAGGGCCGGATCGCGATCGCCGCGCTGAGCGTCGGTGCGGCGCAGGGCTGCGTGGACGAGTCGGTGAAGTACGCCAAGGAGCGCGAGGCATTCGGCAAGCCGATCGGTGCCAACCAGGCCATCGCCTTCAAGATCGCGCGGATGGAGGTGCGTGCGCACGTCGCCCGCACCGCCTACTACGACGCGGCCGCGCTCATGCTGGCGGGCAAGCCGTTCAAGAAGCAGGCCTCCATCGCCAAGCTGATCGCCAGCGAGGCCGCGATGGACAACGCCCGTGACGCCACCCAGATCTTCGGCGGCTACGGCTTCATGAACGAGTACCCGGTCGCCCGCCACTACCGGGACAGCAAGATCCTCGAGATCGGCGAGGGCACCACCGAGGTGCAGCTGATGCTGATCGCGCGCGAGGCCGGACTGTGAGCGAGCAGGCGCAGCCGCGCCGGGTGGTCCAGCGGGGGCTCTGGTTCGAGGAGTTCGAGACCGACGTGGTCTACGAGCACCGGCCCGGCCGCACCGTCACCGAGGCGGACAACGTCCTGTTCACCACCCTGACGATGAACACGCAGGCCCTGCACCTCGACGCCGCGTTCAGCGAGCAGTTGCCGCCGTTCAACCAGCGGCTGGTGAACTCGATGTTCACGCTGTCCACCCTGGTCGGGCTGTCGGTCGCGCAGCTCACCCAGGGGACCATCGTCGCCAACCTCGGGTTCTCGGAGATCTCGTTCCCCAAGCCGCTCTTCCACGGCGACACCATGTACGCCGAGACGGTCATCACCGACAAGCGGGAGTCGAAGAGCAGGCCGGGCGAGGGCATCATCACTCTGGCGCACACCGCCCGGAACCAGCACGGCGACGTGGTGGCGACGGCGGTGCGCAAGACGCTGGTTCGAAAGAGGCCGTCATGACTGCGAATTCCGGTCACTCCTCGGGGTGGGCCCCGCCCGGTCCCGCCTGGCTCTTCTGCCCGGCGGATCGGCCGGAGCGCTACGCGAAGGCCGCGGCCGCCGCGGACGTCGTCATCCTCGACCTCGAGGACGGCGTCGCCCCCGCGGACAAGGCGGCCGCCCGTCGCGCGCTGATCGACACCCCGCTCGACCCCGAGCGCACCGTGGTGCGGATCAACGCGGCGGGCACCGAGGACCAGGCGCTCGACCTGGAGGCGCTGCTGCAGACCCGCTACCCGAGGGTGATGCTGCCCAAGTGCGAGTCGGCGGAACAGGTGCGCTCACTCGCCCCGCGCGAGGTGATCGCCCTGATCGAGTCTCCGCTCGGCGCCCTGACGGTTGCCGAGTCCGCACAGGTCGCGAACGCGATCGGGGTGATGTGGGGCGCGGAGGACCTGGTCGCAGCGCTCGGCGGGAACGCCAGCCGCCACACCGACGGCTCCTATCGCGATGTGGCCCGGCACGTGCGCTCCGGATCGCTGCTCGCGGCCAAGGCACACGGCCGGTTCGCGCTGGACTCGGTCTACCTGGACATCAAGGACCTCGATGGTCTGCGCGCCGAATCCCTCGACGCGGTCGCGGTCGGGTTCGACGCCAAGGTGGCGATCCATCCGAGCCAGGTCGCCGTGATCCGGGCCGCCTACGAACCCAGCGCGGAGGACCTCGCCTGGGCGCGCAGGGTGCTGGCCGCGGTGTCCGAGGAGCGCGGGGTCTTCGCGTTCGAGGGGAAGATGGTGGACGCGCCGGTGCTTCGGCACGCGGAGGCGATCGTCCGCCGGAGTGAATCGTTGTGAACAGTTCGGTGGCCGGGAAATCCGAAGGCACTGAGAAATCTGAAGGGAACAGCAAGCTGATGTCCGAGTCCACTGTCATCGTCGCCGGAGCCCGCACCCCGATGGGGCGGCTCCTCGGTTCGCTGAAGGGTTTCTCCGGGTCCGATCTCGGCGGCATCGCCATCAGGGGCGCGCTGGAGAAGGCGGGCGTCGCGCCCGAGAGCGTCGAATACGTGATCATGGGCCAGGTGCTCACCGCGGGCGCCGGCCAGATGCCCGCGCGGCAGGCGGCCGTGGCCGCCGGCATCCCGATGGACGTGCCGGCCCTGTCGATCAACAAGGTGTGCCTCTCGGGCATCGACGCGATCGCGCTGGCCGACCAGCTGATCCGCGCGGGCGAGTTCGACATCGTGGTCGCCGGTGGCCAGGAGTCGATGAGCCGCGCACCGCACATGCTCGAGAAGAGCCGCGAGGGCTTCAAGTACGGCGACGTGACCATGCGCGACCACATGGCCTACGACGGTCTGCACGACATCTTCACGGACCAGGCGATGGGGCTGCTGACCGAGCAGGTCAACCAGCAGGAGGCCACCCACATCACCCGCGCGGAGCAGGACGCCTTCGCGGCCGCCTCGCACCAGAACGCCGCGCGCGCCTGGAAGAACGGCCTGTTCGACAACGAGGTAGTGCCGGTCGAGATCCCGCAGCGCAAGGGCGATCCGATCGTCTTCGCCGAGGACGAGGGCATCCGCGCCGACACCACCGTCGAGTCCCTGAGCGCGCTGCGTCCTGCCTTCAGCAAGGACGGCACCATCACCGCCGGCTCGGCCTCGCCGATCTCCGACGGCGCCGCCGCGGTGGTCGTGATGAGCAAGGCCAAGGCGCAGGAGCTCGGGCTGACCTGGATCGCCGAGATCGGCGCGCACGGTGTCGTCGCCGGACCCGACTCCACGCTGCAGTCGCAGCCCGCACGCGCGATCGCCAAGGCCTGCGCGAAGGAGGGCATCGACCCCACCGATCTCGACCTCGTCGAGATCAACGAGGCCTTCGCGGCCGTCGGCATCGCGTCCACCCGCGAGCTCGGACTGGACCCGGCCAAGGTCAACGTCAACGGCGGCGCGATCGCCGTCGGGCACCCGCTCGGCATGTCCGGCGCGCGGATCGCGCTGCACCTGGCGCTGGAACTGGAGCGCCGCGGCGGCGGCGTCGGCGCGGCCGCGCTGTGTGGCGGCGGCGGTCAGGGTGATGCCCTGATCATCCGGGTCCCGAAGAAGTGACAGGCCAGGGCGAGGGCGACGGCCGGTTCGACGCCGGCCTCGCCGTCCGGCGTGAGGTGATGGGCGACGACTTCGTCGACCGCGCACTGGCCCGTGACCTCGGCACCGACAGCGAGGCGATGCAGCGGCACATCACCGAGACGGTGTGGGGTTCGGTCTGGACCCGCGACGGGCTGAGCGGGCGGGACCGCAGCCTGCTGAACCTGGGCATGCTGACGGCGCTGCGCGCGGAATCGGAGCTGCGCGGGCACGTCCGCGGGGCACTCCGGAACGGCCTGAGCCGCGAGGAGATCACCGAGGCGATCATCCACACCAGCGGGTACTGCGGCGCGCCTGCCGCGCTCGCCGCGATGCGGGTGGTGCAGGAGGTCCTCACCGAGGACCTGGGGCCGAAGCAAACCGACTGAGAGGACGAACCGCATGGAATCGCTTCAGCCGCAGTGGGAACCGACACGCGACGACGTGCGGAACGCCCGGATCACCGACTACGCCTCGTGGGTGGAGCGGGAGTACTCGGTGTCGCTGCCCGACTACCACTCGCTGTGGCGGTGGTCGGTCGACCATCTCGACGATTTCTGGCGGTCGGTCTGGGACTACTTCGGGATCAGGTCCGCGACGCCGGTCGGCGAGGTGCTCGCGCAGGACCGGATGCCCGGTGCGGTGTGGTTCCCCGGGGTCCGGCTCAACTACGTGGACCAGGTGCTGCGCAACGAGCGCTCGGACCGGCCCGCCATCGTCTACTCCGGTGAGACGGCATCCGAGGACGTCACCGTGTCGTGGGCGGAGCTGCGCAGGCAGGTGGGTGCGCTGGCCGCGACCCTGCGGGCGAACGGCGTGGGTCCGGGCGACCGGGTGGTCGGGTACCTGCCGAACATCCCGGAGGCCGTCGTGGCCTTCCTCGCGACGGCGAGCCTCGGCGCGATCTGGGCGGCCTGCGGCCAGGACTACTCGGCCCCGGCCGCGCTGGACCGGCTGGGTCAGCTCGAACCGTCGGTGCTGATCACCGCGGACGGCTACCGCTTCGGCGGCAAGCAGCACGACCGCCTCGACTCGATCGCCGAACTGCGGGCCGGGATGCCGAGCCTGACGACGACCGTGCTGGTGCCGCGGCTCGGTGCGGCCGCCGACCCCGAGGGCGGTGCGCCCGAGGGCGTCGTGTCGTGGGTGGCGGCGACCGCGGGCGAGGCGCCGCTCGAACCGGTGGACGTCGACTTCGACCATCCGCTCTGGGTGGTGTTCTCCTCGGGCACCACCGGGCTGCCGAAGGGCATCGTGCACGGGCACGGCGGCGTGGTCCTCGAGCACCTGAAATCGGTTGCCCTGCAGATGGACATCGGGCCCGCGGACACCTTCTTCTGGTACACCAGCCCGAGCTGGATGATGTGGAACTTCCAGGTCGCCGGGCTGCTGGTCGGCGCCACCATCGTCTGCTTCGACGGCAACCCGGGCTACCCGGACGTCGATTCGCTGTGGGCGCTCACCGCGCGGCACCGGGCCACCGTGCTCGGCACCAGTCCGGGTTACGTGCTCGCCTGCGCGAAGGCCGGTGTGGTCCCGCGCCGCGACCACGACCTGAGCGCGCTTCGCACGGTGGGGATCACCGGGTCGACCCTGCCGGCGTCGTCCTCGCTGTGGATCGCCGAGAACGTCGGGGTTCCAGTGGCTTCCATCACAGGCGGCACCGACGTGGTCTCCGCATTCATCGGCGGCGCGCGCACCGTCCCGGTCTGGCCGGGCGAACTCTCGGCGCCCTTCCTCGGGGTCGCGCTCGAGGCCTACGACGAGGGTGGCGTGCCCATCCGCGGCGACGTCGGGGAACTGGTCATCACCAAGCCGATGCCGTCGATGCCGATCCGATTCTGGAACGACCCCGACGGAAAGCGTTATCACGACGCGTATTTCGACGACTTCCCCGGGGTGTGGCGGCACGGCGACTGGATCACCATCACCGAGCGGGGCAGCGTGCTGATGCACGGTCGCTCGGACTCGACGCTCAACCGCAACGGAATCCGGATGGGCAGCGCCGACATCTACCAGGCCGTCGAGCGACTGCCCGAGATCACCGAGGCGCTCGTCATCGGGGCCGAGCAGCCGGATGGCGGGTACTGGATGCCGCTGTTCGTGGTGCTCGCGGACGGGGCCGTGCTCGATGCCGCGCTCGAGGACCGGATCAAGTCGACCATCCGTGAGCAGGCCTCACCGCGCCACGTTCCCGACGAGATCATCGTGGCGCCCGGCGTCCCGCACACCCGCACCGGCAAGAAGCTGGAGGTGCCGATCAAGCGGATGTTCCAGGGCGCCGACGCGGACCGGATCGTGGACCGCAGCGCGATCGACGCCCCCGAGCTCATCGATTGGTATCTCCGGCAGAAGCGCTGACCCCGCGTCGGGTGTGCGGCTCGACCCGAGGGTGAAGACTGGGGGCATGGCCCCTGGTGCGTGGGTCGTCCGGACCGCGCTCGTCGCGGTGGTCGTGGTCGCCCTGATCCTCGTCGTTCTGTGGGTGTGTCAGCGTCGGCTGATCTACCTCCCGGACGGCGCCGCGCCGGGGCCGGCGGAGCAGGTGCTCGACGGCGCCGAGGACGTCTGGTTGACCACCTCCGACGGTCTCCGGCTCGGCGCGTGGTACGTGCCTCCGACCGGCGCGGACCGCGGCGTGACGGTTCTCGTCGCGAACGGCAATGCGGGGAACCGGGCGGATCGTGCCCCGCTCGCCCGCGCGTTGGCCGGGGCCGGGTTCGCGACGCTGCTCTTCGACTACCGCGGGTACGGGGGCAACCCCGGGCGTCCCAGCGAGGACGGGCTGGCTCGCGATGTCCGGGCCGCCCGCCACCACCTCGTCGACGAGAGGGCGGTGCCGCCGGATCGGCTCCTGTACTTCGGCGAGAGTCTGGGCACGGGCGTCGTCACCGAGCTCGCGGCCGAACACCGCCCGGCGGGCCTGCTGCTGCGCTCGCCGTTCGTCGACCTTGCCACGCTCGGTCAGCGGCACTACCCGTTTCTGCCGGTCCGGCTCCTGTTGTGGGACAGCTTCCCGGTCGCGGAGTCCGTCGCACGGATCGATGCGCCCACGACCGTCGTCTACGGGACCGCCGACACCATCGTCCCGCCCGACCACAGTGAGCGGGTGGCCGACAGCGTCGCGGGACCTGTCGTTCGGGTCGCACTGCCAGGGGCGGGGCACAACGATGCCGAACTGGTCGGCGGTGTGGAGGTGGTCGGGGCCCTTGTGGAACTGGCCAGGCGGGCCGTCGGGCCGTGACGCGCCCGATCCGGTGATCACCGGGTGGGAACAGGGCTGGACAGAAATCCGTCGCAGGGTGCAACGAAAAACCCCGTTCGCCGGAAATTGCCCGGCGCATTCCCATACGCTCCTGCCAACTCGCTGCCTACCTCGAAGGACGCACTGTGAAATTGAAGAGACTTGCCCCCGCACTCGCCTCACTCGCCGCAGTCAGCCTCGTTGCAGCAGGTTGTGGCGGGGACAGCGGCGCCGAATCGACGGAGGGTGCCGCCACCGGTCAGCCGATCAAGGTCGGGCAGATCGTTCCCATCGAATCCGCCGGACTGTCCGTCGCCACCCAGGCCGCGGGCATGACCGCCTCCATCGACGCGCTGAACTCCCGCGGCGGCGTCGGCGGCCGCCCGCTCGAACTGATCCAATGCGACTCGGCGGGTGATCCCAACAAGGAAGTCGACTGCGCGAACAAGATGGTCTCGGAGGGGGTGGTCGCCACCCTCGCGGACTTCACGCCCACCTCCGCGGAGTCGGTGTCGCAGATCCTCCAGACCGCGGGGATCCCGCGCATCGGCCTGAACCCGATGAACATCGCCGACTTCACCGCGCCCAACGTGTTCACCCCGTTCTCCGGCTCGCTGCTGACGCTCTACGGGCTCGTGGACACCCTTGTCGCCGAGGGCAAGACGAAGCTCTCGCTGATGCGCCCCGACGTCCCGGTCGCGGCGATGCTCATCCAGTTGCTCGGGCCGGCCGTGCAGGCCAAGGGCGCCGAGATCGTGAACGAGGTCGCGGTCGGCGCCGGTGCCACCGACTACACCCAGTTCGTCGTCGCCGCCGAACGCAACGACGCGCAGGGCGTGATCATGGCCCTGACCGCCAACGAGTCCAACCAGATCGCGGAGTCCTTCGACCAGCTCGGCTCCAAGCTGAGCTTCGGCAACGCGGCCACCTCGTTCACTCAGGCCGATCTGCAGAATCTGGGTGCCTTCGCCACCAGTGCGGTGTACACGAGCCCGATCCCCGCGCCATCGTCGAGCACCGACGATTTCCCCGGGCTCGAGCCGTTCCTCGCTGACATGGAGGCCTCGGGTGAGCAGGGCCTCGAACGGGAGAATCTCGCCGGCACGGAACTGTTCTCGTGGCTCTCGGTGCGCGCGTTCAGTCAGGTGGCCGAGGGGCTCGGTTCCGTGAACGCCAACACCGTGCTGCAGGGTTTCGAGACCGCCAAGGACCTCGACATGCTGGGCCTGGTTCCGAACTGGACCCCGGGTGCGGTGGAACCGTTCGGGATCTTCCAGCGGGTGTCGAACTCGATGATGTACCGGATGAAGTTCGACGGTGACACGGTGATCACCGATCCCAAGCAGTACGACCTGCGCGGTCAGTAGTACGGCAGGCGCGGTCCCGGCGGTGACGCCGGGACCGCGCCCGAGTCCACGGAGAGAGTCCAATGACTGAATTCCTGCAGTTCGCCATCCTCGGCCTCGGCGCGGGCTCGGCGTACGCACTGTTGGCGCACGGCGTGGTGTTGGTCTATCGCGGATCCGGGGTGGTCAACTTCGCCCAGGGTGCCATCGCGATGGTCGCCGCCTATCTGTGTCTGGAAACTCTTCGGGGAGAATACGACTGGTCGTTACCCGCGGCCTTCGCGGTCGCCGTGCTGGTGGCCGGACTCATCGGGCTGCTGTTCCAGGTGCTGGTCCTGCGGTGGCTGGCGGGTGCCGCACCGATCGTCCGGCTGGCCGCCACCCTGGGTCTGCTCGTCATCTTGCAGGCGGCGGTGCAGCAGTACTACGGGACCAAATCCATTCGCGTGCGGGCGTTCCTGCCGAATGACGCCTACCACTGGGGCGATGTCGTGGTGCAGCAGGATCGGCTCATCCTGCTGGGTATCGCGGTCGGTATGACCGCCGTTCTCTGGGGGCTGACGCGATACACCCGGGTCGGCCTGGCGATCACGGCGGCGGCAGAGAACGAGCGGGCCGCGGCCGCGCTCGGGTGGTCACCCCAGCGATTGGCCGCACTGACCTGGACCGTGGGCGGCGCGCTGGCGGGTACGGCCGGAATCCTGGTGGCTCCGCTCACCGGTCTCACCCCCACCGCCTTCATCATCATCGTCACGGTGTCCGCGCTGGCCGCCGCCCTGCTCGGCGGCTTCAAGTCGTTCCCGCTGACCCTGCTGGGAGGACTGCTCCTCGGCGTGGGGGAGAGCCTGGTCGTGCTGTACCAGGATCGCATCCGCGACCTGTTCGGGTTGGAGACGCTGACGGGCATCAACCGCGCGGTGCCCTTCCTGGTCATCCTCGTGGTGCTCGTCGTACGCGGGAAGGGTCTGCCGCTGCGCAGTCACATCTCGGAACGGATGCCGCGGCTGGGTTCAGGTCAGATCCATTGGCGCACACTGGCCGTGGTGGTCGGAACGCTCGCCGTCGTGGTCATCGCCTTCAGCGGCGACTGGCTGCGCTCGCTGACGCTGACCCTCGCGGCGGCGGTGATCCTGCTGTCGGTGGTCGTGCTCACCGGATTCGCCGGGCAGCTCTCACTCGCCCAGTACACGGTCGGCGGGCTCGGCGCCCTGTTCACCGCGAGGCTCGTCGGTCAGGCCGGCTGGCCGCTCATCCCGGCCGCGGTCGTCGGCGTCGCGTCGGTGATCGCGATCGGCGTCCTCTTCGCGCTACCCGCACTGCGCACCCGCGGGGTGAACCTGGCGGTGGTCACCCTCGGGCTCGGGTTCACGATCCAGGAGATGGTCTTCAACAATCCGACCTTCACCGGCGACAAGATCGACGGGGCGGTGCGGATCCGGGAGCTGAGCCTGTTCGGATTCGAGGTGACGGCCACCGAGTACCCGGAGCGGTGGGCCCTGCTGTGCCTGGTGGTGCTGGTCCTGTGCGGGCTGATGGTGGCGAACCTGCGGCGGTCGCGGACCGGCAGGCGGTTGATCGCGGTCCGCACCAACGAACGCGCGGCGGCCTCCCTCGGCATCAGCGTGTTCGCGGTGAAGATCTACGCGTTCGCGCTCGCGGCGGGGCTGGCGGGCGTCGGCGGCATCCTGCTGGGCCTGCGCAACACCGCGGTCACCTACCTGGAGTTCAACGTGTTCGCGTCGATCAACGCCGTGGTGCAGGCCGTGACCGGCGGACTCGGATTCGTTCTCGGTGGCGTCATCGGGGCGTTGATGGCCCCCGGCGCCCTGTTCAGCCGATTGGTGGAGAGCAGCTCCGCCACCGGCGCGATCTCGACGCTGATCGGTGGGATCGTGCTCATCGTCATCCTGCTGACCAATCAGAACGGCATCGCCGACATGGCGTCCCGGGTGGGTGCGGCGATCAGGAGGCTGCCCTGGATGCGGTCGCTGCCACGGCGCGTGCCCGTTCGGGCACCCGAGCTCTCGGCCGAAACCACCTTGGGGACCGCCGCGCCGACGCCGCTCTCCGTGCGGGGCCTGACCGTGCGGTTCGGTGGGGTCACCGCCGTCGACGGGGTCGACCTCGCGGTGGAACCGGGTCAGGTGGTGGGCCTGATCGGGCCGAACGGCGCGGGCAAGACGACGGTGATCGACGCGATCACCGGATTCGTCAGCCCCGCGGCGGGGCAGGTGACGCTGGGTGACCAGGACATCACCGGATGGTCGACCGCGAAGCGGTCGAAGGGTGGACTGCGTCGCTCCTTCCAGTCCCTCGAACTGTTCGAGGACATCACCGTCGCCGAGAACATCCACGCGGGCGCCGACGAATCGACGTGGCGCACCTGGCTGACGGACCTGATCCGGCCGGGGCGTCATCCGCTCTCGCCGAGCGCCTCCACCGCGGTGCGCGATTTCGAGCTGGAGGGGGACCTGGGCTCGCTTCCCGGTGAACTGTCATACGGCAGGCGGCGATTGGTGGGTATCGCCAGGGCCGTCGCCTCCGGGCCGTCGGCCGTGTTGCTCGACGAGCCGGCCGCGGGGTTGGACGATGCGGAGAGCCGTGAGTTGGCGCTGTGCATCAGGCAGTTGGCGGTCGAGCGGAACGCCGCGGTGCTGCTGGTCGAACACGACATGGGGCTGGTGATGTCCACCTGCGATCGAATTGTGGTGCTCGAGGCGGGCCGGGTGATCGCGGCAGGCACGCCGGACGAGATCGCCGCCAGCCCGGCGGTCCGCGACGCCTACCTGGGTACCGACGACGAGACGACGGAGGCAGCGCGATGACCATCACCCAGGAAAGGGCGGTGCCGTCCACGGCGGTGCTCGAATGCCAGGGGCTCAGCGCCGGGTACGGCGGGACCGTCGTGTGCCGCGGCCTCGACATCACCGTGCGTTCAGGGGAGGTGGTGGCGCTCATCGGAGCCAACGGCGCGGGCAAGTCCACCACCATGCTGACGGTGGCGGGCGAGTTGGCGCCGATCTCGGGCCGCGTGTCCGTGCTCGGCTCCGACAAGCGGGCGCCGCTCGCCACCCTGGCGAGGCGCGGCCTCAGCTACGTCACCGAGGAGCGGTCGGTGATCATGGGGCTGACGACCGCGGACAACCTGCGGTTGGCCGGTGTCAGCGCCGACGCCGCATGCGCGATGTTCCCGGAGTTGCGGGCACTGCTCGGGCGCCCGGCCGGACTGTTGTCCGGCGGCGAACAGCAGATGCTCACCCTGGCCAGGGCGCTGGCCAGGAACCCGCGGCTGCTGCTGGCGGACGAACTCTCGCTCGGGCTGGCACCACAGATCGTCGCACGCCTTCTCGGCGTGGTGCGGGCTGCCGCGGACACCCAGAACCTCGGGGTCCTGCTGGTCGAGCAGCACGTTCGTCAGGTCCTGCGGGTCGCGGACCGGGTGTACGTGATGCGTCGCGGTCAGGTGATGTTGGAGGGGACGGCCGCCGAGATCGGCGCGGACCTGGACGCGGTGCAGCGTGCCTATCTCTCGTCGGGCGAGCAGGAGGAGAGCGGGTAACAAGCAATTCGGTCAACTCTTGTACCCTTGATCGGTCATCCGTCCTGGTCAGCGCGGGGCGTGACCCAAAAGGAGCGAGGGGTGAGAGTGACGTCCGGAATGAAGTCGACGGTGGTCCGGGTGCCGAAGGCCGGTGAGTTGGTCGCCGCCAATCTGCGGCGGCGGATCATCATCGGGGAACTCGAAGTCGGCGACCCGCTGCCCAACGAGGCCGTGCTCATGGAGCAGTTCGGGGTGTCGCGGCCGACGTTGCGCGAGGCATTCCGAATTCTCGAATCCGAGTCGATCATCACGGTCCTGCGCGGCGCGCACGGTGGCGCCCGGGTGCTCGCGCCCGACGCATCGGTGGCCGCGCGGTACACCGGCCTGTTGCTCCAGTACCAGGGCACGCCGCTGGTCGACGTGTACCGGGCGCGGGCGTCGCTGGAGGTGTCCGCGGTGGGCATGCTCGCCGACGGCAATCACGGCGATGCGCTCGTCACGTTCGCGGAACTGATCGAGGCGGGCGCCGACCTCGTGGAGGACTCGGCGGGGTTCGCGCGCCACGACGTCGATGTGCACCAGGCGCTCATCGACCTCGCCGGGAACCAGACGCTGGCCGTGCTCGGCGGCATGCTGGTGCACATCATCGACGCGCACAACGCCCTGTTCATCGCCGCGCACGGCGGCGGCAACGAGCGGCCCGCCGCTCTCGCCGCCCACCGTGCCTATCTCAAGCTGCTCGGGCTCCTGCGTCAGGGCGACGCCGCCGCAGCTCAGGAATTCTGGCGCAAGCACCTCGACGCGATCGAGAAGTACATGATCGGCGACACCGAGACCACCCTCGTCGAGGTGTTGTCCTAGCACCGAAGGCCCGCGGTCATCCGGTATCCGGTCCGTGGGAATCGGGACCGCCGGGCATCAGGGGATCGGGATCACCAGCGGCGGCAGGCCCGGTATCTGTACCTGGATCTGCGGCGGTGGTGGCGGCGGGGCCACCGGAACGGGTGCGGGTGGTGGCGGCGGTTCGGGCGCCGGGGGCGGTTCCGGTGGTGGCGGCGGCTCGGGCGCCTGGCGTTGGACGGGAGGCGGTGCCACCGCGAGCGGCTCGAGTTGCGGCGCCGGCACCGGAGGCGGGGGCGGGGGCGGGGGCATCGGAGGCGGCGCGCCGGGTCGGTCCGCGGGCTGCTGTGGTCCCGCCCCGATCGGGACGGCCACCAGACCACCCGTCATCAGGTCCACGACCGTCACCTGCGCCATCGGCTGCTGTGCGGGTTGCACGACCATCAGTCGATCGGCGTCGAATCCGGACCACGGGTCCTCCGCGGCCGGCTCCGACCCCGGGTAGGGATCGATCAGCGGGCTTCCCCGCGCGCACCGCACCCTCGGTGTCCCGCGGTCGTCGATCAAGACGATGGTCCCGGCCTCGAGCACCGACTGGTAGGACGTGGCGCGGCGTCCGCTGTAACCGTGATTGGTCACTCTCGTGTCCCCGCGCAGGAGCACGGGCGTGAGGGTGCGTACGTAACTTCGCACGTCGTCGACGTCGAGGACCGCCGACCAGGCCGCGACCTTGGTGGGATCGCCCTCGAGGTCGTCGACGAGGCGCTGCCGGTCGCACAGGACGCGGTCGGGGCTCCCGCCGTACAGCCCGACCCGGTCCCCTGGGACGTGGAGGCTCGCACCCGCGCGCGGCAGGTCGGCACCGGGCGGACCGGGTGGGACCACGGTGGGGATCTGCGGAGGTAGCAGCCGATCGGTCCAGGGGAGCTGGCCGTCGGCGACGACCCGATCCAGCGCAATGGGCCTGTGCTGCGTTTCCGTGCCGTTCGAACACCCGGCGGCGAACACCGCACACGCGACCACGAGCCAGCAACCCGCCGCGTGCCGTGCACGCGGACCGGTGCTTGCGACAGTGCTTCGTCGGGCAAACCGTGCGGCCGGCCCGGCGATGACGGTGGCCACCCGCACATCGTAAGCACAGTGGCAGGTCATCAGTGCTCTATTGCGGACGTCGACCGACGCGCCGCGGTCGATGTCTCCCCGTGGAGGGGGAGGCATCGACCACGGCGCGGGGCGTACGTCAGTTCGGGCGGAATCCGAAATCGGTGCCCGCGACGCTGTCCCAGCGGGAGGTGACGTACTTCGGCCGGGTGTAGAAGCTCCACGACGCGTTGTTCAGCCCGGTGTCGCCGTACGCGGAATCCTTCCAACCCTGGACGGCGTACGCGGCGACGGGGACCGGGATGGCGACGTTGACGCCGATCATTCCGGCCGACGCGCGGCGCTCGAACTCGTTCGCCGCGGCGCCGTCCCGCGTGAAGATCGAGGCGCCGTTGCCATAGCGGTGGTTCTTGATCAGCTCGAGGCCCTCGTTCAGCGAGTCGACGCGCATCACGACCAAGATGGGACCGAACAGTTCCTCCTGGTAGGCGGCCGAGGCGACCTCGACGTCGGCGAGGACGGTCGGCCCGACGAAGTAGCCGCTCTCGAACCCCGGGACGGCCTCGGCGCTACGGTCCACCACGGCGCGGGCACCGCCCGCGATGGCCTCCTTGACCGCCGCCTGGATACGCTCCTGCGACTGCCGGTTGATCACCGGACCGACCTCGGTGCCATTGGCCTCACCCGCGCCGAGGCGCACCTGCCCGGCTCGGACCTGCAACTTCTCCAGCAGCGGCTCGGCGCTCTCGCCGACCACCACTGCGACCGAGATCGCCATGCAGCGCTGGCCCGCCGCGCCGAAGCAGGCGGAGGTGAGCTGGTCGGCCACCACGTCGAGGTCGGCGTCGGGCATCACGATCATGTGGTTCTTGGCACCGCCGAACGCCTGCACCCGCTTGCCCGCCGCCGCGGCGCGGGAGTACACGATGTGCGCGACCTTGCTGGAGCCGACGAATGCGACGGCCTCGGTGTCCTTGTCGTCGATGAGGTGTTCGACGGTGTCCTGGCGGCCGTGCACGACATTCAGCACGCCGTCGGGGAGCCCCGCCTCGGTGAACAGCTCGGCGATCCGGACGCAGACGCCGGGGTCCTGCTCACTGGGCTTCCAGATGAAGGTGTTTCCCGAGGCCAGCGCGACCGAGACCATCATCATGCCCATCATCGCGGGGAAGTTGAAGGGGGTGATGCCGACGCACACGCCGAGTGGGTGCAGGACCGACTTGGTGTCGATGTTCGGCCCGGTCTGCAGGGAGGTGCCGCCGCGCACGAGTGCCGGTCCGCCACAGGCCAGTTCGATCGAATCCGCGGCGCGAGAGATCTCTCCCGCTGCATCGTCGAGGGTCTTGCCGTGCTCGGCGGTGATCAGCGCGGCCAGGTCGGTGCGGTTCTCCAGCAACAGGTCACGGAATCGGAAGAGCACCTGCGCGCGCCGCGACAGCGGGGTCTGCGACCATCCGTCGAACGCGGCGACGCCAGCGGCGATCGCGGCGGCAACGGTGGCGCTGTCGGCCATCGGCACGGTCGCGATCGGCTGGTCGGTGGCGGGGTTGGTCACGTCGATGGTGTCGGAGCCGCCCGCGACGGGGGAGCCGTTGATCCAATGGGGAATGGTGCGCATGAGAATTACCTTTCGAAATGTGTTGTGGGGAATCAGAGGGAGGTGCCGAAGCGGGCGCGGTGTTCGTCGTCCAGCACGGTGAGCGAGGAGCCCTTGGTCTCGCGCATGAACAGGACCGCGACGATCGAGATGAGGCCGGCGATCGCGACGTAGACGGCGATCGGAACCCAGCTGCCGTAGGCGCGCAGCAGCATCGTGGAGATGACCGGGGCGAGCGAGCCGGCGAAGATCGCCGTGACCTGGGCGCCCAGCGAGACCCCGATGTAGCGCATGTGGGTCGGGAACATCTCGGCCATCATCGCCGGCTGCGGGGCGTACATGATGGCGTGGATGATCAGCCCGATGGTGATGGCGCACAGGATGAGTGCGTTGGATCCGGAGTCCATCAGCGGGAAGGCGACGAAGCAGTAGCCGGTGGCGAGCATCGCGCCGACCAGGTACACGGGCCGACGGCCGACCTTGTCGGACATCCACCCGAACAGCAGGATCATGCCCGCGTGCACGATGTGCGAGAGCAGCATCAGCGTCAGGATCGTCGAGGTGTCCACCTTCAGGTGCACGCTCAGGTAGGTCAGCGAGAACGTGACCACCATGTAGTAGAGGATGTTCTCGATCACCCGGGCACCCATCGCGGTCAGCACCTCGCGGGGGCGCGCCCGGAAGACGCGTTTGATTGCCTTCCACGTGTTCTCGGCCTGGGGCTGTTCGTGTGAGATCTCCCGGAAGATCGGAGAATCCTCCACCTTGGTGCGAATGAACCAGCCGATCAGCACGATGAACGCGGAGAAGAAGAAGGCCAGGCGCCAGCCCCACGACAGGAACGCCTCCTCGGGCAGCGCGAACGACAGCACGAGCAGGACCACGGTGGCCAGGACGTTGCCGAGCGGGGCCCCGACCTGCGGGAAGCTGGACCAGAATCCGCGGCGGTTGTCGGGGCTCTGCTCTGCGACGAGCAAGACCGCGCCGCCCCATTCGCCGCCGATGGCGATGCCCTGCGCGAAGCGGAGCAGGACGAGGATCGCCGGTGCTGCGTAACCGATCTGGTCGAAGCTGGGGATGGTGCCGATGAGGAAGGTGGAGACGCCGATCATCAGCAGCGAGACCTGGAGCAGCTTCTTGCGGCCGAACTTGTCGCCGTAGTGCCCGAAGAGGATGCCGCCGATCGGGCGGGCGACGAACCCGATGGCGTAGGTGAGCAGGGCGGCGATGACGCCGTCGAGCGGGTTGCCTGTCGACTTGAAGAACACGTCGCCGAAGACGAGCGCGGCGGCCATGCCGTAGAGGAAGAACTCGTACCACTCGGCGACCGTGCCCGCCATGGACGCGGCGACGATCCGGTGGAAGCCGCGCGGCGTCTGCTGCCGGGGCGCGGCCTCGTCCGTGGGGCTCAGCTGCGTGGTCATCGGGCACCACCCGCGCCGACCGTGCCGTCGACCAGCTGGATCAACGCCGAGAAGTCGAGACTGCCGCGGCCCTCGTCGATGAGGCGCTCGAGCCTGCGGGCCACCTCGGCCGTGGCGGTGGCGTCGATGCCGTGCACGGCGGCGGCGTCGAGCGCGAGCCCGAGGTCCTTGCGCATCAGGGTGACAGCGAAACCGCCGGCGAAGTCGCGACTCGACGGCGCGGCGTCGACGGCGCCGGCGACGGGGTAGTAGTTGCGCAGCGCCCAGCTGTCGCCGGTGGACACCCCGGCGATGTCGATCACGGTCTGCGGGTCGATGCCGAGTCGCTGCGCGAGGACCGCGGCCTCACACGTGCTCTGCATGTTCATCGCGAGCATCATGTTGTTCACCATCTTGGCGCTCTGGCCCGCGCCGAGCTCGCCCGCGTGGAACAGCCTCGCGCCCATGGCCTCGAGCAGAGGCCGGGCCGCCTCGAGATCCGCCCGGGCGCCGCCGACCATGAAGGTGAGGGTTCCGTTCTGTGCGCCCGTGGTGCCGCCCGACACGGGGGCGTCGAGGAATCGGCGCCCGGTCGCGGCGACCGCCGAGCCGATGTCGCGGGCGTCGGTGGCACTGATCGTGGAGCAGTCGATGACCAGCGCTTCGGGGTTCGAGATGTCGAGGACGCCGGAATCGAGCAATGCGGCGCGGACATGCTCCCCCTTGGGCAGCATCGTGCACACGACGTCGGCACCGTCGGCCGCAGTCTCCACGGAATCTGCCGTCGGCACGCCCGCCGCCGAAGCGGCGGACCTGGCGCCGGGGGACAGGTCGAAGCCGACGATGTCGTGGCCTGCATCGCGCAGGTGTCCGGCCATCGGCAACCCCATGTTGCCCAGACCTATCCAACAGACCTTCATGCTGGTGCCTTCCGTCTCGAGTGCCCCGGCGAGAAACCTCGGTGGGCCGTGCGGACAAGAGTGAGCTAGGTTACAAATCCAGAAAAGGCCCTTTTCGGCACACAAGCTGTGCAGGTCTGCACAGCTGCGGACGTGATGGGAGCGGACCGTGCGCGCTGACGACCTCGTGGTGCTGCTGGAGATCGCTCGATGCGGCTCACTCGTCGGCGCCGCGTCGGCCCTCGGGCTCAACCACGCGACGGTCTCGCGCCGGATGTCGGCGCTCGAAGCCGAGCTGCACGCTCCCGTCATCGTCAGAGGTGTTCAGGGGTGTGAGCTGACCGATCTCGGCCACAGCCTGCTCAAGTCGTGCGAGCAGATCGAGTCGGCGCTGACCGAGGTGCGGGATCTGGCCAGCACCACGCCACGGGAACGGGAGCTGTCCGGCCTGGTGCGGATCGCGACGACCGACGCCTTCGGCTCGTACTTCGTTGCACCACTGTTGGCAGAACTGCACAGGATCAACTCGGATCTGCTCGTCGAGATCGTCACGCAGACGCGGCTGAGCGCGTACGGGGTCGGAGCCGACATCGAGATCGGGGTCGGGGAGCCGGTCTTCGGTCGACCGGGGGCGGAGAAGCTCACCGACTACCGGCTGGGGCTGTATGCATCCGAGGAATACCGGGACGAACGGGGGCTGCCGGATTCGCTCGAACAGCTGTCGGGCCACTCGCTGGTCTACTACATCGAAGGACTCCTGCGGGTGGAGGATCTCGATGTCCTGACCCGACTCACCGGCAGCCACCAGGTCAGCTTCGGGTCCACGAGCGTGCAGGCGCAGACGGCCGCGACGCTGGCCGGCGCGGGCATCGGGTTGCTACCCGCATTCGTTGCCGAGCGCGAACCCACCCTGCACCGGGTGCTGCAGTCCGACGTGGCGATCACCCTCGAGTTCACCGCGTGCCTGGCGCCCCGGCGTCTGCGCAGACCGGCGGCCGTGACCGTGATGCAGGCGATCCGCGAGATGGTCGCCGAGCGGCAACACGAACTCATGCCCGAGTGGTGAGTGACGCCGCGAGTGCCGGAGCCGTCAGCGGGCCGGTTCGGGCTCCAACTCGACGGTCGACGCGGAGCCGACGACGGCCGCCGGAACCCGTCGCGGGATGAAGGCCGCGATGAGCAGCGCCAGCAGTGCGGCCGCGGCGCCGATCAGGAACGTCGCCACGAACGCCCGGTGTGTCGGCACCACGGTCGGTCCGAACGGCATCGTCATGTTCGCCAGCACGACGGTCATCACGGCACTCGCGAACGAGGTGCCGACCATGCGCATCAGCGAGTTCAGGCCGTTCGCCGCCGCCGTCTCGTGCAGCGGGACCGAGCGCATGATCAGCGCGGGCATGGCCGCGTACGAGATACCGATTCCCGCGCCGATGATGGTCGAGACGAGCGCGATCTGCCAGACCTCGTTCATCAGCGCGGCCCCGATCAGGTAGCCGCCCGCGATGACGACGGTGCCGACCATCAGCGTGGTCCGCGGGCCGTACCGGTTGGTGATGCGGGCGGAGACCGGGGAGAGCAGCATCATCACGATTCCGGCGGGCGCCATGCACAACCCGGCCATGACCATCGACTGGCCGAGTCCGTATCCAGTCTCCGGAGGTGACTGCAGCAATTGCGGAACCGTCAACGACGTTGCGTACATTGCGAATCCGGTCATGATCGACGCGATGTTGGTCAGCAGGATCGGGCGGGAGGCGGACACGCGGAGGTTGACGAGGGGTTCTGCGATACGCAGCTCGGCGGCACCCCATGCCAGGAACACGATCAGCGCCACACCGAGCAGGCCGAGGGTGGTGGTGCTGGTCCAGCCCCACTCGCCGCCCTTCGTGATCGCCAGCAGGAGCGAGACGAGCCCGGCCGCGAGTCCCGCAGCGCCGACGTAGTCGAACCGTCCCGGATTGCGGACGGGCGATTCGGGGACCAGGACCGCGACCGCGACCGCGACGAGTGTGCCCAGCGCGGCGGAGGCCCAGAACAGTATGTGCCAGTTGAAGTTCTGTGCGGTCGCGGCGGCCAGGGGCATGCCGATCGCGCCGCCGACACCCATCGTGGAGCTCATCACCGAGATCGCGCCGCCGACCTTCTGCGCGGGTAGTTCATCGCGCAGGATGCTGATGCCGAGCGGGATCGCGCCGGTGGCCGCGCCCTGCAGGATGCGCCCGATGATCACCAGCGGAACCGTCTCGCTCAGGGCGCACACCACCGATCCGGCGACCAGGAAAGCCATGCTGATGAGGATCATCCGCCGCTTGCCGAACATGTCGCCGAGGCGGCCGGCCACCGGCGTGACGACCGCAGCGGCCAACAGGGTGGACGTGATGACCCACGAAGCGGTGGAGGCCGAGGTGTTCAGCAGTTCGGGCAGCACGTGGATCAGTGGGACGACCAGCGTCTGCATGAGCGAGACCACGATGCCGGAGAACGCCAGCGTGGCGAGGATCCGGGTGTGGGAACGGGTGCGCCGTGCCGTGCTGGTGGCCGCATTGGTCACGACGGACCTCATCTCTATGTGTTCTATTCGTTGATCGAGTTCGAAGAAGGCAACGAATGTGTACGGTACACATGGTATGTATCGTGCACAACAGGCGGGAGTATGCGGCGTGATGCGAGGATGACCGCGATGGAATCCGAGGAGATCGACCCGGGGCGTGGGCTGGAGCGTGAGATCACCCTCATGGCCCGCCACACGACGCTGGTGACCAAGCGCTGGCTGGAGCAGCAGGCGCTCGACCGATCCGCGTACCTGCTGCTGTACCGGCTCGAGATCAGCGAGCCGATGACGCTGAAGGAACTCGCTGATTCGTTCGGCCTCGACGTCTCCACCGTCAATCGCCAGACCGCCGCGCTCGTCCGCCAGGGGCTGGCCGAGCGGATTCCCGACCCGCTCGGCGGCACGGCCCGCAGGCTCCGGCCGACGGACGCGGGACTTCGCGCATTGCGCTCGGACCGGGAACGCAACGTCGAGGGCATCAACTCTCTCGTCGCGGATTGGGACGAGAGGGATCGGCGGGATCTGGTTACCTTGTTGCGGCGGCTGAACGAACAGATCGAGGAACGACAGGGCCTCAGCTGGCCGCGGGACTGACCGACAAGCTGCGAGGGAGTTGCACGGATGGGCATCAACGAGGGACGCGTCGTGATCGTGACCGGCGCCGCGGGTGGCATCGGACGCGAGCATGCGCTCGAGTTCGCTCGGCAGGGAGCCAAGGTGGTCGTCAACGACCTCGGGCCCGCCGAGGCGGTCGTCGAGGAGATCAAGGCTCTCGGCGGTGAGGCCGTCGCGAACAAGGACGACATCTCGGACTTCGACGGTGCGGGCCGATTGGTGCGCACCGCGATCGACACCTTCGGCACGCTCAACGTGCTCGTCAACAACGCGGGGATCCTGCGCGACAAGATGTTCGTGAACATGACCGTCGACCAGTGGGACGACATCATGCGGGTGCACCTGCGAGGGACGTTCGCACCCTCGCAGCACGCCGCCGCCTACTGGCGCGAGCAGCACAAGGCGGGCACCCCGGTCGCGCACCCGCGCATCATCAACACCTCCTCGCCGTCGGGGCTGTACGGCAACATCGGCCAGGCGAACTACGGCGCGGCAAAGGCGGGCATCGCGGCCTTCACCGTGATCCTCGCCGACGAGCTCGCCCGGCTGGGCGTCACCGTCAACGCGATCGCGCCCACGGCCCTCACCCAGATGACCGCCGGGCTAGAGGGATTCGTCGCGGCGATGGAGGCCGAGAAGGAGCGCACCGGCTTCGATGCCGCCGCCCCCGCCAACATCTCGCCCACCGTGGTCTGGCTCGGGTCGCCGGAATCCGACGGCATCACCGGCCGGGTCTTCAACGTGCACGGCGGCTCGATCAGCGTCGCGGAGACCTGGGTGGCCGGACCCGGGGTGTCGAAGAACGCCCGCTGGGATCCGGCGGAGCTCGGCGAGGTCATCCCCGCCCTGGTCGCCGAGGCGCGGCCCAACTCGGACATGGCCGGCCAGCCGCGCAACGAGCATTCACGGCAGGGTCTCTAACCCTCCCCGTGGTCTCGCCCGAGCAGGTCGAGTGCGAAGCCCGCGTACTCCGCGGCGATCTGCTCGGGCGAGGACGGCCCGTCGATCCGGAACCACTGGGGCAGTGAGGTGCACATCGTCGAGATGGCCCGTCCGGCGTCCCGCGCGTATCGGGTCGTGAGGCTCCCCTCCGCGATCGCGGCATCGATCTCGGCGTCGAGAAGATACTGGATCTGATTGCGGGAGTCCGTGATCCGCGCGCGGTTCGCCGGTTCGAGGCTGCGCATCTCGCTGGCCCCGATGAACGCGAGTTCCCGGCGGTGCGTGTGATACAGCGCGAGTGCCTCGACTATGAGGCCGACGCGTTCGATTCCGTGGGCACCCTCGTCCCTGGCCGCGCGCACCCGCCAGTGCAGCTCGTCCATCGTGAGATCGAGCGCCCGCACCAGTAGCTCCTGTTTGTCCCGGTAGTGGTGGTAGACGCCGGGCACGCTCATGCCGGCCCGTGCCGCGATCGACCGCATCGTCGCGCCGTGATATCCGGTCTCGACGAACGAGTCGATCGCCGCTCCGAGCACCGGATCGATGTTCAGTGCGGGAAACACGCGCCAGTCGCCCGTCGAGTGTGCAGCTGTCGTCGCCGTTCCTGGGGATTCGCGCCGGGACGTGCGCACTCGGCGGTCCGCGGCGGAGGTTCCTCGGGCGGAGGTGGGGCCGGGCTCGCCCATCAGCTGTGCGGTGGTGGTGCCGAGCGCCTCGGCCACGGCATGGAGCCGGCCGACCGAGATGCCGGTCTTGCCGTTCTCGATGGCGCTCACGGTGGCCGGACTGACCTCGAGCAGTCGCGCGAGCTCGCGCAACGTCAGGCCCGCCGACCGGCGGGCCCGCCTGATCGCCGCGGGCAGGGATTCCGGTGTGGTCAACTCACTCCATTCGGTTCAGTAATTCTGAACATGCTAGCAGGACTCATCAGTCGAACTCCGTTGACAGACAGTTGGGCCTGTGCAATTGTGCAGTGGCCACCAGCCGAGCGATCGCTCGGCCACGTGTTCGCAGGAGGAGCGAGTGTGTCGATCGATCTGACCTATTCCGCCGACGTGCAGGCTCTGATCGAGCGCACCAGGGCCTTCACCCGCGACGTCATCCTCCCCATCGAGGACGAGCACGCGGGCGACATCACGGCCGCGGGTGGTGACGCGCTGCGGATCGGCATGCAGCGGGCCGCCAAGGATGCCGGTGTGTTCGCCCCCCATGCCCCGATCGAGTTCGGTGGGCACGGGCTGAACATGTCGGATCGTGCGCCGGTGTTCGAGGAGGCCGGCTACTCGTTGTTCGGCCCCACCGCGCTGAACATCGCGGCGCCCGATGAGGGCAACGTCCACATGCTGGCGCACATCGCCAACCCGGAGCAGAAGCAGCGGTTCCTCGCACCGCTGGCGCACGGGGACGTCCGGTCGGCCTTCGCGATGACGGAGCCGGCACCCGGGGCCGGGTCGGACCCGTCGGCGCTCACCACCCGAGCGGTCCGCGCGGACGGCGGCTGGCGGATCAACGGGCACAAGTGGTTCATCACGGGCGCCGACGGCGCCGGCTTCTTCATCATCATGGCGCGCACCTCGGGGGAACCCGGTCAGCGCGGCGGGGCCACGATGTTCCTGGCGCCTGCCGACAGTCCCGGGATCCGGGTCGGACGGCACATCGACACGCTGGACCGCGCGATGATCGGCGGACACTGTGAGGTCTTCTTCGAGGATCTCCTCGTGGCCGACGACGCGGTGCTCGGCGAGGTCGACCGCGGATTCGAGTACGCCCAGGTGCGGCTCGGCCCGGCCCGGATGACGCACGTCATGCGGTGGCTGGGCGCCGCGCGCCGGGGGCATGACGTCGCGGTCGCCCGGGTGGCGCAGCGGGAGGGTTTCGGATCCAGGCTGGGAGACCTCGGCATGATCCAGAAGATGGTGGCGGACAACGAGATCGATATCGCGGCAACCCGAGCGCTACTGGTGCGGGCGTGCTGGGAACTCGACCGCGGCGAGTCGGCATCGAACGCGACGTCGATCGCGAAGACCTACGCGGCCGAGGCCATCTTCCGGATCGTGGACCGCAGCATGCAGATGTGTGGCGGCATGGGAGTGTCCGGCGACCTGCCGCTGGCCCGGCTCTCGCGTGAGGTCCGACCGTTCCGGGTCTACGACGGTCCCTCCGAGGTGCACCGCTGGGCCATCGCCAAGCGCGTCGTCGGGTCGGCCAAGCGAGAGATGAGGGACGCACGGTGAGCCTTCCCGGAATGGACATCGCTGCGCTGCAGAAGTTCCTGAACGACAATGGGATCGAGCTGTCCGGCGAACTGCAGGTCGAGCTGATCAGCGGGGGCCGATCCAACCTGACCTTCAAGGCCTGGGACGACCGGTCGTCGTGGGTGGTCCGCAGACCCCCGACCAGTGGGTTGACCCCGTCCGCGCACGACATGGCTCGCGAGTACGCCGTGACCTCGGCGCTGCAGGGCACGGCGGTACCGGTGGCTCGGACCGTCGCCTTCGATGCGGACGGTTCGACGCTGGGGGCGCCGATGACCGTGGTCGAGTTCGTCGAGGGCACGGTGATCCGGGACCAGTCCGATCTCGCGGCGCTGTCCGACGATCAGGTCGACGCGAGCGTGGGCGCGCTGGTGCGGGTGTTGGCCGACCTGCACGCGGTGGACCATCGCGCGGTCGGCCTCGGCGACTTCGGGCGGCCGGACGGTTTCGTCGCCCGGCAGGTGAAGCTGTGGGCCGGGCAATGGGAGCGCGTCAAGACGAGGGAACTGCCCGACGTGGCGGTCCTACATGCTGCGCTGGCCGATGCCATGCCCGCGACCTCGGCAGCCTCGATCGTGCACGGAGACTTCAGGATCGACAACACGATCCTGGATTCGCGTGACCCCGGGCAGGTCCGGGCGGTGGTGGATTGGGAGATGTCGACACTGGGTGATCCCCTGACCGACGTCGCCCTGATGTGTGTCTACCGAGATCCGGTCTTCGACCTGGTGCTCGGGTCGCAGGCGGCCTGGACCAGCGATCGGCTGCCGTCGGCGGATGCGCTGGCGCAGAGCTACGCCGTCGCGTCGGGCCGCGACCTCGGCGACTGGAGTTTCTACCTCGCACTCGCCAACTTCAAGTTGGGCGTGATCGGTGAGGGGATCACCCATCGCGCGCTGCAGGGTTCGGACTCCGGCGCCGGCGCGGTGCGGGCCGCCGAGGCGACACCCGAGTTCATCGCGGCGGGGCTGCGGGCACTGAAGGGAGCGACGTTGTGAGCGGCGGAGGGAACCGGACCGCGCTGATCACCGGTGCGTCGCGGGGAATCGGGCTCGGCATCGCGAATCGTCTTGCCCAGCTCGGGTACTCGCTGACGATCACCGCTCGGGATGCGGAGCGGCTGGGCGTCGTCGAACGTGACCTCAGGGCGGCGGGGGCGGCCGAGGTCGTGTCGATCGCCGGCGACATGGCCGACGAGGCCGACATCGCGGAGGTCACCTCCGTCCACGCGGAGCGGTTCGGTGCGATGACCGCGCTGATCATCAACGCCGGCGTCGGAACCGCCGGTGCGATCGGGGATTTCCCGCTGCGCCGATTCGACAAGACCCTGGCGGTGAACCTCCGCGCGCCCTTCCAGCTGATCCAGCAGTCGCTACCGATGCTGCGGGCGGGTGCAGCCACGGACCCCGGACGCGGTGCCAAGATCGTCGCGCTCGCATCCATCACCGGGGTGTACGCAGAGCAGGGCCTCGCGGCCTACGGTGCGACAAAAGCGGCGCTGATCTCGCTGGTTGCCACCCTGAACGCCGAGGAATCCGGCAACGGCGTCTGCGCCACGACCATCTCGCCCGCGTTCGTGAACACCGACATGAGCGCCTGGACCCACGAGCAGGTACCGCCGGGGGCGATGCTCGAGGTCGACGATGTCGTCGAGATGGTGGACGCGCTGCTCCGGCTCTCGTCGCGGGCCGTCGTCCCGAATCTCGTCATGGCCAGGGCGGGCACCGACGGATACCGCGCCTGAGTCTCGCGCGGCCCGCCCCGACCGCGTAACCTCCCGCGGATGACGACTCTGGCCGATCCCGCGGTTCGCGAATTCCTCACCGCGGGTACCCGGACGGGCAAGCTCGGATTCACCGCGTCCGACGGCCGCCCACTGGTTTGTCCGGTGTGGTTCGTCGTCGACGGTGACGATCTGGTGTTCAACACCGGCGCCACCTCCGCCAAGGGGCGCGCGGTGGTGCGCGACGGCCGAGTGGTGATCTGCGTCGACCTCGAACAACCCCCGTATGCCTTCGTTCAGGTGCAGGGGGTGGCGTCCGTGACCGAGGATCCCGAGGAACTGATCCGGATCGCGACGGCGATCGGTGGCCGGTACATGGGGCGGGACCGGGCGCAGGAGTTCGGCCGCCGGAACGGCGTGCCGGGGGAGTTGGTGGTGCGGGTCCGTCCGACCAAGGTGATCGCCGTTCTGGATGTGACGGGATGACCAGATCGTGCGCCAAGGTCACGGTCTGTGACCGAATCACAATCCCGCTGTGACCACCGCACAAGGCGAGTTCCCGGTCGGCGAATAGCTCCTGACCTGGGTCGATGTATCCGTCAGCGTCCCGTGGGTGCGCCGTCGAGGCTCGAGAGAGGCGGCATTCGGGGCGAAGTCTTGGACGCTTGTTAGAAGAAAGTCCAAAAGCGCGTAACCGGTGTTGATTGAGATGTAGATTACATCCTGCGGCGCGGGCAGATCTCGCCGCGATTTCGGGACGTTGTCGCTTTGTGACGGCGTGATTGTTCCTCGGGAGGGCGATCAATGAGCGCAGGGTGGATCCATGTACTCGGTGCGCAGGGGGCTACTTCGGTGACCTTCACGATGAGGTTGAGACCTCGTCGCAGTTCGGCGATTGCGCGGACCGCGGGAAGTTGTGTGACCACATGACAGGTCGCATGACCAGACGTTAGTTCTCTGTGCGCACACTGCGCACCCGTACCCGCTCGCGCTTCTCGGCGATGCGGTTCCTTCCTTGTCGAATCTGACTTGCGTCCTCGTATGTCCTTCGTCTGCCGTTGAAGGCTCATGGGCTCGGACTGACGGACTCAAGTGGTTGTTTGGGACTCCGCGGCGTTCCGGAAAATGAGGTATCAGTTGAAGCCGAACATGCATGACGGAGTCGACAACGAGGGCACGGATCCGCGTCGGGAACAACCCACCATCGAGGTGGGCGCAGTAGCGAGCGGCGGCGGTCCCCTGGGCGGCGCAACGGACACGTCGGACACCTTTCCGCTCTCTCCGGCCCAGCTCGGTATGTGGTACGCCCAGCACGTCGACCCGGACGTTCCGATCAACATCGCGCAGTACGTCGACGTGCACGGTCACCTGGACGCGGCCCTTCTGGAGCGCGCCATGGAGATCGGCTCGCGCGAGATCGAAACGGGCTACCTTCGTCTCACCGAGATCGACGGGCGGCCCTATCAGGTCGTCGACTTCTCGATCGAGGATCACCTGGTCCTGATCGACTTCCGTGGAAGCAACAACCCGGAGCTGGCTGCTCACGAGTGGATGCGGGCCGAGTACAGCAGGCCGATCGACCTGCTCGTGGATCGACTGATCACCGCGGCGGTGCTCCAGATCGAGGACGAGCGGTACCTCTGGTACTCACGGGTCCACCACATCGCCCTGGACGGATTCGGTGCGATGGCCTACATGACGAGGACCGCCGAGCTGTATTCGGCGTTGTTGGAGGGGCGTGAGCTGCCGACGGCGAAGGCCAGCACCCTGCGCAGCATCTATGAGTCAGAGGTCGCCTACCGGGACAGCACCCGTTTCGTGAGCGACAGCGAGTACTGGGCCGAGCGCATCGCAGGAATGGAGGAGGGCACCAGCCTCAGCGGCCGTACCGCGGCGCCCGCCTCGGTGAACGGAGTGGCCAGCGCGGCCCTGTCGGACTCCTCGGCCTTGCATCTCGATAACGCTGTGGCGCAACAGAATTCATCTCCGGCGGCCATGCTGATCGCGGCCTTTGCCGGCTACCTGGCCCAGATGACGGATTCCGAGGAGGTCATCCTCAGCCTGCCCGTCACTGCCCGGACCACTGCGCTCATGCGCCATTCGGGTGGAATGCTCTCCAATGTGGTTCCGCTGCGGCTGCGCGTCGGAGTCGACACCACGGTTGCCGACCTGCTGAAGTCCGTGCAGATCGCGGTCTCGGGTGCGCTACGGCACCAGCGCTACCGACACGAGGACATCCGCCGCGACTCCGCGTCCGGGAACATGCAGCGTGACCTGCTCGGCCCGCTCGTCAACATCATGCTCTTCCACAACGAGGTCACCCTCGGCTCGGTCACCGGTCAGTTCCACATCCTGTCCACCGGCACGGTCGAAGACCTGGCGGTCAACTTCTATCAGAGCGTTGCGGGCACTCGCACTCACATCGACTTCGAGACCAACCCGAACCTGTACACGGACGAGCAGGCCCAGGCGCACCACGCCCGGTTCCTCGCCTTCTTCGATCAGTTCCTCGCCGCGGACCCGACCGAGCGGGTGTGGGATCTGACCGTCACCACCGAGGCCGAGCGGGCGCTCTCGCTGTCGGGGTGGAATGCCACTGAGTGTGTGGTTGCGGATGGCACGTTGGTGTCGTTGTTCGATGCTCGGGTGGCGGTGTCGCCGGGAGCGGTGGCGTTGTCGTTTGAGGGTGAGTTGCTGTCGTATTCGGAGTTCGATGT
>NZ_JBHTCS010000016.1:0-168373 GCF_042665615.1 Rhodococcus daqingensis | reverse complement strand
CACACCATCGCCACCGAGAAACACGTTCTCGGCCACTCCGGGGCAACTGTTCCAGCCTAGCTCGTCGAATCCGCCCCGTCAAAACTGGGCCGAATGATCAAGCAGGCGTTGGGATTTCGTCTGGCGCCTACGTCCAACCTCGTGTCCCTGGCCTCTCGGTCCGGGTCGGTGTCCGTGTCGCTCTGACTCGACAAAAGTTACGCGAACATCAACACAGCGTCAAATTCCCAGGTCAGCGGCGCGGCCCGTCGCACAGTCGCAGGTCGAGGGCGGCGCGCACCGCCCTGGGGGGGCGCGAATCCATCGAATCACATCGATGTGACTCGCGCCACCCCGGCGCGGTCGACTCAGGCGGACAGCACCTGGATGCCGGCGAAGTTCCGCTTTCCGCGACGGATCACCAGCCACTGGCCGTGCAGGAGATCGGTCGCCTGCGGCTCCCATTCCTCGTCGCTGATCCGCTGGTTGTTCACCGATGCGCCGCCCTCCTTGATGGTGCGGCGTGCCGCGCCCTTGCTCTCGCAGAGGCCGCTGGTCACCAGCAGGTCGACGATGGTCGAGGCGTCGCCGGGCCGAACCTGCGCGACCGAGGCCTCGGTCAGTGCCGCGGCGAGGGTCGACTCGTCCAGTTCGGCCAGCTCGGCCTTGCCGAACAGAGCCTGGCTGGCGTGCTCGACCGCGGCCGTGTTGTGGGCACCGTGCACCAGCGTGGTCATCTCCGCCGCCAGGCGGCGCTGCGCCGCGCGGGCCTGCGGCCGCGTGAGCGTCTCCTCCTCGAGCGCGGCGAGCTCCTCCTGCGTGAGGAACGTGAACCACCGCAGGTAGCGGACGACGTCCGCGTCCGCGGTGTTCACGAAGTACTGGTACCAGGCGTAGGGACTGGTCATCTCGGGGTCGAGCCACAGGCTGCCGCCGCCGGTCGACTTGCCGAACTTCTTGCCGTCCGCGGAGGTGACCAGCGGAACGGTGAGCGCGTGCACCGATTCCCCGTCCACCCGCCGGTTCAGTTCGACGCCGGCGATGATGTTGCCCCACTGATCGGATCCTCCGACCTGGAGCGAGCAGCCGTGCTCGCGACGGAGCTGCAGGTAGTCGTACGCCTGCAGCAGCATGTAGCTGAACTCCGTGTACGACATCCCGTCAGACTCGAGCCTGCGCTTTACCGTGTCGCGGGCCAGCATCACGTTGACGGAGAAGTGCTTGCCGACATCGCGCAGGAAGTCGACGGCGGACAGCTTGCCGATCCAGTCCAGGTTGTTCACGATGACGGCCGCGCCGGGGCCCTCGAACTCGACGAACCGCTCGAGCTGGGCGCGGATGCGCTCCGACCACTCCGCGACGGTGTCGACGGAGTTCATCGTGCGCTCCCCCACGTCGCGAGGGTCGCCGATGAGCCCGGTCGCGCCACCGGCGAGCACGATCGGCCGGTGCCCGGCCATCTGGAATCGCTTGAGCGCCAGCAACGGCACCAGGTGACCGGCGTGCAGGCTGGGTCCCGTGGGATCGAAGCCGGCATAGAGCGTGACCGGACCGGCATCGGCGTCGCGCCGCAGCACGTCGATATCCGTGGATTGCTGGATGAGGCCACGCCAGTGGAGTTCGTCGATGATGTTCACAGTCACGTGCTCGATTCTCTCCCACCCTGGACGACCGGCGCACGCGGGCTGCGGCGGTACGCGGAAACCGCGGGCGAGGTGGGATCCCAGATTCGCCAGGGCCACTCGGCCGCTCGGCTCACCCCGACGCGGGGGCCTACCGCGTGATCGATCATCGGATCGAGCCGCAACCGGATCACGGAATCGGTCGCGAAGAGGTCGGTCCCGTTGTCCGCCAGGCTGATTCCGAGCGCCTGTCCGAGATTTCCCGGCCCCCGTGCCAGGTCTCGATCGCGCTTGTCCGCGCCGCGGCGCCGCCGCACGATGTCCTCGCCCTCCAGCACCTCGGCCGCCCTGAGCAGCACCGCGCCCGCGGTACCGACGCCCGCGCAGGAGACGTTCATGCACAGGTGCAGACCGTGACTGCGGTAGACGTACAGCCGGCCTGCCGGCCCGAACATCACGGCGTTGCGCTGGGTCGGTCCCGGATAGGAATGCGCGGCCGGATCCGGCCACGGCCCCGCCTCGTCGCTGCCGTACGCCTCGACCTCGACCACTCGCACCGTGACGCCGCCCGCGCTGAGCCGGGCCCCGAGCACAAGACGTGCCGCCGTGAGGGGATCCGCGGCGGCCAGTTCTCGCTCCGACATCTCGCCGATTGTGCCTCGAAGTCGTGCCGACCGGGGTGTTGACACCCGACCCCGACCGGGCAGAGAATTCATCCAAGGATGATTTCATCAGTCGATGAATTGAGGCTCCGATGCCAGGATCGACGGACCGCCCGGCGATCGAGATCACCGATCTCGTCGTCCGCCGCGGCAGAAACGAAGTGCTGCACACGCTGAACCTCAGCGTCAGGAGCGGTTCCATCACCGGCCTGCTCGGACCGTCCGGCTGCGGCAAGACGACCCTGATGCGGGCGATCGTGGGAACCCAGATCGTCGAATCGGGGTCGGTCACCGTGCTCGGCGAGCCCGCCGGATCCGCCTCGTTGCGCCATCGGGTCGGGTACGTCACCCAGTCCCCCACCGTCTACCTCGACCTCTCGGTCCGCGACAACGTCCGGTACTTCGCCGCCCTGTACGGCCGCCCGGCGGCCGCCGCGGCCGAGGTCATCGACGCGGTCGCGCTCGGCGGTTACTCCGATCAACAGGCCGGGCAGCTCTCCGGCGGCCAGCGCGCCCGGGTATCCCTCGCCTGCGCCCTGGTCGGGGATCCGGAACTGCTGATCCTGGACGAGCCGACCGTCGGGCTCGACCCGGTGCTGCGGGCCGACCTGTGGGATCGGTTCGCGGACCTGGCGGCCTCTGGCACCACACTGCTCGTCTCCAGCCACGTGATGGACGAGGCCGAACACTGCCCGGAGCTGCTCCTGCTGCGCGAGGGCAGCCTGATCGCCCAGCTCAGCCCGGACGAACTGCGCACCGAGACCGGGCAGTCGAGCCTCGAGCACGCCTTCCTCACCCTGATCCGCAGCCGCACCGTGGGAGCGCAGCAGTCATGAACGCGAGGATCTACACCGCCAGCACCGGACGAATCCTCCGCCAGCTCCGCGCCGATCACCGGACCGTCGCGATGATCCTGCTGGTCCCCGCGCTGCTGATGACACTGCTCTACTTCCTCTACGTGAACGTGCCGACCCCACCCGGCGAGCAGTCGCTGTTCGACCGGATCGCGATCACCATGCTGGGGATCCTCCCGTTCGTGGTGATGTTCCTGGTCACCTCCATCGCGATGCAGCGCGAACGGAGCTCCGGGACCCTCGAGCGCCTGCTCACCACCCCGATGTCCAAGCTGGACCTGCTCGGCGGCTACGGCACCGCGTTCTCGCTCGCCGCCGCGGCGCAGGCGGCGCTCGCGTGCCTGGTGACGTTCGGGTTGCTCGGGCTCACGACGGCGGGCAGCGTCGGGCTGGTGGTGCTGATCGCGGTGCTCGACGCTGTGCTCGGCGTCGCGCTGGGACTGCTCTGCAGTGCCTTCGCCAGGACCGAGTTCCAGGCGGTCCAGTTCATGCCGGTGATCGTGATCCCGCAGCTGTTCCTGTGCGGCCTGCTGGTGCCCCGCGACCAGTTGCCGCAATGGCTGGAATGGATCTCGAACGTGATGCCCCTGAGCTACGCGGTCGAGGCCCTGCAGCAGGTCGCGCGGTACCCCGGCAGTACCGCGGTGATGTGGCGCGACCTCGGCGTTGTCGCCGGCTTCGCGGTCGTGGCCCTGTGCCTCGCCGCGGCAACGTTGCGCAGGCGAACGCCATGACCTCACGCGGCCCCACCGGGGCCGCAACTCGATCCGGACGCAGGCCCGGTAACCCGGACACCAAGGAGCTCATCCTCACCGCCGCCAGGAACCAGTTCGCGGACACCGGTTTCGAGAGGACCTCGGTGCGCGCAATCGCCGCGGAAGCCGGGGTCGACTCGGCGCTGGTGCACCACTACTTCGGCACCAAGCGAGCACTGTTCCTCGCCGCGGTGGCCATGCCTGTAGATCCCCGGGTGGTCCTCGACTCTGTGCTCGACGCCCCGATCGAGGAGATCGGCGAGCTGCTGCTGCGCGGGGTCCTCGGGGTCTGGGAGTCCCCACAGGGCACCGCCGTGCTCGCTGCCTTCCGCGCCGCGATCTCCGGCGAGTCGACCGGCCTGGTGAGCAACTTCCTCACCGAGGTGATCCTGCGCCAGCTGGTCGGGAGGTTCGACGACCCACCGGGAAGCGGCCCGCTGCGGTCGACCCTTGTCGCATCGCAACTGTCCGGGCTGTTGATCACCCGGTATCTGCTCCGGCTCGAACCGATCGCCTCGCTGTCCGTCGACGAGGTCGTCGCCCTGATCGGACCGACCCTGCAGCGCTACCTGACCGGAACGGTTGGCTGACCTAGTCGCCCGCGGATCCCTTGGCGCGCGCGAGCAGCGCCTCATGTTCTTCCTCACCCACGGTCCGCGCCTCGTCGACCAGCAGGACCGGGATGCCGTCCTCGATGGGGTAGGCCCGGTGCAGCCGCGGGTTGTAGAGCAACTCGTCGTCGACGAGTAGCAGGGGACCCTTGTCCTGCGGGCAGGCCAGGATGCTCAGCAGGGTGGGATCTAGCGCCACGGAAAGGTCCTCTCGAAACGTGCGGACGGGTGCGGATCGGCCGGGGCCGATATCGTCGGTAACGCTACCCGGCTACCCGGTCAGCGCCCGACTCCCCTGCTCCCGCAGCTCGGCGACCACCGCTCGGGTCAGGCGGCGGTAGCCGTCCTTCTCCGGGTCGTAGTACCACGAGCGCACGCTCGGCTTCGGCAGTCCCGCCGCCTTGAGTGCACTCCGCCGGGGACGGTAGGAGTTGCTGATCGCGATCTCCGGAACGACGTGGATCAGGTCCGGGCGCTGCCCGGGTTCGAGGTCCGCGAGCGCATCCGCCAGATCGACCGCACTGAGCGAGCTGTCGGGGAGCAGCGTCAGGGCGACCACGGCCAGCTCCTCGTCGCCGACCGCGACCCCGTAGGTGACCGCGATGTCCACCCGTTCCAGTCCACCGAGGGCGTCGACGATCGGCTGCCCGAACACCGGGCCGCGCTTGGCCCGGACCACGGCGTCCTTCTCGTCCATCACCCAGTAGTCGCCGTCGGCGTCCACCGTGAAGAGGTGCTCGGTGGGCACCCAGGCGTCGCCCGCGCCGAACACCCCGCGCATGGCGCCGCTGATCGCCTCGTTGTGGGTCGCGTGACCGAGCAGCAGCCCGACCTCCCCCACCCCGCACTCACGAACCAGCCCCTCCTCGTCGACCAGGTACTCGCCCCGGATCGGGTCGTACGCGGCAATCCGGACCGGCGTGCTACCCGGCAGCGGACGGCCCTTCGAGCCCGGCTTGGCACCCGAGACGTTCGCGAGGACCACCGCGCCCTCTGTGGAGGCGTAGAACTCGAGGACCTGCGCCGGCGCGAATCGCTCCATCGTCCGCAGCCACAGGCCGCGCGGCATTCCGGAACCGATGAACAGGCGGATCGGGTGCCCGGGGCCGACGGGCAGATCCTCGCAGTTCACCAGCTCGCGCATCATCGTCCACGTGTAGGCGACCACGGTCACGCCGTAGCGGTGCACCTCGGCGGCGAACTGCGCGGGATCGAGCCCCCGGGTCAGCGCGATCCTCGATCCACCGGCGATCGCGCCGCCGAGCGTGGCCAGGAGTACGGACGAATGATAAAGCGGAGCAATCGAGTACACCGTGTCACCGCGGCCCAGATTCGCCGCGGTCGCGGTACCGAATGCGGACAGCGCCCAGCGGTGGTTGGTGATGTGCTTCGCCTCGAGATGGCCGCCGGACCGGCTCAACAACACGAAGGCGAGCTCCTGTGCGCGTCCGGGATTCGGTCGGTACCACGCGGGCAACTTCACCTTCGACGGGTCGATCTTCTCGAGATCGATTGTGGCCGAGTCCGGTTCGGTGTCCAGAACCCGCGACTCACCGCCACCGAGAACCAGCACGTCGACCCCGAGTGCGGTGGCGGAGCGCAGGTTGTCCGGGTCCGTGATGATCGTCTGGACCCCGCCGAGGCGCACCGACGCGGACAGGTCGGCGGTCGGCGGCAGCATGACCACGACCGCGCCGATCCGCGAGAGCGCGGCGATCGCGATCAGCGCGCTCGGCCTGGTCTCCATGAGCACGCCGATGCGTTCGGCCGGGCGCACACCCGTCGAGATCAGCCCGCGGACCACGTTGTCGATTCGGGTGTTGACGGCCTCGTTGGTGTACACGCGGTCGTCGAACAGGAAGCACTCGCCCTTCGGCGATTTCGCGCCGGCCTCGGCCAGCAGTTTGCCCAGCGAGATCGTCGTGTGTGGCTGGATCTGACCGAGCCTGGCCAGCCGGGGCAGCACCCGCACCGCCTCCGCGGACAGTTCCCTGGTCCCGCGCACCGTCTGCGAGGTGATGTCCAGTACGCCCCTGGTGATACCGACGCCCACCTCGGCGATGGACGCCCCGGTGTGCAGGATCCTGTCGCTCACCGAGACGCCCGTCTCGGTCGCGGGCTGGTCCTCATAGGTCATCTCGTCGATGCTCTCGGGCCGGGGCCCGAGGCCCTCGCGCCAGCGGACCCATTCACCGGCCGTCGGCCAGGTCTGGGTGGCCGCGGCCGACCCCACGACGAGACCGAAATGGCCTGCCCGCAAGGTCGATTCGAAGACCTCGGCACGCGGCGCCGCCCGCCGGATCCCCCGCACGGCCACGGGCTGGCCGATGTCGTCGACCTCACCCACGAAGGCCAGGATCGGGCAGCTCAGCTCCGCGAGGGTGACCAGCCGCTCCTGGATGACGAATCCACCGGACATCATCCGGTTGTGCACGATGAACTGCTTGAGCAGCTCCGCGACGGCCGGACCCGACCAGGCGACCCATCCCTCGGTCGCCAGGAAACGCCGCTGCTGCTCGCGCGGCAGCAGGGCCTCCCGGTCGTGCAGCTGACGCAGGAAGTCGAGCCGGGATTTCGCGGTCTTGACGGGGTCGAGCAGCTGAAAGCCCGTGCGCGCCATCCATCCCGCGATCGAGAGCCGGGTGAACACGTGATCGGCGAGGAAGTCGGCGGCCCTGGTCGCGACGCCCTCGGGGATGCCGAGCGGGAGCGCCGCCAGCGTGTCGACAGGCGCCCCGAACGTGATCACACTGGCCAGGTTCTTGCACCGCCGGTAGGCGGCGGCCTGGTAGCAGAACATCCCGCCCTGGGAGTATCCGGCGAGGTGCACGTCCCGGCCGGTGTGCTCGTGCACCCGGTCGATGATCTCGCTGATGGCGACGACGTGGTCGGCCAGTGTGCGGTTCCAGCCGCCGTCCTCGCTGTCCGGCGACCCGAAGTCGACCACCCACGGGTCGAGACCCATCGCGTGCAGGACACCGACCGCGCCCTGGTCCTGCGCGACGTCGTAGACGTCCGCCGACATCATCATCGGCGGCACGAGCACGATCGGCGGCCGCGAGCCGTCGGCGGCCTCGTCCGCGAAGTACCGGCGCAGCCGGAACATCGGCTCCCGCTCGACCACCCGGAACTGCGAGGGACGGGTTTCCGTCTCCAGTCCGCCCAGGCGGATCACCTCGAGGCCGTTCTGAGCGGTGGCCACGACACGACGCACCGAGCCGTTCAGAACCTCTGGATACCAACTCACTTCTGCGTCCCCCCAAGGGATGATCGATGGTGACTCAGATCACACTATATTCCCCGCGCGCACGCGGTGAACGCACCCCACCGAACGCTCCCTCAGGGGTGGCTCACCGTTCGATCCAGGCACGACGCACGCGCGAGGCCTCCCGGACGCCGCCGAGCTGCCGGGCGACCTGTACACCGGCGGTGCCGCCCCGAGCGTTACGCGAGGCGATCGAACCGGCGACCGTGAGCACCTCACGCACCGCGGGGGTGAGCGCCGGGTCCACGCCCGCCAGCTCCTCGTCGGTGAGCTCCTCGAGGCCGACTCCCCTGCCCTCGGCGACCCGGACGCAGGCGCCGGCGGCCTCGTGCGCGACTCGGAACGGAACCCCTTGCCGCACCATCCATTCCGCGATGTCGGTGGCGAGGGTGAACCCGGCCGGGGCCAGCTCCGCCATCCGGTCGGTGTGGAACTCGAGGGTGGAGACGAGGCCGGTGATCGCGGGCAGCAACAGTTCCAGCTGCGCCACCGAGTCGAAGACCGGCTCCTTGTCCTCCTGCAGATCCCTGTTGTACGCCAACGGCTGAGCCTTCAGCGTCGCCAGCAGGCCCGTCACATTGCCGATCAGTCGTCCGGCCTTGCCGCGGGTGAGCTCCGAGACGTCGGGGTTCTTCTTCTGCGGCATGATCGACGAACCGGTCGACCACGCATCGGCGAGCGTGATGTAGCCGAATTCCGGGGTGCTCCAGATGATGACCTCCTCGGCCATCCTCGAGAGATCGACCGCGATCATCGCGAACACGAACGCCGCCTCCGCCGCGAAGTCCCGCGACGAGGTGGCGTCGATGGAGTTCTCCGAGGAGGAGTCGAAGTTCAACTCCGCCGCGATGGCCTCCGGGTCCAGCCCGAGCGACGAACCGGCCAGCGCCCCCGAACCGTACGGGGACACCGCGGCACGCCTGTCGAAGTCCTCCAGGCGCTGCACGTCGCGCAGGAGCGGATGCGCATGCGCGAGCAGGTGGTGTGCGAGCAGCACCGGCTGCGCGGCCTGCAGGTGCGTCTTGCCGGGCATCACCGCATCGGGGTGCGCGGCCGCCTGGGTGGCCAGGGCGTCGACGACGTCGAGCACCCCGGCCGCCACCCGGCGGGCCGCGTCGCGCAGCCACATCCGGAACAGGGTGGCCACCTGGTCGTTGCGGGAACGGCCGGCGCGCAGGCGTCCCCCGACCTCGGCGCCGACCCGCTCGATCAGGCCGCGCTCGAGGGCGCCGTGCACGTCCTCGTCGGAGTCCGCAGGCACGAACGCCCCACTGGCCACGTCGTCGGCCAGGCGGGTCAGCCCGTCCAGCATCGTCGCCAGGTCGGCGTCACTGAGCAGGCCGGCCTTGTGCAGCACCCGGGCGTGCGCCTGAGAGGCACGCACGTCGTAGGGCGCGAGCACCCAGTCGAAGTGCGTCGACTTGCTCAGCGCGGCCATGGCCTCGGCGGGACCCGAGGCGAACCGGCCGCCCCACAGCGCACCCGTGTTGGTGCCCCCGGCGGTCGTACCGTGCGAACTCTCCGACATGCCTACAGACCCAGGTCCCGCTTGGCCGCGACCTTGGAGGACAGGCCGTGGATGTTGACGAAGCCCTTGGCGTAGGACTGGTCGAAGGTGTCACCCTCGTCGTAGGTGGCCAGGTTGAAGTCGTAGAGCGACTCCGAGCTGCGACGTCCGTTGACGGTGATCGCGCCGCCGTGCAGGAACAGCCGGATGTCGCCGGTGACCCGCTCCTGGGTCTTCGCGACGAAGGTGTCGAGCGCCTCCTTGAGCGGCGAGAACCACAGGCCGTCGTAGACCAGCTCGGACCAGCGCTGCTCCATCTGCCGCTTGTACCGGCCGAGCTCGCGCTCGAGGGTGACGTGCTCGAGCTCCTGGTGGGCGGTGATGAGCACCATCGCGCCGGGGGCCTCGTAGATCTCGCGGCTCTTGATGCCGACGAGACGGTCCTCGACGACGTCGAGGCGGCCGACGCCCTGTGCGCCCGCGCGCTTGTTGAGTTCCTGGATGGCCTCGAGCACGGTGACCGGCTTGCCGTCGATCGCGACGGGCTTGCCCGCCTCGAAGCTGATGATCAGCTCGTCGGGGGTGTTCCAGTTGAGCGTGGGGTCCTGGGTGTAGTCGTAGACGTCCTTGGTGGGGGCGTTCCACAGGTCCTCGAGGAACCCGGTCTCGACGGCGCGGCCCCACACGTTCTGGTCGATCGAGAACGGCGACTTCTTGGAGACGTTGATCGGGATGTTGTTCTCTTCGGCGAACTTGATCGCCTTCTCGCGGGTCCACGCGTAGTCGCGGACCGGGGCGATGACCTCGAGGTCGGGCGCGAGGGCGCCGAAGCCGACCTCGAAGCGGACCTGGTCGTTGCCCTTGCCGGTGCAGCCGTGCGAGACCACCGTGCCGCCGTGGGCACGCGCCGCCTCGACGATGTGCTTGACGATCAGCGGGCGGCTGATCGCCGACACCAGCGGGTACCGGTCCATGTACAGCGCGTTGGCCTGGATGGTCGGCAGGCAGTACTCGTCGGCGAACTCGTCGCGGGCGTCGACCACGACGGACTCCACCGCGCCGCAGTCGAGGGCACGCTGGCGCACGACCTCCATGTCCTCGCCGCCCTGGCCGAGATCGATGGCGACGGCGACGACCTCTTTGCCCGTCTCCTTGCCGATCCAGCTGATGGCCACCGAGGTGTCCAGCCCGCCCGAGTAGGCGAGTACGACGCGTTCAGCCATGGTCTGTGTGCTCCTTCAGGTTGTAGCTCTTCACAAGATCTTCAGTTGTCAGCCGACGGATCCGAGGCCGTCAGGCCAGTTTTTCGATCATCTCGGCCAGCTGCGCGCCGGTGAGTGGTTCGCGGGCGATCACAAGAATGGTGTCATCCCCGGCGATGGTTCCGACAACCTCGGGCAGCGAAGCCCGGTCGAGGGCGCTCGCGAGGTAGTGCGCGGCGCCGGGCGGTGTCCGCAGGACCGCCAGGTTTCCGCTGGCGTCGGTGGACACCAGCAGCTCGCCGAGCAGCCGGGAGAGCCGGTCGGTGCCGCCGGAGACCCCGCGGACGGGGCTGCCGTCCTCGGGCACCACGTACACGCCCGCGCCGCCGTCCGCGGCCCGCAGCTTCACGGCCCCGAGCTCCTCGAGGTCCCGCGAGAGCGTGGCGTTGGAGACCTCGATGCCCTCAGCCGCGAGCAGCGCGGCCAGCTCCGGCTGGCTGCGCACCTCGTGCACCGACAGCAGCGCGGTGATCCGGGCCTGCCTGCCCGCTCGGGTCGGCGCGACCGCGACCTTCGCCGACGCGACCGCGATCGGCTTGACGCTCGTCACGGCCGGTTCTCCGGTCCGCCCTGCTGCTCGAACAACCACACCAGCAACGCCTTCTGTGCGTGCAGCCGGTTCTCCGCCTCGTCCCACACCGCGCTCTGCGGCCCGTCGATCACCTCGTCGGTGATCTCCTCGCCGCGGTGCGCGGGCAGGCAGTGCAGCACCGTCGCGTCGGGCGCCGCGTGCGCCAGCAGCGCCGCATTGACCTGGAACGGCCGGAACGGCCCGACCCGGTCCAGGCCGTCGTTCTCCTGTCCCATCGACGTCCACGTGTCCGTGACCAGTGCGTCGGCACCCTTGGCGCCCGCGACCGGGTCATCGGTCAGCGTGATCGTCGCGCCGGTCTGCTCCGCGCGGGCCCTGGCCGCCTCGACGATGTACCCGAGCGGCGCGAAGCCAGCAGGCGCCGCGATCGTGACGTCGATGCCCGCCGTGACGCCGCCGAGCAGCAGCGAATGCGCCATGTTGTTGGCGCCGTCGCCGAGGTAGGTCAGCTTGAGGCCCTTGAGCTCGCCCTTGCGCTCGGCGAGGGTCTGCAGGTCCGCCAGCACCTGGCACGGGTGGAACTCGTCGGAGAGCGCGTTGACGATCGGCACCGTGGACCCCGCCGCCATCTGCTCGAGCCGCTTCTGCCCGAAGGTGCGCCAGACCACCGCGTCCACGTACCGCGAGAGCACCCGACCGGTGTCCTGCAGCGTCTCCTCGCGGCCGAGCTGGGTGCTGCGGCCGTCGACGACGACCGCGTGCCCACCGAGCTGCGCGATGCCCATCTCGAAGGAGAAGCGCGTCCGGGTGGAGTTCTTCTCGAAGATCACGCCGACGCCGCGCGGGCCCTCCAGCGTCCGCTTCGCGAACGGGGACCGCTTCAGCTCCGCGGCGAGCGCGAGGACCTCCGCCTGCTGAGCGGGCGTCAGGTCGTCGTCCCTCAAGAAGTGCTTGATGGTCGTGCTCATTTCTGTGCCTCCGCCACATCGAGGATCGCGGGCAACGCCGCGACGAATCCGTCCGCCTGCTCCTCGGTGAGGATCAGCGGCGGTGCCAGCCGGATGACGTCCGGCGCGGCGGCGTTCACCAGGAACCCGGCGTCGCGGGCGGCGACCTCCACCGCCGGGGCCACCTCTCGGGTCAGCACGACGCCGAGCAGCAGTCCGGCTCCGCGGACATGATCGACCAGCGGGTGACCCAGGTTCTCGATCCCCTGGGTGATCGCCTTGCCGAGGGCATCCGCGTGGCTGATCAGGTCCTGGTCGGCGATGGTCCGCAGCACCGCGAGCGCGGCGGCCGCGCACACCGGGTTGCCACCGAACGTGGTGCCGTGCTTGCCGGGCCCGAACAGCTCGGCCGCCGCGCCGGTGGCGATGCAGGCGCCGATCGGCATGCCGCCACCGAGCCCCTTCGCCAGGGTCATCACGTCCGGCACGATCCCGACCGCCTGGTGCGCGTAGAACCAGCCGGTGCGACCGATCCCGGTCTGGACCTCGTCGAGGACCAGCAGCGCACCGCGGTCCGCGGTGATCTTCCTGGCGGCCGCGAGGTAGCCGTCCGGCGGCACGACGACGCCGCTCTCCCCCATGATCGGTTCGAGGAACACCGCGGCGGTGTCGGCGTCGACCGCCCGGTCGAGCGCCTCGATGTCGCCGTAGGGCACATGCGAGACGCCGGGCGGCATCGGCTCGAACGGGGCCCGCTTGGCGGGCTGCCCGGTGAGCGCGAGCGCCCCCATCGTGCGACCGTGGAACGACTTCTCCGCGGCGATGATGTTGGGCCTGCCGGTCGCCCGCGCGAGCTTGAAGGCGGCCTCGTTGGCCTCGGTGCCCGAGTTGCACAGGAACACCCGGCCCGGTGCGCCGAGGTGCGCGAGCAGCTGCTCGGCGAGCGCGATGCCCGGCTCGGTGGCGTACAGGTTGGAGGTGTGACCGAGCGTGGACAGCTGGGCGGTGACCGCCTCGACGACGGCGGGGTGCGCGTGTCCGAGGATGTTGACCGCGATCCCGGCCAGCAGGTCGAGATACTGCTTGCCGTCCGCATCGGTGACCACCGCGCCCTCGCCGCGGACCAGGGCTACCCGCGGTACGCCGTAGGTGTCCATCAGCGCGTTCGACCAGCGCTGCTGCAATGGTTCGGTCATGAGTCGAGGTCCTTCCGGAGCATCGCAGTGAGTACCGCAGCGCAGCGAGGAACGCAGCGAGGAGCGGATGGAAAGGCCGAGACGGGGAACACGGTCATCACTGTCCTTCCAAGTTCGAGGTGGCGGCGTGGGTGACCATGGTGCCGATGCCCTCGCCGGTGAGCAGCTCCAGGAGCACCGAGTGCGCCACCCGGCCGTCGATCACGTGCGCGGACGACACCCCGCCGTGCACCGCCCGCAGGCAGGCCTCCATCTTGGGGACCATCCCCGCGTCGAGCTTCGGCAACAGCAGTTCCAGTGCGGCCGAGTCGATCTCGCTGGCGAGGGAGGAACGGTCGGGCCAGTCGGTGTACAGACCCTCGACGTCGGTGAGCATCACCAGCTTCTCGGCGCCGATCGCCTCCGCCAGCGCCGCGGCCGCGGTGTCGGCGTTGATGTTGTGCACGACCCCGTCCGCGTCCGGAGCGATCGTGGAGACCACCGGGATCCGGCCGGCCTCGATCAGGTCCAGCACCGCGTCGGGGTTGACGGTGGTGACGTCCCCGACGAGCCCGATGTCGGTGGCGACCCCGTCGACCTGGACCGTGCGCCTGGTCGCGGTGAACAGGTGCGCGTCCTCGCCCGAGATCCCGACCGCGTACGGACCGTGGCTGTTGATCAGGCCCACGAGCTCGCGCCCCACCTGACCGAACAACACCATCCGGACCACGTCCATCACCTCGGGTGTGGTGACCCGGAAGCCGCCGCGGAACTCGCCCTCCATGCCGAGGCGCGCCAGCATGGCGTTGATCTGCGGACCGCCGCCGTGCACGACGACGGGATGGATCCCGACGGTGCGCAGGAAGGCCATGTCGGCGGCGAAGGCCCGCTTGAGGTCGTCGTCGACCATCGCGTTGCCGCCGTACTTGACCACGACGATCTTGCCGTGGAACCGCTCCAGCCAGGGCAGCGCCTCCGCGAGGACGTGCGCCTTCTCGGCGGCGGTGATGTGCTCGATGCTGTCGATGTGCCCGGTCATGACGAGTACGCCGAGTTCTCTTCCACGTACGCGTGCGAGAGGTCGGTGGTGCGGATGGAGACCTCCGCGTCACCGACGCCGAGCTCGATACGCAGCGCGATGTCGATGCCGGTGAGGTCGACCTCGCGGGCTCCTGGCGCGCCGACCCCGTCGATGCACACCGGGCTTCCGTTGAAGGACACCGATATCCGATTCGGGTCGAGTTCGATCGGAGCGATGCCGACGGCCGCGAGGACGCGTCCCCAGTTCGGGTCGGAGCCGAACAGCGCGGTCTTGACCAGACTGTCGCGGGCGACGGTCCGCGCGGCGACGAGCGCGTCCTGCTCGGAGGCCGCACCGGACACCGTGACGGTGACCCGCTTGGTGACACCCTCCGCGTCGGCCATCAACTGGTCGGCGAGGTCGTCGCAGACCGCGAGCACGGCGGCGTTGAGCTCTTCCTGGCTGGGCGCGACGGAGCTTGCGCCCGAGGCGAGAAGCAGCACGGTGTCGTTGGTGGAGGTCGCGCCGTCCACATCCAGCCGGTCGAAGGACAGCCGGGTCGCGTTGCGGAGCGCCTCGTCGAGCTGCTCGGCGGTGGCGACCGCGTCGGTGGTGACGACGCAGAGCATGGTGGCCAGCGCGGGCGCGAGCATGCCCGCGCCCTTCGCCATGCCGCCGACGTTCCACTTGTTCGTGTGGTGCAGCGCCGCCTGCTTCGGCACGGTGTCGGTGGTCATGATCGCGTAGGCCGCGTCGGTACCGCCGGAGATCCCGCCCGCCAGTTCGTGCACGATCTCGGTGACGCCGGCGAGGAGCTTGTCCATCGGCAGCCGGTCGCCGATCAGCCCGGTCGAGCACACCGCGACCTCCCCGGCGCCGGTCTCGGTGCCCCAGTCGCTCAGCGTCGCGGCGACGTGCTCGGCGGTCTGGTGGGTGTCCTGGAATCCGGGCGCCCCGGTGCAGGCGTTCGCCCCGCCGGAGTTCAGCACGACCGCGCGGAGCTTGCCGCCGGTCAGCACCTGCTGTGACCACAGCACCGGCGCAGCCTTCACCTTGTTCGTGGTGAACACGCCCGCGGCCGCGGTGTCCGGGCCCTCGTTGAACACGAGAGCGAGATCCGGGTTGCCGCTCGCCTTGATGCCCGCGGCGATGCCTGCGCCGCGGAAGCCCGCGGGGGCAGTGACGCCCTGGGTGCGCACGAGCTTGCCGCCGGCGACGGCGACCGAGTCTGGGATGACGGGGGTGGTGTTCACGGGGCGACTCCCACTGTCGAGAGACCATCGGTCTCGGGCAGGCCAAGGGCAAGGTTCATCGATTGCACGGCGCCGCCCGCGGTCCCCTTGGTGAGGTTGTCGATGGCGGCGACGACGACGAGCAGACCCGCGGCGTCATCGACCGTGACGCCGATCTGGGCGGCGTTGGATCCGATCACCGCGCCGGTCTGCGGGAACACGTGCTCGGGCAGCACGTGCACGAAAGGCTCATCGGCGTAGGCCTTCTCGTACACCGCGCGCGCCTCGTCCTCGGTCACCGAGGTCGGCGCGGTGCAGGTGGCCAGGATGCCGCGCGGCATCGGGGCCAGCACCGGGGTGAACGAGACGGTGACGTCGGTGCCCGCGAGGGCCGAGAGGTTCTGGATGATCTCGGGGGTGTGCCGGTGCACGCCGCCGACTCCGTATGCCCGCGCCGAACCCATCACCTCCGAGCCGAGCAGGTCCGCCTTGGGCGCGCGGCCCGCGCCGGAGGTGCCGCTGACCGCGACCACGGTCACCCGCGGCTCGACGATCCCGGCCGCGACCGCGGGCGCGAGCGCGAGGCTGGCGGCGGTCGGGTAGCAGCCGGGGACCGCGATCCGGGTCGCACCCGCGAGCTTCTCTCGGTGACCCGGCAGTTCCGGCAGGCCGTACGGCCAGGTCCCGGCGTGCTCGCTCTTGTAGTACTTCTCCCAGTCGGCGGCGCTGGCCAGCCGGAAGTCGGCGCCGCAGTCGATGATGATGGTGCTCTCGGGCAACTGCTTGGCGATCTCGGCCGAATTGCCGTGCGGCAGACCGAGGAACACGACGTCGTGGCCGGCGAGCTGCTCGATGGTCGTCGGCTCGAGGACGCGATCGGCCAGCGGCAGCAGGTGCGGATGATGTTCGCCGAGGGTGCTGCCCGCGTTGCTTCCCGCAGTGAGCGCGCCGATGGTCAGCGAACCGTCGCGGTAGGCCGGGTGCCCCAGCAGGAGGCGGAGGATCTCACCGCCCGCGTAGCCGCTCGCACCGGCGATGGCGACCCGGATCGGCGTGGACGCCGGGCCTGAGGAAGCTGCAGAAGTGACCATACGATTGATTATGCATCATCATGCAAGCCCATTCATAGCCAGGGCGCGGGCAGCCGTCAGACGACGAACGCGACCCAGTAGAAGGCCCAGCAGGACACCGCGGTCAGGGTCATGCCGATCGCGGCGATCCGCGCCCACCGCCGATGCCACGCACTGTGCGCCCCTGGACGCGGCGAGCCGCCGAAGTTCCGCACCGCCCGAACGATCACCACCGGCCACAGCAGGACCGAGAAGACCGCAAAGACCAGGTGGACCGACAGCACCGACCACACCAGGCTCGACGCCGAGCCGCCGACCACACCCGCCGCTCGCTCCTCCCATCCGTTGAAGCGCACGTCCAGCTCGAAGAGGACGACCGCCACGAGCAGCGCCACCCCGAGCGCGAGCTGTACCGACCTGTGCAGCCGGAAGCGCCTGCCGACCCTGACCTGGTAGATGCTCCAACCGAGGACCGCCACCACCAGGGCCATCAACAGCACCATCATGTCCATGGCCGAGGAGGCCCTCGTGCCGAGGAAGCCGTCGATCCCACTGAAGTCGTTCATCGCCGAAACCACACCCTTGTCCCAATCTTCCCGACACCGTGTCGGGAAGATGTGGTTCGGACGGTATCAGGCCGGACCGGCGGGCCCCGCGCCGGTCAGGACAGCACCGCCTCCCGGATCACGTGCTTGGTGAGCTTGCCGGACGGATTCCGGGGCAGTTCGTCGACGACGACCAGCTCCCGCGGAATCTTGTAGCGGGCCAGCTTGTCGGCCAGGTAGTCCCGCAACTCGTCCAGCTCGAGCGCCGCGCCGCCGACCGTGACCGCCACCGCGACCACCGTCTCGCCCCACTCCGGATGCGGGCGCCCGATCACCGCGACGTCGACGATGTCCGCGCGCGGGCGAATCGCCTCCTCCACCTCCTGCGAGTACACGTTCTCGCCGCCGGTGATGATGACGTCCTTGGTGCGGTCGACGATGAACAGGTAGCCGTCCTCGTCGACCCGCGCCACATCTCCGGTCCGGTACCAGCGACCCTCGAACACCTCGTCCGTGGCGGCGTCGTTGTCGAGATAGCCGACCATCCGGGTGTCCCCCGACAGCCAGATCTCCCCGACCTCGCCCGGGGCCGCGTCGCTCCCGTCGGGTCGCACCACCCGCAGGTCGATGCCGGGCATGCCCGCCCGGCCGATGGAGCCGGCCTTGCTCACCTGTTCGTGGGGGTACAGCGCGGTGCCGGCCGGACCCATCTCGCTCATCCCGTACACCTGGTAGAACGCGTCGGACCGGTAGGCCTGCGCCAGTTGCGTGGCGGTGCCCGCGCCGATGGGTGCGCCGCCGTAGATCCAGCGCCGCACGGAACCGAGATCGAAGGACGCCAGGTCGATGCCCTGGGCCCTGGCCAGCTGCCCCGGCGCGAGGTACGCGATCGGCGCCCCGAAGAACGCGGTGATGCGCTCCGCCTGAACGGTCTCCAGGAAGCGGAGCGGGTGGTACTCGCGCATCAGCACCGCGGTACCGCCGAGGAACATCGTCGTCATGAACCAGTTGTTCAGCGGCGACGCGTGCCAGATCGGCATCGCGATCAGGAACCGATCGTCCCGATCGAGTCCCATCGTGGCCGCGATGTACGGCGGAACGGTCGCGATCGAGCGGTGCGTGTGCCTGCATCCCTTCGGTGCACTGGTGGTACCGGAGGTGTAGAGGATCTGCGCGATCTCGGTCTCGTCCACCGGCACGCCCTCCCACTCGTCCGCTGCCTCGACGAGCGCGTCGAAATCCCGTGCCGGGTCCGATTCCCCGCCCGCCTCGGTGTACAGCCAGCGCACCCCGGGCGCCCCGGCCTCCACGATCGATCGCAGGTCCGCGGACGCCACGCCGACCCTCGCGCCGCAGTGCGCGAGCGTGTACTCGACCTCCGGGGGCGCCAGCTTGTGGTTGACCGGCACCAGCACCGCGCCCGCGCGCCACGCCCCGAAGGCCGCGATCACGAACCCGGGGCTGTTGTAGGTCATCACCGCGACCCGGTCGCCGTGCCGGACGCCCAGTCCGCGCAGCACCTCGGCCGCCCGCTTCGACGCGGCGACGAGTTCGCGGTAGCTGAGGCGCTCGGCCCCGTAGACCACCGCCTCCTTGTCCGGGAACTTCCGGCAGGTGCTCTCCAGCATCGTCGTCAGGTCCATGGGTCCTCCTCGGGTGGCGCCCGGCTTGTCGTCGCGGCCGGATTGCCGTCTACGGCGATTCGTTCTACAGTCGGGATCGACAAGGATTGAATCACGATTCATAGTTTTACGAAAGGCGCCGACGATGGCCTACCGAGCGACGGAGAAGACCCGCGCGGCCCAGGCGGAGCGTCGCGAGGTGCTGCTCGCCGAGGCCGGGAAGCTGGTGGCGGCGGGCGGATTCGTCGCAGCCTCGGTCAAGGCCATCGCGGAGAACTGCGGTGTGAGCGTCGGGTCGGTGTACTCGTACTTCGACGGCAGGGCCGACCTGCTGGCCGCCGTGTTCCGCCGCGGCGCGGACCAGGAGCTGCACGAGGTTCGGACCGCCGTCGCCCGGCACACCGACGCGGCGGACCGACTGCGCGCGCTCGTCGAGACGTTCGCGCGCCGCGCCATCCGGGGCCGTCAGATGGCCTGGTCGCTGCTGTTCGAGCCGGTCGATCCCCGCATCGACGAGGAGCGGCTCGTCTACCGCGGCTCCTACGTCGAGCTGACCACCGCGATCCTGCGCGAGGGCATCGATGCGGGCGAACTGCCCGAGCAGCACGTCGGGATCGCCGCGGCCGCGCTGATCGGCGCGATCAGCGAGTCCCTCACCGGCCGGCTCTCCCCAACCCCGGTGGAGCTGCCCGAGACCTTCTCCGACGACGACATCGTCGCCGCCATCCTCCAACTGTGCCTGCGCGCGGTCGGTTTCACCGCCTGACCGCAGCCGATACCCAAAAAGGAACCAACACATGACCGACACAGTCGCCTCGCCGCACCGCACCCACGAGGTCTTCAACCAGGCGCCCCCGCGCTTGGATGTCAACGAGTTCACCTCGAACGTCCCGCTCGTCGAGGGCGTGCGCCGCTACGACGCCGAGTGGGCGCAGCACGATCTCACCGAGGTCGGCGCGCTGGTCGGCACCGCGGAGTTCCAGCACGACGCGGAGCTGGCCAACACCGTGCTCCCGACCCTGCACACGCACGACCGGTACGGTCACCGGATCGACGAGGTCGAGTACCACCCGAGCTACCACCGGATCATCGGCGCGGCGGTCGAGCACGGCGCCCACACCTCCGCGTGGGCCGACCCGAGGCCCGGCGCCAACGTCGCTCGCGCCGCCACGTTCATGATGTTCGCGCAGGTCGAGCCCGGCCACTCCTGCCCGGTCTCCATGACCCATTCGGTCGTCCCGGCCCTGAGCTTCTCCCCCGAACTGGCCGAGCTGTGGCTGCCGCGCCTCTACGCCCGCGGGTACGACGGCGTCCTCGCCGCGCCAGGCCACAAGCCCGGCGTGCTGTTCGGCATGGCGATGACGGAGAAGCAGGGCGGATCCGACGTGCGGGCCAACACCACCCGCGCGGTCCCGAACTCCGACGGCAGCTGGTCGCTGACCGGGCACAAGTGGTTCTGCTCGGCGCCGATGTCGGACGGGTTCCTGATCCTGGCGTATTCGGAGCAGGGCATGTCCTGTTTCCTGGTCCCCCGGGTACTCGAGGACGGCACCCGCAACGTCTTCCGCATCCAGCGCCTCAAGGACAAGCTCGGCAACAAGTCCAACGCCTCGTCGGAGATCGAGCTCGACGGCACGATCGGACACCTGGTCGGCGAGCCGGGCCGCGGCGTCCGCACCATCATCGAGATGGTCTCGCGCACCCGCCTGGACTGCGTGTACGGCTCGGCCGCGGGCATGCGCCAGTCGGTCGCGGAGGCACTGTGGCACGTGCGCCACCGCGCCGCGTTCGGCGCGACGCTGATCGACCAGCCCGCGATGACGGCGGTCGCCGCGGATCTCGCGCTCGAATCGGAGGCCGCCACCGCCACCGCGCTTCGCCTGGCCCGCGCCCACGACGAGGACGCCGACGACTCCGAGAAGGCGTTCCGCCGGCTCGCCACCGCGGTCGCCAAGTACTGGATCTGCAAGCGCGGACCGCACCACGCCTACGAGGCCCTCGAATGCCTCGGCGGCAACGGGTACACCGAGGCGTTCCCGCTGGCCCGCCGCTACCGCGAGCAGCCGGTGATGGCGGTGTGGGAGGGTTCCGGCAACGTGATCGCCCTCGACGTGCTGCGGGCCATGACGCGCGAACCCGAATCCGTCGCCGCCTTCGACGCGGAGCTCGCGCTGGCGTCCGGGGAGTCGCGGTTGTTCGACGAACACCTCACCCGGATCCGCGGCGCGCTGGCCGAGCTGGCCACCCTCGACACCGCGCAGGCTCAGCTGCGCGCGCGTCCCGTGGCCGCCGCGATGGCGCTCGGCCTGCAGGGCTCGCTGCTCCTGCGCACCGCACCGTCCACGGTCGCCGAGGCCTTCCTGGCGGCGCGGCTCGGACCCGAGCGCGACCTCGAATACGGCACGCTCCCCGTGGGCACCGACTTCGGAACGATCCTGGACCGCAACTAGGCCGGTCGAGGCCGGTCGGGTTGCGGCGGAACCGTCACCCGACCGGCCCGCCGGTCGTTCATTCCAGGCGAAGTGCTGCCGATCGGCGCCGGCCATCACCGGGCTCGTCGGGGAATCCGCGCGGCTTGCGCTGCCCGAAGTTCTCCCAGATCGACACGATGAAGAGCATCGTGACTCCGATGAGGACGACCGCCACGGTGATGAAGACGACCGCGTAGCCGAAGACGACCCCGATTTCCGACCAGACCATGGCACTACCTCCACGTCTTGGTGATGAAGTTGCACAGTGGGATGGCTACACCGTACGCCGAGCGCTCTAGGTGTCCATGGACTTTCGGATCTCGTCGAGCTTGCTCTTCGCCGCCTTCTGCCGCTCGTCCCACTGTTCGGCGACGGTGCGACCCGCCGGGGATTCGGCGTCGAGCTCGGTCCTGCCTGCCGCCGTCCCGCTCCGGGTCTCGATCTTCTCGCGAACCGAATCGAAGGTCGGCACACCGGATTCGGTGTAGTCGGGTACGGGGACCGCGCCGGGCAACCCCGGACCCGTCGGGCCCGGGGCACCGGCCGCCGCCGTCGGGTCGGTCACCACGGGCACGTCGACCGGCATCGGCACCTCGGCCGGGATCGGCACGCCCGGCGCGGCCGGCACCTCACCGCTGATCGCGTTCGCGGCGGCCGCGACCGACGCCAGCGCGGGACGGCCCGCGGTCGCCGCGACGATCGCGCGCAGCAACTCCTGGTCGGTGAGCCGGCCCAGCCCCTCGGCAACACTCAGGGAATCGGTCATGACACCTCATTCCGTCGACTTGCCTGAAGGCTACGGCAGCCCATGTCGAGAGTGCACCTGCCGGGCGGCCGACCCGGCCGATGCCCCGCCAGGTGCACTCTCGGCGGACGGATCAGGCGCGGAGCTGCGCCCCTACCGCGGCGGACGCCGCAGCCACCGCGGCGTCGCGGGCCGTGGAGGCCTCGTCCTCGGTGAGCGTGCGGTCCACCGCGCGGAATCGCAGTGCGAAGGCCAGGGACTTGCGCCCCTCGCCGACCTGCGCGCCCTCGAAGACGTCGAACAGCCGGATCTCCTCGAGCAGCTCCCCCGCTCCCGCCCGCAATGCGGACTCGACGGCCGCGGTCGGCACGGACGCCTCGACCACCACCGCGACATCCTGGAGGACCGCCGGGAACGGCGAGACCCTGGGCGCCGGAAGCGATTCGGCGATCGGGAGCGCCGTGAGGTCGATCTCCACCGCGCAGGTACGCGGCGGCAGACCGCTCCGCTCGAGCACCGCCGGGTGCAGCTCGCCCGCGTGCCCGACGACCACACCGTCGACCAGCAGTTCGGCGCCGCGGCCGGGGTGCCAGGGCAGGTACTGGACGGCCCGGCGCTCGAGGTGCACGCCCGCCGCCCGCGCGACCGTCTCCGCGGCAGCGAACGCGTCGGACGCCTCGACGCCGCGGCCCGCGCCCCACGGACCACTCGGCTCCCGGAGCCCGGTCAGCACCGCGGCGACGTGGGTCGGCTGATCGGGCAGCGACTTCAGCAGATGGGCGATCTGGTCATCGCTCGGACGCCGGTCCACCGGCAGTGCCTGCACCGGCTTGGTGTCGGGACCCGGAAGGACGACCTGCGCGATGCCGAACAACGCAAGATCGCGCTGACCACGAGAAGCGTTGCGGGACAAGATCTCCAACAGTCCGGGCAGCAGGGTTGTCGCGAGCTCCGGACGATCGGATTCGAGCGGATTGAGCACCTTCGAGGTGTTGCGACGCGCGTCGTCGGCATCGAGGCCCCAGGCGTCGAACACGCCGGTGGGCAGGAACACCGTCGGCAGCACCTCGACGTACCCGTCGAACGCGAGCGCCCGGCCGACGGCGCGACGGCGACGCTGCTGCGGGGTCAGGCCACGGCCCGCCGGTGCCGCGGGCAGCACGGACGGAATCTGCTCGAGGCCCTCGAGGCGCAGCACCTCCTCCACCAGATCCGCCGGCTGCTCCAGGTCCGGACGCCAGGTGGGCGGGGTGACCACGAGCTGGCCGTGGCCGGTCTCGCTGACCCCCACATCCACACCGCAGCCGACCTGGGTCAGCCGCCGCGCCGCGGTCCCGTTCGGGTACGCCACGCCCGCCACCCGATCGGGCAGGTCGATGTCCATGCGGATCGGCGCGGGCTCGTCGACCCCGCCCACATCCGTGAGGACCGGCTCGATCCGGCCGCCCGCGATCTCCACGAGCAGTGCGGCGGCACGGTCGAGCGCCGCGGCGGGCAGGGCCTGGTCGACCTCGCGTTCGTAGCGCTTGCTGGCCTCGCTGATCAGCTTGTGCCTGCGGGAGGTCCGGAACACCGCGAGCGGGTTCCAGATGGCGGCCTCGAGCAGCACCTCCGTGGTGCCGACGCCGACCTCGGTGCTGGCACCACCCATGACGCCCGCGAGGGAGACCGCGCCGGTGTCGTCGGCGATCACCACGTCCTCGGCGTCGAGGGTCCGCTCGACCCCGTCGAGGGTGGTCAGCTTCTCGTCGGCCGCGGCCCGGCGCACGACCAGGCCGCCGATGAGCTTGTTCGCGTCGAAGGCGTGCAGCGGCTGCCCCAGTTCGAGCAGCACATAGTTGGTGACGTCGACCGCCGGGGAGATCGGACGCACCCCGGAGAGCAGCAGCCGGCGCTGCATCCACCACGGGGTGACGGCGGCGGGGTCGATTCCGGTGACACGACGCAGCGCGAAACGGGGCGAACCGGACTCCGGCAGTACCGTCAGCGGCCAGGCCTCGCCTGCCGACTCGTGCGTGGGCAGCACCGCGGGGTCCGCGAACTCCAGATCGAACCCGCAGGCCAGCTCCCTGGTCAGCCCGCGCACCGAGAAGCAGTACCCGCGGTCGGGGGTGATGTTCAGCTCGATGATCGTGTCGCCGAGGCCGAGCAGTTCGTTGGCGTCGGCGCCGGGCGCGGCCGTACCGGGCTCGAGCACGAGGATGCCCGAATGGTCCTTGCCGATGCCGAGCTCGGCGACCGAGCAGATCATGCCGTCGGACACCTGGCCGTAGGTCTTGCGCGCGGCGATCTTGAAGTCACCGGGAAGGACAGCGCCGGGCAGGGCCGCGACGATCAGGTCACCCTCGGCGAAGTTGCGGGCGCCGCAGACGATTCCGCGGGGCTCGGCCTCGCCGACGTCCACCTGGCACATCCGGATGGGCTTCTTGAACTCGGTGAGCTCGGTGATCGAGACGACCCGTCCGACCACCAGTGGTCCGGGGACCCGGTGCAGGACGTCGACCTCCTCGACCTCGAGGCCGACGCGAACGAAACCGGCGTCCAGCTCCTCGGCCGTCACCTCCCAGTCGGGGGTCGCCCGCTGCAGGATCTCGGTCAGCCACGATTGCGCTACTCGCACGTCTACTCAGCTCTCTCGTTCTCGAGGTCTCGATTGTCTGGGCATTCCGCAGGCTCCATGCCCGTCAGGCCTGGACACCGAAGGGCAGGGTGAATCGCACGTCGCCCTCGACGATGTCGCGCATGTCCGGGATGCCGTTGCGGAACTGCAGGGTTCGCTCCAGACCCATACCGAACGCGAATCCGGAGTACTCGTCGGGATCGATTCCGCTGGCCCGCAGGACCTTCGGATTGACCATCCCGCAGCCACCCCACTCGACCCAGCCCGCGCCGCCCTTCTTGCCGGGGAACCAGACGTCCACCTCGGCGGACGGCTCGGTGAACGGGAAGTAGTTGGGCCGCATCCTGGTCCGGGTATCGGGACCGAACAGCGCCCGCGCGAAGGCGTCGAGGGTGCCGCGCAGGTGTGCCATGGTCAGGCCCTTGTCGACCGCGAGGCCCTCGAGCTGGGAGAAGACCGGTGTGTGCGTCGAGTCCAGCTCATCGGTCCGGAAGGTGCGACCGGGGCACACCACATAGATCGGGACCTCACGCGAGAGCATGGTCCGGACCTGCACCGGCGAGGTGTGCGTGCGGAGAACCTGCCGCGAACCCTCGGGCGCGATGTGGAAGGTGTCCTGCATCGTCCGGGCGGGGTGGTCCGGCAGGAAGTTGAGCGCGTCGAAGTTGAAGTGCTCGGTCTCGACCTCGGGCCCTTCGGCGATCTCCCAGCCCATCGCCACGAACACGTCGGAGACCTGCTCGGAGATGATGGTGATGGGGTGCCGGGCGCCGACCGGACGGCGTCCGACGGGCAGCGACACGTCGATCGCCTCCGCGACGAGCACCGCGGCGTCGCGTTCGGCCAGCAGCACCTCGCGGCGGGCGTCGAAGGCCGTGGTGGCCCTGGTGCGCGCCGCGTTGACCCGCTTGCCCGCGTCGGCCTTCTCCTTGCCGGGCAGCGAGCCGAGGGCGCGCCGGACGAGGGACAGCGGCGCCTTGTCGCCCAGGTGGTCGATCTTCGCCTTGGCCAGTGCGTCGAGGTCGCCTGCGGCGGCGAATGCCGACTCGGCCCGCTCGGCCGCGGCACCGAGCGCGTCTTCGGTCAGCGCGTCGGTGTCGATCGGTCCTGAACTCTCGGCCTCGTTCTTTGCCACGGCTGGTCAAACTCCTCGTCGATGGTCGTCGCGCCGCGCGCACCCGGCGCGCGGCAGAACAATCCTAGGTTGTCGGTCGGTCCTGCCGATGCTGCACCCGCGCGCTCGCGTAGAGGCAGATGGCGGCCGCGGTCGCCAGGTTCAGGCTCTCCGCGCGGCCGCGGATGGGAATCCGCACCCGGTGGTCGGCCCTGGCGGCGATCGCCGGGTCCAGGCCGTGCGCCTCGTTGCCGAACAGCCACGCGGTCGGCCTGGCCAGCAACTCGTCCGCGTCGTCGAGGTCGACCTCGCCGTCGGCGGCGGTCGCCAGGATCTGCACCCCCGCGGCGGTGATCTGCTCGAGCACGTGCGCCACGTCGCGCTCCCGCGCGATCGGCAGGTGGAACACGCTGCCTGCGGAGGACCGGACGCATTTGCCGTTGTGCGGATCGACGCTGTCGCCGGCCAGGATCGCGGCGTCGGCTCCGACCGCGTCCGCCACCCTGATCACCGTTCCCGCGTTGCCGGGTTCGGACACCGCGACAGGGACGGCCAGCAATGTGGGCGATCCCGCCAACGCCTCGTCCAGCGGGATGTCGAGCAGTCCGCAGACCGCGACCAGCCCCGGCGGGGTCACCGTGTCGCTGAGCGACTTGGCAGCCCGCTCGGTGATCGGCGAGACCCGCACACCCGCGGCCGCGGCCGCGGTGACGAGGTCGCCGTATCGCGCGCCCGCATCCTCGGTGTGGAAGAGTTCCTCCACCCGGCCGGTGGCGAGCGCCGCGGTCACCGAGTTCGCGCCCTCGGCCAGGAAACGCCCCGCCTTCTTGCGCTCGGCGCCGCGCAACAGCTTGACAGCAGAAACGACCCGTGGAGTCCGCTCGGTGAACGGGTCCACGGGTCGCTCCTGGTTCAGCTTGCTCAGGCTGCTTCCCCGGCGGGTGCGTTCACGTCGGCAGGCAGCGCGGCCTTCGCGATCGCGACCAGGCCGGCAAACGCCTCGGCGTCGGAGACGGCCAGCTCGGCGAGGATCTTGCGGTCGACCTCGACACCCGCGGCGTTCAGGCCCTGGATGAAGCGGTTGTAGGTCATGTCGTTCGCGCGCGCGGCGGCGTTGATACGCGTGATCCACAGCTTGCGGAAGTCACCCTTGCGCGCGCGGCGGTCGCGGTACGCGTAGGTGAGCGAGTGGAGCTGCTGCTCCTTGGCCTTGGTGTACAGGCGCGAGCGCTGTCCACGGTAGCCCTTGGAGGCCTCAAGAATCGAACGACGCTTCTTCTGGGCGTTGACCGCCCTCTTTACGCGTGCCACTGGGAAATCCTGTCAATCTCGGAGCGCGACGGGCGCTCCTGGGTTGGTCAAAAAGTGCTGGTCTTCGATCAGATGCCGAGCAGGCGCTTGATGCGGGGCGTGTCAGCCTTGCTGACGACGGCCTTGCCATCGAGGCGACGGGTCACCTTGGTGGGCTTGTGCTCGAGCAGGTGGCGACGGCCCGCCTTCTGGCGCAGGATCTTCCCGCTGCCGGACACCTTGAATCGCTTCGCGGTGCCGCTGTGGCTCTTCATCTTGGGCATGGAGTCCTCAGTTCTCTGTTTCTTCGGTACTGCATTTCGGTGGTGCTGGTCTGGCTAGCTGGTCGGCGCCTCGGGCGCAGCACCCTCGGCCGGTGCCGGAGCGGCCGGCGCGGCGGGTGCCTCCGGCGCGGGCGCCGACGCGGGCCTCGGGACCACGGGCACCGGTGCCTGAGCACTCTCCTGGGCCTTGACCCGGGTCTTGGCACCCTTGTGCGGGGCGAGCACCATCGTCATGTTGCGGCCGTCCTGCTTCGCCGAGGTCTCGACGAAGCCGAGGTCGGCGACATCGGCGCCGAGGCGCTGCAGCAACCGGAAGCCCAGTTCGGGGCGGGACTGCTCGCGACCGCGGAACATGATGGTGACCTTGACCTTGGACCCGGCCTCGAGGAAGCGGACAACGTTGCGCTTCTTGGTCTCGTAGTCGTGGTCGTCGATCTTCGGACGGAGCTTCTGCTCCTTGATCACGGTCAGCGTCTGGTTCTTGCGCGATTCGCGCGCCTTCTGCGCGGCCTCGTACTTGAACTTGCCGTAGTCCATGATCTTGCACACCGGCGGACGGGCGTCGGGCGCCACCTCGACCAGGTCGAGATCGGCCTCGAGGGCCAAGCGGAGTGCATCTTCAACACGCACGATCCCGACCTGCTCACCGCCAGGTCCGACGAGTCGAACCTCGGGTACGCGGATGCGATCGTTGATGCGGGTCTCAGTGCTGATGGGGCCTCCTAGGTTGAGCGGCGTGGTCGTCCTGACCGCCGGCAGCCCGTTGCCCGCACTCTCCCAACAAAAGAGCCCCGCTGGATTTTCACCATGCGGGGCCCGATGTCGACCGGTTCGACGACCGCCGCGATCAGATCGCGACACTCATCCCCTCGAAAGAGGGAACCCGTCCCGGCACGGACTTCACACGGATCACCGTGCGAAACCAGCCCTTGGGGCGGGCGACCGGACCACTGACCAGCGTGTTTGATGTGCCGGATAGCGGTGGGAGTCGGACTCCACTTGCTGCCCCCGATATCCTCGGGGGCGGTCGTGTATGGAAGTCTAGCAGGCATGACAGAGCAAACTCACACGGGCGACGTCCGCGAGCTGGCCGATGTGCCCGCAGTGGAGGTCATCAGCCGCGCGGCAGTGATGCTGATGAGCTCGGCCGCCGAGAAGCTCGGCCTCTCCTCCCCCGACCCCGACGAGAGCGAGCACCTCGACCTGGACGAGGCCCGCCGGGTCATCACCGCACTCGCTGGCCTGGTCACGGCCTCGGTCGAGTACCTCGGCCCGCACGCAGGCCCGATCCGCGAGGGGCTCCAGGCGCTCCAGCGCGCCTTCCGCGAGGCGTCGGCCCATCCCGATGAGCCGGGCAACGGCCCCGGCGAGAAGTACACCGGACCGGTGTACTGACCTCGCCCTCCCCGCCGCCATCGGGTGCTCCGTTCACGCGATGGCGGCGACCCCGAGCGACGATACTGAACACGTGGCGAACAAGACCCAGCCGACCGGCGACAGCGTCGAGGAATTCCTCGACTCGCTGGCCGACGACGTCACCCGAGCCGACTGCCGGCGCCTGATCGACCTGATGCAGGCCGCCACCGGTGAGCCTGCCGCCCTGTGGGGTTCGAGCATCATCGGCTTCGGCAACCGCACCTACCGTTACGCCAGTGGGCATCACGGCAACACGGCACTGATCGGATTCGCCCCCCGGTCGACGGCCCTCACCCTCTATCTGAGCCTGAGCCTGGAAGACCACCGCGACGCACTGCAGCGCCTGGGCAAGCATCGCACCGGCAAGGGCTGCCTCTACATCAAGCGACTCACCGACGTCGACGAGGCCGAACTGCGCTCGCTGATCGAGGCCTCGGTGAGCGCTGCCCGCGCGATGTCCGCGGACTCCTGAGCGGACCTAATCAGCGTCCTGAGCAGCACCGTTCCCCCACTCGACAGCCCATCGGACCGCCTGTGATGGACGTCACAATCGTTCGCGGAAAGCGGGCCTCAGATTCCGTACGCGCGTCCAGTCCGGTTCGTGTACAAAGATTCCGGATGCAGCGAGGACACCCATTCGGACGATCCACGAAAGACCCAGCCAACCGGATCGGTTCGGGGTTTCGCTGCAGTCGGGGGATCACATTCGTTCTGCCCGTCGTCATCCTTCCTGCACGTGAGGAGGCGGCACAGCTCGATTCGTCTCCAGCCAACGAGAACGCTGGCTTCCAGCGACTCGGTAATGAACACCGCACATCGCATTGAAGGAGCTCACATGCCCAACCCCGGTGACATCGACGGCCTGTTCGGATCGATTGCCAACATCGTCAACTCCTTGCTCGCGGGCGTCGCCAGCGGCTCGGCCCAGACCCCCCCGAGCACGGGCGTCTAGCTCGACACGATTGTTTCGCCGGCGAGGGCCGGGACCGTATCCGGTCCCGGCCCTCGCGTCGTTCACACCTTCGCGGCGACCTTGCGCGGTGCACGCTTGCGTTTCGGCGACGCGGCAGGCGCGACCGGCGCGGCATCGAGCGCCTCGCGCAGGAACCTGCCGGTGTAGCTCGCCGGGACCGCGGCGATCGTTTCCGGGGTGCCCTCCGCGACGACGGTGCCGCCGCCCGAACCGCCCTCGGGGCCCATGTCGACCACCCAGTCCGACGTCTTGATCACGTCGAGGTTGTGCTCGATCACGATCACCGTGTTGCCCTTCTCCACCAGACCGTTGACGACGCCGAGGAGCTTGCGGATGTCCTCGAAGTGCAGGCCGGTGGTCGGCTCGTCGAGCACGTACACGGTGCGGCCCGTCGAGCGCTTCTGCAGTTCGGCGGCCAACTTCACGCGCTGCGCCTCGCCGCCGGACAGGGTCGGCGCCGGCTGACCCAGCCGGACGTAGCCGAGCCCGACCTCGACCAGCGTCTTGAGGTAACGGTGGATCGACGTGATCGCCTCGAAGAAGTCCGCCGCCTCCTCGATCGACATGTCCAGCACCTCGGCGATGGTCTTGCCCTTGTAGTGCACCTCCAGGGTCTCCCGGTTGTACCGGGCCCCGTGGCACACCTCGCAGGGGACGTACACGTCCGGCAGGAAGTTCATCTCGATCTTGAGGGTGCCGTCGCCCGAGCACGCCTCACACCGGCCGCCCTTGACGTTGAAGGAGAACCGTCCCGGCTGATAGCCGCGCACCTTCGCCTCCGTCGTCGCGGCGAACAGGGTGCGGATCTTGTCGAACACGCCGGTGTAGGTGGCCGCGTTCGAGCGCGGGGTCCGCCCGATCGGCGACTGGTCCACCTGGACCAGCTTGTCGAGCTGATCGAGCCCGTTGACCCGGGTGTGCCTACCGGGAACCTGGCGCGCCCCGTTGAGCTTGTTGGCCATCACGGTCGCGAGGATGTCGTTGACGAGCGTCGACTTGCCCGAGCCGGACACGCCGGTCACCGAGGTGAGCACACCGAGCGGGAAGCTCACGTCGATGGTCTTGAGGTTGTGCTCCTTCGCCCCGACCACGGTGACCTGCCGCTTCTTGTCGACGGGCCTGCGGATCGCGGGCACCTCGATCGTCGACCGACCGGAAAGATATGCGCCGGTGAGGGATTCCTCGCAGGTCAGCAGCTCCTGGTAGGGGCCGCTGTGCACGACCCTGCCGCCGTGCTCGCCCGCAAGCGGGCCGATGTCGACGACCCAGTCCGAGGTCCGGATGGTGTCCTCGTCGTGCTCGACCACGATGAGCGTGTTGCCGAGATCCCGAAGCCGGGTCAGTGTCTCGATCAGCCGCCGGTTGTCACGCTGGTGCAGACCGATGGACGGCTCGTCGAGCACGTACAGCACGCCCACCAGTCCGGAGCCGATCTGGGTGGCCAGGCGGATCCGCTGGGCCTCGCCGCCGGAGAGGGTGCCCGCCGCGCGCGAGAGCGACAGGTACTCGAGCCCGACGTCGAGCAGGAACCCCAGCCGCGCCTGCACCTCCTTGAGGACCTGACCGGCGATGGCCTCCTCCCTGGCGCCGAGGGTGAGGCTGTTCAGGAATTCCGCGCAGTCCGAGATCGACAGCTCGGCGACGTCGGCGATCGACTTCTTGCCGTGCTCACCGGCCGAGATGGTGACCGAGAGGATCTCCGGCCGCAGCCGGGCCCCGTCGCAGGCCGGGCACGGCACGTCGCGCATGTACCCGTCGTAGCGTTCCTTCATCTGCTCGGACTCGGTCTGCTCGAGCCGGCGGTGCAGGAAGGGCATCACGCCCTCGAACTCGGCGTAGTAGGACCGGGTCCGCCCGTAGCGGTTCTTGTACTTGACGTGGACCTGGTCCGCACTGCCCTCGAGGACCGCCTTGCGGGCCTTGGCGGGCAGCTCGTTCCATGGGGTCGACATGTCGAAACCCATGATGTCGGCGAGCCCGGACAGCAGGCGGCCGAAGTACTCCGAGGTCTGTCCCATCGACCACGGTGCGATCGCGCCGTCCTCGAGGCTCAGCTCCGGGTCCGGCACCACCAGGTCGGGGTCGACCTCCTTGCGGATGCCGAGGCCGGTGCACTCCGGGCACGCGCCGTACGGCGAGTTGAACGAGAAGGATCGCGGCTCGAGATCGTCGATCGAGAGCGCGTGCCCGTTCGGGCAGGCCAGCGATTCCGAGAAGCGGCGTTCCCGGTCGGGAGCGCCCTCGTCACGGTCGACGAAGTCGAGCACGACGATGCCGTCGGCCAGGCGCAGCGCGGTCTCCACGGAGTCGGTGAGCCGCTGTTTCGAACTCGCCTTCACCGTCAGGCGGTCGACGACCACCTCGATGTCGTGCTTCTCCTGCTTCTTGAGTTTCGGGGGGTCGGTCAGCTGATGCACCACCCCGTCGACCCGGACTCGGGCGTATCCCTGGGTGTTGAGCTGGTCGAAGAGATCGACGAACTCGCCCTTGCGGGTGCGGACGACCGGTGCGAGCACCTGGAAGCGGGTGCCCTCCTCCATCGCGAGCACCTGGTCGACGATCTGCTGCGGGCTCTGCTTGGCGATCTGCTCGCCGCACACGGGGCAGTGCGGGGTGCCGGCCCTGGCGTAGAGCAGCCGCAGGTAGTCGTACACCTCGGTGATGGTGCCGACCGTGGACCGCGGGTTGCGGTTGGTCGACTTCTGATCGATCGACACCGCGGGCGAGAGGCCCTCGATGAAATCGACGTCCGGCTTGTCCATCTGGCCGAGGAACTGGCGGGCGTAGGCCGACAGGGACTCGACGTAGCGGCGCTGGCCCTCCGCGAAGATGGTGTCGAATGCGAGCGACGACTTCCCGGAGCCGGACAACCCGGTGAAGACGATGAGACTGTCCCGGGGCAGGTCGATGTCGATGCCTCGCAGGTTGTGCTCACGCGCTCCTCGCACGATCAGGCGGTCCGCCACTCGATGTCCCTTCTCGTCGGCGCTGAGGCGAGAGTCCTCACGCGCTGCACATGGTAGGCCGGGGTACCGACACGTGCGGTGGAGCGGCGACCGGACGGGCCCGCGCCCCGCCGCGCGCGTTCGCGCGCCCGAACCCTCGCCGGCCCTCATTCGACGGTAGCGTCCCCTCCATGGACGGGCAGCAGATGACAATCGACGACCACTACACCGGCGAACTCACGGCCGACTCCGCCCCGCAGCGGCGATCCCTCGCGGGCGCGAGCATCACCAAGATCTCCGTCGGCCCCATGGACAACAACGCCTATCTCGTGGTCTGTTCCGAGACCGGCGAATCCCTGCTCATCGACGCCGCGAACGACGCCGACCGGCTCGTGAGCCTGGTGTCGACCGCCGCGCCGACCCTCACCTCGATCGTCACCACCCACCAGCACCCGGACCACTGGCTCGCGCTCGCCGAGGTGGTCGACAAGACCGGGGTGCCCACCATCGCGCACGCCCTCGACGCCGATCCGCTCCCGGTCGCGCCCGACCGCACCGTCACCGACGGCGACCTGGTGGAGGTGGGCAGGCTCGCACTCGAGGTCATCCATCTCGCCGGTCACACCCCCGGCTCGATCGCGCTGGCGTTGACGGACCCGGCCTCCGGCCAGGTCCACCTGTTCTCCGGCGACTCGCTGTTTCCCGGTGGCGTCGGCAAGACCGCCGACGAGGAGAAGTTCGCCTCGCTCTACCGGGACGTGACGACCAAGCTCTTCGAGCGCTTCCCCGACGACACCGTCGTGTACCCGGGACACGGTAAGGACACCACGCTCGGCGCCGAGCGCCCCTTCCTCGCGGAGTGGCAGGAACGCGGTTGGTGACACCCGGCCGTGGCTAGGGTGGAATACACCCGATCACGAGGAGGCCACCTCATGTTGGTCCGTCGAATCGCCCGCCCCCTGCTCGCGGCGGTGTTCATCACCGGCGGCATCGATGCCCTCCGGCATCCGGCCGGTAAGGCGGCGCTCGCCGAGCCGTTCATCCAGCGCGCGCACGGCGCCCTCCCCGGAGGGGTCGCGGCGCTGGTCCCCTCGCACCCCGAGAACCTGGTCCGGCTGAACGGGGCGATCCAGGCGGGCGCGGGCGCGCTGCTCGCCACCGGCACGGTGCCCCGCATCGCGTCGCTGACGCTGGCGGGCAGCCTGCTGCCGACCACCCTTGCCAGCCACGCCTTCTGGGCGGAGTCCGACCCGGCACAGCGGGCCGCGCACCGGACCCAGTTCTTCAAGAACATGAGTCTGCTCGGCGGCCTGCTCATCGCGGGCGTCGACACCGAGGGCAGGCCGTCCCTCGGTTGGCGGGGCCGCCGTGCCGCCCGCCGGGCGTCCGACGCTGTTCTGGCGGCGCTGCCCCCAGCCCCGGACGGCGGGGCTCAGGCCGCGGTCGGCGAGCGACTGCATTCCACATCCGAACGGGTGCGTGAACTGGCCGCCGAAGCCGCCGGGCGCGGGGCCGCGCTGGCCGAGGTGGCACAGGAACGTGCGCCCGAGCTCCTCGCGCTGGCGCGCGAACACGGCGCCGAGTGGACCGAGGTGGCGGCCGAACGCGGGACCCGACTCGGCCATACGGTCGGCGAGGGCGCCGAGCGCGCCGTCCGGCGGGCCCGGCGGACCGTCACGGAACCGCGCTCGTGACAGCGGCGACGGACACCCAGGTCATCCGCGAGATCGAGGACCACCACCTGGCGCTGGAACGGTGGCTGGGGACCGCCGCGGACCCCGCGCTGCTGAGCGAGTTCATCGGCGCTCACACCGCGGACTTCTCCCTCGTCACCACGGAGGGACGAGTCGTCTCCGGCGACGAACTCGCGGACTCGCTGCGCGGTGCGGGCAACGCCGTTCCCGGCCTGCGGATCGCGATCACCGCTATCGAGGTTCAGCTCGTGACCGCCGATGTGGCCATCGCCCGGTTCCACGAGACACACCACACCGACGACGGGTCCGGCGTACGGGTGGTCACCGCCGTGCTCGTCCCGGAGCCGGGCGCGCGCAACGGGCTGCGGTGGCGCTCGGTGCACGAGACCCTCCTCGCCGCCTGACCAGGCGACCCGGCGATGCCCCGGACCACACCGCGTTGCCCCGACCAGCGCGCCGACCTGGGACTTCTGCGTCCGGGTCGCCTGCCCACTAGACTCGCTGGGCACTTTTCCCTCCCTTCCGTCCGAGGAGACCACTTGCCAGACGAGGCGCTGCAGCACGACGAACGTGAGCGCGAGCAGCAGTACGTGACGATGCTGTACGACCGTCTGGATTCGCTGCGCGACTATGCCGCCACCCGCCTGCGCAAGGTGCTCCTCGAGAAGGGCGGCACACCGCAGGCCCGCAGCGAGCGCGAGTCGTTCAGCCTGATGTACACCGAGGACATCGCCAAGTACGACGCGGCGGAGAACGGGCTCTGTTTCGGCCGCATCGACCTCGACGGTCAGGATCCGGACACCGAACGCCCCGACGGCGACGCGCGGCGCTACATCGGCAGGGTGGGCATCCTCGACGAGTCCAACGACTACGAGACGCTCCTGCTGGACTGGCGGGCCCCGCTGGCCCGGCCGTTCTACCTGGCCACCCCGGCCGCGCCCGAGGGCGTCACCCGGCGCAGGCACATCCGGACCCGCAGCCGGACTGTCACCGGGCTCGGCGACGAGTACCTGGACCTGGCCACCGCGGAGCGGGCGGGCGCCCTCGACGGCGCGGGCGGCGTTGCGGGCGAGAGCGCCCTGCTCACCGCACTGAACGCCGCCAGGACCGGCCACATGAACGACATCGTCGAGACCATCCAGTCGGAGCAGGACGCGATCATCCGCTCCGAACACAAGTCGGTGATGGTCGTGCAGGGCGGACCCGGAACCGGAAAGACCGCGGTGGCGCTGCATCGGGCCGCGTACCTCCTCTACACCTACCGGCAGCAGCTCGCGAAGAGCGGGGTGCTGATCGTCGGACCCAACGACACCTTCCTCGACTACATCGGACAGGTGCTCCCCTCGCTCGGCGAGACCGGCGTGCTGCTCTCCACCATCGGCGACCTCTACCCGGGAGTGCGTGCCACACATCAGGATTCGCTCGAGTGTGGCGAGGTCAAGGGTTCCCTCGCGATGGTCGAGGTCCTCAAGCAGGCGGTCCGGGACCGGCAGGAGACCCCACCGGAACCGATCCGGCTGACGTTCGACTCCTATCCGATCACCCTCGATCGCAAGATCGTCGCCCGCGCGCGCGGACGGGCCCGCTCGTCGCGGCGCCCGCACAACCTCGCCCGGCCGATCTTCGTCTCGGCGGTGATCGAGGCCCTGGCGGATCAGCATGCCGCCCGGATCGGATCGAACGTCCTCGGCGGAGCGAACCTGCTCAGCCGCGATGACGTCGCCGACATCAGAGACGAGATGCGGGGCGACCAGGACGTGATGGCCGCCATCGACGGGCTGTGGCCGCAGCTGACGCCGCAGCGGGTGCTCGCGGACCTACTCGGTTCCCGAAAGCGCCTGGCCACGGCGGCGCGCGAGCTCAGCGCCGACCACCGCGAGCTGCTGCACCGCACCGGGGTCGCCGGGTTCAGTGCCGCCGACGCTCCCCTGCTCGACGAGCTCGCCGAACTGCTCGGCGTCGACGACGCGGCCGAACGGGAGCGCGCGAACCGCGAATGGCGGGCGCAGATCGCCGACGCCCAGGGTGCGCTGGACATCCTCACCGGTTCGGCCCCGCAGGACCTCGAGGACGAGCTGGATCCCGAGATCCTGATGGCCTACGACCTGATCGACGCGAGCCAGCTCGCCCAACGCCAGGATCTGCGTCAGTCCCAGACCGCGGCCGAGCGCGCCGCCGCCGATCGCACCTGGACCTACGGGCACGTGATCGTCGACGAGGCGCAGGAACTCTCGGAGATGGCCTGGCGAATGCTCATGCGGCGCATCCCCAATCGGTGGATGACCCTGGTCGGCGACACCGCCCAGACCGGCGATCCGGCCGGCAGCTCGTCGTGGCAGACCGTGCTCGAGCCGTATGTCGCCCGGCGGTGGAAGCTGACCGAGCTCACGGTGAACTACCGCACGCCGTCCGAGATCATGGCGGTCGCGCAGGACGTGCTCGCCCGGATCGACCCCACCCAGACGGTCCCCCGCTCCGTGCGCGACTCGGGGACGCGGCCGTGGGCCAGGCGAGTTCCGGTCGGCGCCGTCGCCGAGCAGGTCCGCCGACTGGTCGCGGCCGAGACCGGCCCCGGCCTCGTCGCGGTCCTGACCAGCGAGTCCGGCGTCGACGAGTACCTGGATCTGATCTCCGAGTCGGTGAGCGTGCTCTCGGTCCGGCAGGCGAAGGGACTCGAATTCGACTCGGTCCTGATCGTGGAGCCGAGCCTGATCGTGGACGAGTCGCCGCGCGGCTTGAACGACCTCTATGTCGCACTCACCCGCGCCACCCAGCGACTCGGCGTCGTACACGCGCATCCTCTGCCCGACGGACTGTCCAAACTCTCTGTACTCGAATAGTTTTCGCGACCCCGATCACAAAACCGCCCCCGCCGGAGAAACCGGCGGGGGCGGGAAGAACGCGGGTGGTCAGCGGACCGTGTGCACGATCAGGACGTCGGACGTGGACTTGCGCGCCGCATCGGAGGGCACCGAACCGAGCAGACGCCCGGTGAGGGTGTTCAGCCCACGGTTGCCGATCACCAGCAGGTCGGCCTTGACCTCGTCGATGAGGGCGAGCAGCGAGTCCACCGGGGCACCGACCACCGCGCGCTCGACGACGTTGGTCGCTCCCGCCGCGTGCGCCCGCTCGCGGGCGGTGCGCAGGATCTCGAACGTCGGCGCGGAACCGGTGATCTGGTAGGCGTCCTCACGGAGGGTGTCCTGCGCGGCCTCGATGTCCTTCGGGTCCGCCGGGTAGTAGGCGCAGGCGATGACCAGGGACGCGCCGGCATCCGACGCCAGCGACGCAGCCTTGTCCACTGCCTTCAGAGACGAATCCGAGCCATCGGTTCCGACGACGATGGTGCGGTAGGCGCTCATTCATTCCTCCAAGGTGCTCAGGTCTCACCGGAGCCCCGCAGAATCACGGACAGCCCGGCCGCTGGGAAAGACCCTAGCCGGATCGCGATCGGGTTAGGGGGAATTGCGGCACAACGCACATCGGGGCCGCCTCGCTACATTAGATCTCATGCGAATCCCCCGGCCGCGTGGAATCAGGACCCGGATCGTCGTGGCCGCCGCCCTCGTCGCCGTCGGCGTCGGCAGTGTCGTCGTGACCAGGTCGATCGCCGACCATCCGGCACCCGTCACGGAGGACGTCACCCTGACACTCCCCGCCGACCCCACGGACACCGATCAGGTCAAAATCGATGCCCGCCTGTATCTTCCACAGCAAACCCCGGCACCCGCCGTCCTGCTCGCGCACGGATTCGGCGGCAGCAAGGATTCCGTCGCCGCGCAGGCGCGTGCGCTCGCGGACGACGGGTTCGTGGTGCTCGCGTACAGCGCCAGGGGGTTTGGGCTCAGCACCGGGCAGATCTCGCTGAACGATCCGGATCGTGAGGTTGCGGATGCACGGGGTCTGGTCGACTGGCTGGCCGCGCGGGGCGACGTACAGCAGGACGGTCCCGGCGACCCACGCATCGGCGTCGCGGGCGGATCCTACGGCGGCGCACTGTCACTGATGCTCGGCGGACTCGACCCGCGGATCGATGCGATCGCCGCGGCGATCACGTGGAATGACCTGGGCCATGCCCTGTTTCCGAATTTCGGTACCACCGAGCCGATGGCGCCGTCGACGCCCGCGGCGGCCGGGTACGGTGGCCCCGGCGTGCTCAAGCGCGGCTGGGCGGGCATCTTCTTCGGCGCGGGCGCCGCACCTCTCGATGCCGGCACGAACGGGGGCGAACCCCGGCAGGTACCCGGTCCGTGCGGGCGATTCGCGATCGAGTTCTGCCGGGAGTATGCGGCGGCCGCGGTGTCCGGAAGGCCGAGCCCGGAACTGCTCGCACTGCTCCGCGCGCACTCCCCCGCCGCGGTCGCGGCCGGCATCACCGCACCCACGCTGCTGATCCAGGGCGAACAGGACACGTTGTTCGGACTGGACCAGTCCGACGCGACCGCACGGCAGATCGCGGCGGCGGGAACCCCCGTCCAGGTGCGGTGGTTCCCCGGTGGACACGACGCCGGGGGCGAGGGCACCCGGTTCAGTGAGTCCGCGACGGCGCGATTCCTGTCCGCGCGGCTGCGCGGATCCGGCGAGGTCGACGAGGAGTTCGTGTTCTCGCTACCCGGCACCCCGACCGATCAGGGTCGGCCCTCCTACCGGCGGATGACGGCGGCGGACTATCCGGGCCTGGTTCCGGGCGCGCCGCCGGCTCCCGCGATCGAGCTCCCTCTCGCCGGACCCGCTTCGCAGAGCATCCTGCGGCCGCCCGGCGCCTCGCCCGCCGCGCTGTCCGCGGTCCCGGGCCTCGGCGCGGCGCTGTCGAGTCTCAACGCAGCGGGCGGACCGGCGGTGGAGCTGGCCGCGGACCCGCCCGGCCAGTCCGCCTCGTTTGCGACCGCACCGCTCGATCGGCCACTCACCATCACCGGCGGCACGTCGGTGCGGCTCACCATCACCACCGCCGCCGCCCCCGGGGAGGGCGTGCTGTTCGCGAAGCTGTACGACGTGAGCCCCGACGGCGGGCGGACCCTGCCCGGCGGAGGGGTCTCCGCGATCCGGCTGCCCGAGGGTGCGGCCGCCGGACCACTCCCGATCTCGGTCACACTCCCCGCGCTCGCGTACCAGGTGCCGGAGGGGCACCACATCGAAGTGGTCGTCACCACCACGGACCAGGCCTACGCGAATCCGTTGAGCCCGGCGCAGTACACCGTGGCCCTCGACCCCGACGCCGCACTGCGCGTTCCGAGCGTGCCGGCGACCACGTCGAGCCGCTCGCTGCCGGTCGCCCCGCTGATCGGCATCGCCGGCATCCTGGGCGGGGCCGCGCTGCTCGTGACGATCGGTGCGATCCGGCGTCGGCGCCGCGTGGCGGCCGAGGTCGAACCCTCCCTCGTCGATACGCCCCTGGTCATCACCGACCTCCGCAAGACGTACGACAACGGGTTCCGGGCGGTCGACGGGGTGAGCTTCACCCTCCGCCGCGGCCAGGTCCTCGGCTTGCTCGGCCCGAACGGGGCAGGCAAGACCACCACGCTGCGGATGCTGATGGGACTGATCACCCCGAGCGAGGGCGAGATCCGGGTCTTCGGGCACAAGGTCACCCCCGGCGCGCCCGTGCTCTCCCGGCTCGGGTCCTTCGTCGAGGGGTCCGGCCTGCTCCCGCACCTGAGCGGCATCGACAACCTGCGGCTGTACTGGGAGGCCACCGGGCGGCCGTCCGCCGAGGCCCGGATGGACGAGGCGCTCGAGATCGCCGACCTCGGCGACGCGATCGAACGGAAGGTCCGCTCCTACAGCCAGGGGATGCGGCAGCGGCTCGCCATCGCCCAGGCGATGCTGGGGCTGCCGGACCTGATGGTTCTCGACGAACCGACCAACGGACTCGACCCGCCGCAGATCCGCGCCATGCGCGAGGTGCTGATCAACTACGCGCGCACCGGACGCACCGTCCTCGTCTCCAGCCACCTGCTGGCGGAGGTCGAGCAGACCTGTACCGACGTGGTGGTGATGAACCACGGCCGGGTGATCAGCTCCGGCACCGTGGAGGAACTCACCTCCACCGAGGGCGCCACCGAGCTGCGGGTCGACGACCCGGTCCGGGCGGCCACGGTCCTCGAGTCGGTCGACGGGCTCGGGCCGGTACGCCTGATGGAGGGTGAACACCCCAGGCTGCGGGTCGATCTCGGCCGGACCGACCCCGCGGCGCTGGTGAACACCCTGGTCGGTGCGGGCATCGGGGTGCGGGGACTGTCGAAGACGACGCGCCTCGAGGACGTGTTCCTCCGGCTGGTGGACGTGTCCGACCATCGCGAGCACGACCGGGAGGATTCATGACGAGCAGGCATACCGACGGCGGTGCCGTCACGTCCCACACCGACGGCGGTGCCGTCACGTCCCACACCGACGGCGGTGCCGTCACGTCCCATACCGACGGCCGGGCGGACGGCTACCGGGCGTCGCACACCCTGCCGCTGCGCACCGAGCTCAAGCGACAGTTCAAGCGCAGGAGAACCCATCTGGCCCTCGGGTTCCTGGCGCTGCTGCCGGTGATCCTGGCGGTCGCGTTCGCCATCGGCGGGTCGGACTCCGGTTCCGGAGCCGTCGACCTGATCGAACTCGGCACCAGGGGCGGCGTGAACTTCACCGTGTTCTGCCTGTTCATGTCGGTCGGTTTCCTGCTGATCGTGGTGGTGGCACTGTTCTTCGGCGATTCGGTGGCCAGCGAGGCGTCGTGGTCGTCGCTGCGGTACCTGCTGGCCATCCCCGTGCCGCGCAGCCGGCTGCTGCAGCAGAAGGCGATCGTGTCCGCGGCCCTGTCCGTGCTGTCGATCCTGATCCTGTTCGGGGTGGCGCTCGCGCTCGGCACCGCCCTGTATGGGACGGGGCCGCTGGTGACCCCGTTCGGCGATTCCCTCGGCTACGGCGAGGCGGTGGGACGGCTGCTCGTCGCGCTCGCCTACATCGCGGTGAACCTGACCTGGGTCGCGGGCCTGGCCCTGCTGCTCTCGGTGCTCACCGATGCGCCGCTGGGTGCGGTCGGTGGCACCGTGATGGTGTCCATCCTGGTGCAGATCCTCGACCAGATCACCGCGCTCGGCCAGTGGCGGGACTACCTGCCCGGACACTTCTCGTTCGCCTGGACGAGGCTGCTGGCGCCGACGGTGGACTGGCACGACATCGTGCTCGGGTCGTTCTCCGCGCTGGCCTACGCGGCGGTGTTCGGTCTGGTGGCCTGGCAGAAGTTCGCGGTCAAGGACATCACGAGTTAGGCAGCGCCGACGGTCAGCGCGGCACCGCCGACCCGTACACCCCGTCCGGGAACACCTCCTGCGCCACCAGGACCGCGCGCAGCCCGGTGCCGAGTTCGAGCAGCCGCGCCGCCGCCTCCTCGCCGAGCGATGCCCACGGCGCCACCGCCATCTCGTTGGTCAGGTCCTCGACGCATTCGCGCAGTTCCCAGCCAGCCGGCGTGAGCTCCCCGCCCGCATCGAGCAGACCCCGCTCGGTGAGCGAGTCGACGGCTTCGTTCCACTGCTCGTCGGACCAGCCGCGACGGGACTTGGCGAACTGCTCCTGGAACCCGGTGCCGGTCGCGGTGTGCGTGACAAGCGCCTCGAGGCCGGAGAGTCCCGCCGTCTGCAGGGCCGCGATGTGACCGTCACCGCGGTACTCGCGGAGCAGCGTCAGCGAGTGCCACAACACGAGATGCGGCTCGGACGGCCAGGCGGTCCCGGCGTGCCCGGCGTACAGCGGGCGGCCGGCCGCGTCGGGGATGGCGCGCGCCGCGGTCGCGGCGAGCGCCGCGGCCTCGTCGAAGGCCGGCGCCGCGATCGCCTCGGCGCCGAAGATCCGTCGCATCGCCGCGTCCACCCCGCGGTACCGGGCCGCCACGACCTCCTCCGGTCGAGCCTGCGTCCAGGCCACGGGGATCACCGGCGAGATCGCCGCCGGGTTGAAGTTGTAGAACGTCGCGGCGACCACGCCGGCGCCGACCGCACCCATCGCGGCGGACCGCCCCGCGAAGTAGCACATGCGGCCCGGGCTCAGACCCGCAGCGACGAGACTCTCGTTCACCTCCGGCGCGAAGTACGACATGCCGTGGATCAGATCAAGGGTCCGGGCCGCTTGCCCCGCCGTCCGTGCGTCCATGTGCTCGACCGTAGCGGGCGCGACCGGGACGCCTCCGGCCCGGTCGCCGGCGACGACACCGCCCGGCCCACGGCCTACTTGAGGCCGGCGGCGTCCATCCCGCGCAGTTCCTTCTTGAGGTCCTGGATCTCGTCGCGCAATCGACCGGCCAACTCGAACTGCAGCTCGCGTGCCGCGTTCATCATCTGATCGGTCAGTTCCTTGACCAGGTCCGCCAGCTCCGCCCGCGGCATCGACTTCACGTCCCGGCCCTCGTACACGCCCGCGCTGACCGCCCGGCCCGCCTCCCCCTGGGCACGGCGCCCGCGGCTCACGTTGCGTCCCGAGCCACCGACGTCGACGCCCGCGGCCGTGTCGTCGGCCTCCTCGTAGACCTGGTCGAGGATGTCGGCGATCTTCTTGCGCAGCGGCTGCGGATCGACCCCCATCTCCCGGTTGTAGGCGATCTGCTTCTCCCGGCGACGATCCGTCTCCTCGATGGCGTGGGCCATCGAATCGGTGATCTTGTCCGCATACATGTGCACCTGACCGGAGACGTTGCGCGCCGCGCGGCCGATGGTCTGGATCAGGCTCGTGGAGCTGCGCAGGAAGCCTTCCTTGTCGGCGTCGAGGATCGCGACCAGCGACACCTCCGGCAGGTCGAGGCCCTCGCGCAGCAGGTTGATGCCCACGAGCACGTCGTACTCCCCCAGCCGCAGCTGTCGGAGCAGCTCCACCCGGCGAAGTGTGTCGATGTCCGAGTGCAGGTACCGAACCCGGATCCCCAGCTCCAGCAGGTAGTCCGTGAGGTCCTCGGCCATCTTCTTGGTCAGGGTGGTCACCAGGACCCGCTCGTCCTTCTCGGTGCGTTCCCGGATCTCGTGCACCAGGTCGTCGATCTGGCCCTTGGTGGGCTTGACCACCACCTCCGGGTCGAGGAGGCCGGTGGGCCGGATGACCTGCTCGACGAACTCGCCTCCCGCCTGACCGAGCTCGTACTTGCCCGGCGTGGCCGACAGGTAGACGGTCTGCCCGATCCGCTGGGTGAACTCCTCCCAGGTGAGCGGTCGGTTGTCGGTGGCAGACGGAAGCCGGAACCCGAACTCGACGAGGTTGCGCTTGCGGGACATGTCGCCCTCGTACATCGCCCCGATCTGCGGAACGGTGACATGCGACTCGTCGATGACGAGCAGGAAATCCTCGGGGAAGTAGTCGATGAGCGTGGCGGGCGCCGTGCCCGCACCGCGGCCGTCGATGTGCCGCGAGTAGTTCTCGATCCCGGAGCAGAACCCGACCTGCTTGATCATCTCGATGTCGTAGTTGGTCCGCATCCGTAGCCGCTGCGCCTCGAGCAGCTTGCCCCGCCCCTCCAGGTCCGCGAGCCGCTCCTCCAGCTCCGCCTCGATGTCCTTGACCGCGCGCTCCATTCGCTCGGGACCGGCGACATAGTGGGTGGCCGGGAAGATCCGCACCGAATCGACCTGGCGGACCACATCGCCGGTGAGCGGGTGCAGGTAGTACAGCGCCTCGATCTCGTCGCCGAAGAACTCGATGCGAACCGCGAGCTCCTCGTATGACGGGATGATCTCCACCGTGTCCCCACGCACGCGGAACGAACCGCGAGTGAAGGACAGATCGTTGCGGTTGTACTGCACGTCGACCAGCAGGCGCAGCAGCGCGTCGCGGGGCACCTCCACGCCGACGTCGAGCTGGATCGACCGATCCAGGTAGGACTGCGGGGTACCGAGGCCGTAGATACACGACACCGACGCGACCACGACCACGTCACGACGCGACAGCAGGCTGGAGGTCGCGGAGTGGCGCAGGCGTTCGACGTCGTCGTTGATCGACGAGTCCTTCTCGATGTAGGTGTCCGTCTGCGCGATGTACGCCTCCGGCTGGTAGTAGTCGTAGTACGAGACGAAGTACTCGACGGCGTTGTGCGGCAGCATCTCACGCAGCTCGTTCGCGAGCTGCGCGGCGAGGGTCTTGTTCGGCGCCATCACCAGCGTCGGCCGTTGCAGCTTCTCGATCAGCCAGGCCGTCGTCGCCGACTTGCCGGTGCCGGTGGCACCGAGCAGCACCACGTTCTTCTCGTCCCCCCGGATCCGCCGCTCCAGTTCCGCGATGGCCGCGGGCTGGTCGCCGGCGGGCTGGTGCGGACTGACCACCTGGAACCGCCCGTCGGACCGCTCGATGTCCCCGACGGGCCGGAACTCGGAGTGCGCCACCACGGGATGCTCGGATGCGAAAGCCATGGATCCAGAGTAGGCCGGGGCACCGACATGCTCTCGGCATCCTCATCGGGAGCCCGTCCCGCCGGGTAGGTTCAACAGCCATGGACGGCGAAGTGCACGCCCCGAAGATTGAGTCCTTCTCCCTCGCGGACAAGACGAACACCGATCCGAAGGGCTTCGTTCGACCGGTGGATCACTACCGGCTCGAACCGTGGGGCCTGTACATGGCCAGGACCTCCGACCACGCGCACTTCCACTACCTGGAGTCCTGGCTCCTCCCGGCGCTCGGTCTGCGGGCGTCGATCTTCCACTACCACCCGTATCACGCGCGCGATCAGAACCACTACGTCGACATCGGTGAGTTCACCGTGGCGGACGGGGTGTGGCGATCCGAGGACCACTACCTCGACCTCGTGGTCCGGACCGGACGCGACACCGAGCTACTGGACGTGGACGAGCTGATCGCCGCGCACTCGGCCGGGCTGCTCGACGCCGCCACCACCGAGCGAGCGATCCACCGGGCGATGACCGCGGCGGACGGGATCGCCGCGCACGGTCACGACCTCGACGCCTGGCTCGCCTCGGTCGGGATGCCGATCACCTGGCGCTGACCGGGCGGGCAGGCCGATCGGCCGACCCTCAGGACGGCGACCGATCGGTCCGCTCGGCCCACTCCATCGACCGCCGGTACGCGGCGTCGAACCACGGGGTCTTCGCGTCCACGTATGCCGCGATGGCCTCGTCGTAGTCGGCCGCTCCCGCGGCACGATCCTGTGCCCTCCGCTTCACCTCGAGATACTCCGCGCGCGCCGCCGGGTCCGCACGCAGCCAGTCCCGGAACACCAGCGCGAACCGCTGCCCGGGCCAGCCGTCCACCCGAAGGTGGATGTTGACCGGACGGCCCGGGTCGGCGCCGCCGTGGAACCGCTTGTCCCACAGGGCCGGATCGGCCTCGCCGCCGATGGCGTAGTCCGGCTTCGGATCGTCACGGGTGATGGACTCGATCCGCGGGTATCCGGCCGCGGCCAGCGGGCCGGCCAGCGCGTCCGCCGCGGCCAGACTGTCGACGGTGATCTGCACGTCGATGACGTCCTTGGCGTCCAGGCCGGGAACCGAGGTCGAGCCGATGTGGTCGACACTCAGCGCCGTCGGTCCGCACGCCAACCGCAGGCGCTCGATCAGACGACGCGCCTGGTCCGGCCAGGACGGGTCGGCGGGCACGAGGGTCGGGTGGACCCGGACCACCGCTCCGGACCGCAGGTTCTCCTCGAAGGGCACCAGCCGCCGCTCCCAGAGCGCCTTCACCTCGGCATCGAGGCTCCCCGGCGGCCCACTGTTGTCCAGCCAGACGTCCGCCGCGGCCCGCCGCTGCTCGTCGGTGGCCTGCGCCGCCATGCGAGCCCTGGCGTCGTGCTCCGGCACATCGCGCAGCTCGACCAGGCGCCGCACCCGCTCCTCCGCGTCCACGTAGACGACGATCACGAGATTGAACAATGCGCCCATCCGGCCCTCGACGAGAAGCGGGATGTCCTGCACCACCACGGCATCCGCGGCGGCGGACTCGACGAGTTCGGTCGTGCGCCTGCCGATGAGCGGATGGACCACCGCGTTCAGGCGGGCCCGCGCGGCATCGTCGCCGAACACCCGGGCGGCCAGCGCAGGCCGATCCAATCGGCCGTCGGCTTGCAGGATCGATTCACCGAACTCCGCGACGAGCCCGGCCAGACCCTCGGTGCCCGGTTCCACCACCTCACGGGCCACCAGGTCACTGTCGACGACAACGGCACCGAGGTCCGTCAGGATCCTCGACACCGTGGACTTACCCGCTCCGATACCTCCAGTGAGGCCGATTCTCAACACGCGTACCAGTCTGACACCTGAACACGCCGAAGCACACCAGCCCCAAATGCACCAGGATTACCGATGACTCGGTATCCTACGGACTGACCCCCAGGCCACCCATCTCGAGAAAAAGGGAAATCCATGCAAAGCCACTACATCCTGCAGGGTCGGCACCGTCTGGGCATCGTCGACGGGGTGCATTGCATCTTGATTCCCGAGGTCGCTTCCGCGCTGGCCGAGCACCGTCGCAACTGGTTCACGCAGATGATCAGCCCCGCTCGCCACAGCTTCGCCACGATGCGCAAGCGCACCGCCGTCATGCAGAGCGCCTGGGCGCCTGCGGCCGTGAGCTGATCGGACTCCTCCAGATCCCACCAAAGACGAGTGACCCCGCCCGGATCCGGGCGGGGTCACTCGTCTTTGGTGCGTACGCAGATTCGAATGCGGTCGACGCCACCGCGTCCTACCGTTGGTGACATGACTGTCAAAGCCGACGATCTTCGACTGCTGTTGGACAGCTCCCTCTCGCAGCCGGCACTGGTGCTGGAGGAGGGCTCGATCAAGGTTCTCTCGGGAGACGAGGTGGCCAAGCGTTCGTCGTGGGTGATCGTCACCCTCGAGGACCTCGTCCGAGAACTACCGGATGGCGACAACCCCACCGAACACGACCTGGTGGAGAAGGCTGCCATGCTCGACGAACTCGCTTCCAGTCCGGGAGCCTGACCAGGAAGACAAAGCGACCCCGGTCCTTGGACAGGACCGGGGTCGCTCTGCGAGACCCGGCTAGCGGGTCATCGGATCACGCGTTGCCGGACAGCTTCTCGCGCAGTGCGGCGAGCTGTGCGTCGCTGGCGAGCGAGCCACCAGCGGACTCCGGAGCGGCACCGGCGGACTCGCCGGCCTCGGAGGATCCGGTCTCGGAGGAGTAGCCGGCGGCGGCGTTGGCGGCCTCGGCGGCCTCGTCCGCGGCGGTCTTCTCCATCTGAGCGGTGTGCATCTTGTGGCGACGCTCGGCCTCGGCGTAGCGGCCTTCCCACTCTTCACGCTGCTTGTCGAAGCCCTCGAGCCACTCGTTGGTCTCGGCGTCGAAGCCCTCGGGGAAGATGTAGTTGCCCTGCTCGTCGTACGAGTCGGCCATGCCGTACTTGGACGGATCGAACTCGGCGTTGTAGTCCTCGTTGGCCTGCTTCAGCGACAGCGAGATACGACGACGCTCGAGGTCGATGTCGATGACCTTGACGAGCGCATCGTCGCCGACGCCGACAACCTGGTCCGGAACCTCCACGTGGCGCTCGGCCAGCTCGGAGATGTGCACCAGGCCCTCGATGCCCTCCTCGACGCGGACGAAGGCGCCGAACGGAACGAGCTTGGTGACCTTGCCGGGCACGATCTGGCCGATGGCGTGGGTGCGGGCGAACTGACGCCACGGATCTTCCTGCGTCGCCTTGAGCGAGAGGGAGACGCGCTCGCGGTCCAGGTCGACGTCGAGAACCTCGACGGTGACCTCGTTGCCGACCTCGACGACCTCGGACGGGTGATCGATGTGCTTCCAGGACAGCTCGGAGACGTGCACGAGGCCGTCGACGCCGCCCAGGTCCACGAAGGCACCGAAGTTGACGATGGAGGACACGACGCCCTTGCGGACCTGGCCCTTCTGGAGCTGGTGCAGGAACTCGCTGCGGACCTCGGACTGGGTCTGCTCGAGCCAGGCGCGACGCGACAGGACCACGTTGTTGCGGTTCTTGTCGAGCTCGATGATCTTGGCCTCGATCTCCTTGCCGACATACGGCTGCAGATCGCGGACACGACGCATCTCGACCAGCGACGCGGGCAGGAAGCCACGGAGGCCGATGTCGAGGATCAGGCCGCCCTTGACGACCTCGATGACGGTGCCCTTGACGGCCTCGTCCTTCTCCTTGAGCTCCTCGATGGTGCCCCAGGCGCGCTCGTACTGTGCGCGCTTCTTCGACAGGATCAGTCGACCTTCCTTGTCCTCCTTGGTGAGAACAAGAGCCTCGACGGCGTCGCCGACGGAAACGACCTCATTGGGGTCGACATCGTGCTTGATCGAGAGCTCGCGGGAAGGGATGACGCCTTCGGTCTTGTAACCGATGTCGAGCAGGACCTCGTCACGGTCGACCTTGACGATGGTTCCCTCGACGATGTCACCATCGTTGAAGTACTTGATCGTGGCGTCGATGGCGGCGAGGAAATCCTCGGCGGAGCCAATGTCGTTGATGGCTACCTGCGGCGAGGTGACGGTGGTGGAGGGCATGTGTTGAGTTGCTCCGGACGGTTGGGTAGTCGGTTGATGGTGTTCTGTCAGACTCGCGAATCCCCACCGGCCGCGCCGAATCCGGCACCACCCGGCAGACACTCGCGTGGATTAGGGTACGCGACCTGTGGCGAGCTGGGCAAACCCGGGTGCGTCGGCGCAGACGGGAAACCCTACTGTGGACCCCATGCCCGGGGTCGACGAATGATGCAGCAGCGATGACACAGCAGAGCGGTCCGGACGACCGTCACGGCGAGGCCAACTCGATCCTCGGCACCAGCGGCGTGAGCCGCGACCGGCTCGACTCGGCGGACAGCGAGCGGGCCAGTCGTGCCTGGTGGGACGCCGACGCCGCCGACTACCACCGCACGCACGGCGAGTTCCTGGGTGTGGACTCGACGGGCGGCGAGTTCGTCTGGTGCCCGGAAGGCCTGCACGAGGGCGATGTGCACCTGCTCGGCGACGTCGCGGGCCGGGACGTGCTCGAGGTCGGCTGCGGCTCCGCGCCGTGCGCGCGCTGGCTCGCAGGCCAGGGCGCACGGGCGGTCGGGCTCGACCTGTCGATGGGCATGCTCGCCCGCGGCCGCGACGCGATGGCGAAGGGCGGGCCCCGGGTGCCCCTGGTCCAGGCCGGCGCGGAGTCGCTGCCGTTCGCGGACGCGAGCTTCGACATCGTCTGCTCCGCCTTCGGCGCGGTTCCCTTCGTCGCCGATTCGGCACTGGTGATGCGCGAGGTGGCCCGGGTGCTGCGCCCCGGCGGGCTGTGGGTGTTCGCGGTGAACCACCCGATCCGCTGGATCTTTCCCGACGACCCCGGCCCGACGGGCCTGACCGCGACGATGCCGTACTTCGACCGGACGCCCTACGTGGAGGTCGACGAGAACGGCACGCCGACCTATGTCGAGCACCACCGCACGATCGGCGACCGGGTGCGCGAGCTCGTCGCGGCGGGGCTCGAGGTGCGCGACATCGTCGAACCCGACTGGCCGGAGTGGCTGGATCGCGAATGGGGTCAGTGGAGTCCGCTGCGCGGCCAGATCTTCCCGGGCACCGCGATCTTCGTCAGCCGCAAACCCGACTGACCTCGCGCGGGTCAGTCGGGGTCGCGGGGCCTGCGGCCGGCCTCGTCGAGCGCCCGTCGCAGCGCGAACTCCAGCTGCGCGTTGACGCTGCGCAGGTCGTCGGCCGCCCACTTGGCGATAGCGTCGTAGACCGCGGGGTCCAGCCGCAGCAGCACCTTCTTGCGCTCGGCCATGGGATCAGGAGTACAGCGAGCCCGCGTTGACGACGGGCTGGGTGGCCTTGTCCCCACACAGGACCACCAGCAGGTTGGACACCATGTTCGCCTTGCGCTCCTCGTCGAGCTCGACGACGCCCTGCTCGCCGAGCCTCTCGAGCGCGAGGCCGACCATCCCGACGGCTCCCTCGACGATCATCGTGCGGGCCGCGACCACCTGGGCCGCCTGCTGGCGCACCAGCATCGCCTGCGCGATCTCCGGCGCGTACGCGAGATGGGTGATGCGCGCCTCGATCACCTCGACACCGGCCAGGTCGGTCCGGTCCCTGAGCTCGGCGGTGAGCTCGGCCGCCACCTCGGTGCCGTCGCGCAGGCTCGTGTCCTGTGCCCGGTCCGAGTCGTAGGGATGCGTGGTGGCCAGGTGCCGGACCGCCGCCTCGGACTGGATCGCGACGTACTCCTCGTAGTCGTCGACCGCGAAGGACGCCTTGCCGCTGTCGACGACCTTGTAGACGACCACGGCGGCGATCTCGACCGGATTGCCCGCCGCGTCGTTGACCTTCAGCTTCGAGGTCTCGAAGTTGCGCACCCGCAGGGTGACCCGGCGCTTGGTGGTCAGCGGCACCACCCACTGGAACCCGGCATCGGAGACCGATCCGACGTAGCGGCCGAAGAACTGGACGACCCGGGCCTCGTTCGGGTTGATCACCGTGAAGCCGGTCGCGAGGAGCACGACCGCCACCGCGAGCACGATCGCCGCCACGGCCCCCGCGATGCCCACGAACGCCGCCGCCGCGGCCACCGCCGCGAGCATCGCCAGCCCGAGCAGCACCGCGAACCCGTTCAACCGAAACGCCCGACGCTCCATGTCACCCACCTCTTGTCCGCTATCAAAGTGATATCACAATGATAGCGCGCCGTCGGGTGGGTGCACTACAGGAGCTTGGACAGGAACAGCTTGGTCCGATCGTGCTGCGGGTTGGCCAGCATCTCCCTCGGGCTGCCGGACTCCACGACCACGCCACCGTCCATGAACACCAGTTGATCGGCGACCTCGCGGGCGAATCCCATCTCGTGGGTCACCACCACCATGGTCATCCCCTCTTGGGCGAGGTTCTTCATCACCCCGAGCACCTCCCCCACCAGCTCCGGGTCCAGTGCGGAGGTCGGCTCGTCGAACAGCATCAGCTTCGGGTCCATCGCCAGCGCCCGCGCGATGGCCACCCGCTGTTGCTGACCACCGGACAGCTGCGCCGGGTAGGCGTCCGCCTTCTCGCTCAGCCCGACCTGATCGAGGAGGTCGCGGGCGCGTTCGACGGCGTCCTTTTTGCGGACCTTCTTCACCTGCGTCGGCGCCTCGATGATGTTCTCGAGCGCGGTGCGGTGCGGGAACAGGTTGAAGTGCTGGAACACCATGCCGATGTCGCGGCGCTGCAGCGACGCGGCCCGCGGGTGCAGCTCGTAGAGCTTGCCGCCGCGCTCGGAGTATCCGACCAGGTCGCCGTCGACGTACAGCCGACCCGCGTTGACCTGTTCGAGGTGGTTGATGCAGCGCAGGAAGGTCGACTTCCCGGACCCGGACGGCCCGACCAGGCACATGACCTGACCGCGCCCGACCTCCAGCGACACGCCGCGCAGCACCTTCAGCGCACCGAAGTTCTTGCAGACCCGCTCCGCCTTCACCATCGGGGTCATCGTCGTTCGCCTCCTGGTGTGTCGGGCAGGGTGTCGGGCGGCGGCATGATCACGACCGGCTTGCCCTGGGCGTCGGCGAGCGCCTGCAGCTGACGAGCGGTGAGCGTGCGCGAGAGGCCCCGCGAGTAGTACCGCTCCAGGTAGAACTGCCCGATCATCAGGATGCTGGTGATCGCCAGGTACCAGGTCGCGGCCACCAGCAGCAGCGGGATCGGCTGGAAGTTCACGGCCGCGATGTCCCGCTGGCGGCCGAAGAGCTCGAGGCTGTACGGCACTGCGATGACCAGCGAGGTGGTCTTGAGCATGCTGATCAGCTCGTTGCCGGTCGGCGGGATGATCACCCGCATCGCCTGCGGTAGCACCGTCCGGCGCATGGTCTGCGACCACGACATGCCCAACGCGGTGGACGCCTCGGTCTGCCCCTCACTGACCGAGCTGACGCCCGCCCGGACGATCTCGGCCATGTAGGCGGCCTCGTTGAGCCCGAGCCCGATGATCGCGAACAGGAACGCCGCCTCGATGCCCTGCAGCTCGATGTGCACGAACTGGTGCACGAACGGAATGCCCAGGTCCAGCGTCTTGTAGATGGACGGGAACAGGCCCCAGAGCACCAGCTGCACGTACACCGGGGTGCCCCGGAACACCCACAGGTAGACCCACGCGGACGTCCGCAGCACCGGGTTGGGCGACAGCCGCATCACGGCGAGCAGGACGCCGAGCACCACCGCCAGCGCCATCGACAGCACCGTCAGCTCGATGGTCTTCCACGCTGCCGCGGAGATCCGTCGGTCGAACAGGTACCGGCCGTAGACATCCCAGCTGAACGCGGAATTCGTCGCGGCGCCGTACACGAACAGCCCCAGCAGGATCACGACGACCGCGGCGGCGATCCAGCGCCCTGGCCTGCGCAGCGGAATCGCCTTGATCGCTTCCGGTTCCGCGGACCCACCTCTCGCGGGGTCGGCGCTCTCACTCACTGCTGGCATCGGTCTCCACCTTCCCCGGCTCAGCCGGCCGCCCCGTTGACCTGCGACTGCGTGATCGTCCCCGACCCGACTCCCCAGCTGTCCGCGATCTGCTGATACTGGCCGCCGTCGATGAGGTGCTGCATGGCCCGCTGCAACGCGGGCGCCAACGGCGACCCCTTTGCGAGCGGCCAGCCGTACGGCGCCGAATCGAACACCTCACCGGCCGCCTCCAGCCGTCCACCGCTGCGCTTGATGGCGTACGCGGTCACCGGCGAGTCGGCCGAGAGTGCGTCCACCCGGCCGAGGATCAACGCGTTGGCGGCGTCGTCCTGGCTGTCGAACTTCAGCTTCTTGATCGGCGGCCTGCCCGCGGCCACGCAGGCCTCGCTCTTCGCGGGCACCTCGTCGATGTCCTCGGTCGTGGTGGTCTGCACGCCGACCCGGAGCCCGCAGGCGTTGTTCGGGTCCACCGGCTCACCGGCCCGCTGCGCCCATTGGATGCCCGCGCGGTAGTAGGTGACGAAGTCGACCGCCTCCTCGCGCTCCTTCGTGTCGGTGAAGGAGGACATGCCGATGTTGTAGGTGCCCGCCTGCACGGCCGGGATGATCTTGTCGAAGTCCGCCTGCTTGTAGTCGACGGTCAGCCCGAGGACCTTGCCGACGGCGTTGAGCAGGTCCACGTCGAAGCCGACGATGTTGCCGTCCTCGTCCTTGAACTCGTTGGGCGCATAGGGGACATTCGTCCCGACGATCAGCCGACCGGACGAGGCGACTTCCGGCGGCAGGGCCGCCGCGATCTCGTCGACCCGATCGACGTGCACTTCCTCTGTGACCGGAACCATGCCCTCGGTGTTGGTCACGCACGAGGACAGGGACAGCGCGAGGAGCAGCACCCCGACGGCCGCACCGATACCCCTGGCTCGCCTGGGTGATCGGCGGCGGTCCCTGGCAGGCGCCGCGGAGCTCGACTCCCATCGAGTTGCCACCAGGAAAGACTACTGGGCGGCGGCGTCCCCTGGCCCGATCATCGCCGAAGTACCCGGGCCGTCACCGTTTCGGCGAACTCCGCGGTCGACGCCAGCCCGCCCAGGTCCGCGGTCGCGACGCCGGCCTCGAGGGTGTTCGCCACCGCCAGCTGGATCCGCTCCGCGGCCTGCCCGAGCGCCGGATCCCCGCCGCGGCCACTCAACCACTCGAACAGCATCGCGGTCGAGAGAATCATCGCCGTCGGATTGGCCCGGTTGCGGCCCGCGATGTCGGGGGCGGCGCCGTGCGCCGCCTGCGCCATCGCCTTTGTCTCGGACGCGTTGAGCGACGGCGCGGTGCCGAGTGAACCGGACAGCTCCCCCGCCAGGTCCGAGAGGATGTCTCCGAACATGTTCTCGGTGACCACGACGTCGAACTCCTCACCCCGCCGCACCAGGTGTGCGGCCATCGCGTCGACGTGCTCGCTGCGCACCTCGACACCCGGGTACTGCTCCCCGACCTCGTGGCACACGTCGCGGAACAGCCCCGTCGTCAGGGCCAGCACGTTCGCCTTGTGCACCACCGTGACCCGTCCGCGGCGCCGAGAGGCGAGCTCGAACGCAGCGTGTGCGATCCGCTCGCTGGCCCGTCTGGTGACCACACCGACGGCCATCGCCACGTCCGGCGTCGGCATGAACTCGCCACTGCCCGTGAACATGTTGCGGTCCGCGTAGAAACCCTCGGTGTTCTCACGGACGATCACGAGGTCCATCTCGGGCGACACCGCGCGTACCCCGGCAAACGCGCGCGCGGGCCTGATGTTGGCGAACAGGTCGAATCGCTTGCGGATGGTTCCACCGGGCGTCAGCTGCCCGCGAAAGGGTTCCGGGTAGGAGGCACTGTCGTGTGGGCCGAGCACCCAACCGTCGAGCTCGGCGAGCGCCACCAGGGTCGATTCCGGCATCGGCGTGCCGTGCGTGCCGATGGCGTCGAGGCCCACGTCGAGCGGCACCCACGTCACCGGTGTCCCGCCGACGGCGGAGACGGCGGCGTCCGCGATCCGCTGCGCCGCGGGCACGATCTCGTGTCCGATCCCGTCGCCCACCAGCAGTCCGATGGGGGTTGACTCCGGTGTCGTTGCGCGAGTCGGGTTCACCGGACCATCATTGCTCACCATGGTGCAGTCCGTGGAGTTGTTACTCGACGACGCGCTCGACGACGCGATCCGCCGGGAGTGGGAGCAACTGTCGGTCGCCGGGCTGCCCTGCGTGAACGCGCACCGCGCCGATGCGATCCGCCCGCACATCACCCTCGCGGTCGCCCAGCACCTCGACCCCGAGGTGGAGCTCGAGCTGCAGGAGGGGCTGGTCGCCCCCGACCTGCACCTATCGCTGGGAGGGTTGGTCGTCTTCGGCGGGCGGCGGATGGTCCTGGCGCACCTGGTGGTTCCCACTTCGGGCCTGCTCTCCTTGCAGCGCACCGTCTTTCGCCTCATGCATACGAGCGCGGGCATCCCGGGCCACACCCGGCCGGGTGACTGGACCCCGCACATCACCCTGGCCCGGCGGATGGTCCCGGAACAGATCGGCGAGGCGATGCGGGCCCTGTCCCCGAGCCAACGAGCCGGGCGCGCGGCCGGGATCCGGCGGTGGGACGGCGATGCAAAGCGGGAGTGGCGGATAGCCTGAGTGCCGCCCCGGCGGCGCGCCGCCGGGAAGAATCGGACACCTGGCCGCGTTGAACCCGGTCGACACGCCTTTACGAGAGGATTCGGATGCCCACGCAGACCCTGACCCAGCAGAATTTCGACGAAGTCATCGGCGGGAACGACGTCGTCCTCGTCGACTTCTGGGCTTCCTGGTGCGGACCGTGCCGCAGCTTCGCCCCGACCTTCGAGGCCTCCTCCGACCAGCATCCCGACGTGGTGCACGCGAAGGTCGACACCGAGGCCGAGCAGGGACTCGCGGCCGCGGCCAACATCCGCTCGATCCCGACCATCATGGCGTTCCGCGAGGGCATCCTGGTCTTTTCCCAGCCCGGCGCGCTGCCCCCCGCCGCGCTCGAGGATCTGGTGACCCAGGTCAAGGCGCTGGACATGGACAAGGTCCGCGAGCAGGTCGCGGCTGCGCAGGACTGAGCGTCGGGCCGTGTCAGAGCGGCAGCGTCGTCTCCGCCAATCCGGCGGGGGCACCCCGGCGCCTGAACCACTCCTGACCGAACGCGGCCCGCAGCTGCTCCTCCGGCATCTGCAGGAACGGCCCGAAATCGCCGACCTGCGTCGCGTGGGCGTGCATCGCGGCACGCTTCGCGCTCATTGCGGCACTGACGTCCACGACGGTGGTGATGTCCTCGTCCGGCAGGCCGAAGGTGTCGAGATCCGGGGGCTGGGCATCCTCCGACCATTCCGGGTTCGCCGCCATCAGCCGACGGATGTGATCACGGCTGACCGCCGCCTCGTAGACGTGCGGCACACCGGCGATCTCCGCGGCGCGCACACCCACGTGGTGCACCTGGACGTGGTCCGGATGCCCGTAGCCGCCGTTCGGGTCGTACACGGTGACCACGTCCGCGGACTCCTCGACGAGGACCGCGGCGAGGCGCGCCGCGGCCTCCTCCACATCCGCGTTGCAGAATGCCGCCGGGTTCGCGTTCTCGGCGCTCCCCGCCATCCCGGAGTCGGCGTAGTGCAGCAGCACCACGCGGTGTGCGCCGAGCACGCTGGTGGACTCCTCCAGCTCGCGGCGCCTGCGGTCGGCGAGTGATTCGCCCTCCGCGAGCAGTCCCTCCGGGACCTCCCCGAGGGCGCCGTCGGTCGCGGTCACGACGACGACGCGGTGGCCGGCGTCGGCCGCCTGCCGCATCACGCCGCCGGTGGTGAACACCTCGTCGTCAGGGTGGGCGTGGAAGCAGACGAGCACACTCATGCGACGAATGCTGCCACAGCTCGCACCTCCGGACGCGACGGCGGTGCCGGGAAGCGCGGAGTCGGGTCCACCCGGCGGCCGGATCCCGGAATCAGAAGGCCGGGAACCACTGGGTCAGCCGCAGCGCCAGCCAGGGACGCCGACCGCCGCGGATCAAGACGCCCCTGCGTGCTGCGGCCAACACACCGATCCGCTGGTAGAGGCTGAGCAGCAAACCCGGAGCCGGCCCCCCGATGACGACGTCGGGGCGGACACCCGCGCGCCGAGCCTCCTCGACACCGCATCGGCCGTGATCGATCGCCAGCACCTGGGGGTCACCGCCCGGCACCCGGAATTCGACCCTCGCGACGACGCCTGCGGTGCGCGCCGGATCGACAAACCCCGGGGCGACCTGGAAGACCCCGTTGAGGATCAGCACCGCGTCGCGGTCGTCGAGAGGCCACGGCCTCCCCGCAGCCATGGCGATGTCGTACCCGTGGATCAGCAGCTCCCCCAGCATGTTGCCCCAGCCGCCGTAACCGTCGATGGTGCCGCCGCAATGAAACGGGTACACCCCGTCCATGTCCATGTCCTGGAGGGCGAACCTCCCCCATTCCGTGCGCAACTCCTCGAGCACCTGCCCGTGCGAGACCGCGGCGAGGGCGCGAAGCTCGGCATCGTTCTGCTCGTGCAGGCCCGCCACACTCGAGCTGAGCCCCTGGCGACTGGTCAGGTCGCGGTCGTTGTAGCGACGAAACACCGTCAGCACGTGGGTGGCGACGTCGGCCGCCGACCACGCTCCATCGCCCACCCGAATGTCCGCGGGGGTCGCCGAGGAGAGGTCCAGGAAGCGACTGAAGGCGACACCGCAGCGGTCGGCCAGCTCCTCCCGAGTGGTCCTGGTCAGGCTCATGGTGACCTCCGAACTCCGATCAGTGCGCCGCCGCGTCCCAGCTCCGTCCCGTTCCGACCGAAACCTCCAGCGGCACAGACAATTCGATCGCGCCCGCCATCTTCTCCCGGACCAGCGCCTCGACCCGGTCACGCTCGGACTCGACCACCTCGAGCACCAGCTCGTCGTGGACCTGGAGCAGCATCCGGGACCGCAGCCCCGAGTCGGCCAGTGCCCCCTGCACGTCGATCATCGCGACCTTGATGATATCGGCAGCGGTGCCCTGGATCGGGGCGTTGAGCGCGGCGCGTTCGGCCACCTCACGGCGCTGACGGTTGTCGCTGTTCAGGTCCGGCAGGTAGCGGCGCCTGCCGAACAGGGTGGAGGTGTAGCCGTCCTTGCGGGCCTGCTCGACCACCTCGCGGAGGTAGTCGCGGACCCCGCCGAAGCGGGCGAAGTAGGCGTCCATCTGCCCCTTCGCCTCCTCGGTGGAGATCTTCAGCTGCGACGCGAGGCCGAAGGCGCTCAGGCCGTAGGCCAAGCCGTACGACATCGCCTTCACTCGGCGACGCAACTCGGCGGTGACCTCCTCGATCGGCACGCCGAACGCACGCGAGCCCACGAAGCTGTGCAGGTCCTCGCCGGTGTTGAACGCCTCGATCAGGCCCTCGTCCCCGGACAGGTGCGCCATGATCCGCATCTCGATCTGGCTGTAGTCGGCGGTCAGCAGGTAGTCGTAGCCCTCGCCGACGACGAAGCCGTCGCGGATCTCGCGACCCGCGTCGGTGCGGACCGGGATGTTCTGCAGGTTCGGTTCGGTGGAGGAGAGCCGGCCGGTGGCCGCCACCGTCTGGTTGAACGTGGTGTGGATCCGGCCGTCGTCGGCGACGGACTTGAGCAGGCCGTCCACCGTCACCTTGAGCCGGGTCGCGTCGCGGTGCGCGAGCAGGTGTTCGAGGAAGGGATGCTCGGTCTTCTCGAACAGCGCCTCGAGCGCGGCCGCGTCGGTGGTGTACCCGGTCTTGGTCTTCTTCGTCTTCGGCATGTCGAGGTCCTCGAACAGCACCACCTGCAGCTGCTTCGGCGAGCCCAGGTTGATCTGCTTGCCGATCACCTCGTACGCCGAGTCGGCGGCCAGGTTGATCGCCTCGGCGAACCGAGTCTGCAGGTCGTGCAGGTGCGTTGTGTCGACGGCGATGCCGGTGTGCTCGATGTCCGCGAGCACGCCGAGCAGCGGGAGTTCCATCTCGGTGAGCAGGCGGGCGGACTCGATGTCGGCGAGCTCCTCGTCCAGCGCCGCGGCCAGATCCACCACCGCCCTGGCCCGCAGGATCTCGCCCTCGGCGACGGCGGCGTCCGCCTGGTCCTCCTCGTCGAGCAGCGAGAGCTGCGCCTCGCCCGAGTCCTCGACCCGCAACTCGCGCTTGAGGTACCGCAGCGACAGATCGTCGAGGTTGAAGCTTCGCTGCCCCGGCCGGACCAGGTACGCCGCGAGGGCGGTGTCGCTGGTCAGCCCGGCGAGCACCCAGCCGCGGCCGCGGAGTGCATGCATCGCCACCTTGGCCTCGTGCAGGGCCTTCGGCTCGCTCGCGTCGGAAAGCCAGGCGGCGAGCGCCTTCTCGTCCTCGGGGCTCGCGGTGGCCGTGACGATGTACGCACCCTCCCCGTCCGAGGCCGCGATCGCGACCGCGCTGGCGTCGCCGCCGTACGGGTGCTTCGAACCGACCACCGACAGCCCGTGCCGCTGCCCGGTGCGGGCGTGCTCGGCCAGCCAGTCCGCCACCTCGCCCGGCGCCAGCGCACCCCCGCGAACCTCGAAGCCCTCCTCGGCCTCCGGCTCGGCGGAGGAGAGGGTGTCGAACAGCCGGTCCCGCAGGACGCGGAACTCGAGGTCGTCGAAGAGCATGTGGATCCGGTCCCGGTCCCACGGCGCCAGCACCAGCTGATCCGGCGTGTACGGCAGCGGCACGTCGCGGACCATCTCGGTGAGCCGGCGGTTGAGGATCACGCTGCCCAGGTTCTCGCGCAGCGCGTCGCCCACCTTGCCGCGGACCTTGTCGACGTGCAGCACCAGCTCGTCGAACGAGCCGTACTCCCGGATCCACTTCGCCGCGGTCTTCTCCCCGACGCCGGGGATACCGGGCAGGTTGTCGCTCGGGTCGCCGCGCAGGGCGGCGTAGTCCGGGTACTGGCTCGGGGTCAGGCCGTACTTGGACTCGACCTCTTCCGGCGTGAACCGGGTGAGCTCGGAGACGCCCTTCTTCGGGTACAGGACGGTGACGTCCGGGGTCACCAACTGCAGGGCGTCCCGGTCGCCGGTGCACACCAGCACCCGATAGCCCAGCTCGGTGGCCTGGGTGGTGAGGGTGGCGATGATGTCGTCGGCCTCGAAACCGGCCTCGGCCATCACCGGGATGCCCAGCGCGCCGAGCACGTCCTTGGTGATCTCCACCTGCCCCTTGAACTCGTCCGGGGTCTTGCTGCGGTTCGCCTTGTACTCCGGGAAGGCCTCCGCCCGGAACGTCTGCCGGGAGACGTCGAAGGCGGCCGCCACGTGTGTCGGCTGCTCGTCACGCAGCAGGTTGATCAGCATCGAGGTGAACCCGTACACCGCGTTGGTGGTCTGACCGCTGTGGGTCTTGAAGTTCTCGGCGGGCAGCGCGAAGAACGCCCGATAGGCCAGGGAATGGCCGTCGAGCAGCAACAGCGTCGGCTTGTCGGCGGTTGCGGCGCCGTCGGGGCGGGCGGAGGACCGTTGATCGGTTGCTGGGCTCACCGCACTGAGTCTAGGGACGTGGACCGACACCCGGGAACCAACCCGACCACCGCTACCCCACCCCGAGGTAGGCGTGCTTGATCGCGGGATCGGCGAGCAGCGCCTTGCCGGTCCCGGTCTTGGTCACCTCGCCGGTCTCCAGGATGTAGGCCCGATCGGTCCGGGTGAGCGCCTGCTGCGCGTTCTGCTCGACCAGCAGGATCGTGGTGCCCTGCGCGTTGATCTCCGCGATGATCCGGAAGATCTGCTGGATCACCATGGGCGCCAACCCCATCGACGGCTCGTCGAGCATCAGCAGGCGCGGCCTCGACATGAGGGAGCGGCCGATGGCCAGCATCTGCTGCTCGCCACCGGACATGGTGCCGCCGACCTGGGTGCGGCGCTCCTCGAGCCGCGGAAACAGCTCGAACACCCAGCCCAGGCGCTCCTGGTACGCCGCCTTGGTATCGAATTTGCGTGCATAACAACCCATGTCGAGGTTCTCCTGCACGGTCATGCCGGGAAACACGCCGCGACCCTCCGGCGCCTGCACCATGCCGCGTTTGACCCGTTCGTGCGCCTTCAGGTGCGTGATGTCCTCTCCGTCGAACACGATCTTGCCGCGGGTCAGCGGAAGCAGCCCGGACAGCGCTCGCATCGTGGTGGACTTGCCCGCCCCGTTCGCGCCGAGCAGCGTCACCAGCTCACCGCGCTCGACGCGCAGCGAGACCCCGTGCAGCGCCTGGATACGTCCGTAGTTCACCGCGACGTCGGTCACCTCGAGCAGCGGTCCCTCGGCGGTCGCGACCGTACCGGTCGACTCGCCCGGTTCCGGCTTCCTATGCGATGGCATCGTCGGGTACCCCCAGGTAGGCGGCGATCACGGCCGGGTTCTCGCGGATCGCGGCCGGCAGGTCATCGGCGATCTTCTTGCCGAACTCGAGCACCACGATGCGGTCGGTGACACCCATCACCACGCGCATGTCGTGCTCGATCAGCAGCACCGTGAACCCGTCCTCGCGGATCTTGCGGATCAGGTCCATCAGTGCGGACTTCTCGCTCGGGTTGAACCCGGCGGCCGGCTCGTCGAGGCACAGCAGCTTCGGCTCGGTGGCCAGCGCCCGCGCGATCTCCAGCCGGCGCTGGTCGCCATAGGACAGGTTCTTCGCCTTCTCCACCGCCCGCGGCGCGATCCCGACGAACTCCAGCAGGGCCATCCCCCGCTCCACCGCGTCGTGTTCCTCCCGGCGATGGCGCGCCGTCCGGAAGATCGCGCCCGGTACCGAGGTCCGGTGCCGGGCGTCGGTACCGACGACCACGTTCTCGAGCGCGGTCATCTCGCCGAACAACCGGATGTTCTGGAAGGTGCGCGCGATACCCAGCCTGGTGATCTCGTTGCGCTTGGTCTTGGCGAGCGGTTTGCCGTCGAACATCACCCGCCCCGAGGACGGCTTGTAGACGCCGGTGATGGCGTTGAAGCAGGTCGTCTTGCCGGCCCCGTTGGGGCCGATCATGCCGAGGATCTCGCCGCGCCGGATCTCGAACGACACGTCGTCGAGCGCGACCAGGCCACCGAACCGCACGGTCAGGCCCTCAGTCCTCAGCAGCGCCTCGCCCTCGGCGGTCTGGATCTCGCGTTGCGGGGCAACGGCTTCGGCGACCGCCTCCGGGTTGCCGAGCGCGGGGTCGATCGCGGCCACGTCGACCACGCCCGCAGTCGGCACGTCCACCTCAGGGGCAAGGTCCGCGGCCATGTCCTCGTTGTCGAACAGGGCATCGCCTGCTCCCGGTCCCGCCGTCATCTGCCGACCTCCGTCGTCGCTGCGGTCGCCTCATTGGGTCTACGTACAGCCTGGTAGATCTGTCTGCTGTACGCCAGTAGCTTCGCCCGCGCCGGGAACAGGCCCTGCGGGCGGAAGATCATCAACACCACCAACGCGAGGCCGAAGAACAGGTACTTGTAGTCGCCGAGCGACTGACCGCCGACCTCGATCGACATCGCGCGGTTCGGCAGGTAGACGATGATGAACGCGCCGACGATGACGCCGAGCTTGTTGCCCTGCCCGCCGATGACCACGGCGCACAGGAACAGCATCGAGTTGATGACGTTGAACCCGGTCGGGTTGATGAACTGGACCTGGCCGGCGTAGAGCGCACCGGACAGGCCGCCGATCGAGGCGCCGATCATGAACGCCCACAGCTTGAACTTGAAGGTGGGCACACCCATGATCTCGGCGGCGTCCTCGTCCTCGCGGATCGCGACCCAGGCGCGGCCGACCCGACTGCGCTCGAGGTTGCCGACGAGCAGCAGCACGGCGATCACCATCGCCATACCGACCCAGAACCACCACACGCCGGAGTTGATGTTGCCGCCGGAGTTACCCACCGAGAAGACGCCGAAGGGCTTGTCCTCCGACTCGCCGAGGTGCGGGTACGCGATCTGTGAGAGGCCCTGGCCGCCCCTGGTGACATCGCTGAGGTTGTCGGCGAGCAGCCGGACGATCTCGCCGAAGCCGAGGGTGACGATGGCCAGGTAGTCCCCGCGCAGCCGCAGCGTCGGGGTGCCCAGTATCAGGCCGCTGAACGCCGTGATGGCCACGGCGATGGGCAGACAGGACAGCCAGGCCCAGTCCTCGGAGAAGAAGCCGCTGGCCGTCATCTTGTTCCACGGGCTGTTCGGGCTGGTGAGCAGGGCGACCGTGTAGGCGCCGACGGCGTAGAAGCCGACATAGCCGAGGTCGAGCAGCCCGGCCTGGCCGACCACCACGTTGAGGCCGACGGCGATCAGCGCGTACATGGCGAACTGGGCCATCACGCCACCGAAATCGGTGCCGGGGGTGTCCAGGAACGGGGGCCGCCACACCGGCAGGATCGCGATCAGCGCGATGAACGGCACCCCGACCAGCCACTGCATCGGCCGGGCCAGCCCGTTCCACCAGCTCCGGATCGCGTCACCGACACCGTGTTTGTCGCGTGGAGGCCCCTTGAGCAGATCGGTCGGGTCGGGCTGCGCCGCAGCCGGATTCTCGGTACTCATACCCGCGCCCTCCCCAGGCTCTCACCGAGGATCCCGGTGGGCCTGAACATCAGCACGACGACCAGCAGCACGAACGCGACCACGTCCCGCCACTCGGTGCCGAACACCACCTGACCGTAGTTCTCCATCACGCCGAGGAGCAGACCGCCGAGCAGCGCCCCGCGCAGATTGCCGATGCCGCCGAGCACGGCCGCGGAGAACGCCTTGATCCCGAGGATGAACCCGCCGTTGAAGATGATCCCCGACGGGATCTTCAGCGTGTACAGCAGCGCCGCCGCGCCCGCCAGGATGCCGCCGAGCAGGAATGTCAGCATGATCACCCGTTCGCGTGAGATGCCCATCAGCGTCGCGGTATCGGGGTCCTGGGCGACCGCCCGGATTCCGCGACCGAACTTGGTGCGGTTGATGACGATGTCCGTGAGCACGGTCAGCAGCAGTGCGGCCACGATGATCACGATCGTCACATTGCTCACCGAGGCGCCGAAGATGCTGAAAACCTCGACCGGCTGGACCAGCTTGATGGGCTGCTGCGCATTGGTGCCACCGAGCCCGGGCCAGATCTTCGGCAGCACGTAGTGCACGAATTCCTGTAGCACGAACGACATTCCGATCGCGGTGATGAGGAAGACGAGCGGTTTGGCCCCGCGTCTGCGCAGTGGCCGGTATGCCACCCTTTCGAGCCCGACGGCCGCGCCGCCGGAGACCGCCATGCCGAACAGCATCGCCAGACCGAGAAACACGACGGTCATGACGACGCCCTCGTTGTACACGTTTCCGCTCGGCGTGAAGCCCATCAGTTCGAGCGCCACGTACTGCCCGAACATGCCGAGCATGAAGATCTCGGAGTGCGCGAAGTTGATCAGCCGCAGCACGCCGTAGACGAGGGTGTAGCCGATCGCGACCAGCGCGTAGATGGCTCCATAGCTCAGGCCGTCGATGGTCAGCTGCCAGAAGCTCTTGTAGAGGCCCTCGATGTTGAAGTCGATGTTGCCTGCGTAGAGGGTTGCCGAGGCTGCGAGGGAGGTCGCGATCATCCGGTCACTTTCGAAGGTCGGGAGGCTACTGGCGCCCGGACAACGCAGCCGGGACCTGCACTCGAGCAGGCACCCGGCTGCGGGATCCGTTCTCTCAGTTGACCTTGTAGATCTGGATCAGGGCATTGGACAGTTCGCCCTTGTCGTTCCACTGGTACTTCTTGCCCACACCCTGACCGTCGTAGCCCTTGACGAACTCGAGCATCCCGGCGCGGTCCTTCACGCCGGAGTCGATCGCCTTGAGCATGATCGTGGTGAGGTCGTAGCCCTCGACCGAGTAGATGCCCGGCGCCTGACCGTTGAGGGCCTCGTACTCGTCGGCCAGCGCCTCGGGAGCCGGGACGCACGGGCAGGTGAGGATGGCGTCCTGCGCGGACGAACCGGCCTGATCGACGAACTGCTGATCGTTGGTCCCGTCACCGGAGGTGAAGGTCGCGGTGACGCCGCCCTCGCGCAGCTGGGTCACGAAGGGGGCCGCCTCGGCGTAGTAACCCGAGTACCAGACCGCATCGGGAGACTCGCCCTTGATCTGCGACACGGCGGCCGAGAAGTCCTTCTGGCCGGTCTTCACACTGGCCGAACACGCGGGATCCGCAGCGGCGCCAAGGGTTTCGGTGACGACCTTGGCCAGGCCGACACCATAGTCGGAGTCGTCTTGCACCACGCAGACCTTGTCGGCGCCGAGCGTGCCGGTGAGGTACTTGGCGACGACGGAGCCCTGACTGTTGTCATTGCCGAGGCCACGGAAGAAGTTGGTCCAGCCGTTCTCGGTCAGCGTGGGGTTCGTGGCCGATGCGGTGAGGAACGGCAGTCCGCTCTGGTTGAAGATCGGGCCGGTCGCCTTCGTCTCGCCGGAGAACGCCGGTCCGAGGAGCCCGATGATGGACTGGTCGGTGACGATGTTCGGCGCGACCTGGGTGGCCTTCTGCGGGTCGCCCTCGGTGTCGAACTGAGTTATCTCGACCTGGCAGTTCGGGTTGGCCTTGTTGTGCTTGTCGAGCGCGAGCTTCGCCCCATAGAGGATGTTCTGTCCGAGGGCGGCGTTGGGGCCGGTGAGCGCGCCCGCCATCGCGAGGGTGACGCCCGAGCAGGTGGCGTTGCCGTCGCCGGCGGGATCGGCCGCGTCGGTGACATCCACACTCGCCACCTCCGCACCTTGGGGGTCGAGCAGGACCTGCGGCTGGATGCTCAGGCCCGAGGAGTCACCCGTTCCGCCACTGTCGGACGATCCGTTCTCAGTGGACTTGCTGCTACAGCCCGCGACGGCTAGCGCTGCGGCGACTCCAACGATCAACGCGCCTCTCGCTGTACGACGGTGCACGTCCCACCTCCGAAATCTGTGCTCCCCGGACAATTCCGGAGGGGCCGACCGCCAGCCCGGACCAAAACATAACCGCGCGGCAATGCCCGTGCATCACATTGAAGTAGTTCGCCACCCAGCCGTAATTTTGTAACGCTAACTAGTCGCACGTCCTGGAATGGACGTAAGACACGGAAAGCGCAGGTGAAGGCCGTACTGATGAGGTTCACACAATTTCGTCACCGAATGCAGAAACTGCGTAACAGCATTCCGAAACACGTCGTTAGCGCAATGGTTACGGCGCGCCTCCGACTATTTCGAGTCGAGCGTCTCGATCACGACCTGGGCGACGGCTTTCATCGACGTCCGGCCGTCCATTGCCGCGCGCTGGATCCAGGAGAACGCCTCCGGCTCGGTCAATGACTGCGACCGCATCAACACGCCCTTGGCCCGCTCGATCAGCTTGCGTGACTCCAGCCGATCGGCGAGCGTCGCGACCTCCCGTTCGAGGGCCGAGATCTCGGCGAACCGGCTCGCGGCCAGTTCGACGGCCGGTACCAGGTCAGCCTTCGAGAACGGCTTGACCAGATATGCCATCGCGCCGGCGTCGCGGGCCCGCTCGACGAGCTCGCGTTGACTGAAGGCGGTCAGGATCACCACCGGCGCAATGCGCTTGGACGCGATCTCCGACGCGGCGTCGATCCCGTCGCGGCGCGGCATCTTGACGTCCATGATCACCAGGTCCGGCTTGAGCTCCTCCGCCAGCTCGACCGCGCGCTGGCCGTCGCCGGCCTCGCCGACCACGTCGTAACCCTCCTCGCGGAGCATCTCGACCAGGTCCATCCGGATGAGTGTCTCGTCCTCGGCGACCACCACGCGGCGGGCAGCGGCAGCCTCACCCTGCGCGGCAGGAGCGTTTGTCATCACCAGTCCCCCTCGGTCGTCAGCCTCGCCCGAGTCAGGCTCCGCACCCTTGAAGGGTACCGGTGCTTGACGCGACGACACGATCTTCTACAGTGGACAACCGCCAGCCCTCGTATCCCAATTGGCAGAGGAAACGGATTCAAAACCCGTGCAGTGTGAGTTCGAGTCTCACCGAGGGCACCACGACCAGCGGCAAACGCTAGTCAGCGCATTTTCTGAACCGAGGAGTGCGGCTAACCCACCGCGCCTGACAACATCGGCGCTCGAAACCCGCTCATTGTGCGCATCCGCGACCGCCTCGGCGTCCTTGTCGAAAGGGTCCACGTAGGTATCCAACGTCATCGCCGCCGCAGCATGTCCGCGCACCTTCCGCACCGCCTTGACGTTCACGCCGGCCGAAACCGCCAACGAAGCCGCGGTGTGGCGCCGATCGTGCAGTGTCAGCCTCGGGAACCCGTCGGCCTCGGCGATGCAGCGGCCCACCGCACCGCTGAACCACGTGTTCGCACCGGAGACTTCGCGTACCCGCCCCTGACGCATGGGGAGCACGCCGTAATCGCGCCCCTTGCCCGCACACGCCGCCGTCAGCGGCTCCACGAGGAACGTGGGGAACGGGATCGAACGCTGCTCGTGAGTCTTGGGTGTACCGACTTCGACCTGGCCGCCAGCGTTGACAGCGTTGCGCCGAACATGGACACGCCGCGCAGATCAAGGTCCGCGACGTGCAGGCCGGCCAGCTCGCCCACCGCGAGCTTGGTCGTGGTCTGTCTGGAGACCGCGCTTCGCCATCGGCCGTAGCCGAGTTTGATCGCACCGAGCGCACCGAGCGCGCCGATCGCTACCGGAGTGAAAGCAGAATCGTGTCTCGATCACGGACCTACAGTCGATTCTGGTGTGGAGCAGGATATTTGGACATCTCACACCTCCCAGCCCTTTGGCCTCGTAGGGGTGTCGGGCCTATCTCATACCGCCGGACGGATGGGGTCGACACGCGCATCGTTCCCTACCAAACGGTGGGTCACGCCGTGTAACTGACTGTCATGTTGACTTTCTCTGTCCTGTGTTTCTTCAGGAACAGAAACACCGGCGATGTGTTGTCGATTGTGAGATTCCAACCTTCGGCGGCGTCGCCGGTGAGCGGAACCGCCGCGGGGGCGAGCACCAGCTTGCGTTTCGCCCGATCGGTAACCGCGAAGGTCGCGACGATCTGGTCCTCCATCCCAAGACGACGCACCCAGTACGGGAAGTGATCCTGAGTGACGGACACACTCAGCGCGCGGTCCGCATCGTTGTCCGCGACGGAGAAGGCTCGCCACGGCTCAGCGAAGTCGTACGGCAGCGAGAACAACCGCGCCAGTGCCTCGGGTCCGGCCAGCACCTCCTCGGTGATGTATGCCACGGCAGGAGTCCTCAGGTTGCCGGCCTCCCGGGCGGTGTAACGCAAATGCAAGACGATATCGGAGATGCTCTCCAGGTCGAACTGTGCGATGTCGCCAGGAACCTCCAAGCGCCACACGCTGATCGCCCCCGCGCCCTCGAACGGCAGCCTCCGCTCGTCACGCAGGTTCAGTTCGAAAAGCCCGCTGTCGTTTTGTGCACTGCTTGTCACCACCGACTGGATCGCGCCCGCGTAGTCCCGGAACCGGTTGTCCTCGCCGTCGGTCGCCCGGGCGTACTGATCTCCCAGCAGCGGGGAGGTTCGTATGCTGCTGCGCAGCAGCGACAGTTTCGCGTGGATAGTGGTGAACGGTCCGGTGACGGCAGGGATCGACAAGGCTGCGGTCTTGATCCGTCGTAGGTATTGGCCAGGGCTGTCCAGGTCGAACACCCATTCCGGCACGGTGAACTCGCACACGCCGGTAGCGCGTAGCCGCAGCAGCGCTCGTGGGTCCAGCCGGGCGAGTGACACATGCTTGGTTAACTCGTACTCCCGTCGATTGTGCTCAAGATAGGCCAGCTCCAGTCGACGCAGATCCAGGCTCAATCGCTCCCCAGCCAGCAGCCCTTTGCGCCCGGCGTCCCAGTAGCCGAACTGGATGATCCGCGCCTCATCGAATTCCGGGCGCATCAGCTCGTAGGCCAATGTCTGCTCGGCCCGCTTGGCTACATCGAATGCGAACTTGTAGGCCTCGTAGTGAGCCTGGGCGAGCTGTCCCTGCATCCAGCCGTACAGCTCGGCGTTGGTGAACTTTTCATGCATGAAGGCGTCTACTGCTTCCGCGTTCTCGATCTGACGCTGATGGTTCTCGTACTCGCGTTTGAGTACCTGTTCGCGCAGCAACGACGACACGATCTGCCGCCCGTACTGCTCCAGTTCGCTGGCCGCCAGATTGGCTTGCAGCACGTAGTCTTCGGCCCGGCGGTAATAGCCGGCCATCTTCGCGGCCCGCTCGGCGCTGCTCCGGTACGCGGTGGCGACCTGCTCGGCGATCCGACTGCTGTAGCTCGCGGCCTTCGAGAGTTGGATGCCGCCGAAGCCCACCTCGGCACCGACGCCCATCGGCTTGGCTGCGGCGCCGAACTGCGGGATGAGCGAGAGCACCGGCGCCGCGATGCCCATGACCGTGGATACCAGGGCGAACGCGTCTGCGGTGGGCAGGAAGATGTTCAGCTCGGCGTTCTCGTTCTTGTTCAGCGGCAGGGTCTTGCCCAATTCGCCGCCGACCACGCTCACCACGGCGTTCCCTGCGAACTCCATGAGGCCACCCACCGAGGTTTCCTTGCGGTAGTCCTCGCGTCCCAGGGCCTTCGTGTGGGCGGTCACCAGTTCCGCGTACGCGGTGTCGAAGGTGTCCTCGGTCAGTTCTTGACGCGCCAGGTTCACCGTCTTGACGGCGTCGATCGTCGCCGCCTCGACCCCCAGGATGCGTTTGTAATGGCGGTAGCGCTCCCACACCGTGGCGCGGCTGGCCAGCAGCGCGTGGGTGGCCGATTCGGCGTCCTTCCATTGCAGGAAGCGCACATCACGAGCCAGCCGCAGGGTCCGTAGCTCGTGCGACTGACGCAGCGCAGCGAGCTGCTCGGCCTCACCCTTCTCCACCGCGGACAGCAGGGCTGCGCCCAACGCCTTGACCTCGTTGCACAACTCCTGCGCCTTCAACAGCAGCAGCGGTCCGCGTTGCACCGACACCGGCTGGGTCACGTTGTTGACCACGCCGGCGATGTCGAGGCCAGCGGCGGCGGCGCGCACCATCACTCCTGGGTCAATCTCCGGTTCGAACAACGCGGGCAGGCGCACCACACCCTCGATGTCCATGCAATGGCGCAGCTTGAACAACCGGTCGGCCACCCGGTCCCAGTACGACAACAGCATGTCGTTGGGCGGAATGCAGAAGTACAGGCTGCGGCCGATACCGAACGCCGCGTTGGACTCGGCAGTCCCCGCGCTGGGCACGCCCGAAGAGTCCGCCGGAAAAGCGTTCTCCATCGCAACCAGCGCGTTGCCGAACGCATCGATGCCGCGGGCCTTGAGCTGCGCGTAGCTCAGGCGCGGTGGTTCGCCGCGGGGCGGGTTGGGCTGCGGCTTACGTCCCAGCAGGCTCGCAGCCAGCACGTAGATTTGGGTGGCCTCGTTCATCGATTCGATCGTGTGCTGCCGGAACAGGCTGTCGCCCCACAAGATGAGATTGTCGAGATACTTCATGAGCACGTTGAGTTGGTACGCGAGTGCCCGGCCGCGGGCGATGACATGCGGCTGGAACGGATTGTCGCGCCATGCTCGGATTGCCGTCTCCATCCGGGTCTTGAGGTCGCTGTCCTTGCCCTCGGCCAATTTGGTAAGTAGCTCACCGATCAGGTCAGGAGTGGTTTCGTTGCGGAACCGCAGGAACTTCCAGAAGCGTTGCGGCGCAGGGATCGAATCGTCCTCCGTGGTCGGGTCGAACACGCAGTGAAACCAGTGCTGCGCCTCGGCGAACCGCTGATTCTTCGACAGGTGGGTGGCGATGAGCACAGGCGCGTGGAAGAACAACTCCCAGTTGTAGATCGAGTACGGGCCGGTGTCGGAGACGTCGATGGCCTCGGCCGGGAAGGGTGTGAGGGTGTATTCGTCCAGCGTGTATGTCTGCGGAGTGAGCTCGCGTGCAAGATTCTCCTGCCACTCGGCATCCAGCAGGGCATCGAGTCCGTGGACGTTGAGTCTTTCGATCAGCTCGTCGGTGAACGGATGGTAGTGCGCCTGGAAGCGGTAGCGCACCTGCCGGTTCGGTCGGTTGAACCTCGCCCATACCGCGTCCTTTGCGAGCGCAACCCGTGTCGAGTAGAGATGGAACTGAGCCTCCTTCGCCATCGCCCCTCACCTCATCAATCCGGTCGCGTCGAATGTCACGCCGTCCAGCGCGAATGCCACGTCGCTCCCCAGAATGTTGGTGATTCTCGGGTTGACGAACGCTTTCAACGGCGGGTTCCAGATCGGATCTCGCGGATCACGCACGACGATCTCCTGGTAGATGTCGGGGATCGTGAACTTGGTCTTGCCGACCTTGATCGGGACGTAGATGTCGATCAAGCTGAAGCCTCCCGTCTGCTCGTCGCCCTGCACCTGGAACACACTGCGCTCGTCGGAGGCGAAGATCGGTGCTTCCCACTGGTTTTCGACGGGATGCATTACCGAGCGCAGGTTCCAGCCAGGGAGCCCTGACGTCTTCGTGAGCAGGGTCTCGTCCACGTTGGACGTCCAGGCGTCGGTGGGCTGCTTGATTCGCAGCGTCAGGTTCGTCCGGGGTACATCGAGGCTGTTGGCGTCCAACGTCGATTCCAGTTGGGGGTCCCAGGCGAGCACCCCGTAGAACAACGCCACGTTGTCGCGCAACGCGGTGTCGGTGTCATTGGCGAACACGATCGGTGCCGCGTTCTTCGAGGTGAACACCGCCTTGTGGGTCTTCGTGGCAGCGCCGTCGAAGTAGTTCACGTAGAAGACGAGGCGCTCGGCGGACCCTGTGGGCTTGTCCGTGCGGGCGAACAGCAGCAGCTTCTTCCGGTCGAAGGCGTGCAAACCCTTGAGGACGAGTGGCTTGGCCATGTTGGTCGACTTGGGTGAGGACCACTTGCCTCGGTACAGTTCGCCCCAGTTGAGCGTGAGCTCGACGTCGACGCGGCTGGTGGGCTGGGTCCAGCGCTGCTGGGCGAACGGCACGTCGGTGGTGTCCTGGGTGCCCGGGCGGGGTTTCTCGACTGCGGTAACCCAGAACACGAACAGCTGACTGCGCCACATCGTGGGGATCACGAGATCGCCCTCGATGCTGAGGTTGATCTTCTCCCATGGCGTCCAGTATCCGTATTCGAACCGGCGATACCAGTACTGGCGTGTCTTGCCGTTGGTGCGGGCAATCAGATGCAGGATGTCGTCATCGGTCTTGTCTGGGATCCCTTGCTGCAGATGACATCCGACGATCTCCAAGCGGGCGACGTCGTCGAGCTTCTTCAAATATGACAGGTACGCGTCCTCGGCGAGTTCGATGGTGATGTCTGCCTTGAGCAGGTCGGACTCGAGTTCCCGGAAGAACGGCGACTTGCTGTCGCGCAGCTCGGGTTCGAGCCAGTTCTCGGGCCAGAGGAAGATCTTTCGGTTCGCCTCCCATACCCGGTAGCGGCTCATCCAGGCCCAGTGGTCTTTGCGGATCGAGCCGGGTGACACGTCGTCTTCCAGCCCCAGCAGGCAGCGGGTGACGAATAGTTGCACGGTCGACAACGCCAACCGAATGCGAGAAGTCTGCTGGCAGGCGTCCATTTGTACGTCGATGAGGAAATGCTCGTACAGCTCGTCCGCGGTCCGGACCTCCGGAGTGGGCGGGCGGTGCGCCAAGATGTAGGCGACCAGCGCATCGCGCCGTTGGTTGCGCAGCGGGTCGTTGATGCTGCGCATCGATTCACGCCAAGCATCGCCGTCGAGCACTTCTCGCACCGAGTCGCGGATCTCGGCGATCAACGCAGCATCAGGGTTGGCAACCGACCATTTCGTCAGGTGCGCGACCGTTTGACCGGTCGTGACGGCGTATTCGGCCAAACGGGCAACCGACAGTAGCGTAGTAAAGCGGGTCGTGTCGTCGCCGGCGGCGCCGAGCAACGTTATCGCGGCGGCGACATCCGAGGGGCGCCACGAGCCGATCGTCGCGACCCTGGTCCGGCCGTCGGCATCGCTCATCGCGTTCGTTTCCAGCACGTCGACCCAGGTGTCCACGTCGGGCTCGGTGCTGGTCTTCCACGTCGCGAACCACAGCAGCGGCGCCAGCTTGTGCCACAGGGGCGCGACATCCTCGGCGGCCGGTGGTCCGCCGACCGGTAGATCGTTGAGGATTCCCCGGGTGTCGGGGGCGATGGACGCCGCGAAGGTCAGTTCGCGCGGTGTCAGTCCGAGGCCGGACGCGAGCAGCGCCGATTTTCGCAGCCGCAGCACTGATGTCTCGGCGACGTTAGCTGCGGACTTTGCGACGAGGCGAGCCGCAGGAATCGGCTCCTTGGCCATGCCGACCGTACGCCACAGCAGGATCGCCGCGGCATCGGCGGGCAGACCCGCTAACGTCACGGAAACAAGGACAGGAACCGTGGCGAGCAGGGCCACCGCGTTCGCACCCACGATCTCGCCGTCGCCACCGACCGGCCCGGCAGGAATCACCGTGTCGCCTTCGACCTGCAGTGTCACCTGCGTGCCCGGCGGGGCCTGGACATAGAGGAGATAGTCGTCGCTGGCGGGTGGATCGACCAGCATCTCAACCGTGGCGTCCTGGTCGAGCGCAACCGGGATGTCCAACGCGAGCAGGTCGTCGAGGATTCCCCTCGCCGGATCGCTGTTCGCCCGGAGCACCTCGGGACCGGAGGTCAACGCGGCCACGAGGGGTTCTCCGGTGCGCAGCAGAGTTGCCAGCGAGGAACGCGCCGCGGTGGCCTTCAGCCGCGCGCGCAGCTCGGGCAGCAGGGTGTCGATGATCGCGGCGGCCTGCGCGGCAGGGTTGGGCGCGTCCAGTGCGGCATCCAGAGCTGCCCCGAGGGCGGGATGCTCGGCGTGCAGGTCCGCCACGTCGTCGGCGGCCGCGTCGCGCAGTGTGGTGACAGCCGCCTTCAGCGCCGTGACGAAGTCATCGAGGTCGGCCTGGGCGTCGATCACATCCATGTCAGCCAGGACCAATGTGTCGGCCGCTGCGTGCAATGCGTCACGGACCGCATCGCGCATAGCGCCGGGGAAGGACAGCTCGTCGCTGAAAGGGTCGAAGCCGAGAGCGGGTGCCGCTTCGGTGATCTTGGCCGGCATCGTCTCCTCGATCGTCGGTAGTACGGCGCGGTAGGTTGTGGTCGCCGTGAGAACGCCGAAGAACCGCGCCACCAGCACGGGGTCGTACACCAACCCCATGCGGGCCTGTGCGGCGCCGAGGTCTGCGGCGGCCGCGGGATCGCCGAGCGATGCGTCCACGGCCGCGAGCGCGGCCCGTAGCGTGCGCAGATCCGCGCGGCGCTGCGCCGGGGTCGGAACACGGGATTGCGTGGGGTCGCCATCTCGGAGCAGGAATTCGACATCGTCCACTTTTATTGGGGAGGCGGCGATGTCGGCCGCTGCGCGCAGGTACTGCAGCAACGACGGCAGTTCGTGCTCCAGGTCCGCCGCAAAGGGGTCGATGCCGGTGATCGCGATCAGGTTGGCGAAGTCGGTCGCCCCGAGCCTCAGAAGCGGCGCCAGACGCTCGGCGCGGGCTGCAGTGTCGAGTGTTGGATCGACCAGTGCGAGCCAGTCGCGCTGTTTCGGGCGAGGGACCTTGCGCTCGGCCAGCACGTGCTTGAAGTTGGCCAGCCGGGCGATCAATGTCGTGAATACCTCATCGAGGTTGCCGCTGGTGATGTCCTGGGGCGCCACGGGTAGCAGCGTCACGATCAGGTCGTCGGCGTCCTCGATCGTGGTGTCGAGTCTCCGCCAGAGCCGAACGAACCGATACATTCGGTGGTAGTCGACTGCACGCAATGTGTTGGTGTCGGGATCGGGCAATGATAGCCGCAGCTGCAGTACCTCGAAGTCACACTCCTCCGCCCTGGGATCGGCTCCGGCGACGGGTGCAAGCACGATCAGACTCATCAGCATTGAGCGTTTTTCGGTAAGCCATCCGAGGACGTCGCCGCCGTAGGGCGCGAGGTCGAGATCGTCAGGCAGCATGCCAAGCAGCTGTTGATCGGTGGTGTCTCCGTCGAACCAGGACTGGATGCTGTCCAGGCTAACCTTCAGAGCCCTCAGCAGCGGGATCAGCTCGACTCCGGGGTTGACGAACCTGGCCTTGAGGATGCGGTCCAGTTCCAGGTGCGTCACGGCGATCCGTTGACAGAACACCTTGGCGTTGGCGACCGCGTCGTTCAGGTCGCCGACGGATGCGGTCGCGGGTTCGCCGAAAAGTTCAGGTAGCTTCCGGAAGGTCTTGTCAGTCAGCAGCGACAGCTCCGCGGCGTTCAGCACCAGGCGCTGGCTTCGCGCGTCGGCGGGACGGCCGAACAAGATGAGGGCCTCGGCCAGCGTCGACCCCCAGGCCTCGAACAGCAGCCGCAGCGCCTGCAACGGCATGTCGAAAGGAAGTGGTGCCGGGAAAACCGCTGCTGCCAGCGGAGGGTAGGCCGCGGCCTGCACGAACTGCGGGTCGACCAGCAAGTCGGCGCTGTCGACCCCCGGTGCGGTCTCGTGTCCAGTGAACTCATCCAGATCGCCGTTGACGACATAGTGCTCCAGCACCTCGTTCACCAGATCGACATAGGGCAGAACCACGTTGGTGTTTTCACAGCTCAACACGATGTGTCGTAGGTCGGGTCTGCGTGCGAACAGCTTCGTGATCGGGTTGGCGCCCTCGTGTGCGACATCGGTCATCTCGGGCATCTCGAGCAACTCGACGTAGTAGGCGGCGGGGCTCAGCACCGAGCGGCAATGCGTACAGGCGCAAAAGTCGAAGCTCCCGAAGAGGCCCTCCAGCGTTGCCTTGACGGGGACATCGTCGGCCAGCGGTGGGTCGGGCAGATCGGGGCCGCCGAGCACATGCACCGGCGGCAGGCTTCGCTGGGTGAGGTAGCCGGTCGCCATCGCGAACGCGGTGCTGTGTACCTCCTGGGCCTTGCGGTAGGTCAGGCGGGCTTCCTGTGGGGACGGGAAATCCTGGCCGTGCGCTCGGAGGAACTCCGGTTCGCTCCAGGTGACGGCGATGTCGTGTGCCGCGCCGACGCCGATCCGGGACAGCGCTGCCATGGATCCGTCCGACGGGGTGATCTGATACAGCCGTTCGACCAGCAGGGCGCTGCGTTTCGTATCGGGCGCAAGCACGTCGAAGCCGTCCCAGCTGCTGATCGGCGTGGCACCGAGCCGCTGCACCCCGTCTGCGCGGGCGAGAAAGTCCGCCACCGCGCGGTTGGCCTGCGCCGGACCGGCCGAAACCGTGCCCATGCGGAGCAGGTCGGCCACCACGAGGGTGGGATGGGCTTGCCGCACCTGGGCGGCCAGTCCGATGGCGTAGGACTCCGGCGTAACACCCGCCGGGGTGTCGGTGCCGATGATCGGCCGCCACGCCGTGGCCTCGTACAACCCTGCGGTCACCAGGTCCGCGGTGGTCTCCACATCGGCAGTCTCGACGAGCCGCTTCATCACCGGCGCGTTGTAGCGGGTCAGGTTGCCGAGTTTGCCGTCGGTCTGTAACCGCCGTATCAGCCGCTCGTCCATGCCCGAGTCGTGCAGGTTGCTCCACAGCGCGCTGGCCTGGCCTTCGGTGGCGCGCAGGGTGTCGATGAAAGTGTCCTTCTGGTCCTCGTCGAGGCGGATGTCGAGTAGGTCGTTCAGCGACGAGACCGCGCCGTCGGGCACGAAGCTGCGCATTGCGGTGCGTGCAGCGGCCCGATGTGCCTGCAGGGTCGGTTCGATCGGGTACTCGCCACCGATCAGGCCGGCGCTGGTCGCCGCCTCGATCGCCTGTACCAGGCGTTCGTCGGTCAGGCGGTGCGCCGCCGTGCGGTCGCTCGCAGCGCCGGTGCGGAACAGCGCGTAATAGTGTTCTGCCGGGATACCCGTCACCGCTGCGGCCCGCTCGGACTGCACGGCCATCGCCACGGAACGGGGATCCCAGCTCCCGCGGTTGGCGAGATACCGCACGCCGTCGGCGTTGACGTCGGCCAGGGGTTCATTGTCGAGCAGCGCATTCAGAGACTCCAGGATCGCTGTGTGCTCGACCGGCCGCGGCGCCTTGGAATAGGGAATCTCCAGGTCGATATCCAGCGGGGTCGGAGCCTCGTAGTAGACCTCCGAACGGACCAACTCGGCCTGGCCGGCATCGAGTACCCGCACCTGGATATCACCGAGCCGTTTTCCTTCCAGCTTGTCGATGGGGTACTCGATCGTGAATCCGCCGCGTGCGTCGGTGATTCCGTCGCCCAGTGCGGTGTCGCCCCGCAGTCCCGTATCGACGGCGACGACATACAGCCCGGCCACCGCGGTGCCGCGGTCGGTGACGACGTGGCCACGTACCACCGCGCCCTCAGCGGGGCCGGGCCGTTCGCTGTCGACATTTACGAGCACGACCACACGCTTGGGGTCCGTCGGGTCCCATTGCACCCGGCCGCGCGTGTCGGCGATCAGCACGCGACCGCGGCGCTGCCCGAACAGCGCTCGCAGCCACCGTTTGAACCAGCACCTCTTCTGCTCGTCGCGGTACACCCGGAAGAACACCTGCAGCCGCTGTTTGATCAGCGTCTCGTGCTGCTGGGCGTCGAGAGGGATGGCGAAGCTGCCCCCCGGGCCGCTGCGCGTGCGGCCGAGCGTTCCGGCGCCGATCCCGCCGGTGTCCCATGCCTCCACCAGCAACCGCCCGGCGGACGCGCCCGTGGCGTCGTCTCGGAGCAAGCCCTGGATCGGTTCGTTCGCCATGTTGGCCTCGCTGATCGGGTTCCGGCGCGCTGCGTCAGGGAACGAGCTGTAGTTGTCGGTTGGGGTCGTAGACGAACGTGCCGCGGCTGAGTGACACGTCGGGGGGGCGGGCGCTCCACGGAGCCGCGCGACGGATGTCGGTGTAGGACGGCGCGATGCCGCCGCCAGGTATGGGCACGGGCGCGTTGAACAGATCGTTTACCTCCTTCGAGGTGTCCGCGCCGACCGTTTCGCGGATCGCTGCCTCGGCGGCGGCGTCGTCGCTGATCGCGTTGGGGTTCCTGGCGCGGGCTCCCCGTTTCATTTGCTCGTAGACGCGGCGCATTTCCTGGGTGTTCCTGATCGGATCCTCGAAGGCCCGGTCGGCGGCGTGTGACCAGAACGCGCTGAGCAGCCTGGTCTTGGGTAGGCCGTCAATGGTTCGGTCCTCGGTGAGATAGGTGGGATGGCCGGTGCCGGCACCGACAAGCGCGAAGACTAGGGCGTACAACGCGAATGCGAACGCGGCCACCGCGACCACCACCGCGAGAGCACCCAGCACCGCCCACGCGCCGCCTGCAGAGAAGGCCGCATCTGCGGTGAATGCAGCGGCCACGCCGACCCCGACTGCGAGAACGCCCACGGCTGCGACGGTCGGGCCGAGTAGCCGCACCGACGAGCGGTTGTGCGGGCCGGGCGCGTCCTTGAATCCGACGTCCTGCAGGCTGTGGAGATGCCGCCCGAACTCGCGCAGGTCGGGCACTCCGAGGCTGATGTCCTCCTGCACCAGTTCCAGCGCGCGCTCCTGGCTGGGATAGTGGTACCGCTGCGTAGTGCCGGTCAGGATTTGCGCCTGCATTTCCCAGATCGTGTCGCCGGGTCGCAATGCGGCGTCGTGGTCCATACCTGCGGTGGCGATCGCGATCTCCGCGGCTTCGGTTGGAGTGAACCCGGCGGCGATTGCCAGGCGGTACGTCAATGCGCCGTGCACCGGTTCTTCAAATAGGCCGTTGGGGTCACGGTAGGCGAGCGGGTTGTTCTTCACGTAGGCATACCGATTGCCGTCGAGCTGGTCCGGGTGCTTGTCGGGTGCCGTCCAGCGTCCGAGCCAGGGGGCGTAGTACCGGGCGCCGTGATAGGCGAGGCCGCTCTCGTCGTCGCGCTCCATGCCGGTGTAGCGGTAGCGGCGGGCACCGGGGCCGAGGTTGGTCTCGGTGGCTTGGTAGGCGGTGGTGCCGAAAGGGTGGAAGACCTCGTAGGCCACGACCGTGCCGGTCTCGTCGGTTTCGAGATGTGCCGAGCCGAGGTGGTCCGGTGCCTGATAACGGATACGCCGGCTGTCGGGTGCGGGCGCGCCTGGTTCGCTTTCCGTTTCGATCAGCGCTACGCGAGTGTGATCGTCCATGACGTGGAAGGTGTGTCGCTCGGTCGTCGCAGCGCCGACACCGTTGTACTCGAAGGCGATCTCGACGCCGTCGAGGTAGTTGCGGTCCGCCCTTTTGACGGGCTCGGCGCCCGTCGGTGCCGCCCGGTCGGTAACCTTGCGGACTCGCCGTCCTTCTCCGTCGTAGACGTACCAGGTGGTCTCCGGGTTGCCTTCGGCGACGACCTGCGTAGCAACGGCGTGCAGCTCGTCGCGAAAGTCCCAGCGCATGACGCTGAGGTGCGGCATGGCGGTCATCTGCCCATGCGATGGCTGGTGCTGGTAGGTGAAGGTCGTGGCGCCGATCTGTGTGGACTCGAGTCGGTTGCTCGTCGCGGCGTAGGAGTATCTCCGGGTCCAGCTTCCCGTCCCGGCGCTATGAACTACCCGATCGATATTGCCGACCGGGTCGTAGCTGTAGGACTGGGTATATCCGCGCCAGGCCAGGGTGTCATTCGGGTTCAGGCGCCGGCGGAACGCCGTGTCGGCCCAGTTGTCGGCAGCGCCGAAATCGACCTGCGCGATGTGCTCGCGGCCTGTTGCCTCGGTCAGGCGGTACACAGGGTCGTAGGTGTAGCGCGACAGGGCGTCCACCATGTGGTTGTTGAACCACACTGTTGGCACGCAGCCGTCCACCAAGTGCGTCACGTTGCCGACCGGATCGTAGGTGTAGCGCAGGTCTTGCAATGCGACACCGTCGCCGTCGCGGGTGGTCAGCCGCCGCAGCCGACCTGTGTCGCGATCGTAGTCGTAGGAGGCTACGACGTCGTTGCCGTAGGTGATGCGCCGGCGGCGGCCGCGCTCGTCGTAGTCGATGTTCTTGACGTGCACCTCGGGTCCGGCGTGTTGGACCACCGTGACCGTCTCCAGCAGGTTGGCGGCGTTGAAACCGGGCCGGTAGACACTGCCGTCGGCGGTGGTCCGCTCCAGCACTCGACCCAGGGCGTCGTACACCCCGACGGAGCGGTACTCGACCGGCTCCAACGCGCCGTCGAGGCCGGCCAGCGGACCCGACCAGTCGGGCACGTCCCGATAGTTCGCGAGGAATCGCCTGGCGCTGGACATCAGGTTGCCCGCCAGGTCATAGGAATGGTTTTCGACCTTGCCCGCGGTGTCGTAAACGATGGCGGTTCGGGTCCGCAGATTGGCGCCGGCCGGGTCGGACAATTCCTCGCCGTACACTCGCCGCTCGACCACGCGATCCAGCGGCGCGGGCCCGTCCCCGCCGCGCACTCGCTTGCGGGTCAGGCGGCGCAGCGGTTCGTCATACTCACACGCGAACTCGTGGGCACGCCCGTCCCAACTGCGCAGCGGCTCACCGCGGACATCTGCGAGCATCCAACGGGGTCCGTCGTCCGCACTGCCGAACGCGAGCAGAGCCCCGCGCAGGTCATACCGGTAGGTGATCGTCTCGATGCCGCGCGCGTCCACCACGGCGCGGGCCCGCCCCTGGATGTCGCGCAGGTAGAGGGTGTGCAGCAACAATGGGTCGCCCTGGGCGTCGAACCCGTTGTGCTGCGCTTCTAGCACCGGCCGCCCCTGCGAATCGAGATGGCGACGGAACGGCGTGTCCGCGTGCGCGGCAGCCATATTCGCCGCCTCCTCCTCACGGACGGGATCGCGTCCGGACGCGATCAGATCGGCGTCGATAAGCCTGTCGACCCGCCAGCGATGCCATTCCGAGGAGGTGACCGTGTCGTTGCGGTCGTGTTCGACCGTGCACCAAGCACCCGGCTCGATGCGGGTGTGGGTGCCGTCGGGGTGGTCGGCCCGGACGGGGCGTCCCAGCGGGTCGTGCATGCGCAAAATGGCCACGCCGGACGCCACCAGCTGCTGGGCCGACTCGAAACGGTGCGTCACCGAAAAGTACGGCTCGTACTCCTTGACGGTCTGGCCCTTGTCGTTGAGCACCTTGCGCCCATTGCCGACCCAGCGCAGCTGATCGAGCGCGCCGGTGTCCACTTCGTCGATGATGACCGTGCCGTCGGGCTGCGTCCGGGCGCGGCGCGCGACACCGGGCTCGGCCTGCACCTTATGCAGCTCCACACCGCCGTTGCCGTTGGAGTACTGAAAGCTGACCTGCACCGGCGAGTCGGGCGCCACCGCGGCGAACTGCTCGCGGGTGATGGTGGCGACCGCCGCAGGAGCCGTGCCGCCGGAGTCGGCGTAGGCGGCGGTGTCGTACACGAAGCGCACCGATGCCCGGCGCAGCAGCGCCACCGCCCGCGCGGCGAGCTCGGTGGATGTCTCGGCCTCGAGGAATGCTGCGATATCCGCCGACTCCACGGGCGTCGTTTCGCCTGTATGGCCCGCGAGCGAATCGCCCTCGCCCTTGCCGACGTTGGCCGCGGCCTTGACCCGGCCCAGCTCATCCAGCAGCACCTCGGCCGAGTTGCCGTTGGGGTCCACGATCCGTGTGGGGACCAGCGCCCGCCAGTCGAACGCAGTTGCCGTCGTGCGGTTGCCGGCGGCATCCTCGACCTCGCCGACCACCAGCCAGGTATCGCCGTGATGACGGATGCGGCTGACGGTACCCAGGGCGTCGGCATGGGCGACCGGCACGAAGAAGCGGGCACGGGCACCGTCGACGTCGTCGTTGAGGTCGCCGGGTAGCAGGTACTCCAGGCGTCCCGACGGAACCCACCAGTCGACATCGCCCCTGTGCACATAGCCGCCTTCGGTTAGCACTGCGTCGGTGACCCGATCTTCGTACACGTCCGCGGCCATGTCGGCGGTGATTGCCAGCTCGTAGCTCTCGTAGCGCAGGGCGCGGACGTCGAGTTGATGCAGCGGCAAAGGCCCGGTCAAGGCGGCGTTGTAGTACGCGGTCTCGGATACGGACAACCGGCGCCGCAGAACCGTTCCGGGCGGGACAGCCGCATCAGGGTCAGGCTCATCGATCGATGCTGTCAACGCGTGGAAACCTTCGCGGTCGAAGTCGGCGATCGCAAATATCGCCCCGGCCAGCGCGATCCCGCGCAGCTCGTAGCTGGTCCGCCGTGACGGCACGCGAAGCCGATAATCCCGCGTCGTAACGATGTCGCCGGTGTACTCCTGACTGGTATACAGCACGCGGGTCGCGGCCTGGAGTTCCTGCACCGCGGCGGGCAGGACCGGATCGGCCGACCAGCGGCGATAGGACACGACCGCGGATTCGACCACGTTGCCCAGCTCGTCCAGGCGCACATGCAACGTGTGCTCGACACGGGGGTCTTCCAGCGTGCGCTCGTAGTACCGGCCGATCGACTCGCTCTCGAACACCGCCAGCGCTGCCGGGTGCCCACCGTGTCGCGGCTGCAGGACCCGGATGACACTGTTGCGCTCAGTCACCGAATACGGCGAGAGTTGGCGGCGGCGCTCGTCGTCGCTGGGATCGACAGGCGCATCCAATGCGAACAATTCGGTGCGCAGCACGGCGCCCTTGCAAGCCCGCAGCAGCTCCCGCCGGCCCACCGCGTCGCCGCCGGGCGCGTCGAGGACGCGGGTGTCGGGCAGCGGCGCCTCGTCCGCAGTGACTGCGAAGCCGTTGCGCCGCATCACCGCGTCCCACCGTTCGTCCCGATACGGCGCCGCGTCGCCGTGCTCCGGTATGAGCTCCCCGGTGTGGAACCAGGTGCGGGTGAGGGTGGGCGGCGGATGCAGGGCGCGGTCCTCCGGCGTCGCGTCGGGGCCGATCGCCCAGTGCTCGAACTGCTCGGCGTCGGTCTGCTCGACCAGCCCGAACCCCCGCAGCTCCCGCTCGGCTGCGTCGAAGCGGCCGTGGTGGTAGCGGTAGACGGTCACCAGGTGCGAGCCCCGCACCCGGTCGTGCGTCTCCACCCGGCTCACGCAGTGCACCGGGAACGGTAAACGGGTGCGCCACGGTCGGCCCTCGCGCTCGGACTGCAGGTAATGCCAGGTGGAACTGCGATGGGTCAGTACCACTTCCTTGCCTAGGTTGGTGACATAGCCTCGGAGCAGATGTGGCTTGCGCCCACCGGACGGATCGACGTACCGCAGCGGAGCATCGGCGTGGTCGGGCAGGCTGGACGACCACACGATAGAAGTGGTGCCGGTTCCCAACAGATCCGCCGTCGTTGCCTCGATGCCCTTGCACGACGGAAATGGTGCCGCGATCGCGTGGCCCGGATCCCACCGATTGCCCGCCAGATTCAAGAAGATGTGGCAGCCGGTTCGCCCGATATGCACAAGGTCAGCGGCACCCGTGCCCGTGATGTCAGCCAGACGCAGCTGGTCGGTGTCGAACAGGTCGTCGTGGTCGAATCGCGGCGCGCCGTCCATCGCGACCCGGGCGCCGAACCGCCCGTAGCCGAGGTTGGGCCAGTAGCAGATGTCGCCGTTGCGGATACGAACGATGTCAGTGAGCCCGTCACCGGTCATGTCGGCGAGAAACACGCTCTGCGTCGTGTCCGCGAACACAACCGCGGGCCCGCGCTCCTCGTCCGTCCCGACCGCCACGCGTCCGCCGTACTCATGACCGCGACGGCCGACCGAGCGGTACCAGACCAGCGCGTCGTGCTCAGTGACCACCAGATGACCGTGGCCGTCGCCGACCACGTCGAGCAGCCGCATGTGCCGGTCCTGCAGGTCGATGTGCAGGGCGGCCTCGAACGGAGTGAACGGCCCCCAGCCGTCGTCGTTGTCACGCTCGTACCAGCCCTGCAGCTCGGGCGAACCGATGACGACCTGTCGGTAGCCATCGGAGTCGAGGTCTTGCAATCGCAGGATGCCAGTGGTCATCCCGCTCGGCGAGGGACGGGGCGCCACCAGTCGCGCCGTGTCGAAGCGAATTTGGGTGCTGTCGTCCTGCGCCCCCAAATTGCGCTTGTACCACCAGGCGCCAGCCTGCTCGGTGAAAACACCGGAGATACCCTCGCCGTACAAATCCATCCACTGGAAGCCGACACCGACGCCAGACGGCATCCCGACTGTGGACTCCGGGTCCACGAGCCGCACCAGGTCGTCCCACGCCATCGGCTCGTAGAACAGGTCCAGCGTCGGCAGCGACTGCACGGCCAGAGTCCCGTCGGGTTTTGTGAGATAGCCGTGCTGGGCGGCCGCGGCCAGGTGGCTGCACTCCCCCATCGACTCGTATGTGAGGTCCAGCGACCGCACGAGCGTGGCGGCGCCGTGATTCAGCTCCGCCACCCGGTGGAACATCAGGACGCGGCGCAGCAGCCGGTACGTCCGAACGTCGAAGCCGCCTCGCCGCGACGAGAACGGATCGTCCCGTGCAGGCCACACGAGGCCCGGCGTCGGATCGGGCGCGGGCCGGTCCGGGTCGTGCTCGCCATAGTCGAAGACCGCCTCGAAGAGGAAGTCTCCCGCGGGCGGCGCCGGACGATACGGGTCATGCTCGCCGGGGGCATACGGCGTGCGGTTGCCGTAGTGCACCCGCTTCAAATGGCGGTTGACGAACTGCGCGAGGCCTCTGCTCCGGTTCACTTCGGCCAGACTCGGAGCGACCCCTTCGAGATCTTCCCGAGCGAAATCGTAGACGATTACGTTGCCCCGGTCGTCAAAGCTGAAGCTTGGCAGCCACTCCAGGACGTGGTTCGCGTTCTCTGGGTCCGCAATTCGGTGCTGGTCGTCGTGCCCGTAGATAGTCGTTACGTTGTCCCGCGAGGTGACCCGCCACCACGTGCCCAGTCCTCGTGAACCGATTTGCTCGATGCGGGCGAACTCTCGCTCCACCCGCGGTCGGAAGCGCCGCACATGATGAGGGCTCGGCGGTGGTGGCGGCTCGACCCAGTCGGCGCCGTCCCATTCCAGAACCGGGACAAGCTCATCGCCTCCTGCGAGCGAAAAGCTGTCGTGGGGGCTGTAGGTTGGAACATGCCGATCCGTCCGCCGTTGCACGGTCGGAAAATCCAATGCCCAGCCCAGTCCCACGACGCTGTTGCCCGCCCCCCCGTCGTATTGCAGTCGAATGGGCGGTGCCAGCCCTGCCCGACCCGGAGTGAACGGCAACGGCAAGGTCAGCGAAACTGTCCCATTACTGGGGTTGACCGAGAACTGCTCATCGATGCTCCTCAGCGCCCCGCCACCCTTCGGCAGCCCGATCGACGGCGCCTCCAAAGCAAACGCCACGTGATCGTCCCCGCCACGACCGCTGGGTGCACCGTCAGCCCCACGCGCACTGGGGCAGGCAAAACCATCGACCCCGTCCTCCCCCGATACAACTCCTGGATTCGGCCCAACGCCGTCTATGTAGGGTGACGCGGCACCAGACGACGAAAGGCTTGGTCGAGGATCGTTATGCGCGTTTTCCATTGCCGGTCTTTCGTGATTGCCTGCAGAACCACAGCTTTTCGCGCTGTGCTCGTTGTTGTATGCGGTGATGCCGTCGTGCGAGTAGCTCAGCGGACCTTTTCAAAGCGCCGTCTCTGCAATGTGAGTAACAGGCGTCGAATGTGCCTCGTCCATCGCTACCGCAGCTCGACCGGCGCCACCGCCTTCTCAAGCCGAGGTCAGCTGTGCCAGCGCGGACCAGAAAGTTGGAACTCATATCGTCGTCGCCCTCACGAGAACTCACGCTCCAGTGTTCCTGTGGTTTACCTCGATGGCGCGAGTACCCGACTACTCGATTTCGCATGCGCGACTGTCCCGATCTCGGCTCCGCCGGGACGCGGCGGCGGCCGGCTTGGAGTGCCGGACAGTCAGTGAACCTCCGAACATGGGCCTGCTGGGGAGGGACGAAAAGTAGGCCGATGGCGGTGTTCATCACCACCCCCGAGTTCCTGCTCCAGCAACGCGAGCAGCTCGAGATGACCCACGACATCATCGAGCGCGCCCGCCAACGCGGGCAGCTCCGAATCGTGGAGAATGAACACCCGCACCGCCGACAACCTCATCGCCATCATCACCAGCCTCGAACAACACACCACCCCACACATCCCGGCTGGCCCGTCATGAGGTCCGACAGCACCGCCCACCTCGTCCGGGCCGCGCAGGACCGCAGCCGACGCGCCGGCGCCGCGCTCACCGAACTGCGATCACCAGGCGAACTGGTCACCGTCGCCAGACTCGCCAGCACCGCCCGGCTCGCCCATCCTGGATCGACACCCAACCCGACCTCATCGACCGAATCCACACGACTCACGACCAGACTCCGCGACCTGCTCCGGCACGCAGACCAAGGCCTGCCGCCGCGCCAAGCTGAAGTTGAGGCAGAATGGCGCCCCGTTCGATCGACGATCACCAATCCCGCTGCCTCATGAACCGGATGCCCGGAACTGAATCGCGCGGGGCCCGCCGATATACGCCGGAGGTGAAATCGGCCGTCTACTAGACGATTTCGCCCGATCGACTCAGTACCTGGCGGCCGCCGCGAACCCGATCTCCTGCGCGACGCGGCCGGCGCCTGCGCGCAGCCGGTTCACGCCCGGGCACGCGCCAACTGACCCTCGCAATAGGCCCTCAGGAGGCGCACGATGAGTGAAGGACTCGGACTGCCGACAGCGGACCGCGACCGCAACCGTGTGCCCGCGCGAGGCCCGAGCCTGCTGCTCTAGGAGGACCTCATGAACACCATCACGCTGCGCACGGTGACGGCTGCGGCCGTGATCGCGCCCGTACTCGCGCTCGGGGCCGGGGCCGCGGTGGCCGGGGCCACCGCTCCGGATCTTCCCCCCACCGCCCCTGCCGTCGTCGAAACGACACCCATCGCCCCCGAACTGATCACTCCGGTCGTACTCCTGCCCGGGCAGACGACGTGGCAGGGCGCCCTGGGCTCCGTCCTCGCCTGCGCACCCTGGGGACTCATCCCTCTGATCGGGCCGAACGTCGCATTCCCGATCTGCCTCGCCTGACCTGGTTGCCATCTGCTGCCCCGAGGGCGCACTGTTGATCACAGCGCAATCGCCAACGAGCAGCGCAGTGTCAGCGCACGGTTCCGCCGAACCCGGCGGCCGAGCGCTCGCGTCAACGTCTGCCCAGGTCGGGATGGGCTACACGATCACAATCGAACACTAGGTGAGTGACCGCCATGAACACGACCGTCCTTCGCGTGGCATTGGCAGCAACGGCTGCCGCATCCATGACCGTCCTCGGACCAGGCATCGCGGCGGCGGCGGCCCCGGGGCCCGCCGCCGAGTTGGTCCAGCCCGTCGTCCGCCTGGGTCAGACCGACCCGCTGGCCGCCTTCCTCGAGTGCGCACCGACGGGGCTCATCCCGGTGTTCGGGCCGAGCATCGTCTTCCCCATCTGCCTGGCCTGACCTCGATCGCAATTCGGTTGCGGCGCGGCCGCACCGATACGGTTGGACCATGACGACCACCGGCCTGGCCGACCGGGCCTGCCTCCCGATGAGCGACGGCGACCGGGTCCGCCTGCTCCTCGACATCGTCGAGCTCGCGCAGACCCGTGTGGGCCCCGACGAGGTCACCGACCTCGCCGGGCCCGCGCTGTCGTTGCACGGGGTCACGCTCACGCAAGACGTGGCGAGGGGCTGGAACCTGGCGCTCGAGATCCTCACCCGAACCCTCGAGGCCCGCCTTCCCCAGTGACCGCGCCCGGGTGCCCGGCTTCGCCTCAGCCCCGCGGCACGACCCGCGAGAGCACCTCCGGCAGCGGGTGCCAGTCCGCGGTCACGACGCTCGCATGGGCGGCCGAGAGTTCGTCGACGCGCGACCGCGCCGCCTCCTCCCCCGGATTGGTGCCTTCCATCTGGGGGGCGACCTTGTGCGCGTCGGTCATCACCAGCAGGTAGCCGCGATCGCGGTACCAGGCGGTGTCGATACCGCCGCCCGCATATGCCGAGGCGTCCCCGTCGAAGATCACGAACCAGGGCCGGATCGTCGCGTCCCGATAACGGGCCTGCCGGGGGTCACCCGCCTCCGCGCGGTGCACGGCGGGGAAGGCGGCGGCCTCGGTCAGCGCCCCTGCCGCGGCCAGATCCCGTAGGTGGGTGGCGTATTCGACGTCCGTCCACAGCGGGTCGGCCGGGTTCCTCTCCTCGACCGTCCCGGGGATCAGCTCGACGATGAACCGGCCCGCCAGTTCGCTCCTCGCGGGCCAACCCTGGGTGCGCACCGCCTCGTCGAGGGTGGCGTACCCGCCCCCGGTCAGATCGGAGGGGCGCAGGAGGGCGGAGCCGAGCCGCTCGTCGAGGAGTGCGTCGAACTCCCGCGGACCGAGTCCCGCGGGAGCGTTGAAGCCGTCCTTCATCTCGATCTTGATCATCACCGGCCGATGACCGGGGTTCGCCTCGTGCCAGACCCGGAGATCGGAGAGGCAACCGGCGAGATCCTGATCGCGGGGCCCGGACCGCAGTTGCGCGGGCGTGGTCGCATTCGCGCAGTTGTTCACGTTCGCCAGCGGATTCTCGTGCGCCACCCGCCAATCGCTGACGGCGCTCGCCACGTCGAAGCCATTGGTCCAGACGTCGAGTTCGAGCAGCCCCGCCCCGGAGTCCAGTGCGTCCGCGAGGTACTCGTAGGTGCCCTTCTCGTACGCGTTGTGCACGCCGACCGAGGTGACCGCCGAGTACGGGGTTCCAGGATCGGCCATCGGACCCGCGTGGGCGGGCACGCCGCAGAGGGCAAGGGCCAAGGCGGTGGCGGCCACGGCCACGGCCTGTCGGGAAGGTTTCACTTCGGTCCTGCCTTTACGATGAACGAACTGCGAGCATGCAGCAGCGTACGGGCACCTGCCGTGGTCCGGTGCTGCCTGTCGAGCAGAGCTGGACACCTCCCGACGAAGGGTACCGACCTTGCCGAACAACGAGATTCAGCTCACCCAGCACGTGGCCGCGCCGCCCGCGAAGGTCTGGTCGGTGCTCACCGACCTCGATGCGGCCCCGACGACGCTGACCGGCATCATCAGCGTCGAGCGGGTCTCGGGCGAGGGCTACGCGGTCGGTACCCGCTGGCGCGAGACACGGAAGATGCTGGGCAAGGAGGCGACCGAGGAGATGTGGGTCGCCGAGGTCGAGCCGGAGCGCCGGACGGTGGTGAGGGCGAATTCCCGCGGCGCCGACTACACGACGTCCTTCACGCTCACCCCGAGCGGCGACGGCACCGACCTCTCGATGACCTTCACCGCAGACGCCGACAAGTCGAGCTTTCTCGCGAAGCTGATGATGAAGGTCCTCGGCGGGCTCGGCGCGAAGGCCACCGCGAAGATGATGACGCAGGACCTGCGCGACATCGCGGCCGCCGCCGAGGCGGCCTGACACCGGTCGCCCGGTTCAGGCGCCGATCGAGTTCTTGAGCATCGGCAGCATCGCCCACAGCTGGTCCTGCCAGTAGGGCCACGCGTGGGTACCCGCAGCCGGGAAGTCGAAGTGGGCGGAGTCGATGCCCATCGTCGCCAACCGCACCTGGAAGGCCCTGGTCTGGGCCAGCGAGAGCGCCTCGAGGCCCATTCCCGTCGCGGTGTTGATGTAGTCGATCGGGTACACCGGGCGGTTGTGCTGGCCCGGCAGCCCGCTGGCGGCCGAGATCCACATCGGCAGCCCACGCAACCCCTCGGCCTGCACGAACGGGTCGTGCCGCAGCCATGCCGGGTCCCACGGCGGGCCCCACATGCAGTCCGAGTTGTACAGGCCCGCGTCGAGCATCGCGAGGCGAATTGCCTCCCGCATGCCGGGGGCCGACAGGTTGAGATAGCCGGACATCGCGCCGGCGAAGGTGAACTGGTTGCGGTGATGGGCCGCGAGGATCAGTGCCGCGTTGCCGCCCATCGACAACCCGACCACGGCATTGCTGGTGCGGCTGATGCCGTACCTGGCCGCGAGGTGATCGGGCAGGTTCTGGGTGAGGAACGACTCCCACATGTACTTGTACGGCTGATTGGTGAAGTTGTTCGGCGCGTACCAGTCCGCGTAGAAGCTGGACTCGCCGCCGACCGGCTCGATCACGTTGACGCCGTGATCCGACAGCCAGGCCGCGTTGGTTTCGTGCTCCCAGCCACTCACGTCGTTGGTCGCCCGGATCCCGTCGAGGAGATAGACGGCCTTGTTGCTGCCGTTGTTCGCCAGCCACAGCCGGACCTTGATGTGCCCGACGCCGCCGGGCGCGGGCACCCAGTCCTCGCGCAACCGGTCGTACGGATTGGCCGAGGCGGGCGCGGCGGCGCCGAGCGCCAATCCGAGCGGCAACACGAGTGCGGCGATCACCAACAGCACCGCCGACCGTGCGGCGTCCCGGACACCCCTCGTTGATCCACGCATCGCCATCGACCTCCGTCGTGACTTGAGTCACATTGGCACCACGCTATTCCCCGTGGCCGAGGTTGGGCCGGGTCATCTACGCAATCGTTACCTGCGTGTGGTCGGGTCCCGTGACTCCGCCTCCGCCGGAACTCCCCGTCCGCTCGACGAGAAGGACGGAAGGAATACCATCAAACCAACCGATAGGTTTGTCCGGTTTAGATACATTGACCGGCGAACGTGGCACGGCCACGAGGATCCTTGGGGAGGGGCGTCATCATGAGGGGAACCTGGTTTCGGGAACGCGCGGGAGCGGGCACACATGCCTAGGCCCGGCCCGGTCCGGCCGCTCGTCGGGATCAAGATGGATGCCGTCCGGATCGAGGAGTACGACGCGCAGGCCCAGCAGGAGGGCCTGCTGATGAAGTCCGGCAAGCCCAACCGATCGGAACTGATCCGGATCAAGTTGGCCTTCGCCGACGAGCACATGCCGAGCGGCTGGCGCCCGGTCTGACCGCCCGAGCTACACCGGCACCGGCACCGGGGACAGGTCCCAGGGCCCGTCGCCGGCGAGCTGCAGCTGCTGGGTGTGGTGCTGATCGACCGTGCTGCGGTGGCTGACGCTGACGAGAATGGTGTCGGGCACCTCCGCACGGATGAGGCTGTACAGCGAGTACTCGAGCCCCTCGTCGACGGCGGAGGTGGCCTCGTCCAGGAACACCACCTCCGGCCGGATCAGCAGGATGCGGGCGAACGCGATCCGCTGCTGCTCTCCCGGGGAGAGGATCTTCGCCCAGTCGGCCTCCTCGTCGAGTCGATCGACCAGGTTCGCGAGTTGCACCTTCCGCAGGGCCGCCCGGATCGACTCGTCGTCGAGCTCGGCCGGCGTCCCCGGATACGCGGCGGCGGTCCGGAGGTCACCGAGCGGCAGGTACGGCATCTGGGACAGGAACAGGGTCTTGGTCCCGGCGGGTCGCCGGACCTGTCCCTCGGTGTAGGGCCACATCTCGGCGAGGCTGCGCAGCAGGGTGGTCTTGCCGCTGCCCGATCGACCCTTGACGACGAGGGCGTCGCCCGGCGCCATCGACAGGTTGAGGTCCGCGATCAGCGAGAACCCGTCCGGCCTGCGTACCTGCACGCCCTCGACCCGCAGCGCGCCCTCGAGCTCCGAGACCGAGATCGCCGGCAGTTCCCGAGAATCGGAGTTGGCGTCCATCAGGCCGTTGAGACGGATCAGGCTGGCCCGGTACCCCGCGAAGACATCGTAGGACTCGCGGAAGAACGAGAGCGAGTCGTGCACCTGCCCGAAGGCGGTCGCGGACTGTGTCATGTCGCCGAGGGTGATCGTTCCGTTGAAGAACCGCGGGGCCTGGATGATGAAGGCGAACACCTCCGCGATCTGGTTGACCACCAGGTTCCAGCCGTTGAACTTCAAGGTACGGAAGACGATTCGCCAGTAGTTACGGATGACGGCGGCGAAGCGGAAGAGCAGCCCGTGCCGCTCGACGCCCTCACCCCGGTAGAAGGCGACGTTCTCGGCGCTGTCGCGGACCCGGACCAGCGCATAGCGGAAGTTCGCGGTGAGCCGCTCGTTCCAGAAGTTCAGCTGGATCAGCGGTCTGCCGATCCAGAACGCCACGATCGTCGAGATCAGCACGTACACGAACACGAGAAAGACCATCGCGCGGGGGATCTCGGTGCCGAACACCGTCATCGGCCCGGACAGGTCCCAGAGGATGGCCGTGAACGACACCAGGGAGACGATCGCGCCGACCGCACCCATGGACAGCGAGCGCGAGATGGTGACGAAGTCGGTGATGTCCTGCTGGATCCGCTGATCGGGGTTGTCGATGGTCTCGTCGACGAACCGGTCGCGATAGAACGCGCGCCCGTGTAGCCAGTCCGTGGTCACGTGCTCGGTCAACCACACCCGCCAGCGGATGTCGAAGGCCTGGCCGATGTAGAAGATCAGCAGCGACCGCGCCACGTGGATCGTGGCCAGCACCCCGAAGATCCACAGGCTCCGCCAGAATGCCGACTTCGCCTCGTCCAACGCCCCGGCATCGCCCTGGGCGTAGGACTGCGCGGCCATCTGCAGCGCGGTGTACATCTCGTTGCCCTGGTACGAGAACAGCACGGTCATGCGGACCGCGAAGACCGTCATGAACAGCACCACGGCCAGCAGCGCGTACACCGGCACGCTCTCGCGGCCCTTGAAGTAGCCGCCGCTGATCCGCCAGAACTGCCTGCCCCACCGGGTGGTCCGGAAGAGCACGTACGCGATCAGGACAAAACACACCGCCGCGATGGCGAATGCCCGGAATGTCCATATCAGGCTGGTGACGACCTCGTGGTCCCAGTCGAGCCCGGTGTCTTCCGACATACGCCACCTCATTCACGCGATCACGGGCGCGAGCGACCAGCACGCCCACGCCGTAGAGATGGCGAAGTCTAACCCCGATGACGCCCCGGCACCGGGAACGACGGCATCGCCGTGCCGTTCCCGTACGCCGTCAACGACTTTCGTCGCAGCAGCGAGGGCGGCCCGACTACTTCCGGTTCGGGAAGTGCCGGATCAGGCCCTCCTGCACCACGGTCGCCAGGAGCTGACCCTCGAGCGAGAAGAACCGACCGGTCGCCAGTCCACGCGAGCCCGCCGCCACCGGGGATTCGGTTGCGTACAGCACCCACTCGTCGAAGCGGAACGGCCGGTGGAACCAGATCGAGTGGTTGACGGTGGCCGCGACGATCCTGTCCAGACCCCAAGAGAGCCCGTGCGTGGTGATGATCGAATCGAGCACCGTGGTGTCCGAGGAGTAGCCCATCGTCGCGACGTGGAGCAGCGGGTCGTCGGGCAGGTCGCCGTCCGCCTTCATCCAGACCCGGTTGTGGTTGAGCTTCTCCCCGGTGCCCTTGAGGATCCAGCTCGGGTCGTTCGCGTAGCGCATGTCGATGGGCTTGAGGGCGTTGACGAACATCTGCAGTCGGTCCTCGAACCCGGCGAAGTGATCGCCCAGCGGCGGCAGGGTGTCCGGATAGGGAACGTCCGGGACCTCGACCGCGTGCTCGAGGCCCTTACCCCAGTCCTGGAAGGCCACGAGCATCACGAACAGCTCCTGGTCGTCCTGGTAGGCGATGACCTGGCGGTTCGCGAAGGCCCGGCCGTCGCGGTGCCGCTGCACCCGGTACTCGATCGGCCGCTTCACATCGCCGCCGCGGATGAAGTGGGCGTTGATCGCGTGGACCGGCCGGTCCCCGGACACGGTGCGTCCGGCCGCGATGATCGCCTGGGACACCAGCTGGCCACCGAACGTCCGGCTGCCGAGCTGGGCCTGGGGCGGGTGCTGCCCGAGGAACACGTCGTCTTCGAGCTGCTCGAGGTCGAGCACGTCGAGGAGGATGTCCAGGTCCCCCGCCCGTACCGGACGGGGCTGCGCCCCCACGTCACTCACCTAGTGGTCCTCTTCTCCAATGCGATGCACGTGAATCAGGTTGGTCGAGCCTACTGTGCCGGGAGGCGAACCCGCCACGATCACGACGAGGTCGCCCCTGTTGTACCGGCCGAGGGACAGCAACGCCGTGTCGACCTGCCCGATCATCTGGTCGGTCGTCGAGACCGGCGACACCAGGAAGGTCTCGGTACCCCAGGTCAGCGCCAGCTGACTGCGCACGTCCGGCAACGGCGTGAACGCGAGCAGCGGCAGCGGGGTGTGCAGCCGTGCCAGCCGGCGGACCGTGTCGCCGGACTGGGTGAACGCGACCAGCGCCTTCGCGTCCAGCCGCTCGCCGATATCGCGTGCGGCATAGGAGATCACGCCGCGCTTGGTCCGCGGGACGTGGGTCAGCGGCGGCACCCTGGTCGACTCGGCCTCGACCGCTTCCACGATCCGGGCCATCGTCTGCACGGTCTCCATGACGAACTTGCCGACCGAGGTCTCCCCCGACAGCATCACCGCGTCCGCACCGTCGAGGACGGCGTTCGCGACGTCCGAGGCCTCCGCCCGGGTCGGCCGGGAGTTCTCGATCATCGACTCGAGCATCTGCGTCGCGACGATCACGGGCTTGGCGTTCTCCCGCGCGATCTGGATGGCGCGCTTCTGCACGAGCGGCACCTGCTCGAGCGGCAACTCCACCCCGAGGTCACCGCGGGCCACCATCACCGCGTCGAAGGCCAGCACCACGGCCTCGAGGTTCTCGATCGCCTCGGGCTTCTCCAGCTTCGCGATCACCGGTACCCGGCGGTCGAGCCGGTCCATGACCGCGTGCACGAGCTCGACGTCCGCGGGCGACCGCACGAAGGACAGCGCGATGAAGTCCACGCCGAGGCGCAGCGCGAATTCGAGGTCCTCGATGTCCTTTTCGGACATGGCCGGCACCGAGACATCCATGCCGGGAAGCGAGACACCCTTGTTGTTGCTGACCGGACCGCCCTCGGTCACCTCGCAGACGACGTCGTTGCCGTCGACGGCGGTGACGGTCAGTCCGACCTTGCCGTCGTCGACCAGCAGCCGGTCGCCAGGCTTGGCGTCCTTGGCCAACTCCCGGTAGGTGGTGGAGACGCGGTCGTGGGTGCCCTCACAGTCCTCGACGGTGATCCGCACCTCCTCGCCGTTCTCCCACACCGTGCTACCGGTGGCGAAGCGGCCGAGCCGGATCTTCGGGCCCTGCAGGTCGGCGAGGATGCCGACGGCCTTGCCGGTCGCGTCCGAGGCCTCGCGGACCCGGCGATAGTTCTCCTCGTGGTCGGCATGCTCGCCGTGACTGAAGTTCAGCCGGGCCACGTCCATGCCGCTCTCGACGAGCTCACGAATGCGATCCCCGGTCGCGGTCGCTGGGCCGAGTGTGCACACAATTTTCGTCCGTCGGGTCACGCGTCGAGCCTAGTCGGTGCCCTCACGCATCTCCATCGGAGGCGGTGAATTGTGCATACATACAGACAATTGAACTCATTGATCGCCTGCGGTTCACACGACGGCGAGCGGCAGCGCCGTCGGGTGTACCGGGGCGGGTAGATCCGAGTGCCCCGAGAGGTACATGTCGACGCCACGTGCGGCCGATCTGCCCTCGGCGATCGCCCACACCACCAACGAGGCCCCGCGGTGCGCGTCGCCGCAGACGAAGACCCCCGGTGCGGTCGTCTGCCAGTCCGGACCGCAGGACAGCACCCCACGCCTGGTCAGTGACAGACCGTAATCGTCGAGCAGCCGGCTGTACTCGACACCCTCGAATCCGATCGCGAAAAGCGCCATGTCACAGGGCAGTTCGACCTCCTCGCCGACCGGCCTGACGTGCCTACGCCCCTCCGCGTCGCGGCTGACCTTGACCTCGGCCAACACCATCGACCGCACGTTGCCGTGCTCGTCACCGAGGAAACGCTGCACCGCGACCTCGTAGCGCCGGACCCCGCCCTCCGCGTGTGCCGGCGAGGTGCGCAACACCATGGGCCAGGACGGCCACGGGGACCGCTCGTCGTCGCGTTCGGTGGGCAGCTCCGGGTTGTAGTCGAGCTGCGTCACCGAGGCCGCACCCTGACGGTGCGCGGTGCCGAGGCAGTCGGCCCCGGTGTCGCCGCCCCCGATGATCACCACGTGCTTGCCCCTCGCGGTGATCGGACTCGCGCCGTCGCCCTCGCACTCCCGGTTCGAGAGAACCAGGTGGTCCATCGCCAGGTGGATGCCCTTGAGCTCACGACCCTCCACCGTCGTGTTGTCCCGCGCCCGCAGTGCGCCGACGGCCAGGACCACGGCGTCGAACTGGGCGCGCAGCTGCTCGACGGTCAGGTCGACACCGACCTCGCAGTCGGTGACGAAATGTGTTCCCTCCGCTCGCATCTGAGTCAGCCGCCGCTCCAGGATCGACTTGTCCATCTTGAAGGCGGGGATGCCGTACCGCAGCAGTCCGCCCAGGCGGTCGTCGCGCTCGAACACCGTCACGTCGTGCCCGGCACGGGTGAGCTGCTGCGCCGCGGCGAGGCCACCGGGTCCGGAGCCGACCACCGCGACCTTCTTGCCGGTGCTGATCGCCGGGTGCTGCGGCACGACGGTGCCACCCTCCCACGCCGCGTCCGCGATCGCCTGCTCGATCCGCTTGATGGTCACCGAGCCGCCGGTGTCGTTCTCGGCGATCGACAACACGCACGCCGCCTCGCAGGGTGCCGGGCAGACCCGGCCGGTGAACTCCGGGAAATTGTTGGTGGCGTGCAGGCGTTCGCTCGCCGCACCCCACCGGTCGCGGCGCACCAGGTCGTTCCAATCCGGGATCAGGTTGCCCAGCGGGCAGCCCGCGGAACCGGAGTGACAGAACGGAACCCCGCAGTCCATGCAGCGGGTCGCCTGCTCGGCGACCTCCCTGGCCCGCTCCGCGGCGGGCTGCGGCGCGTAGACCTCCCGCCAGTCACCGATCCGCTCGGTGACCGGGCGCTTGGGGGCGTCCTTCTTCACCACCTTCATGAAGCCCTGTGGATCAGCCACGAGCCGCCTCCATGATCGCGGTATCCACGTCGCGGCCCTCGGCGCGCGCGAGTCGGGTCGCGTCGAGGACCCGCTGGTAGTCGACGGGTAGCACCTTGGTGAACAGGGCGCTGCGGCGCGGCCAGTCCGCCAGCACCGAGGCCGCCAACGGCGAGCCGGTCCAGTGCCGGTGCGCCGCGACGGCCTCCGACAACCAGGCCAGGTCGTCGCCATCGAGGCGTTGCAGGGTCACCATCGCCGGGTTCACCATCGTCGGATCCAGGTCGAGAACGTAGGCGATACCACCGGACATGCCCGCCGCGAAGTTGCGTCCCGTGCGCCCGAGCACCACCACCCGGCCACCGGTCATGTACTCGCAGGCGTGATCGCCGACGCCCTCGACCACTGCGGTGGCACCGGAGTTGCGGACCGAGAATCGCTCGCCCACCAGGCCCCGCAGGTACACCTCACCGGAGGTGGCGCCGTACAGGATGGTGTTGCCGGCGATCACCTGTCCCTGGGCCGCGAACGTTGCCTCCGGGGACGGCCGAACGACGATCCGGCCGCCCGAAAGCCCCTTCCCGACATAGTCGTTCGCGTCGCCGATCATGTCGATCGTGACACCGGGCGGCAGGAAGGCGCCCAGCGACTGGCCGGCCGAGCCGGTCAGTTCCACCCGGATCGTGTCGTCCGGCAGCCCCTCCGCACCGTAGCGGCGGGTCACCTCCGACCCCAGCAGGGTGCCGACCGTGCGGTTGACGTTGCGCACCGGCAGCTCCAGCCGCACCGGGTGCGCGTCCTCCAGCGCGCCCTCGGCGAGCTGGATCAGGGTGCGGTCCAGCGCCAGTTCCAGGCCGTGGTCCTGATCGCGCTGCCTGCGGCGCTGGGTCAACGGAGCGCCGTCGCGGTCGGTCGGGATCTCGAAGATCGCCGACAGGTCGAGCCCGCGGCTCTTCCAGTGCGCCACCCCCTCCGCGGTCTCGAGCACGTCGGCGCGGCCCACGGCCTCGTCGACACTGCGGAACCCGAGTCGCGCCAGGTACTCCCGGACGTCCTGCGCGATGAACCGGAAGAACTCCTCGACGAACTCCGGCTTGCCGTTGTACCGCTTGCGCAGCTCCGGGTTCTGGGTGGCCACCCCGACCGGGCAGGTGTCGAGGTGGCAGACCCGCATCATGATGCAGCCGGCCACGATCAGCGGCGCCGTGGAGAACCCGAACTCCTCCGCGCCGAGCAGCGCCGCCACCATGACGTCGCGGCCGGTGCGCATCCCGCCGTCGCACTGGACGGTGATCCGGTCACGGAGGCCGTTGAGCACCAACGTCTGCTGGGCGTCCGCGAGCCCGATCTCCCAGGGCGCGCCCGCGTGCTTGAGCGAGGTCAGCGGGGACGCACCGGTGCCACCGTCGTGCCCGGAGATGAGCACCACGTCGGCGTGCGCCTTGGACACCCCGGCCGCGACGGTGCCGACACCGACCGAGCTGACCAGCTTCACGTGCACGCGGGCCTGCTCGTTGGCGTTCTTCAGATCGTGGATCAGCTGGGCGAGGTCCTCGATCGAGTAGATGTCGTGGTGCGGCGGCGGGGAGATCAACCCGACACCGGGGGTCGAGTGCCTGGTCTTGGCCACCCAGGGGTACACCTTGTAGGCGGGCAGTTGGCCGCCCTCCCCCGGCTTGGCGCCCTGCGCCATCTTGATCTGGATGTCGGTGCCGTTGACCAGATAGTCACTGGTGACACCGAATCGGCCGCTGGCGACCTGCTTGACCGCGCTGCGCCTGCTCAGATCGTAGAGCCGGTCGGTGTCCTCGCCGCCCTCCCCCGAATTCGATCGCCCGCCTAGGTTGTTCATCGCGATCGCCATCGTCTCGTGCGCCTCGGCCGAGATCGAACCATAGCTCATCGCGCCCGTGTTGAAGCGTGTGACGATGGACTGCACCGACTCCACCTCGTCGAGCGGGACCGGCTCGCGAAGTCCCTCGCGGAACCGAAACAGCCCGCGCAGCGCGCCTCCCGCCGCGGCCAGCCGGTTGACCTCCTCGCTGTACCGGGCGAACACCTCGCGCTGGCGCGACCGGGTCGCGTGCTGGAGCAGGAACACCGTCTCCGGGGTGAACAGGTGCAGCTCGCCCTCGCGGCGGAACTGGTACTCGCCGCCCACCTCCAGGCGACGGTGCGCCCGGTCGGTCGGGTTGTCGGGGTACGCGATCCGCTGCCGGATCCGGACCTCCTCCGCGAGCACGTCGAGTCCGACCCCGCCGAGCTTGCTGACGGTGCCGGTGAAGTACTCGTCGACCAGTTCACGGTCGAGTCCGATGGCCTCGAAAACCTGTGCCGCCGTGTAGGACCCGACGGTCGAGATGCCCATCTTGGACATCACCTTCAGCACGCCCTTGCCCAGCCCGGTCAGGTAGTTGCGGACCGCGATCTGCGGCTCGACGCCGACCAGTTCGCCCTCGCTGACGAGGTCCTCGATGGACTCCATCGCCAGGTACGGGTTCACCGCGGCGGCACCGAAACCGATCAGCAGGGCCAGGTGGTGCACCTCGCGCGCGTCGCCGGTCTCGACCACCAGCGCCACCTTGGTGCGCTCCTTGGTCCGCACCAGGTGGTGGTGCACGGCCGAGACCGCGAGCAGCGACGGGATCGGTGCGCGGGCGTGGTCGGAGTCGCGGTCGGAGATGATCAGCGTCCGGTACCCGGCGGCGATGGCCTCGCTCGCGGCGGACCGCAACTCCTCGATCGCCTCGGCCATGCCCGCGCCGCCCCGCTCGACGTCGTAGAGCGCGCGCAGCACGGTGGCGGCCAGGCCCTGGTTGTCGCCGTCGTCGTTGATATGGATGATCTTGCCGAGCTCGTCGTTGTCGAGCACCGGCCACGGCAGCACGATCTGCCTACACGAGGCGGCGGTCGGGTCGAGCAGGTTCTGCTCCGGTCCCATCACCCGCGACAGCGAGGTGACCACTTCCTCCCGGATCGCGTCCAGCGGCGGGTTGGTCACCTGCGCGAACAATTCGATGAAATAGTCGTAGAGCAACCGCGAACGCTGTGACATGACCGCCACCGGGGTGTCGGTGCCCATCGAGCCCAGCGGCTCACCGGGCGCGGAGGCCATCGGGGCGAGCAGGATCCGGAGGTCCTCCTCCGTGTATCCGAAGACCACCTGCCTGAGCACCACCGACTCGTGCGGATGCTGCATATGCGCGCGTTCCGGCAGCTCCTTGAGCTCGAGCAGCCCGCTGTGCAGCCACTCCGAGTACGGCAGCTCCCGAGCCAGGCGCAGCTTGGCCTCCTCGTCCGGCACGATCCGGCCGGCCGCGGTGTCGACGAGGAACATCTGGCCGGGCTCGAGCCTGCCCTTGGCCACCACCTCAGACGGCGGCACGTCGAGGACGCCGGTCTCGCTGGCGAGGATCACCCGCCCGTCCGCCGTCTGCCACCACCGACCAGGACGCAGGCCGTTGCGGTCGAGCACCGCCCCGACCTCGGTGCCGTCGGTGAAGGTCACGCAGGCGGGGCCGTCCCACGGCTCCATCAGCGAGGCGTGAAAGCGGTAGAAGTCGCGCCGCTCGGCGTTCATCTGGGCATCGTTCTCCCACGCCTCGGGCACCATCATCATCACCGCGTGCGCCACGCTGCGGCCGCCGAGGTGCAGCAGCTCGAGCACCTCGTCGAACGACGCGGAATCCGATGCCTCGGGGGTACAGATCGGGAAGAGCCGCTCGAGATCACCCGGGATCAGCGCGCTGGCGAGCAGCGCCTCCCTGGCGTGCATCCGGTTCCGGTTCCCTCGCACGGTGTTGATCTCGCCGTTGTGCGCGACGAACCGGAACGGATGTGCCAGGGGCCAGGACGGGAAGGTGTTGGTGGAGAACCGGCTGTGCACGATCGCGATCGCGCTGTGACAGCGGTCGTCGCGCAGGTCCGGGAAGAACGCGGGCAGCTGCGTTGTGGTCAACATGCCCTTGTAGACCATCGTCCGGCTCGACAGCGACGGGAAGTACACGCCGGTGCCGTCCGCCTCGACCTGCGGGTCGACCTGCTCGGCGCGCTTGCGCAACCTGTAGACCCGGCGGTCGAGGTCCAGGCCTGCGGGTCTCCCGTCCGGCCCCGGCGGCGCTGCGACGAACAGCTGGCTCATGTGCGGCATGCAGTCGCGCGCGGCCATGCCGATGTCGGCGCCGTCCGGATCGACCGGCACCTCGCGCCAGCCGAGCACCTCGAGTCCCTCGTCGCCTGCGATGGCCTGGATCCGCTGGACGGCGGCGGCCCGGCGGCCCGGGTCCTGCGGGAGGAAGCAGATCCCGGCGGCATAGGTGTTGCCGCGGTCCGGGTCCGCTTCGGGCAGCGCGAACCCGGCGACCTCCCCGAGCAGGGCGGTCGGCAGCTGCAGCAGGATGCCCGCGCCGTCACCGCTGTTCGGCTCCGCGCCCGCGGCGCCGCGGTGCTCGAGGTTCGCCAGGGCGAGGAGTCCGTCCGCGACGATCGAGTGTGAGCGCCTGCCGAAGACGTCGGCGACCATCGCGACACCGCAGGAGTCGGCCTCCTGGGCCGGGTCGTACAGACCCTGCGGCGCGGGCGTGTGAGAGAAGAGCAACGGGCACCTCCACATCGGCAGGGAAGGCTGCCGGGTGTGGCGCACGGGGCCATCGCACGGAGCCTCGGCTGGCGGGTTCCACCGTGTCGGAGACGGAGCTCGCCAGGTCGGGGTTCCGGGACAACTCTGGCCCGAAAAGAAAACTCCGAGCGTCACACTCGGGCGTGCTCAGTTTAGCAGTGGGTACCACGCTCCAATAGATGACAATGAGGCCTTTTCCGCTGGTCGCGGACGAGCCGCCGGGTCTCGGCTTCCCGACATGCACGACATCACCGTCAAGCGGCCGAGGGTTCAGACGAGGCGCGACTCCCGGAAGGACTGCGCATCGGCGAAGGCTGCCATATCGACTTGTCGGCGAGCATTCGAGACACCCGTGACGACGCACGTGCCCAGCGCGCCGATCCGGTCGTACATGGTGGCCGTTGCTATGGCGATCCCGCCCGCCGCGAGATGATCTTGAGCCTGCAATCCCAGCTCACGCCCCTCGGGAAGGCGCGACAGTGTCACTGTCATGTCGCAGTTGATGTACCCGACGCCCTCGGTCCCCCAGTTGCACACCAGGTTTGTTGCGTCGCCGACAAATGCGGCCCTCTGGAACGGCGACATCGGCTCACCTTCGACCAAGAAGGCCAGGTTGTGCCACGCGCACTTTCTTTCACTGTTCTGGCCTGAGGCGAAGTCACCAGTCCATTCGAACTCGCCGGACTTGAACAGTGGCGGGTCGCCGTCGGCTCCTTCCAGCTTCTGCGCGGGCACCGGCAACTGCTGCTCTGCCTGCCACACCTGTCCGGGAGGCGGCTGGGCGCCGGCCAGGTACATCACCGTCGCGCGTGCCCGCACCTGGTCGTGCTGCACAATCGAGGCATCGACCACGCGGACTCGTTTACCGTCCCGGACCACCTCGCTGTGCAACGCGATTGGCTCGTTGAGCACCGGCCGAAACAGATCGACGGTGAATCGTGCCGGAATGAACCCCACGCCAGGACAATGGGTTTCCAGCTGGCGGGCCAACAGTCCGCACACCGCAGTCCCGCCCACCTGTGTAGGAGCCCAGGGGCTGACAGACCATTCGGTCGCGAGATAGCGACCGTCGACCACTGTGAAGAATGCAACCACCGAGCCTACCCCTCCCGTTTCTCGAATTAGAACACGTTCTAGAACGGAAGCGAACAGCTTGGCATCGAACTCTCGGGAGCGACCCACCGAAACCGCTGCTGTGGACCACCTATTCCGATACACTCGAACATACGAGCGAATAGGGGGTGACGGCGATGGGGGCCACGGCGGAGATGACTGTCACCGACCGCGAACGGGGCCTGCTCGACGCGGTCGGTACGACCGCCCGCGTTTCGAACGCCGCCGACGCCCAACTGATCGGCCAGATCATGGGCTACATCGACTCCCGCTGCGCCTTCGCGGCCGCGGCACCCGGCGCCCGGTTCGACGGCGTCACCGCGGAACGGTCCGCGATCGCCGAACTCGCCCTCGAACTGTCCACCTCGTTCAAAGCGGTCGCCGGCCTGATGCGCCTCGGATACGCCCTCGAACGGGTACCCGCAGTGTCCACCGCCTTCGCCGCCGGGGACATCTCACTGCGGAAGGTCCGGGTGATCGCCGATCACACCCGCGGCGCCGCCCTCGCCGCACTCACGCGCCTCGACACAGCCATCGCCGACGCCGCCCGCCGGCTGGCCGAGGGACCCCTCGGCGTGGAGATCGACCGCCTGCTCATCGAGGACGACGCGACGTGGGCGCAGCGGGCCCGCCGCGAAGCCGAGGCGACCGCGAAGGTCCGCACGCACCGGCGTCCGCACGGCATGGGCGTGTTGACGGTGACGCTGACGGCGGTACAAATGACCGCCGTCACCACCCTGATCGCCGAGGTCGCCAAGACCGTCTGCTACGCCGACCCGCGGACCACCGACGAGGTGTGCGTCGCCGCGTTCCTCGCGATCACCCAGGGTCACCGCGCCCTGGCCTGTCACTGCACCGACGAGCAGTGCCGCGCGCGGACCTACCCGGAACCCGCGACCCCGGAAGTTCGGGTGAACATCATGTGCGGGCTCGAGACCCTCCTCGGTCTCGCCGACAACCCCGGCCACCTCGCCGGCTACGGATACTTGGATCCGCAGCAGACCCGCGCCCTCGCCGAGGACGCCAGCTGGCAGGCACTGATGGACTGCGCCGCAGCCACACTCGAACGCCTACGGAAGCAAGCCGGGTGTGAATGCGACACCGACCCCACAGCCGACACCGCCGCGTGCGATGCCGAAAGCGAAGACTGCACGAACTCTCACACCGACGACGTGACCGAAGGCGGTGCCGATGCCGGTACTTCTCCCTCGTCGGGGCGGCCGCCACCGGATCCGAAACCCGAAACACCCGACCCCACACCACAACCGGGGTGTGCCGCGACGCCCGATTCGAGTCTGCGCACCTTCACGAGCGCGGTGGTGCCCGCCGGGGCCCTCGCACTACCCGGCCGCAAATTCCCGCAACCCGGCCTCATTTCACCTGCCACCACGATCGACCGCCTCTATCGCGCGATCCTGACCGACCCGGGACAGATCGTCGCCGCACACCCCGACGGCCACGGCGGCTTCACCGAACCGCCACCGGGCGCCCTCACCTACCGGCCCAGCGACCTGCTCGCCGCCGCCGTCCGGCTCCGCGACGGCACGTGCCGTCACCCAGGCTGCAGTGTGCCCGCCGACGACTGCCAACTCGACCACATCGTCGCGTTCCTCAAGAGCAACCCGACCCTCGGTGGCTGGACCATCCTGGCGAACCTGCAATGCCTCTGCGTGCTACACCACCAACTGAAGACCGCAGGCCTGTGGCGACACGAAATGCTGGCCGGCGCAATCATGCACATACACAACGCCCTCGGCCAGCACGGCCTCAGCGTGCCCACGCGCCGACGCAGCACCGACCGTCGGTGACGTCAGCTCCGGAGCTTGCGGCCCTGGGCATCGCGGGGGTTGCCGGCGAGCATGACGATCCCGTCGATCAGCGGCCAGATCGCGCCCAGCCCGCACAGCACCCAGGTCACTGCGATCTGCGCGATCGCCATTCCGATATGACCCGTGTAGAAGCGCCCGACGCCGAACGCGCCGAGGAAGATCTGCAGCAGGCCCGCGACGAGCTTGGACTTGTCCGAGAGCGGCTCGCCGGAGAACGGATCCCGGCCGTAGGGCGCCGCCGCATCAGCGCCGAAGAAGGCCGGCTGCCCGTAGGGCTGCTGGCCGTACTGCTGCTGGCTGTACTGCTGCTGCCCGTAGGCGGGCTGCCCGAACGGCTGCTGCGGTCCGGTCTGCTGTCCGAAGGGCTGCTGCCCCGTCGGCTGCGGCGGGTAGGGCTGCTGCCCGTACACCTCCTGCCCAGCTGCCGTCGAGCCGGCGTCGACGGGCCATCCCGGGCCGGTTCCCTCGGGTCCGTACACGGGACCCGGCGTCGATCCACCCTCAGGTACCTCAGACATGCTTATCCATCCCCCCTGGTCATTCTCTGAACTAGTTGTCGGTCTTGCCGGCGTCGGTACCGCCGGATTCAGCGGTGTCTGAACCGGTTTCGGTCGCCGATCCCCCGGCCTCGGTCGATCCCCCGGCCCGCGATCCCGCGACGGCCGGGGCCTCGCGAGGGTGCTTCGGCTGCAGCTCCGCCGGATCCTCCCGGCCCTTCTTCGCCGCGAGGAAGTAGATCACCGCGCCGATGAACACGATGACCGACGTGAACACGTTGATCCGGATCCCGGCGATGTGCGTCGCGTAGTCGTCGCGCAGGAGCTCGACGAAGAACCGGCCGGCGCAGTACCCGGCGACGTAGAGCGCGAACAGCCGTCCGTGGCCGATCCGGTAGCGGCGATCCACCCAGACGAGGAGCACCACGATCAGCAGATTCCAGACGAGCTCGTACAGGAAGGTGGGGTGCACGACCTTCTCGACCACGCCGGTCGAGGTGCCGGCCAGTTGGTCGAGGCGACCCGCCGAGTCGACCCGCTCGAAGATCTCCAGCCCCCACGGCACGGTCGTCTCCCGGCCGTAGAGCTCCTGGTTGAAGTAGTTGCCGATCCGTCCGATGGCCTGCGCGAGCAGGATCGCCGGAGCCACCGCGTCGCCGAGCGCGGGCAGCGGAACCCCCTTCTGCCGGCAACCGATCCAGGCACCGACGCCACCGAGCAGCACCGCACCCCAGATCCCGAGGCCACCCTGCCAGATCTTGAGCGCGTCGGCCGGGTGTCCCCCCTCCCCGAAGTAGGTGCTCCAGTCGGTGAGCACGTGGTAGAGCCGGCCACCGATCAGGCCGAACGGGACCGCCCATATCGCGACGTCGAGGACGGTGCCCTTCTCGCCGCCGCGCGCGACCCACCGGCGGTCGCCCCACACCGCCGCGACGACGATGCCGGCGATGATGAACAGCGCGTACGCGCGTAGCGGCACGGGGCCGATCGTCCACACGCCCTGGGGCGGGCTCGGAATGTAGGCCAGGATGTCGGCAGTCGAGGTCACGACGCCACGGTAGCCGAGCGGACCCCCGCGGCGAGCTCGGTGGTGATGGCGCGCAACGCGTCCGGCCCCTCGGCCACCGCCGTCACCAGGGCCGAGCCGACGATGACCGCGTCCGCATAGGCGGCGATCTCGGCGGCCTGCGCCCCGGACCGGACACCGAGCCCGACGCCGACGGGGATGTCGGAGTGCGCGCGCACGCGCGCCACCAGCTCCGGCGCCATGTTCGACACCGCGTCGCGGGCGCCGGTGACGCCCATCGTCGAGGTCGCGTACACGAAGCCACGGCACAGGTCGACGGTCTTGGCGAGACGCTCGTTCGTCGAGGAGGGCGCGACCAGGAAGATCCGGTCCAGTCCGTGCCGGTCGGCCGCGGCCAGCCAGTCGGCGGCCTCATCCGGGATCAGGTCCGGGGTGATGATGCCGAGACCGCCCGCCGCGGCGAGGTCGCGGGCGAACTCGTCGACGCCGTACTTGAGGACCAGGTTCCAGTAGGTCATCACGACCGCCTTGCCGCCGGCCTTGCTGATCGCCTCGACGACGGTGAACACGTCCCGGACCCGGAAGCCCGCGACCAGCGCGGCATCGGCAGCGGCCTGAATCGTGGGTCCGTCCATCACCGGGTCGCTGTACGGGATGCCGACCTCGACGAGGTCACAGCCGGACGCGACCAGCGTCTCGACCGCCTCGATCGAGCCGGGCAGGTCGGGATAGCCGGCGGGCAGGTAGCCGACCAGCGCGGCCCTGTTCTCCGCTCGGCACTGCGCGAAGAGCTCGCCCAGGCGCGACGGTGCTGCGGGATGCGGCTGCGGTGCGGTCACTTCGCCTGGCCTTCCTCGTTGGGGTGTTCGGTGTCGGCGTCCGGCATCAAGCCGAACCACTTCGCGGCGGTGTCGACGTCCTTGTCGCCGCGCCCGGAGATGTTGACCAACACGATCGCGCCCTCACCGAGCTCGCGGCCGAGCTCGAGCGCACCGGCCACGGCGTGCGCCGACTCGATGGCGGGAATGATGCCCTCGGTGCGGCTGAGCAACGCGAACGCGTCCATCGCCTGGGTGTCGGTGATCGGCCGGTACTCGGCACGGCCGATGTCGTTGAGGAACGAGTGCTCCGGTCCGACGCCCGGGTAGTCGAGCCCCGCGGAGATGGAATGCGAGTCGATGGTCTGACCGTCCTCGTCCTGCAACAGGTACGAGTAGGCGCCGTGCAGCGCGCCCGGCGAGCCGCCGGTGATGGTCGCCGCGTGCCTGCCGGTCTCGACGCCGTCACCCGCGGCCTCGAGCCCGACGAGCCGGACCGACGGGTCGTCGATGAACGCGTGGAAGATGCCGATGGCGTTGGAGCCGCCGCCGACGCAGGCGGCGACCGCGTCGGGCAGCCGACCCGTGTGCGCCTGCACCTGTGCCCGCGCCTCGAGCCCGATGATGCGCTGGAAGTCGCGCACCATGACCGGGAACGGGTGCGGTCCCGCCGCCGTTCCGAAGCAGTAATACGTGTTGTGCGCGTTGGTGACCCAGTCGCGCAACGCCTCGTTGATGGCGTCCTTGAGGGTCCGGGAACCGGTCATCGCCGGGATCACCTCACCGCCGAGCAGCCGCATCCGGGCGACGTTGAGCGCCTGACGCTTGGTGTCGACCTCGCCCATGTACACCACGCACTCGAGGCCGAGCAGCGCGCACGCGGTCGCCGTGGCGACGCCGTGCTGGCCCGCGCCGGTCTCCGCGATGACGCGGGTCTTGCCCATCCGCTTCGCCAGCAACACCTGGCCGAGAACGTTGTTGATCTTGTGAGAACCCGTGTGGTTCAGGTCTTCCCGCTTGAGGAGCAGCCGCGCGCCTCCCGCGTGCTCGCTCAGGCGGGTCGCCTCGTACACCGGGGACGGACGGCCGGTGTAGTCACGCTGCAGCCGGTCCAGCTCGGCGAGGAACGAATCGTCCCCACGGGCCTTGTCGTACTCGGCGGTGACCTCCTCGATCACCGCCATCAGGGCCTCGGGGACGTACCGTCCGCCGAAGACACCGAAATGGCCGCCCTGATCGGGTTCATGGGTGCTGCGCTCGGTGATACCGGCACTCATGCGGGGAAGGCCGCGGCCCTTGGCGGAAAGTACGGGATCGTCTGTGCTCACCCGTCCAGTCTGCCTTAGCCGGTGCGGTCGAACCCACCTCGGGTCCGACCGTCCCGGGGTTCGTCAGCGGGCGGGCTTGGGGCAGGACGGGTGCGCCCCAGCGGCCACCAGATCCTTGACGGCCGTGCGCGGATCACCGCTGGTGACCAAGCCCTCGCCCACGAGGACGGCATCCGCGCCCGCGCCGGCGTAGGCCAGCAGGTCCGCGGTCCCTCGGACCCCGGACTCGGCGATCTTGACGACCTCGGTCGGCAGGCCGGGGGCGATCCGGGCGAAGGTGTCGCGGTCGACCTCGAGGGTCTTGAGGTTCCGCGCGTTGATGCCGATGACGCTCGCCCCCGCCTCGAGGGCCCGGTCGGCCTCCTCCTCGGTGTGCACCTCCACGAGGGCGGTCATGCCGAGGGACTCGGTGCGGTCGAGCAGCGAGGCGAGCACCTGCTGCTCGAGGGCCGCGACGATCAGCAGGATCACGTCGGCGCCGTGCGCCCTGGCCTCGTGGATCTGGTACGGGCCGACGATGAAGTCCTTGCGCAGCACCGGGATCGTCACGGCCGCACGGACCGCGTCGAGGTCGGCGAGGGATCCGTGGAAGCGACGCTCCTCGGTCAGCACGCTGATCACCCGGGCGCCGCCCTGCTGGTACGCCAGGGCGAGCTCGGCGGGGTCCGCGATGTCCGACAACGCACCCTTGGACGGGCTGGCGCGCTTGACCTCGGCGATGACCCCGATCCCCGGCGCGCGCAGCGCGGTGGCGGCGTCGAGGGCCGGGGGCGCGGCCGCGGCGGCCGCCTTCACGGCTCCGAAGTCCAGAACGGATTCACGGGCAGCGACGTCTGCACGCACCCCGTCGAGAATCGAATCGAGAACGGTCATCGTGTCCCGAGTCCTTTCTGGGCCGTTGCCGTGTGAGCAACCTCATCCGGATTGGGCAAGCCTAGAGGGCGCTCGCTTATTGACTAACGGCGGGTGTCTGTGCCTCCGGTCGACCCGGGCTCGTCCCCACCGTTTGGCCCGGCCACGTCGCCTGCGGTCGGATCCTCCCCCGCGTCCAGTGCATCCCAGAGCATCCGCTCGCTGAGCGGTTCCTCCGGCGTCGCCGCGTGGTTGCCCGCGGCGGCCCGCCGCGCGGCGGGCGTCGCGTACTTCGACGACAGCCCGGCACTCGCTCCCGCCTTCCGGATCAGCGCGGCCGCAGCGATCAGGGCGGTGACCCCGCCGAGCAGGACGAGGATCGCGGGGCCCGCGAAGGCCTCGGTGGCGGTGACCTCGGCCCGGTCGGGCAGCTCGGCCAGCCGTCCGGCCTTGTCGTCGTCGACGCCGCCGATCAGCAGTGTTGCGGCGGGCACGATCGCCGCGATCGCCACCAGCGCGACCAGCAGCCCCACCACCCGCAGGGCCCAACCGCGTACCGCGAAGGAGGCGGCGATGGCCGCGACCAGGGTCAGCGCCAGCGGGGTCGTCGCGGCCGCCCAGGCGCCGCCGATCAACTCGCTCGTGCGGGCGCCGCCGAGACCGTCGAACGACTCGACGCTCACCCACGTCAACCGCGAGGACGCCCACAGGCACAGCGCCGCGACCGCGAGCAGCACGACCGGCACGGCGGCCGCGGAGGCCCGACCTCTCGCCGGCGCGGCGGACGGGTCCCGATCCGGCGTCTGCTCAGTCATGGGTGCCGCCGACCGCCCTGAGCGTGCCCGCCGCCGCGATCGCGCTGAGCACCGCCATCGCCTTGTTCTTCGCCTCGGTGTCCTCGTAGACCGGATCGGAATCGGTCACGACACCCGCACCGGCCTGCACGTAGGCCGTGCCGTTCTTGATCAGCGCGGTGCGGATCGCGATCGCGGTGTCGGCGTCGCCCGCGAAGTCCAGGTAGCCGACAATGCCCCCGTAGATGCCGCGGCGCGTGGGTTCGAGTTCGTCGATCAGTTCCATGGCGCGCACCTTCGGCGCCCCGGACAGGGTGCCCGCCGGGAAACACGCGGTGACCGCGTCGAGCGCGTGCATGCCCTCGGCCAATCGGCCGGTGACCGTCGACACCAGGTGCATGACGTGGCTGTAGCGCTCGATGTGCCGGTAGTCGTGCACCGTGACGGTGCCCGGCTCGCACACCCGGCCCAGGTCGTTGCGGCCCAGGTCCACGAGCATCAGGTGCTCGGAGTTCTCCTTCTCGTCCGCCAGCAGGTCCTTCTCGAGGAGGATGTCGTCCTCCTCGCTGGCGCCTCGCCAGCGGGTGCCGGCGATCGGGTGGGTGGTCGCCACGCCCTCGGCGACCGTGACCAGGGCCTCCGGGCTCGAACCGACGATCGAGAACGCGGTCCCGCCGTCGCCGTCCGGGACGTGCACCAGGTACATGTACGGACTCGGGTTCGACGCCCGCAGCATCCGGTACACGTCGAAGGGCTCGGCGTCGGTGTCCATCTCGAAGCGCTGCGAGAGCACCACCTGGAACGCCTCGCCCGCCTCGATCTCTGAGATCAGGCGCTTCACGTCGGCACCGAAGTCCTCGGTGGTGCGCTGGCGGCGATAGTCGGGGTCGGTCTTGGCGTAGGTGGACACGGTGGACGGCGACGGCGCCGTGAGCGCGTGCGTCATCGCATCGAGCCGGGCGACGGCGTCGTCGTATGCCTCGTCGACCCGCTCGTCGGTGCCGTTCCAGTTGACGGCGTTGGCGATGAGTGTGATGGCGCCCTCGTGGTGGTCGACGGCGGCCAGATCGGTGGCCAGCAGCATCACCATCTCGGGGATCTGCAGGTCATCCACCGCGTGGCTGGGCAGCCGCTCCAGGCGGCGGATGATGTCGTAGCCGAGGAAACCGACCATGCCGCCGGTGAGCGGCGGCAGGCCCGGCAGCCGTTCGGTGCGCAGCAACTCCAGGGTCTGGCCGAGCGCGACGATCGGGTCGCCGCCGGACGGCGCGCCCGCAGGCACGCTGCCGAGCCAGCCGGCCTGCCCGTCCACCACGGTCAGCGCGGCGGGGCTGCCCGCGCCGATGAACGACCAGCGCGACCAGGAGCGACCGTTCTCCGCGGATTCGAGCAGGAAGGTGCCGGGCCGGTCACCCGCGAGCTTGCGATACGCGGACAGTGGGGTTTCCGAATCCGCCAACACCTTTCGCGTCACCGGGACCACGCGATGGTCGGCCGCGAGGGCACGGAACTGCGCCCTGGTGGTGGTGTGGTCGGCCGCATCGGCGACGGCGACTGCGGGCTGGACGGTGGTTGACTCGCCGGACATGCCGTCCATCATCGCAGGAGCGGAGCCGGCGGAGCGACCAGGTCGCTGTAGCGGAGCCGGCGGAGCGACCAGGTCGCTGTAGCGGAGCCGGCGGAGCGACCAGGTCGCTGTAGCCTCACCCGAATGCAGACCGGACAGCAGGCCCCCGACTTCTCACTCCCCGATCAGGACGGCACCATCCGGACCCTGAGCGAGCTGGTCTCGGGCGGACCCCTCGTGCTCTTCTTCTACCCCGCCGCCTCGACGCCGGTGTGCACGGCCGAGGCCTGCCACTTCCGCGATCTCGCGGGCGAGTTCGCGGCCGTCGGCGCGACGCGGGCCGGGATCAGCACCGACACCGTCGACAAGCAGGCCTCGTTCGCGGCGGCGCAGTCGTTCGACTACCCGCTGCTCGCCGACGTCGGCGGCGTCGTGGCCGAGCAGTTCGGGGTGCGGCGCGGGCTGCTCGCGAAGCTGTCGCCGGTCAAGCGCACCACCTTCGTGATCGGCTCGGATCGAACCGTGCTCAAGGTGATCGCCAGCGAGCTCCGTGCGAACACCCACGGCGACCAGGCACTGGAGTTCCTGCGCAGCCGCGACACCGCGCTGGAGAGCTGAACCGCCTACGCGACCTGGATGGAGCGCTTGGCCAGGCCCATCCAGAACCCGTCGATCACCTGTTGCGGCACCTGCTCCGGGTCGCTCGACGCGCCGAGAGTGACGAACAGCGGGGCGAAGTGCTCGATGGTGGGGTGCGCGTAGGGCATGCCCGGCGCCTTCGCGCGGAAGTCGATCAGCGCGTCCAGGTCGGCGGCGGCGAACCGCTCGCCGGCCCAGGCGTCGAACTCGGCGGACCAGCCGGGTGCCTGCGCGGTCGGGGACGGGTCGCGCAGGAACGGCAGGCCGTGGGTGGTGAAGCCGGACCCGACGATCAGCACACCCTGCTCGCGGAGCGGCCGCAGTCGCTCGCCGAGAGTCAGGAGGCGCTGCGGATCGAGGGTGGGCATCGAGATCTGCAACACGGGGATGTCGGCGTCCGGGTACATGACGGTGAGCGGCACGTAGGCGCCGTGATCGAGGCCGCGGCTCTCCTGGTGGGCGACCGGCTCGCTGTCCGGCATCAGCGCGGCGACCTGCCGCGCCAGCTCGGGGGCGCCGGGCGAGCGGTAGGTCACCTCGTAGTACTTGCGCGCGAAACCGCCGAAGTCGTAGGTGAGCGGTGTGCCGGTGGTGGTCGACCCGATGGTGAGCGGGGCCGATTCCCAGTGCGCCGACACCACCAGGATCGCGGTCGGCCGCGGCAGCCGGCTCGACCAGGAGCCGAGCTGGGAGACCCAGAGGTCGTCGTCGACCAGCGGAGGGGCACCGTGGCTGAGGTAGAGCGCCGGCATCGCGTGATCGCTCATTACGACTCCTTTTATTGAAGCTTCAAGTATCCTTGGAGTCAACGTACCAGCACGACAGATATTCCGATCGGAGGTCGCGATGACGCGATGGTTGAGCGAGGACCAGCAGCGGGCGTGGCGGGAGCTGGTCAACGTGATGACCCGCATGCCCGCGGCGCTGGACACTCAGCTGCAGCGCGACTCCGGGCTGACCCACTTCGAGTACTTCGTGCTCTCGGCGCTCTCCGAGGAACCGAAGCGGAGCCTGCAGCTGAGCGCATTGGCCAACGCCGCGAACGCCTCGCTCTCGCGACTGTCGCATGTGGTGACCAAGCTGGAGAAGGTCGGCTGGGTGCGCCGGGAGAGCATCGTCGGCGCGCGCGGATCGCTGGCCGTCCTCACCGACACCGGCTATCAGAAGGTCGTCGAGGCGGCGCCCGGCCATGTGCAGACGGTGCAGGCGCTGCTGTTCGACGGACTGGACGAGGGGCAGGTGCGCGAGCTCCTCACCCTGGGCACGGCGATGGTCGCGCAGCTCGACCGTGGCCTCGCCGCGGGCAACGGCAAGGCCTAGCGCCCCACGAAGCTCTGTGGGCGGGTGCCGTCAACCCAACGGCACGCCGCCGACTCCCCAATTCTCACCGGGCACCTCGGTTATGGTCACCCACACCTTGTCCGGGTTCTTCCCGGCGGCCTCGGCGTACGCCCGGGTGACGGCTTCAATAACCGCGCGCTTTTGTTCGGGAGTGAGACCCGGAGTCTGACTGATCTGAATCATCGGCATAAGAAGAACTGTGCCACAGTCGTATTCAGCGCTTCACACCTCGGGACTCACGTTCGATTTCGCGAGGCGACGTCGACTACCCCGCGCAGGCTTCGTCCGTGAATGTCCTCGATGAGTCTCCACTGGTGCGTCCATTCTCGATTTCCTCCGTCTGATCTGGTGTCCATCCCCACGGATCAAGGAGTCACCATGACCATGCCCAACGAGTTCCAGTCCTCGGCGACGGATCGAACGGACGCGACATCCCGGGCTGCGGCGCCCACGTGTTGCAGCACCGAACGACAGGCCACCTGCTGCGACCACAGTGAGAAGTCGACGTGCTGTGGTCCGGCGGCGACCGCCGGCGGCGGATGCGGCTGCCAGTAACCCTCAGGCAAGACGGCGGCGCGGTGCGAGCGAACGGCTCGCACCGCGCCACCGCTTTCTCGGGTGACCTCGTGGCTGTCCGTCCGCCGCTCCAGAGCGCGCGTACTGATTACCGGTCCGCGGGTGAGGTGGCTCCGCAGGCGCACGATCCGCTGCGGGGCTGGTAGTCGTGCACGTGTCCGGTCCGGTCCTGGCTGATCTGACAGCAGGCGTGCAATTGGGCCTGGAGGGCGGCGCGACCGCGTTGGACTCGAGACTTCATCCCGGACACCGAGATTCCCGCCTCACCGGCGGCCGCGGCGTGGGTTCGCGCGTCGAGGTCGACCATCTTCACCGCCGCGGCCTGCTCCGCGGGCAGCCCTGAGAGCATCGGCACCAGGCACGAGGCGAGTTCTTTCTCCGCCGCCTCGTCGACGTTCGGCTCGTCGTCGGGAGGATTGTCGGGGACGGTGTCGACGGCCAGCTCACGTCGATGGGGCGCGGACCGGTAGTAGTCGGTGATCGCGTTCCGGGTGATCGCATACATCCAGCCCAGGATGCGGTCCTGCTCGCGCAGGTTGTCGAGGCTCTTGGCCATCCGCAGGAACACGATCGACAGAATGTCGTCGGCGTCCTCGGGACTCGAGACCCGGCGGGCGATGAAGGCCCGCAAGTCGCTCGAGAAGCGGCGCCAGAGCTGGTCGAGATCGGCCGACTCCGGTTGGGATGTCGTCGTGGTGGCCGTGTCCTCGTTCATGATTCCGGTTCCTCTCCGCTTCCAGCATCCCCGCCCGGTGGCGCGGTAGCGACCCCTAGTTTCAGGTTTCTCTCAGAGGTACCGACGACGTGGCCGCGATCGGACGCACGCTGCGTCCGAATCCGGGGTGCCTCGTCTGTATGGGTGTCGATGTCGATTCCGGATTCTCCGGTTCGACGAACCAGCAGAAGCGTGATGAGGAGGTGAGAGCGATGCTCACCACACACCTGTTGTCGGATCTGACCAGCGAAGAGGTCGATCTGATCGTGGCGGAGGAACTGCATCTGCTCGACACCGCCGTATGAGCGCCGACGCCCGCGCCGGGCGCATCCACTGACCGCAGCGACTCCTGGCCCTTATCCCGTTCACCGGGGTAGGGGCCAGAACTCTGATCGGCTCCGGACGGACAGCGCACATGAAGAACCCGCCCCGTCCTTTCCTACGGAGGTGGAAGGACGGGGCGGGTGTGTGGTTGTTCAGCGGGCGCGAACCGACCGAACCAGTCGGGTGAGAGCCGGGACCACGGTGACCACGGCCCACAACGCGATCGCCGCGACCAGGGCAGAGACGGTGTCCCCGACGGTGGCGGTGCCGAGCACGTGCGCACGCAGGGCGTCGGTGGCATGCGCGACCGGATTCACGGTCGCCATGGCCTGCATCCAGCCAGGCATGGTCTCGAGCGGCGCGAATGCACTCGAGATGAACATCAGCGGCATCATCACCATCATCCCGGCGAACTGGACCACGTCCGGGCGGCGCAGCCGGTCCCCGATCAACCCGAACAGGGCGCTCATCGCCCCGGCTAGCGTCACCAGCACCACGACCGCGGCGACGGCATCGAGTGCGGTGCCGAAGAACTCGAAACCCAATGCCACGGCAGCGATCCCGAGCAGCGCAGCCCGAGCGAGGGTGAAGACGGCCTCGTTGATGGTGCGAGCAACGCCCGGCAGCGCCGCACGCATGGGCAGGGCCGCGAAGCGGTCGTGGAGGCCGTTGGTGTGATCGATCGCAGCGGAGACTCCGGCGTTGGTGCCGGCCATCACGGTGGAGACGGCGAGCATCGCCGGGGTGAGGAAGACGATGTAGCTGACCCCGGCCGGGAAACCGGGTCCGGCAGCGACGCTGCGGAACACCTGGCTGAACAAGATCAGCATCGCCATCGGCATGGTCAGCGAAAACATCAGCAGCTGCGGGACGCGGGCGCTGGTGCGCAGGTTGCGGACGGTGAGGGCGGCGAGCTGGTTCCCGATCGGGGAACGCTCGATCGAGGGCGTGGTGGTGGTCATCGGTTTGCTCCTGCGGTGTGGGCGAGGTGGGTGAAGACGTCGTCGAGGCTCGGCGAGGTCACATCGAGGTCGGTGATCTCGATGCCGCCGCGGTGCAGGTCTGCGACCAGCGCGGTCGCGGCGCGAGCGTCGTCGACGGTGACCGACACCCGAGCCCGGTCGCCGTCGACCCGGTCGGTATCCGGGATGAACGGCAGATTGGTGATCTGGCGGGCGGGGATGGTGGCGCTGAGGACCTTGCCGCCGACGATTCGTTTCAGCTCGGTAGGGGTGCCGCGGGCGGCGACCCTGCCGCCGCTCAGGACCACGATGTGGTCGGCGAGCCGGTCGGCTTCCTCCAGGTACTGCGTGGTGAGCACGACCGTGGTGCCCGCGGCCGTGAGCTCGTCCACGACATCCCACAGTCCCGCGCGGGCGAGGGGGTCCAGGCCCGTGGTCGGCTCGTCCAGGAACAGCACTGACGGGGATCCGACGAGGCTGGCGGCAAGATCGATCCGGCGGCGCGATCCCCCGGAGAGCTCCCCCACCCGCCTGGTCGCGTATTCGTGCAGCCCGAGTCGGTCGATCAGCGCGTCGGCCCGGGCGCGGGCAGTGCGCCGCAGCCCGGTCAGGCGGCCGATCAGCTCCAGGTTCTCCCGGGCGGTGAGAAATTCGTCGAGTCCGGCGTATTGGCCGGTCACCCCGATCCGGCGGCGCACCGCGGTGGCGTCACCCACCACGTCGAGGCCCTCGATCTGCACGCGGCCGATGGTGGGGCGCACCAGCGTAGTTAACGTGCGGATCAGGGTCGTCTTGCCTGCTCCGTTGTGGCCGAGCACCCCGAGCGTCGACCCGATGGCAGCTTCGAGGTCGACGCCGTCGAGGGCCCATGTTTTGCCGTAGGCGACATGCAGATCCTCGATCACGACGGCCGCGGCGCTCATCGCACACCCCCACGGTGGTCTCCGGCGGATTGGCTGGACAGGTGGGTGGTCATCGGAGGTTCCTCTCGGAAGATGTGCTCCCACCCGGTGGTGGATAGGAGTTCGCTTCCTCAGACGAACCAGCCGCGAATTGGACGCACCCGCCGCCGAATCAGGTGGTCCGGCGCGGCACGCTGGCGGCGGCGAACACTGCGGCGAGGAGGGCGATCCCGCCGAGGACGAGGTAGGTGCGGGCGTAGCTTCCGGTCCACGAAGAGAGTGCGGTGCCTGCCCAGGGTGCAAGGGCCATCACGATGACGATGGGTGCGGACATGAGCCCGTTGAGGCGGCCGTAATGGGTTGCGCCCCAGCGGTCGGTGATGGCGGTGGCCTGGACGAGCGTGAAGACACCGCGAACCAGACCGGCGCCGATCGCCACGGAGATCAATGCGGTCACGCCGTCGACGACACCGAGCAGTGCCGTCGTCGCCGCGGTCGCGGCGATGATCGCGACTGCCCGGCCACGGGGGCCCGTGTGGGCGGCGATCGGGAGGTAGCCGATGCGTCCGAGGACCTGACCGGCTCCGCCGAGGCCGAGGGTCAGTGCGGCGAGGCCGGGGCTGAAGCCTTGTTCGATGAGCAGTGGCACGAGGTTGAACACGGCGGCGAACGCGGCGAACGCGGCCAGACTCAGCGCGATCACGAGCGCGGCGAAGACCCGGCTGCGGGACGCGTCGCGGTGATCGACTGCGGAGGTACCCGGATGTCGGGGTGGGTCCGGCCACCGGCCGCGCAAACCGAGAAAGTGTCCGGGGATGGTGACGGCGGCAAGGATCGCTGCGAGGACGACATAGGTTGCGCGCCAGTCATATCGCTCGACGAGCGCCGCGGCCAGCGGCGCGAAGACGGTGCTCGCCAGTCCCGCGGCGAGGGTGAGGATCATCAGCGCCTTGACGTAGTCGGCGCCGTACCAGCGGGTCAACGCTGCGAACGCGGGCGGGTAGAGCACCGCGCCCATTGCCACCCCGGCCAGGGTCCAGCCTGCATAGAAGACGGGCAGGTTCGGTGACCAGGCCACGACCAGCAGCGCAGGGACGGCGAGCACCGATCCGGCGGTCATCACTGTTCGAGGTCCGCCGGCATCGAGGAGTCGTCCGACAGGGATCCCGACGACGGCGGCGACGAGCTGGCTGATCGAGAACGCGGCCACGATCACTGACGGCGACCATCCGCTCTGGTGTGAGATCGCCACCGACAGCACGGGGAAGGCGTAGTAGAGGATTCCCCAGCTGGTGATCTCGGTCAGGCACAGGGTGGCCAGCACCCGCCGCAGGCCGGCCTTGTCGAGGGTCTCGGTCTGCGGCGGGGCTGTCGTCGTCGCGGTCACGTCGCCCTACCTGCCAGCGACGGGCGAGAGTGTCACCAGCTCCGGCTCGGGTGCGGCGCCGCAGCCGCTGCCCTCGGCCGTCGCGGTTTCGGGTTCGTCGAACACGCCCGCTCCGCCGCAGACCCCGGTCTCGGGCAGGGTCAGCTCGACTCGGTGTGCGGCCTCCGCGTCGCCGGCGAGGTGCGCTGCGATGCTGCGGACCTGCTCGTAGCCGGTCATCGCGAGGAACGTCGGTGCGCGACCGTAGCTCTTCATCCCCACAAGGTAGACACCCGGTTCGGGGTGGCTGAGCTCGCGGACGCCGTGCGGGTAGACCGTGCCACAGGAGTGCACGTTCGGGTCGATCAGCGGCGCCAACTCGACCGGAGCCTGCAGGACCGGATCGAGCCCGAGGCGGATCTCCGACAGCCAGGACAGGTCGGGACGGAACCCGGTCAGCGCGACCACGCGGTCGACACCCTCAATCCGCTGGCCGGAGTCGGCGACCAGCGCCACAGTTCCGGCGCCGTCGGATTCGACGGCGCCGGTGCGGAATCCGGTCACCACCTGGAGCACCCCGTCGTCGACGGCCTTCTTCGCACGCAGGCCGAGGGCTCCTCGGGCCGGGAGCTGGTCGGCCTCTCCGCCTCCGAATGCGGATCCGACATCGCCGCGACGCAGCGCCCACGTGATCCGGGTGCCCGGCGCCTCGGCGGCGAGCGTCGAGAGGGCCACGATCGCGGTCAGAGCCGAGTGGCCGGCGCCGGCGATGACGGTGTGCTTGCCCGCGTACTCGCTGCGGACTCGTGGGTCCTCGAGGTCGGGGACGCGGTAATCGATATGGGCGGCGGCCGCGCGCTCGCCAAGGGCGGGCAGGCCCTCACCGCCGAGCGGATTCGGCGATCCCCAGGTGCCGGTGGCGTCGATCACCGCGCCGGCAAGGATCCGGTCCTCGGATCCGTCGGCGCGGCGGATGTGCACGGACAGGGGCTCGGTGTCGCGGCCGGCGTCGACCACCCGATCCCGGCCGGCACGCGCCACCCCGATCACCTCGGTGTCGAACTGCACTGCGTCACCGAGCGCGGCTGCGAGCGGGACGAGGTAGTCGCTCGCCCATTGCCGGCCGGTTGGGTAGGTCTCGGCCTCGGGGGCGGTCCATCCGGCCTGTTCGAGCAGTCGCCGCGCCGCCTGGTCCACCAACTCCGACCACTGGGAGAACAGTCGGACGTGATTCCATTCGGCGACCGCCGAGCCGGCGTTCGCGCCGCGCTCGAACACGAGCGGCGCGAGGCCGCGTTCACGCAACTCTGAGGCAGCAGCCAGGCCGATCGGGCCGGCACCTACAACGACAACGGGCAGGTCCTTCATCACAACTTCCTTTCATCGATGCTCATCGATCAATTCCAAGCAAACTATATCGATGCTCATCGATGTAGGCAACCATCGATGAAGATCGATATAGTTGTGGGTATGACTCCCCTGGACATGCCGGTCATCCGGCCCGCCAACCCAGCCGGGGCAGACGCGCTGGCCCCCGAGGATGCGACGACCTACGCGGGCTGGTTCGCCTGCTTGGCCGACCCGACGCGGGTGCGGTTACTGCATCAGGTCGCCAGCCACCCGGCCGGCATCTCGGTGGGCGAGCTAGCCGAAGCGTTGGGGGTCGGCCAGCCGACCGTCTCGCATCACGTCCGCAAGCTAGCCGACGTCGGATTCGTGAGCGTCCACAAGGACGGCACCAGCACCATCGTCGTGGTGAACCCCTCCTGCTGCACCGGACTGCCGCAGGCCGCGGACGTCGTGATGGGTGTGCTCGCCCCGCGCCCGTGCTGCCCAGAAGACCTGCCCGCCGACGTCACCGTCCGCCCGATGCGCGACTGCGACTGGGATGCCGTCCGCCGGATCTACGGCGAGGGCATCGCAACCCGCACGGCGACCTTCGCCACCGAAGTCCCCACCCGCGAGGCGCTCGACGCACAGTGGCCGCCCGGGCACCGCTGGGTCGCCGAGATCGACGGCGCCGTGGTCGGCTGGGCCGCCCTCAGCCCGGCCTCGAGCCGCGAGTGCTACCGCGGGGTCGCCGAGAACTCCGTGTACGTCGCGGAAGACATGCGCGGCCGCGGGGTCGGAAAAACACTCCTGACCACCCAGGTCATCGCCGCCGACCAGGACGGCCTGTGGACGTTACAGACCTCGATCTTCCCCGAGAACCGCGCCAGCATTGCCCTGCACCATTCCGCCGGCTTCCGCACCGTCGGTGTCCGTGAACGCATCGCCCAACTCGACGGCCTATGGCGCGACACCGTCTTCCTTGAACGCCGCAGCACCGTCGGTGCGGAATGAGCCGACGAGAACATTCCGCACTCTCCCCCGATTTCCCCATCCGAGCGGGGAGGCGGCTCCCCTCGTGTCATCGAGGAAGCGTCGCACCGCACCGTGCGACTACCGCCGAGCACGGTTGCGACCACCGCATTAGATTTGCCCGATGAGAACGCGCCACCGAGCAGGCATCCGGTGATGTCGAGCCCGCCTGTGCGGGCCGACCCCGGAATGACCGGGCGCCTGGCCCGGTCCCTGCCGTTGGCGGTGGCGACGGGCGCCGCGATCGGCGTCCTCGGCGGATTGATCGGGCTCGGCGGCGCCGAGTTCCGGCTACCGCTGCTGATCGGATTGTTCGGTTTCGTCGCCCTCCAAGCCGTGATCTTGAACAAGGCGATGAGCCTGATCGTGGTCATGACCGCGCTGCCCGCCAGACTCGCGTCGGTCCCCTATGCCGAACTGGCCCCGCAGTGGTCGATCGTGGTCAACCTGCTCGGCGGAAGCCTCGTCGGCGCCTGGGTCGGTGCCACCTGGGCAACGAAGATGCGCTCGGCGACCCTGTACAAGGTGCTGGCCGGCCTGCTGGTGTTGATCGCGATCGCTCTGGCGGCGAGCCATTTCGGCGACCTCGGCACGCTGGAGCTGGAGCCGATCACCCGCACCATCGCCGGACTCCTCGCGGGCGCAGGCATCGGCATCGTCGCGGCGCTGATGGGCGTTGCGGGCGGCGAGCTGCTGATCCCGACGATCGTGCTGCTGTACGCCGTCGACATCAAGATCGCCGGCAGCCTGTCGCTGGCGGTATCGCTGCCGACGATGCTCGTGGCGTTCGCCCGATACAGCCAGGACCGGAGTTTCGGCGTGCTTCGCGCGAACGGTCGGTTCGTGGTCGCGATGTCCATCGGCTCGATCGCCGGCACCATCGCCGGCGGGCTGCTGCTGGGGATCCTCCCGAACCTGGTACTGATCCCGCTTCTCGTGTCGCTGCTACTGCTCTCAGCGATCAAGGTGTGGCGGCACGAGTAGCGGGGGCGGGAACGGCCCAGGACGGAGCTCAGATGGTCGATCAGAAGCCGGTGGATCGCGCGGCGATCGCCGCCGACCTCGAACGCGCACGGGTTGCACTGCACGAGCTCGTCGATGGCGCGAGTGCCAGCGACCTTGCTCGGCGCTCGAACGGCACCCGCTGGACGAACGAACAGCTGCTGTTTCACATGGTCTTCGGATACATGGTCGTCGTTCGACTTCGTGTGCTCGTGAGGGTGTTCTCTCGACTACCCAAGCGCGCGAGCCGACTGTTCGCGAGGACCCTCGATGCTGCAACCCCGGTGTTCGACGAGGTCAACTACCGCGGGTCGTGTCTTGCGGCGCGAGTGTTCGATCACCGGCGCATGGGGCGAAAGTGCGACCGGGTCATCGCCACCCTCGAGCTGAACCTCGCCAACGAGTCCGAGGCCGCGCTGCGCCGCGGCATGCATTTCCCGATACGGTGGGACCCCTTCTTCGCCGACTTCATGACCCTCGAGCAGGTGTACCGATACCCCGGACGCCACTTCGACTTCCACCGGAGCCAGCTCACGCTCGACTGAGGTGCCGCGGTCCCGCGATTCAACCCGGCATTTGTTGCAGGCTAATTCGACATCTGTCAATATTGATGCATGTCGAACCAGGATTCGTTGGAGAGTGGCTCGTGTTGTTCGCCGCTCGTGCGTGAACCGCTGACCGAGGATTGGGCAGGCGACCTGGCCAGGATGTTCAAGGCGCTCGGCGACCCGGTGCGTCTGCGGCTGCTGAGCCTGGTGGCCAGCCACGCCGGCGGGGAGGCGTGCGTCTGCGACATCTCGGAATCCTTCGACCTGTCGCAGCCGACCATCTCCCATCACCTCAAGGTGCTGCGCGAGGCGGGCCTGCTGGACTGCGAGCGCCGCGGCACCTGGGTGTACTACTGGGTGATCCCGTCAGCGCTGCAACAGCTCTCGGCCGTCCTGCTCACCGAGGGCACACCGACCGTCCCGTCCGAGGCGTGCGCGAAGGTCCCCGCGTGAGCGAGACCACGACCGCCGAGCACCCCGCCGTCGTCGGCAAACTCTCCACCCTCGACCGCTATCTGCCCGTCTGGATCGGCGCCGCGATGGTCGCGGGGCTGCTGCTCGGCCGCTGGATCCCCGGGCTCAACACCGCGATCGAGAAGGTGCAGATCGACGGCATCTCGCTACCGATCGCCCTCGGCCTGCTGATCATGATGTACCCGGTGCTGGCGAAGGTCCGCTACGACCGCCTCGACACGGTCACCGGCGACCGGAAACTGCTGATCGGGTCCCTGGTGCTGAACTGGGTGCTCGGCCCGGCGCTGATGTTCGCCCTCGCCTGGATCTTCCTGCCCGACCTCCCTGAGTACCGCACCGGGCTGATCATCGTCGGTCTGGCCCGCTGCATCGCGATGGTCATCATCTGGAACGACCTGGCCTGCGGGGACCGCGAAGCCGCCGCCGTCCTGGTGGCGATCAACTCGGTGTTCCAGGTGATCATGTTCGCCGTCCTCGGCTGGTTCTACCTCTCGGTTCTGCCCGGCTGGCTCGGCCTGGAACAGACCACCATCGACACCTCGCCGTGGCAGATCGCGAAGTCGGTGCTGATCTTCCTCGGCATCCCGCTGCTCGCCGGGTACCTCACCCGCCGTTTCGGTGAAAAGGCCAGGGGCCGTGAGTGGTACGAGAGCACGTTCCTCCCGCGGATCGGGCCGTGGGCCCTGTACGGGCTGCTGTTCACCATCGTCATCCTCTTCGCGCTGCAGGGCGACCAGATCACCTCGCGGCCCCTCGACGTCGTCCGCATCGCCATCCCGCTGCTGGTGTACTTCGCGGTGATGTGGGGCGGCGGCTACGCCCTCGGCGCCGCAATGGGATTGGGCTATGAACGCACCACCACCCTCGCGTTCACGGCCGCGGGCAACAACTTCGAACTCGCCATCGCCGTCGCCATCGCCACCTACGGCGCCTCCTCCGGCCAGGCGCTCGCCGGGGTGGTCGGTCCACTGATCGAGGTCCCCGTTCTCGTCGGCCTGGTGTACGTCTCATTGGCCCTACGTTCCCGATTCGACCGAAAGGTGCCGGCATGACGTCCGCCGCTTCGAAGCCCAGCGTCCTGTTCGTCTGCGTGCACAACGCCGGCCGATCCCAGATGGCCGCCGGATTCCTCTCCCACCTCGCCGGCGACGCGATCGAGGTCCGCTCCGCCGGCAGCGCCCCGGCGGAAACCGTCAACTCCGCCGCAGTAGAGGCGATGGCCGAGGTCGGCATCGACATCTCCGCGCAGTCGCCGAAGATCCTCACCCCCGATGCAGTCGAGTCCTCGACCGTGGTCATCACCATGGGCTGCGGCGACGCCTGCCCCGTGTTCCCCGGGGTCAGCTACCGCGACTGGGCCCTCGAGGATCCGGCGGGCAAGGGCGTCGAGGCGGTCCGGCCGATCCGTGACGAGATCCGCTCGCGCATCGAGGACCTGATCGCCGAACTCGTCCCCGCTGCCGGCTGACACGGACCCCCGATCCGGCGGCTCACCGCGGCGGTTCGGTCGAATAGGTGTCGACCGCCCGTTGCAGACGCTCGAGGGCGTCGCGCATTTCCTGAATCGCCCTGTTGAGTTCCGCCACGGTCGCCGGATTCACCTCCGCCGGGGCGGGCACGGGCGCGGGCGCGGGCGGGCCAGGCGCCGGGACGATCGGCTCCCCCTCCGGGGGTGCCGTCGCGGCGTCCCCACCGGGGGCGGTCGCCGCGCGGCCGGTACCGGGACCAAAAAGCTGATCCAGCCCCTCCGCCAGGGTGGCGCCGTACCCCACCCGGACGCCGCCCGTCGCGCCCGGCTCCCGGTAGCTGACCAGCACCCGCGCGAGTTGTGGGAACGTGGAACCGTTCTGCGCCGACGAGATCCGCTCGGTGAACAACGGTTCGACGTACAGCACACCGCCTTCGGCGATGGGCAGCATCAGCAGGTTCCCGTACTCGATCCGGTTCGACCGCTCGAGCAACGTCCGCTCGGAGGCCACCCGGGTGTCGGAGATCATCGAGTTCTGGGTCTGCACCGGACCCTGGGTCTGGGTGTCGGTGGGCAGTTGCAACACGGTCAGCCTGCCGTACTCCTCGGGATCCGAGTGCGCCGAGATGTACGCGGACAGGAACTCACGGTTGAAACCCACCATCGCGCTGGCCAGCCGGAACGACGGTCGCGCGGTCTCCTGATCCCCGACGAGGACATAGAACGGCGGCTGCTGCGGGTTGGCCTCCACCGTGGGATCGCTCGGCACCGACCAGAAAGCGTTGGTGGTGAAGAACTCCCGCGGCTCGTCGACGTGGTACTTCGCGAGCATCTCGCGCTGGATCCGGAACAGGTCCTCGGGGTACCGGAAGTGTGCGCGCAGGTCCGCGGGCACCGCGGCCTCGGGCTCGACCGTGCCGGGGAAGGCGTTCATCCAGGCCTTCAGTACGGGATCCTGGCCGTCGACCTGATACAGCGTCACGGTGCCGTCGTAGGCGTCCACCGTGGCCTTGACCGAGTTCCGCGCGTACGCGACCTCATCGCGCGGGCTGAGGCGGCCGGTGTCGGTGTCGAAGGCGAGCGCCTCCAACGAACTGTGTTGCGCGTACGGGAAGTTCGCGAGGGTCGTGTAGGCGTCGACGATCCAGACGATCTTGCCGCCCACCACCGCGGGGTACGGATTGTGGTCGGTGGTCAGCCACGGGGCGACGTGCTCGACGCGGGCCCGCGGATCGCGGTTGAAGATGATCCTGGAATCGGGTCCGATCGCACGCGAGAAGAGGATGTTGCGCTCGGTGTAATGGGTGGCGAACGCCACGCGGTTGAACCAGTTCCCGATCCGGACCCCGCCGGATCCCGCGTAGGTGTACTTGGAGGTGTCGGTGTCGTACTCGCGTGGCCCCTCCCCCGGACCGCCGACGATCGCGTAGTCGGGATCCGCGTGTCCGATCACCTCGCCGTAGTAGATGCGGGGCTGCTCGACCGGGATCACCTGGGTTCCGGAACCCTGGGATGCGATGTCGCTGACGGTGTAGATCGGGTACCCACTGTTGCTGTCGGAGGCCTCGACGGCCGCGTCCCGCACCGCGGCGTTCACCCGGTTGGCGGGCGCGGCGACGAACCCGTTGCCGTGGGTGTACACCGTGTGCCGGTTGATCCAGTCCGTCTGATTTCCGGTGAGGCTGCCGGGAGACAGTTCCCTGGCGGCCACCACGAAATCACGCAGCTCCCCGTCGATCTCGTACCGGTCGAGGTCCAGCGTCGGCGGGAAGCCGTAGAAGTTCTTGAGCTGCTGCTGCTGGGTGAACGTGCGCGAGAGGACGTTCGGATCGAGCAGCCGCGCGTTCGCGATGGTCGTCACGTCGGCCGGGACGTCGCGCGGCGACACGGTTCCCACCCCCGGGTAGTCCCGGTACTCCACCCGGTCGCCGCCGATCCCGTAGGCCTGCCGGGTCGCCTCGATGTTGCGCTGGATGTAGGGCCGCTCGACGTCGGCGGCGTTCGGCCGCACCGAGAACTGCTCCATCGCCAGCGGCCACACCGCGCCGACCAGGATCGACGACAGCACGAGCAGCGCGGCGGCCAGCGCAGGGACGCGCAGGTCGCGCCGGACGATCGCGGCGAAGAATGCCCCGGCGCACAGGAGGGCGATCGCAAACATGATGAACTTGGCGGGCAGGACCGCGTTGATGTCGGTGTAGCCGGCGCCGGTGAACGTCGGTTCCTTCCGGCCGCTGGAGAGCAGCGAGTACCGGTCCAGCCAGTACGCGACCGCCTTCAACAGGGCGAATGTCCCGGCGAGCACCGCGAGCTGGATCCGTGCGGACCGTGTCAGTCCGGGCTTGCTGCCCGCGACCCGCACCCCGCCGAACAGGTAGTGGGTGGTCAGGCTCGCCAGGAAGGCCAAGACGATCGCGACGAACATCCAGTTCAGGACGGACCGATAGAACGGCAGGTCGAAGGCGAAGAACCCGACGTCATAGCCGAACTGCGGATCGGTGTTGCCGAACGCGCCGCCGTGCAGGAACAGTTGCACGGTCCGCCAGTTCGACTGCGCGATCAGTCCGCACATCAACCCGATGAAGGCCGGGATTCCCCACCCGAACGCCCGCGGTCGCTGCGCGATGAATGTCCGGTACGGCCGCAGCGGATCGTCCCGACCCGAGCCGGGTATCGGCACCGGACGCGACGAGAAGGCCAGACGGACGGCGAGGAGAAGGGCACCACCCACCAGAGCGAACACGGCGAGGAACAACAACACCCGGGTGAGCAGGACGGTGCCCCAGACACTCCGGTATCCGACCTCGCCGAACCACAGCCAGTTGGTGTACGCACCCACCAGCGGCGGGAGCACGATCAGCAACGCGAGCAGGCCCACCGTCACAATCAACAGGACCCGACCGCGCCGGGACAGCTGCGGTAGACCTTCGACCGGCCGTTTAGCCACTTCCCACGCTCCAGGTCCGAGCGCGTCGCGGCCTACCGGCCTGTTCTCACCAGCGTCACCGCCGACGTGTGTCCGTTTCGCCCCATTCTACGGGCGGCGAGCCGGATCAGGAGTCGACGAGCAGGACGTCCGCGTCGAAGCAGGTGTGCGTGCCGGTGTGGCAGGCCGCGCCCTCCTGGTCGACGAGGAGCAGCACGGTGTCGCCGTCACAGTCGAGCCGCACCTCGTGCACGTACTGGGTGTGCCCGGACGTCTCGCCCTTGACCCAGTACTGCTGGCGGGACCGCGAATAGTAGGTCCCCTTCCGTGTCTCCAGGGTGCGCGCGAGCGCCTCGTCGTCCATCCAGGCGACCATCAGCACCGCACCGGTGGCCCGCTCCTGGGCGACCGCACTGAACAGTCCGGCGTCGTTGCGCTTCAGCCGCGCGGCAATCGCGGGATCGAGACTCATCGGACCACGATACCTTCGGCGCGCATGGCGTCCTTGACCTGCGGGATCTCCAGGTCGCCGAAGTGGAAGACGCTGGCCGCGAGCACTGCGTCCGCACCCGCCTGCACCGCAGGCGCGAAGTCGCCGACCGCGCCCGCACCGCCACTCGCGATCACCGGCACGTGCACCGCGGCCCGGGCGGCCCGGATCATCCGCAGGTCGAACCCCGCCTTGGTACCGTCCGCGTCCATCGAGTTCAGCAGGATCTCGCCCACCCCGAGGTCGGCCCCGCGCGTCGCCCACTCGATCGCGTCGATCCCGGTGCCGCGCCTGCCGCCGTGCGTGGTGACCTCCCAGCCGGACGGCGTCGGCGGCTCGCCCTCGGGCACGGTCCGCGCGTCCACCGACAACACGATGCACTGCGACCCGAACCGCTCGCTGAGCTCGCGCAGCAGCTCCGGGCGCGCGATCGCGGCGGTGTTGACGCTGACCTTGTCCGCACCCGCCCGCAGCAGCCGGTCCACGTCCGCCTCCGTGCGCACCCCGCCACCGACCGTGAGCGGGATGAAGACCTGCTCGGCCGTGCGGGTCACCACGTCGATCATGGTGCCGCGGTCCGAGGTCGACGCGGTGACGTCGAGGAAGGTCAGCTCGTCGGCGCCCTGCGCGTCGTACAGCGCCGCCAACTCCACCGGATCGCCCGCGTCGCGCAGGTTCTCGAAGTTCACGCCCTTCACGACGCGGCCCGCGTCCACGTCCAGACACGGGATGACCCGAACCGCCACCGTCATTGCGTCCGCCTTCCTGCCGGTAGCCCCGGGTCCCGATCCAGGTAGTCACCCGGATCGCCCAGAGCCACAAGAATATTCAACACCTCTTCGTGCACCCCCGGCGCCGCGGCGAGCACCGACGTCGAGCCGATGTGCCAGGGCGCACCCGCCAGGTCGGTGACCACACCGCCCGCCGCACGCACCAGGGCGACGCCGGGCGCGTTGTCCCAGGGGTTGTGGCCGAACACCACCGACGCACCGAGCGCGCCGCCGGCGGTGAAGGCCAGGTCTGCGCCGGTGCTGCCGTGTATCCGCAGCCGCCTGCTCACCCGGCTCAGTTCGCCGAGAGCCCGCACCCGGTAGGGCCCGGGGATCGGTCCCCGGCCGTCGACGTTGAACGCGCCGAACCCGACCAGCGAATCGGACAGGGACGCACTCACCAACGGCGGCAGCACCTCCCCGTTGCACAGCACCGGGCCGCCGATCGCGGCCGCATAGCGCCGGTCCATCGCGGGCAGCCAGGTCATGCCGAGCACCGGGACGCCGTCGTCGAGCAGCGCCAGCAGCATCCCCGCGGTCGGCAGGCCGGACGAGTAGTTCAGGGTGCCGTCGATCGGGTCCAGCACCCACACCAGGCCTTCGCCGAGGTCCGGACCACCGAATTCCTCACCGTGCACACCGATTCCGGTCCGCTCGGCGAGCTCCGCGCTGAGCCGCCGTTCCAGCTCGAGGTCGAGCTCGGTGGCGAAGTCACGCGAGCCCTTGCTCACCGCGCTCGGCGCGCCGACACCGTCGAGGAAACGCTCCTGCGCCGCGTCCAGCAGGCCGCTCGCGATGGCGAGCAGCTCGTTCGGATCGCGGGACAGGCTCATGTCCGGCGCTATCTCGAGACCGCAGCGAGCGCCTCGGGAAGCGTGAACCGCCCGGCGTACAACGCCTTTCCGACGATCGAGCCCTCCACACCGAGGTCGACGAGTCCGGCGATAGCGACGAGGTCCTCGATGCTGGACACGCCGCCGGACGCCACGACCGGCGCCTTCGTGGCCGCGCAGACCTGGCTGAGCAGTTCCAGGTTCGGACCGGTGAGGGTGCCGTCCTTGCCGACGTCGGTCACCACATAGCGCGAGCAGCCGTCCCGGTCCAGGCGCTCGAGCGTCTCGAACAGGTCGCCGCCCTCGGTCACCCAGCCACGTCCACGCAGCTGGTAGCGGCCGTCGACGTTGCGGACATCGAGCCCGACCGCGATCCGGTCGCCGTACTCACCGATGGCGCGCGCGCACCACTCGGGGTTCTCGATGGCGGCGGTGCCGAGGTTGACCCGCGCGCAGCCGGTGGCCAGCGCGGCGCGCAGCGACTCGTCGTCGCGGATGCCTCCGGACAGTTCGACCTTCACATCGAGTTCACCGACCACACCGGCGAGCATCTCGCGGTTCGAGCCGCGACCGAAGGCGGCGTCCAGGTCGACCAGGTGCACCCAGTCGGCACCGTCGTTCTGCCAGGCGAGTGCGGCGTCCCGGGGCGATCCGTAGCTCGTCTCGCTGCCGGCCTCTCCCTGAACGAGGCGAACAGCTTCACCGTTGGCAACATCTACAGCAGGCAAAAGGACCAGGCTCACGTGCGCCTACCCTAGTCCGTCATCGCGGCGAGCCGGTTCCCGGGTCGCCACCGCGGTCGCCGGCGGCTCGTTCGTCCTCCGCGGCGGCGTCGAGTGCGCGTCGCGTCATTCGGGTGGAGACCATGCCCATCGCGGCGATCGCGCCTGCGACCCCGGCGAGAACGATGACCAGCCCGAGCCCCGGACCCGGTTCGAGCGCGGCCAACGCGACGGTGGCGAGCGCGAGAACCGCGGCGGCGGCACCGAGCGAGAACAGCGCGAGCCGCCCCATCGAGAGACCGCGCCGCTGCCCGGTCACAGGCTGCGGACCCAGTTCTCCAGCAACGCGGCGCCCGCGTCGCCGGACTTCTCGGGATGGAACTGGGTGGCCGAGAGCGGTCCGTTCTCCACCGCGGCGAGGAAGGGCCCGCCGTGGTCGGCCCAGGTCAACTTGGCGGGCGCGATCAGGTCCGAGTCCGCGAGCTCCCACTTCTGCACGCCGTAGGAGTGCACGAAGTAGAAGCGGGTGTCCGCATCGATTCCGGCGAACAGCACGCTGTCCGCCGGGGCCTGCAGGGTGTTCCAGCCCATGTGGGGAAGCACGTCGGCCTTCAGCATCTCGACGGTGCCCGGCCACTCACCGCAGCCGTCCGCCTCCACGCCGTGCTCGACGCCCCGCTCGAACATGATCTGCATGCCGACGCAGATACCCAGCACCGGCCTGCTGCCGGCGAGCCGCTGGCCGATGATCCGCTCCCCGCGGACCGCACGCAGACCCTCCATGCAGGCCGCGAAAGCGCCGACGCCGGGCACGACGAGGCCGTCCGCGGCCAGGGCCGCCTTCGGGTCGGAGGTCACCTCGACATCGGCCCCGACGCGCGCGAGGGCTCGCTGAGCCGAGTGCAGGTTGCCGGAGCCGTAGTCGAGGAGGGCGACGGAGGTCATGACCCAACTCTATCGGCCCGGCCGAGCGCCACCGGAATCACCAGCGCGATGGCGGCGGCCGCGACCGCGAACACCCAGCCGTACCCGGCGAATCCGGCGACCACGCCGAGCGCGAGCGCACCGATCCCGGTGCCCGCGTCGTAGCTGATGTTCCATGCCGCGCTCGCCGCGCCGAGTCGCGACGGCCCGGCGCCGGCGAACAGCGAGACCAGGGCCTCGTTCTGGCAGGCGCCGAACCCCAGCCCGAACGCCACCGCGGCCGCCATCAGCAACCCGACCTGCCCGTCGCCGATCACCCCGGCCGCGAACAACGCGGCGCCGAGCGTCGCGCAGGCCAGGGCGGGCACCATCGACCGACCGTGGCCGATCCGGTCGGCCAGCGCACCGGCGCCGTACCGTCCGACCAGGATTGCCCCGCTGACCACCGCCAGCGCCACACCCGCGACCGCCGCCCGGTCCTCGACCGCGATCGGCAGCAAGCTGGTGACCCCGCCGTACGCCGAGGCCACGGCCACCATCGCCAGGCACGGCACCAGCAGCAGACCCAGCGGCAACCGTCCCCGCGGACCGGAACCCGCCGGCCGAGGGATCGAGGGCAACGCGGCGATCGAGGCGATGGACAGCAGCGGTACGAGCGCCCCGAGCACGAACACGAGCGAGGACTGGCCGCGCCCGAACAGGGCCAAACCCAAGGGCAGGGCCACCATCTGGGCCAGGGAGATGGCAATGCCCTGGGCGCCGGTCGCCCGGCCGAGGATCTGCTTCGGCGCCAGCTCCCCGATCAGGGCGCTGCCGGCCACCGTCACCAGCCCGAAGCCGATTCCGCGCACCGCCGAGATGATCAGCGCGGGGACGGCTTCGGTGGACAGCAGGAAGCCGAGCGCGGGCAGACCGAGCAGCAGGCAGCCGACGGCGAGCACCCACCGGTACCCCCAGGTCCGCAGCAGGGTCGGCGTGCACAGTTGGGTGGCGACGGTGGTCGCCATGAAGATCGCGGTGCTCGCGCCCGCGAGCGCATCAGAGCCGCCCGCGAGCGAGATCGCCAGCGGGACCACCGGCAGCAGCAACGACCACCCGCCGAAGGTGGTCGCGCCCATGAGGAACGCCACCGGCAGCCCACGGGTACGCCAGAGGCCGCCGGGCACCCCCGCCCCGGAGACCGTGCCCATCAGATCAGCCGCAAGACCCCACCGGCGGCCGCGATGATCGCCAGCGCGAGCAGGACACCGGAGGCGAACTTGTTGACGGTCCACATCGAGTACGCGCCGCCGAGCGCGAATCCGGCCGCGATGAACAGGACGTAGATCAAGGCGTCACTCATCTACAGCGCACCCTTGGTCGACGGCACCCCGGACACCCGCGGGTCCGGCTCGACGGCCTCACGCAGCGCGCGGGCGACCGCCTTGAACTCGGCCTCGGTGATGTGATGCTGATCGCGCCCGTAGAGGACCCGCACGTGCAGCGCGATCCGCGCGTTCGAGGCGATCGACTCGAACACGTGCCGGTTGATCACCGTGGCGTAGGGCACCCCCGGATAGCCGCCGATGACGGCGTGCAACATGTGCTCGGGTTCGCCGGTGTGCACGCAGTACGGGCGGCCGGAGACGTCGACGGAGGCGTGCGCGAGGGTCTCGTCCATCGGGATGAACGCGTCGCCGAAACGCCGGATGCCCCGCTTGTCGCCGAGGGCCTGGCCGAGCGCCTGGCCGAGCACGATCGAGGTGTCCTCGACGGTGTGGTGGGCCTCGATCTCGATGTCGCCCTCGGCCTTGACCGTCAGGTCGAAGCTGGCGTGACTGCCGAGCGCCGTCAGCATGTGGTCGAAAAACGGTACGCCGGTGGAGATGTCGACGATCCCGGTGCCGTCGAGGTTCAGCTCGACGGCGATACTCGATTCCTTGGTGGTGCGCTCGACCTTCGCGATCCGCCCGGTCATCGTGTCTCCTCAGTGATTTCCGTTGTGACGAGTTCCGTTGCGACCAGCTTCGTGCTCACCCGCAACAGCTCGTCGTTCTCCGCGGCCAGGCCAATGGTCGCACGCAGGTAGCCCTCGATCCCCACATCCCGGATCAGCACGCCCTCGTCGAGGTAGCGCCGCCAGGTGGCGGCAGCGTTGGTGAACTCACCGAACAGCAGGAAGTTCGCGTCCGACTCGATCACCCGGAAGCCCATCGCCGCGAGCTCCCCCGACACCCGGTCGCGCTGCGCCGCGAGCTCCGCGACGCTGGCCAGGGTCTCGTCCGCGTGCCGCAGTGCGGCCCGCGCCGCGGCCTGCGTGACCACCGACAGGTGGTACGGAAGCCGTACCAGCAGAAGCGCTTCCACCACCGCGGGCGCCGCCGCCAGGTAGCCGAGGCGGCCGCCGGCGAAGGCGAACGCCTTGCTCATGGTCCGACTGACGACCAGCTTGGTGGGGAACTCGTCGATCAGCGTGATCGCGCTCGGCGCCGAGGAGAACTCGCCGTACGCCTCGTCGACGATGACGATGCCGGGCGCCACGGACAGCAGCCTGCGCAGGTCCGCCAGCGGGACGCTGTGTCCCGTAGGGTTGTTCGGGCTGGTGACGAACAGGACATCGGGGCGGTGTTGCGCGATCGCCGAGACCGCGTCCTCCACGTCGAGCGAGAAGTCCGAACGACGGAACACCGGCACCCAACGGGTCTCGGTGCCGTCGGAGATGATCGGGTGCATCGAGTACGACGGCACGAAGCCCATCGCGCTGCGACCGGGACCGCCGAACGCCTGCAGCAGCTGCTGCAGGATCTCGTTGGAGCCGTTGGCCGCCCACACGTTGGCGGCGGTGACCGCGACGCCGGTCTGTCCGGTGAGGTAGGCGGCCAGGTCGGTCCGCAGCGCCACCGCGTCGCGGTCCGGGTACCGGTGCAGCTCGGCCGCGGCCGCCCGCACCGACTCGGCGACGTCGTCGATCAGCGCACGGGTCGGCGGGTGCGGGTTCTCGTTGGTGTTCAGCTGCACGGGCACGGTCAACTGCGGTGCGCCATAAGGAGACTTCCCACGCAGGTTGTCCCTGATGGGTAGCTCGTCGATGCTCGCCGCCGCGCCCGGTACCGAGACGCCGCTCACCGAAGCGCCTCGGCGGCGGTGCCGTCCGTCAAAGCCTCGAAGCGCAGCCGCACGGCCTCGCCGTGCGCGGGCAGGTCCTCGGCGTTCGCCAGTGCGATCACGTGCCCCGAGACGTCCTTGAGGGCGGCCTCCGAGTAGTCGACGACGTGGATGCCACGCAGGAAGGTCTGCACGCTCAATCCCGAGGAGTGCCGCGCGCAGCCCGCGGTCGGCAGCACGTGGTTCGAGCCCGCGCAGTAGTCACCGAGGCTGACCGGCGACCACGGGCCGACAAAGATCGCGCCTGCGGAGCGGACCCGGGCCGCCACCGCCGAGGCGTCCTCGGTCTGGATCTCGAGGTGCTCGGCCGCGTACGCGTTGACCACGCGCAGGCCGTCCTCGACAGAGGAGACCAGCACCGTCCCGGACTGGCTGCCCGCCAGCGCCGTCGCGACCCGCTCGCTGTGCTTGGTGAGCTCGAGCTGGGCGGTGAGCGCGTCGTCCACCGCGTCCGCGAGCTCCACGCTGGTGGTGACGAGCACGCTGGCGGCCATCACGTCGTGCTCGGCCTGGCTGATCAGGTCGGCGGCGACGTGCACCGGATCGGCGGTGTGGTCGGCGAGGATCGCGATCTCGGTCGGTCCGGCCTCCGCGTCGATCCCGACCAGCCCGCGGCACAGCCGCTTGGCCGCGGTGACGTAGATGTTGCCGGGCCCGGTGATCAGGTCGACCGGCGCCAGCTCGGCCCCATCGGTGTCGGAGCCGCCGTAGGCCAGCAGCGCGACGGCCTGGCCGCCACCGACGGCCCACACCTCGTCCACGCCGAGCAGTTCGGCAGCCGCGAGGATCGTCGGGTGCGGCAGGCCACCGAAGGCGGCCTGCGGCGGCGACGCCACGACGAGCGACTCGACGCCTGCGGCCTGCGCGGGCACGACGTTCATCACCACGGAGGACGGGTAGACCGCGTTGCCGCCGGGCACGTAGAGCCCGACCCGGTCCACCGGCACCCAGCGCTCGGTCACCGTGCCGCCGGGCACCACCTGCGTGGTGGTGTCGGTGCGACGCTGGTCGGCGTGCACGAGCCGGGTCCGCTCGATGGCCACCTCGAGGGCGGCGCGCACCGCCGGATCGAGCTCGGCAAGCGCCTTGGTCAGCTCGGCGCGAGGCACCCTGACCTGGCCCGGACGGACCCCGTCGAACTTCTCCCCGAACTCGAGGGCCGCCTCGGCGCCCCGGTCGCGAACGGCCTCGACCATCGGGCGCACCTGATGGAGCACCGCGTCCACATCCACTCCACCTCGGGGCAGCGCGGCCCGGAGTTCGGCCGTGGTGGGTGTTCGACCGCGGAGATCCACGCGGGCGAGCTCGGTGCGGGCAGGCATGAGGGTCCCTTCAGAGAAATGGGGGTGTACTGCTGATTATCCAGGATAGGTCCACACGATTTTCCGCTGGCCGTCGCGACCGCGAGTTTCGTACATCCATGCCCTGTGCCGCGGCCCCCTTGCGCCTACGCCGACGAGGCGGTGCGCTTGACGTGACGGCACCCGGCCGCGTGACCAGCGGACGGCCTTCCCGAGTGGAACACGCCGGTCTTTCCCGTGGACCTCGCGTGAGCTTCGGACAGGAGTGACCATGAAGGACAATCCGCGGACGCTCGCCGAACGACCGCCCGCGATCCCCTCCGGCGATGACCTCGAGCGATTCGCCGGCTACGGGGTCATGGGTGCGCCCTTCGCCAGCGGCCACTGTCTGGCCCTGAGGCACTTCCCCGCCAGTTCCATCGGCGAGGGATACGACGCGGTGTGGCACCGGGACCCGGCCGGCCGCTGGGCCATCTTCAGCAGCAACAAACCCGAGAACAGCTGCTCCCGGTATTTCGGATCGGCGCTCGAGGAGGCCCGGTCCGCGCACATCTCGGTGACTTGGACCGGCTCGCACACGCTCACCGTGGCGGTGGACGAAAAGATCGTGTGGGATCTCGAGCTGCGTACATCACCGGCCACCGCGGCCATGACACGCATTGCCGGGCTGATGCCTGCCGCGTGGTGGAATAGCGACACGGTCCTGAAACTCATGTCCCGGTTCGCCGGCCGTGCGCTGGGCGTCGGACGCATCCGGCTGACCGGCCGCGCCTCGAACGGCCACCGGTTCCGTGCCACCCCTCGCATGTTGTGGACCGTCCAGGGCTCCCGGGCAACGATCGACGGCGTCGACATCGGTCCCCCCGGGCCCCTCGCCGAGCAGGCGCGACTGGGCGACTTCTGGCTGCCGCAGCGCGCGATCTTCGCCATCGGCGAGACCTATTTCGACCCGTCACCAGCCGATTGACCGATCGCTTCCGCTCGGCGAGAGGATGCACTCGCCGCACGAGCAGCACGTCCGACCGCCACCGCGACGATCGACGCCACGATCACCCCGCACACCACGGGCACCCAGCTCCCGACGCGGGCGTACACGGTGTCCTCCCCCGCTGTCGGCACGTCGACGATCAGCGCGCCGCTGTCGGCGGCCGGCATCCATGCGAGCCGGTTGCCCCGCGCGTCGAAGGCCGCGGAGACGCCGGTGAGCGCGGCCACCGCCACCGGGCGTCCGGCCTCGGCGGCCCGCAGCGCGCCGAAGCTCGCGAGCTGCGCGGGCGCCCAGCTGCCCTGGAAGGTCGCCGTCGACGTCTGGTACAACAGCAGTGCGGCGCCGTTGCTCGCCTGCACACGGGCCAGATCCGGGAAGGTCAACTCGAACGAGATCAGCGGACCGATCGCCAGTCCGTCGACGCTCATCACCACCAGCCGGTCGCCCGCCTGCCGGTTCTGCCCGGCCGCCTCGGTGACCCGGGTGAGCCAGCCGAGCTGGTCACGGAACGGCACGTACTCGCCGAACGGCACCAGCCGGGTCTTCCGGTACTCGGCCTCGACTCCGTTCCGGCCGATCAGTGTCGACGCCTTCGCGATGGCTCCGCCGTCGGCCCGGGCGTCGACGTTCACCAGTAACTCCGCCCCGATGGAGTCCGACAGCGCGGTGAGCCGATCGAGCACATCGGGCCGGGCGGTGAGGTCGTCGCCGACGCTGCTCTCGCCCCACACCGCGAGACGCACCGGGCGGCCGAGTCCGCGGGTCAGCACTTCCTGACGGGTCAGCAGGTCCTCGTGCCCGATCCCCGGTTGCACGAGTGCCACGGGCACAACCGGGGTCCCGGGGAGCTCCGGCCGTGTCGCGGACCAGAGCGGACCCGCGGCGACCGCCACGAGGAGGGCCGCCGCGCCGACAGGCCGCGCCGCTCCGCGACCCATGATCAGTATCGCGATCCCGACGTTCGCTGCGATCACGGCGAAACCGATCAGCCACACCCCGCCGAGCGAGGCGAGCACGAGCACGCTCGGTCGGCGCCACTGCGTCGCGCCGAGCAGCGACCAGGGGCCGCCGAGCCACTGCCAGGACCGCACCGTCTCGATCAGCACCCAGCCGGCCGGAATCGCGACCACCGCCAGCGCCGCCCGGCCCGGCGTCGTGGCGCCCCGCAGCAGCGATCGCGCCAGCACTCCCCACCCGGTCCACAGCAGCGCGAGCAGAGCGATCGCGAACGGGAAGAAGTACACCAGGTTCGGCGCCAGCCAGTACTGCGTCGCGGCCAGGAACCCGACACCGGCGAGCCAGCCACGCAGCGCCGCCTCGCCCGGGGTGTCCGAGGCGCGCAGCAGGAGCAGGACCGGCACCAGCGCCACCCAGGCCAGTGGGTCGAGGCCCGGCTCGGGGAAGGCGACCAGCGGCAGCGCCCCGGCGATCAGGGCGGCGCCGCGGGGCGGCCAGCGCGACCGCACCGCTCAGACGGCGGTGAGGGCCGGCACGGCTGCGGCCGGCGTGCAGCCCCTGATGAACTCACCCACCCGTGCGATCGCCTGCTCGGCCTCCGGGATGATCCCGGCGGCCGCATGGAAGACGTGGACCTGGCGGTCCCAGACCTCGAGGGTGACCGGCACCCCCGCGGCACCCAGCCGCTGGGCCATCAGCTCCGCATCCGGGTAGAGGATCTCCGTCGAGCCGACGTGGATCAGCACCGGCGGCAGGCCCGCCAGCACCCCGTTGACCGGCGACAACCGAGAGTCCGCGCCCGCGCGCGCCGCGGCCACCCCGGCCAGCGCGATGAGAACCGACCGCGGGATCAAGGGACAGTGGTCGGCGCCCGGGTGCGCCAGCTTCGTCGCCGGGTCGATGTCGGTGAGGGGCGAGAGCGCGACCAGGCCGGCCGGCCGCGGCAGACCCAGCTCGGCGATCGCGATCGCCGTCGCGAAGGTCAGGTAGCCCCCGGCCGAGTCGCCCGCGATGACGATCCGTTTGCCCTCGTAACCCTGCTCGAGCAGCCACCGGTACCCGGCGACGCCGTCCTCGATCGCCGCGTCGATCGGGTACTTGGGCAGCATGCGGTAGTCGACGGACAGCACCGGCGCCCCGGCCGCGGCGGAGATCCGGGAGACCAGCGCACGGTGGGTGTTGAGCCCACACGTGAGGAAGCCGCCGCCGTGCAGGTACAGCACCACCGCGTCCCGCATCGCATCGCGGGCCTGGAGCCATTCGGCGTCACAGCTCGCCAGACGAACACGGCGTCTGCCCACCCCTCGTCCGGGCGGAACGACCCTGGCCGCGAAGTCGAGCGCGCCTGCGGGCCACCACGGACTCGGCCAGCGGGCCCATATCTCGAGGGCGGGCTTGCATGTGAGCCGAATCGACTCGGCCAGGATCCGCGACCGCAGGCTGGCACCGGCGATGAAATGCGGCTCGGCGGCGACCGCGATCCGTGGGGATCGCGTGGACCTTGCCCGGCGGGTGGACCGCCCCGACGGCGATGTGTTCGCAGTCATCTGAGCTCCCGGCGTGTGTGCCAAACAACCACTGCCGAAAGTTCAAAGGCAGTCGAATCATGGTACGTGATCCAGAACACATTTACGAGCACGTAACAATCGAGCCCCCAGGTCAGGGCGTTCGACTGCGGCCGGGAAAGGGGACCTCGGTCGGTGGCCGCGACGTGCGCACGGGATTACCGTGGAGTCGAGGGTCCGGCCGCGAAGTGGCTATGCGAGCGGCCGGGCCCCCCACGATCGTCGGAGTCGAGATGACCACTTGGGCCCTGCTGACGTTGGCGGTGGGGGTTCTCCTGATCGTGGTCGAGGCGCACACCCCGACCGCGGGGATTCTCGGTGGTCTCGGCGCCCTGCTGGCCGCCGCGGGTGTGTGGATGCTGTTCACCTCGGATGGCGCGGGCCAGGTGATCGCGGTCCCGGTGACGGTCGGAGTCCTGGTTGTCGCCCTCGGCGTGACGGCGCTGGCCGGACGAAAGGTCCTGGTGGCGAGGCGCCTGCCGGTCCACAGCGGTCCCGAGTCCCTGATCGGCACGAACGCCATCGTCCGGAACTGGACCGGCTCGCAGGGTCAGGTGGAGACGGCGGGCGGACTGTGGCGCGCCAGGATGGAGCTCGGGTACGAGCGGGACCAGGAGCCATCCGAGGGTGAATCCGTCGTCGTCGAACGGATCCGCGGGCTCACCCTGACCGTGCGTCCCCTCGAACCGTGGGAGTGGTCGCCGTGACCGTCCTGCTTTCCCTTCTCGTCGTCTTCCTCCTCTTGGCGTTGGTCGTGCCCGGAACCTCGGTTCGGATTCTGCGCGAGTACGAGCGCGGTGTGGTGTTCCGCCTGGGCCGGGTCCTCGAATCCAAGGGGCCCGGGCTGGTCCTGCTGATCCCGGCGGTCGACCGGATGGTGCGGGTGAGCCTGCGCACGGTGACGCTCAAGATCCCGGTCCAGGAGGTCATCACACGCGACAACGTGCCCGCGAAGGTCACCGCCGTCGCATACTTCCGGGTGATCGACGCGGACCGGGCGATAGTCGAGGTGGAGGACTTCCTGCTCGCAACGCTGCAGATCGCCCAGACGACGCTGCGCTCGATCCTGGGCAAAGCCGAACTCGACGCGCTGCTGGCCGAGCGGGAACGGCTGAACGAGGATCTGCAGAAGGTGATCGACCAGCAGACCGAACCGTGGGGCGTCAAGGTCACCACGGTGGAGATCAAGGACGTCGAGATCCCGGAGAACATGCAGCGGGCCATCGCCCGGCAGGCGGAGGCCGAGCGAGAGCGTCGGGCGAAGATCATCAACGCCGAGGGCGAGTTCCAGGCCGCGGAGAAGCTGGCCCGCGCGGCCGACATCATCAGCCAGAACCCGACCACCCTTCAGCTGCGGTACCTGCAGACGCTCCGCGAGATCGGCGGCGAGAACAACTCCACCGTCATCTTCCCGCTGCCCGTCGACCTGATCCGCCCGTTCCTCGAGGCCGGGCAGCGGGTGGGAGCCGCCGAGAGCGCGCCGGCCGACGCCCCCGCGCCGACCCCGGAGGCGCCCGCCCTCGATCAACCCAACGGGGTGCCGATACCGATCACCGAGCACAGTCACCGCTAGGTTCGAATCGGCCACCCTCCCCCACTCGGCTGCCCTACCCTGCTGGCGTGACCCGAACCCTGTGCGCCCTGGCCGCGATCTTCGTACTCGCCGCCGCTCCCGCACTGGGAGGGCAGCCCGCGCACGCCGAGCCGACCGGCCTCGGCGCCGGGTTCGAGTGGGGAGTGGCCACCTCCGGTTTCCAGTCCGAGGGCACGCCACCGGACAGCAACTGGTCCCGCTACCTGTCGTCGGGCAAGACCCACGACCCGTACGGTCCCGGGCCGGACTTCCGGCACCGCTACCGCGAGGACATCGCCAACGCGGCGGCCCTCGGCGTCGACGTGTTCCGCTTCTCCGTCGAGTGGGCGCGGGTACAGCCGACCCCCGGCGCCTGGGACGAGGCCGAGTTCGCCTACTACGACGAGGTGATCGAGGAGATCCGCGGACACGGCATGAAACCGATGATCACCCTCGACCACTGGGTGTACCCGGGGTGGATCGCCGATCGCGGCGGCTGGGCCGACGCGGACACCCCGGCGCGCTGGCTGGCCAACGCCGAGCGGGTGGTCGCCCGGTACGCCGACGCAGGCGCCGATTGGATCACCTTCAACGAGCCGACGGTGTTCGTACAGAAGGAGCTGACCTTCGGCGGCATCTCGCCGGCCACGGCCCCGCAGATGCTCGACCGCATGGTCGCGGCGCACCGCAGCATCTACGACACCATCCACCGGCTCGACCCCGACGCCCGCGTCTCGAGCAACGTCTCCTACATCCCGGCCGCGATGGGGGCGGTGGACGCGGTGTTCGCGAACCGGGTGCGCGACAAGCTCGACTTCCTCGGTCTCGACTACTACTACGGCGTCTCGCTCGACAACCTCACCGCCGCGAACGCGGTGACGGACGCCTTCTACGACATCCGGCCGCAGCCGGACGGGATCTATCACGCCGCGCTGTACTACGCGCGCAAGTATCCGGAGCTGCCGATCTACGTGGTGGAGAACGGAATGCCCGCCGACAACGGCGCGCCCAGGCCCGATGGGTACACCCGCGCCGACCATCTGCGCGACCACGTCTACTGGCTGACCCGCGCCAAGACCGACGGCGCCGACGTGATCGGCTACAACTACTGGTCGATCACCGACAACTACGAGTGGGGCACCTACCGGCCGCGGTTCGGCCTCTACACGGTCGACACGCTGACCGACCCGGCGCTGACCCGCAGGCCGACCGACGGGGTCGCCGCGTACCGCGACCTGATCGCGGCGGGCGGGGTGCCCGACGGGTACCGGCCGGTGATGGCGCCCGCGTTCTGTTCGCTGGTCAGCCCGCCGCAGAGTTGCCTGAACCCGCCCGATCCCTGGTCAACCGGGTCGGGCTCGACCGGGGCCGGGCGCTAGCGGGTGAGCGTCAGGCGTACCGTCGCCGCAGGTTCTCGAGTGTCGCCGAGATGCCCTTCGCGTTCTTCTGGGGAAACTTGCCCAGCTCCAGGGACTTGGCCAGCTTCGAGCTGGAGTAGTCGAACACCTCGGTGACCTGCGTCTGCGGCACCGGCGCATCGGCCGACGAGACCTCGGCGAACTCCCACCGCCACCGATGCCCGAAGGGATGCCGCCACTCGATCACCCGCCCGTCCTCGAACGCGGTGACGGTACTGGTGACGCGGTAGGGGAAGCCGAACATCCGCATCGACATCGAGAACGTCGAACCCCGGTCGAGCCGGTCCGGTCCGATGACGGTGGCCTGCACGGTTCCCGATCCGTCCAGCTCGTGATGTCGTCTCGGGTCGGCGACCAGGCCGAACAGTTCGTTCGCGGGGGCATTGACCAGGACGCGGCGGGCGACCTTGCGGGGTCCCAGGTCGACGGGCTCGACTGCGAGTGCGGGCATGGCCACAAGATACGCGTGGCTCCCCCACCTATGCTTTCAGCGGCGGGGCATTGGCGCGCGTGTCGCCCGCGCGTTGCACCGGGGAAGGTGGAGTTCTCATGGCCTGGCAGATGTGGTTCGCGTTCCTCGGCGCCGCCTGGGTGATCAGCCTGTCGCCGGGCGCGGGCGCGATCGCGTCGATGTCGACCGGCCTCAGCCACGGTCTGCGCCGTGGCTACTGGAACATCCTGGGCCTGCAGATCGGCCTGTTGTTGCAGGTGGTGATCGTCGCGGCCGGCGTGGGCGCGCTCCTCGCCAGCTCGGCACTGGCGTTCACCGTCATCAAGTGGTTCGGCGTGGCCTACCTGGTCTACCTCGGGATCCGGCAGTGGCGGGCCGCACCCGCCGAGGTGTCCGCGGACACCGATTCCGGCCGCCACTCCGCGGCCGCCCTGGTCGCGCGCGGATTCCTCGTCAACGCCAGCAACCCCAAGGCCGTGGTCTTCATGCTGGCCGTGTTGCCGCAGTTCCTGGACCCGGCCGCACCTCTGATCCCGCAGTACGCGATCATCGCCGCGACGATGATCGCCGTGGACGTCATGGTGATGACCGGTTACACGGGGCTTGCCGCGCGGGTGCTGCGGATGATGCGCTCACCGAAACAGCAGCGGGTCACCGGCCGGGTGTTCTCCGGCCTGTTCTTCGCCGCGGCGGCGTTCCTGTCGCTGGTGCGCCGCGGCGCGACGGCCTAGGGCATGTCTCCCAATCCCCATTTCGGCGCACCTGGCGTCCAATCGCCGCCCGGCGGCGTTGTCGTCGGCGCCGATACAAACCCGGTATCGGCTTCTCCTCCGCCTTGCCGGACGACGATTGTCTCGCCAGGTGCATCCGAGAGGGATTAGGACACACGCCCTAGCCGCGGCGCCGGGCGGGTGGTCAGGCCTGCGTCGCCCCGATGTTGACCATCCAGCCGATGCCGAACCTGTCGGTGCACATGCCGAACTCGTCGCCCCACATCTGCTTCTCCAGCGGGACCGTCACGGTGCCGCCGTCGCACAGCTTCGCCCAGTAGGCGCGCAGCTCGTCGGCATCGTCGCCGCTGAGACTCACCGCCATGGTGTCCCCGGGCCGGAACTCCACGCCTGGCGGGGTGTCGGCCCCCATCAGCGTGTATCCGCTGGGGGTCTCCAACATGCCGTGCATGATCAGGTCGGCCTCCGGGGCGTCCGGGGCGCCGAACTCACCGAAGGTGTTCAGGTTCAAGGTGCCTCCGAAGACGCCCTGGTAGAACTCCATTGCCTGCCTCGCGTTGTCGGCGAAGCTGAGGTACGGGTTGAGACGAGAGCTCATCGGTGCTCCTTAGTCCGCGACCAGTGTCCGGTCCAAGCAGACTAACCCGGATCTCCCGTCACATGTCGAGGCCGAGGTCGAGCACGGTGACCGAATGCGTCAGGGCGCCGACCGCGAGGTAGTCCACCCCGGTGCGGGCGTAGTCGGCCGCGACGTCGAGGGTGAGCCCGCCCGAGGACTCCAGTTTGGTCTGCGGCGCCACCGCATTGCGCCGCTGGACCGCGGTCTGCGTCTCCCAGAGCGCGAAGTTGTCCAGCAACACCAGCTCGACGTTCTCCGCGAGCACCTGGTCGAGCTGGGTCAGGCTGTCCACCTCGACCTCGCACTCGATGTCCGGCGCCGCCGCGCGCACCGCATTGAGCGCGGCGACCACGGAGCCGGCCGCGGCGACATGGTTGTCCTTGATCAACGCGGCGTCCCCGAGCCCCATCCGGTGGTTGACCCCTCCGCCCATCCGGACCGCGTACTTCTGCAGCGCCCGCAATCCGGGCAGGGTCTTGCGACTGTCGCGGATCCGGCAGTCGGTGCCCCGCACCTCCTCCACCCAGGCCGCGGTCGCGGTCGCGATGCCGGACAGGTGGCACATCAGGTTGAGCATGGTGCGCTCCGCGGTGAGCAGGTCCCTGGTCGGGGCCAGCACACTCAGCACCGACTCCCCGGGCCGCACGGACGCGCCGTCCTCGACGCGCCCGAGCACCTCGTAGTTGCCCGCGCCGACCACCTCGTCGAGCACCAGCAGTCCCACGTCGATCCCCGCCACTGTGCCCGCCGCCCTGGAGACCACCGAGGCCTTGGCCACCGCACCCGCGGGCACGGTCGCGACCGAGGTGATGTCGGGGCCGTACCGCAGGTCCTCGTCCAGTGCCACCCGCACCAGGGCGAGGATCTCGTCGCGGTCCAGGCCGTCCGCCAGCGTGGTCATCGTGCTCCTGTCGAAGTCGTCACAAGTGGATCTGTCGCTAGTTCCTGGCCGTCACGAGATCTGGCAGCTCGAGTTCGCCGCCGGAACCCAGCCGCACCTCGATGCCGTGGCGCAACGACTCCGACGTCTCGGGGAAATCGCTGCGCGTGTGACAGCCGCGGCTCTCCGTCCGCGCACGCGCCGCCAACACCAGGGCGGCGGCCGTCACGGTGAGCGCCGCGTCCTCGAGGGCCGTCGCGTCGGCCGGGACGAGGTCCACGGACTCGGCGAGTTCGAGTGCCGCCGTGGACAACCCGGCCCCATCCCGGACGACGGAGGCGTGCGCGGTCATCAGCTCCTGCACCCGACCGCGGTCGAGGTGCGGCAGCGGCCGCAGCTCCGCGGAGCGGATCTCCACCGAGGTCCCGGCCCGCTCGGCGGCGGCCGCGCCTGCCCGCTCCCCGACCACCAGGCCCTCGAGCAGGCTGTTGGAGGCCAACCGGTTGGCGCCGTGCAGGCCGGTGCGGGCGACCTCGCCCGCCGCGTAGAGCCCGGGCACCTCGGTGCGCCCGTGCACGTCCGTCACGACGCCGCCGCACGCGTAATGTGCCGCAGGCGCAACGGGGATGAGCTGGTGCGCGGGGTCGATCCCCGCGGCCAGGCAGGACGCGGTCACCGTCGGAAACCGCTCCGCGAACCCGGCCAGCCGGCGCGCGTCGAGATAGACGTGGTCGGTGCCGAGGCGGCGGATCCGGTCCGCGATGGCCCGCGAGACCACATCGCGCGGCGCCAGGTCCCCCATCGGGTGCACACCGGCGGTCACCGAATCGCCGTTGCCGTCCACCAGGATCGCTCCCTCGCCGCGCACGGCCTCACTGATCAACGGCCGTCGGCCGACACCGCCGGGGGTGAACAGCACGGTCGGGTGGAACTGCACGAACTCGACGTCCGCGACGGCCGCGCCGGCGTCCAACGCCAGCGCGATGCCGTCGGCGGTCGCGCCGGGCGGATTGGTGCTGCACGAATACAGCTGCCCGAGCCCGCCGGTGGCCAACAGCACCGACGGCGAGTGGATCACGCCGATACCCTTGTCGGACAGCACGATCAGGCCGGTGACGCCGCGCGAGTCGGTGACGACGCGAGCCGCGGCCGCCCCGAACAGCACCGGCATCCCGGCCGCGCCGAGCGCGCGCTGCACCTCGGCACCGGTCGCGTCGCCGCCTGCGTGGATGATCCGGCGGGTGCTGTGCCCGCCCTCCCGGGTGCGCGAGATGACGCCGTCGCGCCCGAGGTCGAAGACCGCACCGAGGTCGGTGAGCGCGGCGACCGCGGCGGGACCGCCGGAGACGATCGAGCGCACGGCGTCCTCGTCGCACAGCCCCGCACCGGCCGCGCAGGTGTCGACCACGTGCGACTCGACCGAGTCCGTCCGCAGATCGCCCACGACCGCGATCCCGCCCTGCGCGTACTGCGTGGCGGTGTCGGTCGGACCGCCCTTGCTCACGGTGAGCACCTTCAGGCCCCGCAGCGAGGCGGCGCGGGCGGCGGTCAGGCCCGCCACCCCGCCGCCGACGACCACGAGGTCGGCGTGCGCCTCCCAGCCCACCCGGCCGGCAGGCGTCATTACTCGCCGCCGCCCGGGTTGCCGATCTCGATCATCCGCTGCACGGACTTGCGGGCCCGCTCGGCGGTCTCGAGGTCGACGTGCACCTCGTCCTTGCCCTCGATCAGGCAGCGCAGCAACGCGGCCGGGGTGATCATCTTCATGTACGGGCAGGAGGCGCGGTCGTTGACGGCCTGGAAGTCGATCTCCGGCGCGGCCTTGCGCAGCTGGTGCAGCATGCCGACCTCGGTCGCGACCAGCACCTGCTTCGCGTGGCTCGCGCGCGCGGCGTCGAGCATGCCGCCGGTGGACAGGATCTTGACCTTGTCCTCCGGGACGAAGCCCTCGCCCGCGAGGTACAGCGCGGACGTCGCGCAGCCGCACTCCGGGTGCACGTACAGCTCGGCGTCGGGGTGCGACTTGGCCTGCGCGGTGAGCTCGTCGCCGTTGATGCCGGCGTGCACGTGGCACTCGCCCGCCCAGATCTGCATGTTCGTCCGGCCGGTCACCCGCTTGACGTGCGCGCCGAGGAACTGGTCCGGCAGGAACAGCACCTCGCGGTCGGGGTCGATCGAGTTCACGACGTCGACGACGTTGGACGAGGTGCAGCAGATGTCGGTCAGGCCCTTCACCTCGGCCGTGGTGTTCACGTAGGACACCACCACCGCGTCGGGGTAGTCGGCCTTCCAGGCCCGCAGGTCGTCCGCGGTGATCGAGTCGGCCAGCGAGCAGCCGGCGCGCTCGTCCGGGATGAGCACGGTCTTGCTCGGGCTGAGGATCTTCGCGGTCTCGGCCATGAAGTGCACGCCGCAGAACACGATGGTGTCCTCCGGCGCCTCGGCGGCGATCCGGGACAGCGCCAGCGAGTCGCCGACGTGATCGGCCACGTCCTGGATGGCGGGCAGCTGGTAGTTGTGCGCGAGCAGGGTCGCGCCGCGTTCCTTGGCGAGGCGCCGCACCTCGGCCGCCCACTCCGGAGTGGCCTCCACACCTGTGTAACCGCCGGGTGCGTCCGTGATCGAACCCGCACCTGCCCACAACGTCGATGTCATGGCCTTGCTCCTTCACCGTGGATCCGGTCGGTCTGCGCCGGATCTGCCATCCGATTCCCCACGTGGGGGTTTCGATTCTCGGGGTTTTCGACTTAGGATCGAAAACATGCCCCATCCTAGCACCGTCCACGAAGTGCTCACCGCGGTCTTCCAGGTTCGCGACTTCGGCGGCCGCCCCGAACTGGCGGTACTGCTGTGGCAGCGGGCCCTGGACCCGCAGAAGGGCACCTGGTCGCTGCCCGGCGGACAGCTCGGCGACGACGAGGACCTGACCACCTCCGCCCGGCGCCAGCTCGCCGAGAAGGTCGACGTGCGCGAGGTGGCGCACCTCGAGCAGCTCTCGGTGTTCAGCGATCCCGCCCGGGTGCCCGGCGACCGGCGGATCGCGTCGACCTTCCTCGGGCTGATCCCCCTGCCGTCGGACCCGCACCTGCCCCCGGACACCGCCTGGCACGCGGTCTCCGCCCTGCCCGAGATGTCGTTCGACCACGGGGTCGTGGTGGAGCACGCGCGCGCCCGGCTGGCCGCCAAGCTGTCGTACACCAACATCGCCTTCGCCCTGGCGCCGGCCGAGTTCGCGATGTCGACCCTCCGCGAGATCTATTGCGCCGCACTCGGATATCAGGTGGACGCCACCAACCTGCAGCGGGTGCTCGGCCGACGCGGGGTGCTCACGCCCACCGGAACCACGGCGCCGTCGGGCAAGGCGGGCGGGCGGCCGCCCGCGCTCTACCGGTTCGCCGAGTCGAGGCTGCGCGTCACCGACGAGTTCGCGGCGCTGCGACCCCCGAGTTAGGCCTCGAGCCGACTGTGCACCTGCTGGGGCATCGGCCCGGGAAGGTCATCGGCAGGTGCACTCTCGCCGACGGCAGGCGCACCCTCGGCGGGGGCGCCGCCGACGCCGAGGTCGTCGCGCGGGCTCATCGACGCGAGCACCAGGTATACGAACGCGGCCACCAGCGGTTGCAGGATGAGCACCATCGCGGTCCCCAGGCCCGGCGAGACCGGAACGATCTGCCCGGCGACGGCGTCGGGCACCTCCGGGAACCGCAACCCCGCGACCCCGAGTCCGACCACGGCGGCGGCCGCGGCGCCCGCGACCGATCCGATCAGCAGTCCGGCCACCACGACGGGTCCGCGCACCGACCGCCAGAGCCAGGCCGCGGACGCGGTGAGCACGCCCACCGTCAGCCCGGCGCACAGGAACAGCGCGACGGCGTCGAACTGGTGCCCGCTCTCGGAGGTCAGCGACGCCCCGCGGCCGTCGGCAACCACCAGGAAGTGCTGCGCGGGCACGAGCAGCCCCCATCCGACCCCGGCGATCGCACTGGCCGCGACCACCGCCACCACGATGCGCGCGGCGGCTCGGATCTCCGACCTGTCGATCGACACGGTCAGCGCAGGCCCAGGTAGGCGGAGTCGATGACCCCGTGCCGGGAGCACTTGGCCCACCATCCATCGGGGCTGACCTGCACGATCATCCGCCTGCCGCAGTCCTCGCAGAAGCGCGGCGGCTCCAGGCCGAGCTGGGCCGCGGCCGGGACGGTGTCCTCGAAGCCCGGCACCACTCGCCGCCCGGTGAACGGGTTGTAGCGCTCGACGATCTCGTCGACGGGCGCGGTACTGCTCAGCTCTTGCGGGAACGTCACGGGATCCAACCCTAGATGGTGTCGTTGAGGACCTTGATCGGCATCTGCAGCTCGCCGAGCAGGTCGAGGTCCTGTTCCGCCGGGCGACCCAGCGTGGTCAGGTAGTTGCCGACGATGACAGCGTTGATGCCGCCGAGGATGCCCTTCTTGGCACCGAGGTCGCCGAGGGTGATCTCCCGCCCGCCGGCGAACCGCAGGATGGTGCGCGGCAGCGCGAGCCGGAACGCGGCGACCGCGCGCAGCGCGTCGCTGGCGGGCAGCACCTCGAGGTCGCCGAAGGGGGTGCCCGGGCGCGGGTTCAGGAAGTTCAGGGGCACCTCGTCGGGATCGAGCTCGGCCAGGTTGGCGGCGAACTCGGCGCGCTGTTCGAGGGACTCCCCCATGCCGAGGATGCCGCCGCAGCAGACCTCCATGCCGGCCTCGCGGACCATCTTCAGAGTGCCCCAGCGCTCCTCCCACGTGTGCGTGGTGACCACGTTCGGGAAGTGCGACTTGGAGGTCTCGAGGTTGTGGTTGTAGCGGTGCACGCCCATCGCGGCGAGCTGGTCGACCTGCTCCTGGGTGAGCATGCCGAGCGAGCACGCGATCTGGATGTCGACCTCGTTGCGGATCGCCTCGATGCCGGCCGCGACCTGCGCGAGCAGCTTCTCGTCCGGTCCGCGGACGGCGGCGACGATGCAGAACTCGGTGGCGCCGGACTTAGCGGTCTGCTTGGCGGCCTCGACGAGACTCGGGATGTCGAGCCACGCGGCGCGGACCGGGGAGGCGAACAGCCCGGACTGCGAGCAGAAGTGGCAGTCCTCGGGGCAGCCGCCGGTCTTGAGCGAGATGATGCCCTCGACCTCGACCTCCGGGCCACACCACTTCATGCGCACGTCGTGGGCGAGGCCGAGCAGTTCCTCGAGGCTATCGTCGGGCAGCTGCAGGACGGCGAGCGTCTGCTCCTGGGTCAGTCCCTCACCGCGCTCGAGGACCTGTTCCCTGGCGACGGCGAGAATGTCGGTACGGGCGGGGGCCTGGGTCACTGCAACTCCTCGGGGGCTGGACATGGTGGGTGCAACTTGGACTTGAACACCGCGGCGAGCCGCGACTTGAACACCGTGCAAGTTGAACGGCGTTCAGGTTAGGGTCGTGGTGGAATGGTGTCAAACGCCACACGACAATTCAGGGGATGAACAACAGTGCAGCTGCGACGCGGTGATGTCCTCGACGGGGCGATCGCCATCCTCGACGAATACGGCCTCGGGGATCTCACGATGCGCAGGCTCGCCACCTCGCTCGGCGTCCAGCCGGGCGCGCTCTACTGGCACTTCCCCAACAAGCAGACCCTGCTCGGCGCCATCACCGATGCCATGCTCGCCGGCGTCTCGGCGCCCATCGACGCCGCGGACTGGGACACCCGGCTCCGGACCGTCGCGCACCGCATCCGCGACTGCCTGCTCGCCCATCGCGACGGGGCCGAACTCGCTTCGGCGTCGTACGCGGCTCGGCTGACCACCAACGACGCCAGGGACACGCTGACGGCGGCCTGCCACGATGCCGGACTGCCCGCGGACGAGTCCGAGCTCGCCGGCGACACGCTGCTCTACTACATCCTCGGCCAGACCATGGACGAACAATCCCGCATGCAGATGGACTCGCACGGCGCCCTCACCGAGTCCGCGTCACCGCTCGTCGAGTCGATGACGAGCGCGGGACCCGACGCCACGACCCGGTTCGAGTACGGATTGAGCCTGTTCGTGGACGGCGTGCGGAGCCGGCTGCGATCTCCGGCCCGGGACTGACCCCGCGCGGCGCCCCGTGCGCCCACAATGGGTGAATGGTCGGCCGGTTCGGCTCGCGCGCGGTCACGGTAGTGGCCGCGGTGCTCATCGCTGCGACGGGAGCCCAGTCGCCCGCACACGCCGAACCCGCGGGACCGCCCGGCAGTATCGCCGCCTCGCGGCCGCTGGTGCGGGAGCACTGGATCCCCGGTGCGGCGGACGCCCACCTGGTCACCTACTGGTCCACCGGCCCGGGCGGCAAGCAGGCGCTCAGCACCGGCGCAGTCTTCGTCCCGCCGGGCCAGGCCCCGCCCGGTGGCTGGCCGGTGGTGTCCTGGGGGCACGGTGCGGTCGGGCTCGCCGACCAGTGCGCGCCGACGGCGAGTGGAATCCTCGGCGGCGGGTACCTGACGCGCTGGCTCACCCAGGGGTACGCCGTGGTCGCGACCGACTACGTGGGCCTGGGCACCCCCGGCATCCACCCGTACCTCGACGGCCGGTCGGAGGCGTACAGCATGGTCGACATGGTCCGCGCCGCCCGTGCCGTGGCACCTACCCTTTCCCGGAAGTGGGTGGCGCTCGGCCAGTCCCAGGGCGGCCAGGCCGCGATGGTCGCCGCCTCTCTCGCCACCGGGTACGCCCCCGAACTCGACTACCTGGGCGCCGTCGGCCTCGGGGTGCCGTCGAACATCGAGAACCTCGCGCCCCTCGGCGGCCCGGGCTTTCCGGAGCTCCCCCTGACGGGCACAACCGTGTTCATCTCATACATGCTGGCCGGGCTGCGGGCCACCCGTCCCGACATCGACGTCGACGGCTATCTCAGCCCCCTCGGCCGCGAGGTGCTCGATCGGGCGGAGTCGCTCTGCTACACCGAGGCCGCGGAGGCGTTCGCGGGAATCTCGATCGGTGAGCTGCTCTCCCGGCAGCTGGACGACCCGGTGATCCTGACGGCCCTGCGCGAGATGCTGGAGATCCCCACCCAGGGATACGACCGCCCGTTCTTCATCGGGCAGGGGGTGCTGGACGAGGTCGTTCCCGCGCCGCTGACCCTGAAGCTGGTCGCGGACCTGACGGGCAACGACCAGCGCTTCACCTTCCGGCCGTACCCGGCCGGGCACATCGGCACCATGCGATTGTCGCTACCCGACGCGACGGACTTCGTCCGCGAGGCCTTTAAGACCCCCTGAGCTCAGCTCTCGCCGCGGCGGAACAGCTTGTTGCCCAGCCAGACGATCGGGTCGTAGCGGCGGTCGGCGACGCGTTCCTTCATCGGGATCAACGCGTTGTCCGTGATGTGGATGTTCTCCGGACACACCTCGGTGCAGCACTTGGTGATGTTGCACAGACCGAGACCCTGCTCGCCCTGGGCGGCGTCGCGGCGGTCGGCGACGTCGAGTGGATGCATCTCCAGTTCGGCGATCCGCATCAGGAACCGCGGGCCCGCGAAGGCCTGCTTGTTCTCCTCGTGATCGCGCACCACGTGGCAGGTGTTCTGACACAGGAAGCACTCGATGCACTTGCGGAACTCCTGCGAGCGCTGCACGTCCACCTGGTGCATCCGGTACTCCCCCGGCGCCAGCCCCGCGGGCGGCGTGAACGACGGGATCTCCCGGGCCTTCTGATAGTTGAAGGACACGTCGGTGACCAGGTCTCGGATCACCGGGAAGGTCCGCATCGGGGTCACGGTGATGACCTCGTCGTGGGCGAAGGTGGACATCCGGGTCATGCACAGCAGTCTGGGTTTGCCGTTGACCTCGGCCGAACACGATCCGCACTTGCCCGCCTTGCAGTTCCAGCGCACCGCCAGGTCGGGCGCCTGGGTGGCCTGCAGCCGGTGGATGATGTCGAGGACCACCTCGCCCTCGTTGACCGGTACCGAGTAGTCCCGGAGGTCACCGCCGTCCACGTCACCGCGCCACACCCTGAAGCTCGCGTCGTAACTCATGACAGGCCCTCGCTTCCGTTGTCAGGCCGAGCCGGGATGTTCGGCGAGTTCGGCGTCGGTGTAGTACTTGGCCAGTTCGCCGAAGTCGAAGAGCTCCAACAGGTCCGCGCGCATCGCTTGTTGGGGTTCCGGTGCGACCGTGACGTCGGGAACCACCGTGCCCACGGCGGCTTCGGCGCCGCCCACCACGCTGCACACCAGCAGCGTGCCCCGCCATCCGGCGTCCATCGCCGGGTGGTCGTCCCTGGTGTGTCCGCCGCGACTCTCGGTGCGCATCAAGGCCGCCTTGGCGACGCATTCACTGACCAGCACCATGTTCCGGAGGTCGACCGCCAGGTGCCAGCCGGGGTTGAACTGCCGGTTGCCCTCCACCATGACGCCGGGTATCCGACTCCTGATCTCCTCCAGTTTCGCCAGCGCCTGCCGGATCTCGCCGTCCGTCCGGATGATGCCGACGAGATCGTTCATCGCCTGCTGCAGCTCGGTGTGCAGCGTGTACGGGTTCTCCGCGACCTCACCCTCACCGGGCGGGTCGAACGGCGCGAGCGCCATGGCCGCGGCCGCGGCCACGTCGGCCTCCGAGACCGTGGGCCTGCGTTCGAGCGACTCCAGGTAGTCCGACGCCCCGAGGCCGGCGCGACGACCGAACACCAGCAGATCCGACAGCGAGTTCCCGCCGAGCCGGTTCGATCCGTGCATCCCGCCAGAGCACTCCCCCGCCGCGAAAAGCCCCGGGAGGCTGGATGATCCGCTGTCGGGGTCCACCTCGATGCCGCCCATCACGTAGTGACAAGTCGGCCCGACCTCCATCGGTTCCCTGGTGATGTCGACGTCGGCGAGTTCCTTGAACTGGTGGTGCATGGACGGCAGCCGGCGCACGATCTCGTCGGCGGGCATCCGGGAGGCGATGTCGAGGTAGACGCCCCCGTGCGGCGTCGACCGCCCGGCCTTGACCTCCGAATTGATGGCCCTGGCCACCTCGTCGCGGGGCAGCAGGTCGGGAGTGCGGCGGTTGTTGTCCGGATCGGTGAGCCAGCCGTCCGCCTCCTGCTCGGTCTCGGCGTACTGGCCTTTGAACACCGGTGGGATGTAGGAGAACATGAACCGCTCACCCTCGGAGTTCTTGAGCACCCCGCCGTCACCGCGGACCCCCTCGGTGACCAGGATCCCCTTCACGCTCGGCGGCCACACCATCCCCGTCGGATGAAACTGGACGAACTCCATGTTGATCAGCTTCGCGCCCGCGCGCAGGGCCAGGGCGTGCCCGTCGCCGGTGTACTCCCACGAGTTGGAGGTGACCTTGAAGGACTTGCCGATCCCGCCGGTCGCCATCACGATCGCGGGCGCGTCGAACAGGATGAACCGCCCGGATTCGCGCCAGTAGCCGAACGCGCCCGCGATCCGGCCGTCCTCCCGCAGGAGCTCGGTGATGGTGCACTCGGCGAACACCTTGATCCGGGCCTCGTAGTCGCCGGTCTCGGCGAAGTCCTCCTGCTGCAGGGCGACGATCTTCTGCTGCATGGTGCGGATGATCTCGAGGCCGGTGCGGTCACCGACGTGCGCCAGCCGCGGGTAGGTGTGGCCGCCGAAGTTGCGCTGGCTGATCCGGCCGTCCTCGGTCCGATCGAACAGCGCGCCATAGCTTTCCAGTTCCCACACCCGATCGGGCGCCTCGCGTGCGTGCAGCTCGGCCATCCGCCAGTTGTTGAGGAACTTGCCGCCCCGCATGGTGTCCCGGAAGTGGGCCTGCCAGGAGTCCTTCGAATTGGCGTTCCCCATGGCCGCGGCGCAGCCGCCCTCCGCCATCACGGTGTGCGCCTTGCCGAACAGCGACTTGCAGACGACTGCGACCGAGTGGCCACGTTCGCGGGCCTCGATCACGGCGCGCAGCCCCGCACCTCCCGCACCGATCACGACGACGTCATAGCTGTGCCGTTCGACCTCGGCCACAGGCGGTCCCCCTTCTTCGGTTGGTGCTCGAACTCGATCGATGCTGGCGTTCAATCAAAAAAGCGCAGGTCGGAGATGGTGCCACTGGCGACGAGCATGATGTAGAAGTCGGTGATGATCAGCGTCCCGAGCGTTGTCCAGGCGAGCAGCATGTGCCGGGTGTTGAGCTTGCTGACCAGTGTCCAGAGCCGGTACCGGACCGGATGCGCCGAGAAGTGCTTGAGCCTGCCGCCGATGATGTGCCGGCAGGAGTGGCAGGACAGTGTGTACGCCCACAGCAGGATCACGTTGACGAGCAGGACGATGTTGCCGAGGCCGAAGCCGAACCCGCCGCTCTTGCCGTGAAAGGCGATGATCGCGTCGTAGGTGTTGATCAGCGAGACGATAAGCGCGGCATAGAAGAAGTAGCGGTGTGCGTTCTGCAGGATCAGCGGCAGCCGGGTCTCGCCCGTGTACCGGGTGTGCGGCTCGGCGACCGCGCACGCCGCGGGGGCCAGCCAGATGGAACGGTAGTAGGCCTTGCGGTAGTAGTAGCAGGTCAGCCGGAAGCCGAGAAGGAAAGGCAGGACCAGGAACCCGAGCGGGATCCACATCGGGAGTTCCCCGATGGGCGTGCCGAAGTGGCTGGCCCCTGGCACACACGAATCACTCAGGCACGGCGAGTAGAAGGGCGTCAGGTAGTGGTACTCGTCGACCCAGTACGCGGTGCGAACCCAGGACCGGATGCTCGCGTAGACGACGAAGGTGGCCAGCCCCAGGGTGGTCAGGAGTGGGGGTAGCCACCATCGGTCGGTCCGCAGGGTGCCCGCGGGAATCCGCGCACGCGTCGCCCCCTCGACGCCGCGCGGCGCCCTGGCAGGCGCGCTCACCGGCGCTCGTGGGGATGACCGCCTACACCCTCGTCGTCAGCTCCGAGCCAGAGCGCCTGGTCGTATGGGGTGTCCGGCACGGGCACCCGCTCGTGCTGCCCGGCGTGCGTCATCCGGGGTGGCGACTCGTCGAGGTCGCCCGCGTCGATATCAAGCCGCTCCACATCGTTGGCGAGCCTGCGGACGGCCGCCGCGTCGCCGTAAACCGTGCGAAGCGTGCCGACGCACTGCCGCAGGTGCCCGATCGTGCGTTGCAGCTCCATCATTTCGGTGGTGGACATTCGAACCTCCGAGACCCGATGATGTGATTGCTATCACACTACGGTAAGCGCATCACCACGACCCCCGCATCCGGCTGGGCAATTCGTCGGATCCGGTCCGGAATCGGGCGCCGTGCCGGACCGAGAGAAGGGGCGGACGCATGGTGTCGCAGCGTGGGCATGGGGACGCTCCGCAGGCTTCGATCCCGGGACTCGACCTGCCCGCGGGTTTCGATTTCACCGATCCCGACCTGTACGTCACGGGTGTGCCGCACACGGAGCTGGCCGCGCTTCGTGCGCACTGCCCGGTGTGGTGGAACCCGCAGCCGCCCGGTGTCGGCGGCTACCGCGACGAGGGCTACTGGGTGGTGACCAAGCACGCCGACATCCGGGAGATCTCCAGGAACTCCGAGCTCTATTCGAGCTGGGAGAAGACCGCCATGGTTCGGGTCGACGACGGCATCACACCGGAGAATCTCGAGATGCAGCGGCTCATCATGCTGAACAAGGACGCACCGGAGCACACCACGCTGCGCAAACTCGTCGCCCACGGGTTCACGCCGAGAGCGATCGCGAATCTGCGCGCAACCCTCGCGGAACGCGCCGAGAAGATCGTCGCGGCTGCCGCGGCGTCGGGCAGCGGCGACTTCGTCTCGCAGGTCGCCTGCGAGCTGCCGCTTCAGGCCATCGCTGAACTGATCGGAGTGCCGCAGGAAGACCGCCGCAAACTCTTCGACTGGTCCAACGAGATGACCGGCGGCGACGACCCGGACTACGACACCGATCCACTGACCGCGTCTGCGGAGATCCTGGGGTACGCCTACCAATTGGCCGACACCCGCCGCACGTGCCCGGCCGAGGACATCGTGACGACCCTGATCCAGGCGGACATCGACGGCGACGAACTCACCCCTGAGGAGTTCGGGTTCTTCGTGATCTTGCTCGCGGTCGCGGGAAACGAGACCACCCGCAACGCCATCACCCACGGGATGATCGCGTTCCTCGAGAACCCGGACCAGTGGGAGTTGTTCAAGCGCGAGCGACCGGCGACGACCGCCGACGAGATCGTCCGGTGGGCGACACCGGTGACGGCGTTCCAGCGGACCGCGACCGCCGACACAGTGCTCGGCGGGCAGCAGATCCGAAAGGGCGACCGGGTCGCTATGTTCTACGCCTCCGCGAACTTCGACGAGGACGTGTTCGAGGATCCGACGAGGTTCGACATCACCCGGGATCCCAACCCACACCTGGGCTTCGGCGGCTCGGGTGCGCACTTCTGCCTCGGCGCAAACCTCGCCCTGCTCGAGATCGACCTGATCTTCAACGCACTGGCCGACCGGATACCGGACATCTCCCGCCTCGGCGACCCACAACACCTGCGCTCCGGCTGGCTCAACGGGATCAAGCGATTCGACGTCGACTACGGAAGCGGCTGCCCCGTCAAGCACTGAGCCAGCGCCGGATCGAACCACCCCGGCGCCGCGGCCGCGAACGTCGCGCGCTCGCACGCGGCCGAGCCGGCCGGCACGGATCCCAGCAGCGGCACACCCGTCACCTCGGCCAGCTCCTCGAGGTTGCAGCGCGACGCGAGGTCGGGCTCCGACGGCCAGGAGCCGATGACCAGACCCGCGCACGGCACCCCCGCGGATTCGAGCGCACGCACCGTCAGCGCGCTGTGGTTCAGGGTGCCGAGCCCGGCGGCGGCCACCACCAGGACCGGGGCGCCGAGCGTCCGCGCGACGTCGACGATTGTGAACCCCCGCGCCCCGAGCCGGACCAGCACCCCGCCCGCACCCTCGACGAGGGTCAGGTCGTGCGAGCTGTCGAGCGCCCGGACCGCGACGAGCACGTCGTCGAGCTCCAACGCGGGCAGTCCGGCGCGGCGAGCGGCAGTGTCGGGAGCGAGCGGCTCCGGGTACCGGGCCAGCTCGACCACCTCGCCCACACCCGAAAGTCGTTGCACCTCGGCCAGATCCCCCGGTTCGCCGGCGCCGACCCCGGTCTGCGCGGGCTTGCACACGGCCACCGTACGACCGGCGGACAACGCCACCGACGCGAGCGCGGCAGTGACCACCGTCTTGCCGACGTCGGTCGAGGTCCCGCTGATGAGCAGCACGCTCACGCGGGTGCCCCCGCGAGGATCTCGGCGAGGATGGCCTCGATGGTCGCGAGCTCGTCGGGCGTGATCGTCGCACGCGCGGTCAGCCGCAGCCGCGAGGTGCCCTCCGGCACCGACGGCGGACGGAAGCAGCCGACGTGCAGGCCACGTTCGCGGCAGGCCTGGGCGGCATCGAAGGCCCGCTGGGCGTCGCCGAGCACGACCGAGACCACCGCGGACTCGGGCGCGTCGACGCCCGTCATCCGGGCCAGGTCGCGGGCCCGCTCGAGCACCGCGGTCGCCCGTTCGGGCTCCCGGCGCAGCACCCCGAGCGCGGCCCGCGCGGCACCGACCGCGGCGGGCGCGAGCCCGGTGTCGAAGATGAAGGTCCTGGCCGCGTCGATGAGATGGGCGCGCACCTTCTCGGCGCCGAGCACCACCCCGCCCTGGCTGGCCAGCGACTTCGACAGCGTCGCGGTCACCACCAGGTCCGGCTCCCCCGCCAGGCCGAGCTCGTGCACCAGGCCGCGGCCGCCGTCCCCGCGCACCCCGATGCCGTGCGCCTCGTCCACGATCAGGACTGCGCCGTGCTCGCGGCACAGCCGATGCATCTCGCGCAGCGGGGCCAGGTCACCGTCGGCACTGAACACCGAATCGGTGAGCACCAGCGCGCGCTCCTCGGTCCGGGTCGCGAGGGCCTCACGCAGCCGGTCGCGGTCGCCGTGCGGTGCCACCTCGACCCTGGCCCGCGACAGCCGGCAGGCGTCGACCAGGGACGCGTGGCTGCCCGCGTCGGAGATGACCACCGAGCCCTTGCCGGACAGCGCGGTGACCACGCCGAGGTTCGCGGTGTACCCGGAGGAGAACACCAGGCCGGACTCGGCACCGACGAACTCGGCGAGTTCGCGCTCGAGCAGTTCGTGTTCCGTGGTGGTCCCGGTGACCAGGCGTGATCCGGTCGCGCCCGCGCCCCAGCGGCGAAGGGCCGCCGTCGCGCCGTCGATCACCTCGGGGTGCCGGACCAGGCCGAGGTAGTCGTTGGAGGCCAGGTCGATCGCCGCCGGGGCCGGCGTGCGCGGCCGGAGCTCACGGCGCAGACCGGCGGCGCGGCGCTGCTCCGCGACGTCGTCCAGCCAGCTCAGAGGGGTGCGATCGTTTCCCACGGGAAGCACCATACGCGAGGACTTGAACGGTGTTCAATTCACGGCACCGCCGTGGTGTTCAATTCACGGCACCGCCGTGGTGTTCACTTCCCCAGTGCGGCCGCCGGGGCCGTCGCCCGCGCCGCCGCCACCATCCCCGCCGCGATCGCCGCGACCTCGGCACCGGTGCAGATGTACGGCGGCATCGCGTAGATCAGCTTCCCGAACGGCCGCAGCCACACGCCCGCGTCCACCGCCGCGTCCGTGGCGAGCCGCATGTCGACCGGCCGCTCCATCTCGATCACCCCGACCCCGCCGCGCACCCGCACGTCGGCCACGCCGGGCAGGTCCCGGGCCGGCGCCAGCCCGGCCGCCAGCCCCGAGCCCAGCGCCGCCACCTCGGCGCGCCAGTCGCGCGAGAGCAACAGTTCGACCGCTGCGACAGCGACCGCGCAGGCGAGCGGGTTCGCCATGAACGTCGGACCGTGCATCAGCGCGCCCGCCTCCCCCGCGCTGATCGCCTCGGCGACGGCGGTGCTGCACATGGTCGCGGCGAGGGTCATGTACCCCCCGGTCAGCGCCTTTCCGATGCACATGATGTCGGGGGCGACGCCGGCGTGGTCGGCCGCGAACAGCTCGCCGGTGCGGCCGAACCCGGTGGCGATCTCGTCGAACACCAACAGCAGCTCGTGTTCGTCCGCGAGGCGCCGCAGCTCGGCCAGGTAGCGCGGATCGTGGAAGCGCATGCCGCCCGCGCCCTGCAGCACCGGCTCGACGATGATCGCCGCCAGCTCATCGCGGTGCTCGAGCAGGATCCGCTCGAACTCGGCAACATATGCCGGGTCGAACTCGACGGGCGGGATCGGCGCGAACACCTGCCGCGCCAGCACGTCGGACCACAGCGTGTGCATTCCGCCCTCCGGGTCGCAGACGCTCATCGGGGCGAAGGTGTCGCCGTGGTAGCCGCCGCGCCAGGTGAGCAGGTGCTTCTTGTCCGGCCTGCCGAGGCTGCGCCAGTACTGGATGCACATCTTGACGGCGACCTCGACGGACACCGAGCCCGAGTCCGCGAAGAACACCTTGTCCAGGCCGGCCGGGGTGATCTCGATCAGCAGCTCGGCCAGCCGGGCGGCGGGCTCGTGGGTCAGCCCACCGAACATGACGTGGCTCATCCGGCCGAGCTGGGCGGTCGCGGCCGCGTCGAGCACCGGGTGACGGTACCCGTGCACGGCCGCCCACCAGGAGCTCATTCCGTCGACCAGCTCCCGGCCGTCGGCGAGGGTCAGCCGGACACCGCTCGCACTGTCGACCACCAAAGCGCTGGTGGAGGCGGGAAACGCGCTGTACGGATGCCAGAGGTGCTCGGCATCGATACGGGAGATCTGATCTGGGGTCAGTCCGGCATGAGACACACCAGGACCCTAGCGAGCCGCCCCGCGCTACCCGTGCCGGACCGGGCAGCCGCCCCGGTAATCGACCTGGAGTTCCTTGATCCCGTTGATCCACCCGGACCGCAACCGGCGCGGATCGCCGATCATGCTCAGGTCCGGCATGTGGTCCGCGATCGCGTCGAACATGATCCCCACCTCCATGCGAGCAAGGTTCGCGCCGACGCAGTAGTGGGCGCCGGTGCCGCCGAAGCTCAGGTGCGGGTTGTCCGCCCGGGTGATGTCGAAGTCCATCGGGTTGTCGAAGACGTCCTCGTCGAAGTTCGCCGACGCGTAGAACATCACCACCCGGTCCCCCGCCGCGATCTCCTGGCCGCCGAGCACGGTGTCGCTGAGTGCGGTTCGCTGGAAGCCGATCACCGGTGTCGCCCAACGGATGATCTCGTCGACGGCGGTCGCCGGCCGCTCCCGCTTGTACAGCTCCCACTGATCTGGGTGCTCGAGGAACGCCATGATCCCGTGCGTGATCGCGTTGCGCGTCGTCTCGTTGCCCGCGACTGCGAGGATCAGCACGAAGAAGCCGAATTCCTCGGAGGTGAGCGCCTCGCCGTCGACATTCGCCTCGACGAGGGTGGTCAGCAGGTCGCCGGCCGGACACTGCTTGCGCTGCTCCGCCATCAGATACGAGTAGCCCAACAGCTCCGTCGAGGCGGTGACCGACGCCGCGGCGAACTCCGGGTCGTCGTAGCCCATCATCTGATTCGACCAGTCGAAGATCTTGCCGCGATCATCCTGGGGGACGCCGATCAGCTCGGCGATCGCCTGCAGTGGGAGTTCGGCGGCCACCTGCGACACGAAGTCGCCGGTGCCGCCCGCCGCCGCCTGCTTCACGATCGATTCGGCGCGTGCCTTCAACGCCGGGCGCAGGTCCGCGATCGACCGCGGGGTGAACGCACGGGAGATCAGCTTCCTGAGCTTGGTGTGCTCAGGCGCATCCATGTTGAGCAGCAGGGTCCGAAGCAGGTCGATCGTCTCGCGCGGCGTGTCATCGGCGAACCTGGGGATCGCCGTGTTCTGCCAGGTGGAGTAGACGGCGCCGTTGCGCGAGACCTCCTTGACATCAGCGTGCTTGGTGACGGCCCAGTACCCGCCGTCGCCGAAGCCGCCCTTGTCCGGCGACTGGGGGTTCCACCAGACCGGCGCGGTCCGGCGCAGGTCCGCGAACTCCTCTGCGGGGAACCGGTCTTCGTACACGGCGGGATCGGTGAGGTCGAAACCGTCCGGAATATTCGGTGTGGGCACTGCGATCTCCTCGTCCTCGGGTGAGTGTCCTGACAAGCGTCACACGGCGAAAAGGCTTCGCGCTTGGCAGATTTCGCCAACCTCGAGGGCGATCATTGTGGGACCCGCACACCGGGATCCCGGTCACCGTCCGAAGGTGTCGAAGCACTCCAACGCCAGCTCCAGCGGCAGGCGATTCGTCGCCAGGTCCCGGCCGAGGACCTCCTCCGCCCGCTGGATCCGGTATCGGACGGTGTTCTTGTGCACACCCAACCGTCGCGCCGCCGCCTCCTGGTTTCCCCCGCTGACCAGGACCGCGCGGACGGTGTCGCGCAGGCGTTCGGAGGCCGCGTCGTCGCCCAGCATTCCCGCCAGCTCGCGTTCGACCAATGCCGACCGGGCGGCGGGATCGTGTGAGGCCAGGGCGGCGACCTCGACGTCGCGGTACCGAGTGAATGTCCGTCGTTGCCTTCCGTTCTCGGCGATCGAACGGGCGGCCCGGGCCTCGCGGTGACTGCGCCGGAACCCGTCGATCCCAGCGCCCGGGTCACCGATGGCGAATCGGACCCCTGCGGGGACCAGCGCGGCGTGCTGCGGGTCGGGTCCCAGCGGGTCCCCGTCGACCATCCAGGCCCACAGGCCGCTGGCGCCGGACGGTACACACAGCAGGTCCGCGGCGGAGGCTTCCCTCGCCATGCGCAGAACAACCGCCTCGAGGTCGGCGATCGGATCGAACCCCGGCGCGGCGCCTTCCGCCCACACGGAGAGCGCGGTGTGCGTCCGGTGCAGCGGGTACGCCATCCGGGCCGAGGCCTGGGCGACGTCCACCGCTGCGCCGTCCAGGATCTCCCGCACCGTGCCGATGCGCTGCGAGAACGCCCCGCGCAACAGACTCTCCCGCTCACGGGTGTAGGTCGCGTTGAGTTCCTCGAGCAGCGTGTTCATCAACTCACTGGTCTGCTCCCACATCATCGTCATCAACGCCAACGTGAAATCGTTCGGGAGGTCCTGCTGGGCGACGAACTCGGTGGCGAACCCGAGCACGGCGCGATGACAGGCATGGTCGAACTGGGACAGCACCCGGAGGTCGAGGCCGCGGCGGGCGATGGTCCGAGCGAGCGCGTGGCACTCGCCGGAGACCGCCACCGTCGCGCGGGCGCCGTCGACCGGGATCTCGGTGCCGAGGAACACCCGGAACTGGCTCCGGATCGCGGCCTTGAGATCGCGCTGGAGCTCGGCGTCCGTCGCCAGCTCGGGGACGTCCGCGCAGATCGACGAGTCGAGCCGGTCGATGAACCCCTCGAAATCGGCGCGGCTGAACGTCGAGCTCACGTGCTCCCGCATCCACCGAGCCGCGGACCCCGGACTGTTCATCGACCCCATCAGGACATTGTGTGCGAATTGCACAATCTCGCGATGTCGTATGGCAGGAATACCCAAACGCACGCAGAGGAGTTGTGCGAATCGCACACATCGATCGGTCAGGACCCTCCTGCTACCGCTCCTGACGTCGACAGGAGGGCTCGCCGAGCGCGGACTAGGGTCGAGACATGGCACACACGGAGAGCCCGGCCATCGCGGTGTGGCCGGGCAGCGCCTATCCGCTCGGCGCGACGTACGACGGTGCGGGCACCAACTTCTCGCTGTTCTCCGAGGTGGCCGACGCGGTGGAGCTCTGCCTGATCGCGAGGGACGGCACCGAGACCCGGGTGCCGCTCGAGGAGGTCGACGGCTTCGTCTGGCACGCCTACCTGCCCGCGGTCGCGCCCGGTCAGCGCTACGGCTTTCGCGTGCACGGTCCGCACGACCCGAAGTCGGGTCACCGCTGCGACCCGAGCAAGTTGCTGCTCGACCCCTACGGCAAGGCGTTCGACGGCGCATTCGATACCGATCCCGCGGTCCACACGTTCGGCTCCGACTCGCTGGGACACACCATGACCACCGTGGTGATCAACCCGTTCTTCGACTGGGCATCCGATCGCGCGCCCCGACATCCGTACCACGACACCGTGATCTACGAGGCGCACGTCAAGGGGATGACGGCGACCCACCCCGCGGTGCCCGAGGAGCTCCGCGGCACCTACGCCGGTCTCGCGCATCCCGCGATCATCGACCACCTGCGCGGCCTCGGGGTCACCGCGATCGAGTTGATGCCCGTTCACCAGTTCATGCACGACCAAACCCTGCTCGATCTCGGACTGCGCAACTACTGGGGTTACAACACATTCGGTTTCCTCGCCCCGCACGCCGACTATGCCGCGACCTCTAAGGCGGGCGGCGCGGTCACCGAGTTCAAGGCGATGGTCCGAGCGTTCCACGAGGCGGACATCGAGGTGATCCTCGATGTCGTCTACAACCACACCGCCGAGGGCAATCACCTGGGGCCGACGATCAACTTCCGCGGCATCGACAATGCCGCCTACTACCGGCTGGTCGAGGGCGATCTCGCGCACTACATGGACTACACCGGCACCGGGAACAGCCTCAACGCCCGGCATCCGCACACCCTGCAGCTGATCATGGATTCGTTGCGGTACTGGGTGACCGAGATGCACGTGGACGGATTCCGCTTCGACCTGGCATCCACCCTCGCCCGCGAACTGCACGACGTGGACCGGCTGTCCGCGTTCTTCGACCTGGTGCAGCAGGACCCGATCGTCAGCCAGGTCAAGCTGATCGCCGAGCCCTGGGACGTCGGCGAGGGCGGCTACCAGGTGGGCAACTTCCCGGGACTGTGGACGGAGTGGAACGGCAAGTACCGCGACACCGTCCGCGACTACTGGCGGGGCGAACCGTCGACCCTCGGCGAGTTCGCCTCCCGCCTGACCGGCTCGTCGGACCTGTACGAGGCGACCGGGCGCAGACCGAGCGCGAGCATCAACTTCGTCACCGCACACGACGGCTTCACCCTCGCGGACCTGGTGTCCTACAACGACAAGCACAACCAGGCCAACGGCGAGGACAACAGGGACGGCGAGAGTCACAACCGATCCTGGAACTGCGGGGTGGAGGGTCCGACCGACGACCCCGAGATCCTCTCGCTGCGGGCCCGTCAGCGGCGCAACCTGCTGGCCACCCTGATGCTCAGCCAGGGCACGCCGATGCTCGCGCACGGCGACGAGATGGGCCGGACCCAGCACGGCAACAACAATGTGTACTGCCAGGATTCACCAATCGCCTGGATGGATTGGTCGCTGGCCGAGACGAACGCGGACCTGGTCGAGTTCACCCGCAACGTGATCGCGCTACGGGCAGCACATCCGGTGTTCCGCCGCAGGCGGTTCCTCGCGGGCGGTCCGATCCGATCCGGCGAACAGGCCCGCGACATCGCGTGGTTGACCCCGGCGGGTGAGGAGATGACCGCACAGGACTGGGGCAGCGGGTTCGGCCGGTCGCTCGCGGTGTACCTCGACGGCGCCGGGATCCAGGAGCCCGACCATCGCGGCAGGCGCGTGGTGGACGACTCGTTCCTGTTGTGTTTCAACGCCCATGACGAGGCGCTCGAGTTCACCGTCCCCGATGACGGCGCCGGCGCACACTGGGCGGTCGCGCTCGACACCGCCACCGAAACCGGTCTGGTGGACGCGGTGGTCGGCGGGGGCGGGACGATGAAGGTGGCGCCGCGCTCGGTCGTCGTGCTGCGTTCGGTTCCCTGACCATGGCCGCGATCACCGGGACCTACCGGCTGCAACTGCGCGGCGACGCGTTCACCCTCGACGACGCCAGGGAGCTCGCGGACTACCTGGACGATCTCGGCGTCTCGCATCTGTACCTGTCCCCCGTGTTGTCCGCGGCCACCGGATCCACCCACGGCTATGACGTCACCGACCCGACGACGGTGTCGCTACAGCTCGGTGGCCGGGAGTCCTTGGCGGCGTTGGCGTCCGAGCTACGCGAACGCGGGATGGGGCTGATCGTCGACCTCGTCCCCAACCACGTCGGGGTGGCCGATCCGCGACAGAACCCCTGGTGGTGGGACGTGCTCCGGCACGGCCGCACGTCCGAGTACGCGTCGTACTTCGACATCGACTGGGACCAGGGGCGAATCGCGATACCGGTTCTCGGCGACGACGCCGGGCTCACCGTCGACCGCACCGGCCCGGAACCAGCGCTCGCCTACCACGAACACCGCTACCCGATCGCCCCGGGAACCGACGGCGGCGACGCGACGGCGGTGCACTCGCGGCAGGCGTACAAGTTGGTCGACTGGCGCAGCGGCCGCGTGGGCTATCGGCGGTTCTTCACTGTCAACGAGCTCGCCGCGCTGCGGCAGGAAGACCCGGCGGTGTTCGAGGCGAGCCACCGGGAGGTCCGGTCGTGGATGTCGGACGGCCTCGTCGACGGGGTGCGGATCGATCACCCCGATGGGCTCGCGGACCCGGCCGGCTACCTGCGCCGACTACGCCGGCTCCTCGGGCCCGACCGGTGGCTGGTGATCGAGAAGATCCTGGCGCCCGGTGAGCCGCTCGACCCCGCGCTGCCCGTGGACGGCACGACGGGGTACGACGCACTGGGCGAGCTGACCGGGGTGTTCCTCGACCCCGCCGGTGCGCAGGAGTTGACGGAGCTGCATCGGCGGCGCACCGGAGACCGGGGCGACACCGAATCGCTGCGACGGTCCGAACGCGAACTCAAGCGTGAGGTGCTGCGCGGCGGCCTGGCGCCGGAGGTCCGCCGCCTGGTCGGTGTGGTCCGGCGCGAATCCACCACCGACGTCGACCCGGATGCATTGACCTCGGCCGTCGTGGAGACCCTCGCGCTGATCCCCCACTACCGCACCGACTACGGCCCGACCTCCGGTGCGCTCCGCGAGGCGATCGGCGTTGTGTCCGAGGAGCACCCGGAGCTCGCCGGGGCGCTGTCGGCGCTGTCCGCGGCGGTGCGCTCGAACGGCGAGGCGGCCGCGCGTCTGCAGCAGGTGTGCGGCGCCGCGATGGCCAAGGCCGTCGAGGACCGCCTGTTCTACCGGACCGCACGGTTGATCTCGTTGCAGGAGGTGGGCGGCGACCCGGGCCGGTTCGGGGTGTCGGTGGCGCAGTTCCACCTCGCGCAGGCCCGGCGGGCGCGCGACTGGCCGGCCGCGATGACCACCCTCTCCACCCACGACACCAAGCGCGGCGAGGACGTGCGGGCCCGGATCGGCGTGCTGTCGCAGGCCGCTGGGCTGTGGGCGCGCCGTGTCGGGGAGTGGGAGGCTCTGTCCCCCAGTCCGGACCCCGCGACCGGTCTGTTCCTGTGGCAGACGATGTTCGGAGTGTGGCCCGTCGTCGGCGGCCCGGACGCCACGGTTCGGGACCGGCTGCACGCATACGCCGAGAAGGCCGTGCGCGAATCCGGCGTCCGGACGTCCTGGGAGCGCGTGGACGCCGGCTTCGAGTCGCGCGTCTGCGCGTGGATCGACGAGGTGATCGACGGTCCGGTCGCGGCATCGATGTCCGATCTCGTCGGACGGCTCGCCCCGCACGGTCGGATCGACTCGCTCGGGCAGAAGCTGCTGCAGCTGGCGGGGCCGGGCATCCCGGATGTGTATCAGGGCACCGAACTGTGGGAGGACTCGCTGGTGGACCCGGACAACCGGCGCCTGGTGGACTTCGGCGTGCGGCGACGGCTGGCGGCGGACCCTCGCCCGGTGTCGGCCGTGGACGCGGTGGCCAAGTTGCTGGTGACCCGCAGCGCACTACGATTGCGACGCGAGCGGCCCTCGAGTTTCGTCGGCGGTTCGTACGCGCCGGTCTCCGCGCACGGCGATGCGGCGTCCCACCTGGTGGGGTTCCTGCGCGGCGAGGACGTGATCGCGGTGGCCACCCGGCACAGCCTCGGATTGGCCGAACGCGGGTGGCGTGGAACGTCGGTGACCCTGCCGCCCGGCACCTGGACCGACCGGCTCACCGGCAACGTGTTCACCGGCGAAGTCCGTGCGGCGGATCTGCTCGACCGGTTGCCGGTAGCACTCCTCGCACGGCCCTGACCTGCGCCATTCCACTAGGCGGGACAATTCGGCACACGATGACGAAACATAACCTACTGTGACCTGCAACACGTTCACACTGCACGCGGGAGGCTCACAGCTATGGGGAATCGGTTCGAGGGCAAGGTCGCATTCATCACCGGCGCGGCGCGCGGGCAGGGCCGGGCCGAGGCGGTCAAGTTCGCCTCGGAGGGTGCGGACATCATCGCCCTCGATGCGTGCAAGAAGTTCGACTCCACCCCCTATGAGGGCGCCACCGAGGAGGATCTCGCCGAGACCGTCCGCCTGGTCGAGGAGCAGGGCCGCAAGATCGTCGCCACCAAGGCCGACGTGCGCGACTTCGCCGCCGTCACCGCCGCGCTCGACGCCGGGGTCGAGGCCTTCGGCCGGCTCGACTACGTGGTCGCCAATGCCGGCATCTGCTCGGCCGCACTGTCCTGGGAGATCACCCCGGAGCAGTGGCAGGAGACCATCGACGTCAACCTGACCGGCGTCTTCTTCACCTGCAAGGCCGCCATCCCGAAGCTGATCGAGCAGGGCGAGGGCGGTTCCATCGTCGTCACCAGCTCCGTCTCGAGCCTCAAGGGCGCGCCGTTCTTCGGCCACTACGTCGCCAGCAAGGCGGGCATCGCCGGCCTGACGCGGACCATGGCCAACGAGCTCGGCATGCATCGGATCCGCGTCAACAGCGTGCACCCGTACGGTGTCGCCTCCGGCATGATCATGACGGACGTCGTTCCGCTCATGGAGCGCTTCGCCGAGACGCTCGCCCCCGCCTTCATCCCGTCGCTGCCGGACGGGATCAGCCAGCCCGAGGACGTCGCGAACGTCGTGGCCTTCCTCTGCTCGGACGAGGCGCATCACATCACCGGCATCAACATGCCGATCGACCTGGGCAACGCCGCGCGCTGATCCTGCTACACAACGAGCCGCCGGCCGGGATCACCCGGTCGGCGGTTCGTCGTCTGCGACGGAGTCCGGCACTCGGCTGCCGTGATGACTCCACCCAGACGCATACGAGTCCGACCTGATCAATCGACTTCGGGTGCTCCGCGAATCGATCCTGTGGAAGCTCTACGGGCTCTCGGAGTATGACATTCGACGCCCCCTGACACCGACGGCACGAACCTTCTGTGTGCGACGCCCGACGAATCTACGGACCTCATCGTGAACGGTATCTATCGGCGATCCTGGGAGCATGCCGGGCAGACATTCCCTCGATCTAGACTCACCGGGCTCCGTGCCCGGATGGCCCGAACAGCACGCCACCTTGCACCAGATCCTCGTGCTCATGATCATCGAAACGGCCCGCCACGCCGGTCACGCCGACACATCCGGGAAATGATTGACGGCGTCGCAGGTATGTCAAAACACAACGAAAACCTGCACTACACAGACCGGGAACGCCATCGCGCGCATGTCGAACGAGTCCAGGCCACAGCGAATCCTCGCCCATTCCTGCCCATTGTTTGCGCCAAACCCCGGGCGTAGTATCGAATGTATGTTCGAGTCCGGTGGTGGGGTTCAGGTCGGCGAGGTGAGGGCCGGCGCCGAGGCGGTGGCCTCGGCGTTGCTGGCCGATGTCGCCGCCCTCGACGAGGTCGGTCGGTCGTGGCGCATCGAGAATCGGTGTGCGGCGCGGAAGGTGTTGGCGGCGGGTCGGTTCTGGGAATCGTGGATCGAACGCGATATCCGGTTGGGGTCGGGCGACATCGTCGACTGC
>NZ_JBHTCS010000015.1:0-640 GCF_042665615.1 Rhodococcus daqingensis | reverse complement strand
CCTCGACCCCACCACCCTCACCGAACAACCCGACCTCCACATCACCGCCGCCCACGGCGTCGACGCCACCCACTACCCCCTCGCCATCGCCGCCAACGCCGACGCCCGACTCCACCTCAAATTCGAGTACCGCTCGGACCTGTTCGAGGGCAGCGACATCGAGATGATCGCCCGCCGCATGACGAAGGTGCTCGGTGCCTTCGCCACCGACGTCGACCTGCCCCTGTCCCGGTTGAATCTGCTCACCGACGCCGAACTCGAGAGCCTCGCCCCGGCACGCGGGGCTCCCCCGGGTGCACAGCGCACCCTGCCGCAGATCCTCACCGACAGCGCCGCAACCCACCCCGCGACCACCGCGATCATCGACGGAAACCGCCAGACCACCTACCGCGAACTCGACCACCGCTCCAACCAACTCGCCCGAGCCCTCATCGCCCGCGGCGCCGGACCCGAAACCCACATCGCACTCGCCATACCGCGCTCCACCGAATCCGTCCTCGCCACCTGGGCCGTCACCAAGACCGGAGCCGCCTTCGTCCCCATCGACCCCACCTACCCCACCGACCGCATCACCCACATGCTCACCGACTCCGGCGCCACCCTCGGCCTCACCCTCACCACCCACCACAACGAACTACCC